>JAZNJB010000016.1:0-3488 GCA_045577815.1 Acutalibacteraceae bacterium
AATTCAACAAATAAGAATTTGACGAGGTGAGTATACAACATGAAGATTCATAATGCACAGTATAAAATTGATGATAGCAGTATTTTGAACTACTATGAGGTTGGAACCGCAAAAAACAAATTATTACTGCTTCATGCCCAGGGGACAAACTCTTGTAGCTTCGATAATGTTGTTACAAAACTTGCAAAGTACTACCATGTGTACATGGTAGATTATTACGGACACGGAAAGAGTTCCCACAATCCAGAAAAATACAATCTGGTCAGTATCGGCAACGACATCATGGACTTTATTGAAAATGTGATTTGTGATTGTGTTGCCGTGTTGGGTCATTCGTCAGGTGGACTGATCGCAGCGTACATTGCAGCACAATCTCCCAGATGCACCAAACTAATATTGGAAGACCCTCCGTTCTTCTCAAGCTGGGGCGAAAGAAGATACAATACATACAATTACAAGGATTTATCCTCTGTCTGCCATAATTTCCTTTTACAGGATGTGGAAAAGGATTTCGTCTATTATTATTTCAAGAATCAATATTGCTGGAATTTCTTTCCCGATGAATCCAGAGAAACTGTCAGAGAAAAACTGAGTGGTTTCGCATTGAAATACCGAACCAAACATCCCGACAAAAATCTGAAAGTTCTGTTTTGGCCTAAAAAGTTTTTAGAAGGCTTTAATGGCCTGCAATATTATGACCCTCATTTTGGAGAAGCCTTTTATAACGATTCGTTCAATGACACTGTTGATTACAATGACCTTCTTTCTAAAATCAAATGCAAAACTCTGTTTATGAAAGCAAACACAACGATTGGTGAAAATGGTTTGTTGCAAGGTGCATTGTCTGATGAAGATTTGCAGAGAGTCAATTCCTTGATTGAAAATATGAAAATCCAGCGATTTGATTGCGGTCACGGTATTCATACCGAAAAGGCAAACCAGTTTGTGGAAGCAATAATTTCAATTTGACCAATTCCAATTTGTAGATATATAAACAAGACCGAATCACCTTTGGTTATCAAGGGGTTCGGTCTTGTTATCATTTATTGATTTTTAACTTATCTCAATTTTAAAGCAGACGGGTAAATCATTTTTAATTTCACCATTGATATTTATTTTAAGCGAATTTTCATCTCTTGTGAAATTGATTTTCTCATCGCTACCCAGCAATTCAATGCTTTCAATAAGATAATCGTGCGGATTATGTTTTTTGAGAGTTTTTATTTCAACTGTCTTCGTCGGGCGCATCTGGAATACATAAAGATATCCGTTTTTGTATGTGAATCTGAAATCCTTGTCAGTGAATTGTTGCTCATCGCCATCGGAGAAATAACCGCCTGCGGTATTTATTTTGCCTTCACCGAACTGTTTCCAAAAAGTTGTACCATAAATACCTTCGCCATTGGTTTTAAGCCATTCGCCCAAATCAAGCAAAACTTTAGTTTCTTCATCTGTAATTGTGCCATCAGGTTTTGGACCGATGTTTATGAGCAGGTTTCCGTTTTTAGAAACTATATCAACAAGGTCACAGATAACTTGACGGGAACTTTTGAATTTGTTGTCCGTTGTATAACCCCAGGAGCATTTACCTATTGCTGTATCTGTCTGCCAATAAGTCGGTGAAATTCCTGTTAATGCACCTCTTTCAACATCAAATGTTGCCACATTTGGTGGGAAAGCCTCGTGCTTATAGTTAATGGTTACTTCCTTGCCCCATTCTTCTGCGCGGTTGTAGTAATATGCCGCAAGCTTTTTGAGATAAGGCTTGAAAGAATGATTGTGAATCCACCAATCAAAATAGAGGACTGCAGGTTTGTATTTATCAATAAGCTCACAGGTACGAACAAGCCAGTCTTCCAGCCATTCCTTGCTTGCTCCGAGAGAATATGTATCAGCGGTGTATTTGTGTAAATCACCTGAATGAAACTCTTTGCAGTAAACGGCAGGACCATAAAAATCACTATAATTTTCATCATTTACATCGCTGTCAAAAGTTCTGCCCATATTCATAAAGAAATAGTGCTCGGCTCTGTGAGTTGATGCGCAAAGGGTAAGTCCTTGCTTTTCACATTCGGCTTTCAATTCGCCAACAACATCACGGCAAGGTCCCATTTCCTTTGAATTCCAGCGGTTGAATTCTGTATCATACATTGCAAAGCCATCGTGATGCTCTGCAACAGGCATAACATATTTGATACCCGCTTTTTTGAAAAGTGAAATCCATTTTTCTGCATCAAATTTTTCTGCCTTGAACATTGGAATAAAGTCTTTATAACCAAAATCCTTTTGATCGCCATAGGTTTTTCTGTGGTATTCAAAATCTCCGCAGTTAGGGTCATACATACCTCTGGAATACCATTCACAGCCGTGTGCAGGTACGCTGTAAATACCCCAATGAATGAAAATTCCAAGCTTATCGCGCATGAACCAAGCGGGAACCTTGTGGTGAGAAAGGGAGGCCCAATCTGCTTTGTATTTACCATTTTCGTTAACATTATCAATGAGTTTTAAATATTCCTGAGTTGTCATTTCTGCACCTCTGATTCTATATTTAGCATAAAATCAGTATAACATAGGCACAGTTAAATAACAAGAAGGTTGTGTTGAAGAAGTTTTTTATTTATCGTGTTGAAGACGTTTTTTATTTATGTTATCATATAAATCTATAATATACAATTAGTGGATTACGAGGGTAGATTTGCTGTTGGAAATTCAAAAGAAATGGGATATTACTGTTATTGATTTATGGAACGATGAAGAAATCAATAATATCACCGACGAGCAAAAAGCAATATATCTTATTGACCATATCCATCCCACAAAAGCAGGCTACAAAGAGTGGTGGCTTCCAGCATTTCAGGAAACGCTGTATGAAGTGATTGATAACTAAAATTTAAATAAAAACAGCAACTCCCACTTACTGAAATGTAGGTGGAAGTTGGTATAACTTATCTGTATTGTAAATATTCAATAAACCGTTTTACTGCAAGAGAAGCAGTTTTCTTATCTCGCAGTGCGAGTCCTATGTTTCGATACGCGGGAACATCAAGTTCTTTTGCTATAATTCTATATGGAACACGCTTTAAAATTAACTCAGGAAGAATCGCTATGCCAAGTCCGCTTTCTACCATAGACATTACAGCGTAATCGTCCCAAGTAGTAAATTTTACATTTGGTGTTAAATTGTTACGCTCAAATATTTCCGAAATTTCTGCTTTTGCACCTTTCTCAAGAAGCATAAAAGGTTCATTGCAAAGAGCAGTTACAGGGAACTTATTGCAATCTTTCAATGAATGATTTTCAGGGATTATTGCTATAAGCTTGTCTTTTTGGAGAAATATTGTTTCAAATTCAGGGTGGGTGGGCAATCTTAAAAATCCACAATCAACTCTACCTGTATGTATCCATTCCTCAATTTCGGTGTAATCACCCAACAGAAGTTCATAGTCAATGTTCGGATAATCTTTTTGAAATTCCTTGATAATATT
>JAZNJB010000017.1:0-58270 GCA_045577815.1 Acutalibacteraceae bacterium
TTAACAAAGAAAGAATGGCAAAGGGTGAGCGCCCTGCAAACTCGATTTGGCTCTGGGGTGAGGGAACAAAACCATCACTTTCCAATTTCAAAGAAAAATATGGTGTTGACGGTTCAATCATTTCCGCAGTTGACCTTCTTAAAGGTATTGCAAAATGCGCAGGTATGGGTTCTCCCGATGTTGAAGGCGCAACGGGCTACATAGACACTAACTTTAAGGGCAAGGCAGACTGCGCTATTGAAGAGCTTAAAACAAAGGATTTTGTTTATATTCATATTGAAGCCCCCGATGAATGTGGTCACAGAAATGAACCTGAAAACAAGGTTAAGGCAATCGAAATGATTGACGAGAGAGTTCTTGCGAGAGTTCTTCCCGAGCTTGATAAATACGAGGACTACAAGGTTATGATTCTTCCCGACCATCCCACCCCCATTGTTACAATGACTCACGCAGGCGACGCTGTTCCCTATCTTATTTATCAGAAATCAAAAGCTAAGGACAACGGCATTGAAAGCTTCACAGAGACTACTGCTAAAGAAGCAGGAAACTATGTTGAAGTGGGCTTCACACTTATGGATAGTTTTATAAACGAATAAAATTTTTACCCATATATTCTAATCAGGAATATATGGGTAATTTATTTCTTCGTTGCCTATGTAGAATGAATTTGGCACGTCACCTATAATAATCGTTTCCACAAGTATAATTGTTTCGTCAACACTTTCTTCAAGTCGGCAAAGTCCCATATAAGCATAAGCTGAAGCTTTGACCTCAAGGTAAATTATATGACGGGTCTGATTAATTCCTGCGCTTTCAAATTTTGAAATAATATCTGTTACTGCAAAACCATAAATAGTAGCACGGACATTTATATCAAACCCTCTGCCGTTCAAAAATGAACCACCCAACAAAGAGCCTAAAGATACGGGAACAATGGTTTTATCAAAATCCGAAAGCTTATCAGAACAAGCGTCTGCTAACTCTGCTTTATAGCCGTTAATTGCAGTATTATTAAGGGTTAAGGCAGCGATTGTACCGTCGCTGTTTTTTTCTATATTCACCATTTCTCCGTATTTCACACCAAGCTCATCTACAATTTCATTAACCGCACCATCAACCACGTTTGTAAGACTATTTTTAAGGGCATTACCGCCCACTGTTTCTATAATCGGGCGCAGACGAACATCCAACAAAACACAAAGAATAATAAAAACCAAACTAACTGCACAAATTCTGAAAGCAAGTGTATTCCGCCTTTTCTTAAAATATAATCGCTTTGCCATTATAGGTGGCGGACGCTTCAGCCTCGGCTTAAAATACATTTTTATCATACAATTCACCGATATATTATATGAAGAGTTGTGAAAATAGTTGCAAGTTGATAGCCACCAGTCGCCAGTTGCCAGTCGCCGGCGTATAGCAAATAGCAATTAGCGATTAAATTTAAACTATTATTAATATATTTGTAATTATTTGGTAGTTTTTTGTGGTACAATATATTTGATAATAAATCAAATAATAATTTCAAGGTGAATATAAAAATGAAAAAATTAAGAAAGAAAATACCTGATAATATTTTCAATGTAATTATCGGCGGAATTTTTGCAATAATAGGGCTTTTTGTTCTGCTTTTCCCTGACACATCTTTAATGACTGTTTGCTATGTTTTAGGTGGTGCAACCCTTATTGGAGGAGTTATAAGAACAGTCCGTTATGTTAAAGCTAAAAAAGAAAGCACACCCAATATTATTGATTTAATATCGGGAATAGTGCTTTTGGCAGTTGCATTTATGCTTCTTTTACACCCGAAATTCCTGATGTCAGTTCTCCCATTTGTTATTGGTATCTCCATTGTAATATATGGTGTTTCCTCGTTCTTTTCAGGCAAAGGCGGTCTTTTTTCAAAGATTTTTGCGGTTATTATCGGATTATACGGCATCTCTCTTATTCTCAATCCATTTAAGGGCGCAACCTCAATAACCTCTATGGTGGGCTTCGGTCTTCTTGTTTTCGGTATTGTTAAAATAGTTTCTGAAATTGTTATAAATAAAAACAAACCTCAGTTACCTGAAGATATTGATGGGGATGGGTATATTGAGGTGGATTATAAGGATGTATGATGTGGCAAAGCCACAGCGATATAAATCCTACGGATTTTCGATATACCTTCGGTTCGATATATCTTTCGATTCGATATGTGCCGTTGGCACGAGATAATAAGGATTTATATCATATCGAATTCAGCAACGCTGAATATATCGAATTTTATAAAATAAAATATATCGAACAAGCTTGCTTGTATATCGACATTACTAATAAAATTTAAGGCTTCAGGACCTTTTACTGTCCTGAAGCCTTGTTTTATTGTTCATTTAAAATTTCCAATTTCAAAATTAAATTCCTATCATACACATCATCATATATATATTTTAAACGAACATTTAGACCATTTTTATTTATATATCCACCAGCAGAAGATTCAATGTTGTATCCCACATAAGCTATTGATGATTTTGAGTATTCAAATTCAATTCCGTTAACCTCAAAGGATTCAGTTCCGTTTCCTTTTGATGGTAAGGGTTTAAAGTTTTCTACAACACCTGAAACCGTTTTATACTCGCCGTCAAAATACGGCTTTATTATATTATTTTGGGTATCAATGTAATCATACACGCAAGCTATACAAAGAAATGACATTAAGGCGATGGCTAAAGGCAAAATAACACAAAGTGCATTTTTTATTTTTAATTTTATCAGCTTATAAAACAAAAAAGCAAACAAAAGCAAAAACACAAAGGGAAATATATAATATATCGGGAAATATGTTGTTGCAATTTCATAAACTGTAGTATATTCCATCTCATCACCCCATATTAATACGAAAGCAACATTGTTTACATCAATATATCATACACATATTTGTTTTTCAAGATAAAAACGGCACCCAATTCAAATGATGAACTGAGTGCCTTTGATTTTTAATATTTATCTTTTATTTTCAAACCGGTTGTATTATATGCGCTCTTATACATACCATATCTGCTTGCTCTTACAGAGTAATAATAAGTTTTGCCCTTTTCTGCGGTTTTATCGGTATAAGAAACTGTTGAACCATCTTCAATGGTTTTTATTTCTTTCCACTTACCTGTGGTGCCTGTTTTTCTGTAAACGATATAAGCATCTGCACCGGTAACCTTTTTCCAGGTAAATTTAACACCACTCTTTGTTGATGCAACAGTTGAGAGCTTGGGGGTGCTCAATCTTTCAATTGCAGGGGCACCGCCACCTACATCACCTGACAGATAACCATCATTATAGGCTTTAATTTTATAATAATATCTCTTGCCTGATTTTACATCCTCGTCAACATAGCTGAAGGTTTTGTTCCCTGAAATGCGTACTATGCGCTCCCATTTTCTTTCGGTTTCATTAAATCTGTAAAGATAATATCTATCAGCATAATTAACTTTCTTCCAAGAAATTTTAACACCTGCAGTGTTATTCACAAGACCTGTAATTTCAGGCATTGAAACAAATTTGATTGTTAATCTTGTTCCGCTGGAAGCACCTGTACCTGCCTCGTTAAGAGCTTTTACAGTATATTGATATTTTTTGTTGTTTTTTGCATTATAATCATAAAAGTAATCATAATACGAAACACCAATTACGCTCCACTCATCTTCACCATAATTTCTTCTGTAAACACGATAAGCATCGGCACCCTTAACAGCGCTAAAAAACATACGCACACCTATCTCGGTATTTTCGATTTCACCTAAAGTAACCTTGGATGGTTTTTTCTGTGCTGTAACTTTATAGTCAAAAATCTGACCGCAACCATCACATTTAGTAAAGGTAATACCACAACGATTAACAGATGCAGTAGCAAAATTTACAGTTTCAATATTATGGGTATGTTTTGAAATAGGAGTAAAGGGCAATTCATACTTTTCAGCAATTTTCTCTACATAAGAACCTTTTTCTCCATAAACCATACCAACATCGGTATCAATCCCCCACAACGAAATGTAAGAAACATTTTCAGGAACATAAATTGTTGACAGTCTAGTCAATGCACACTCACCAATTGATTTTAATGTGGATGGTAAATGAATATACTTTAACGGACAACCTTCAAAAGCATAACTACCGATTGATTCAACACCCTCGGGAATATAAATATGCTCAAGAGAACTGCAACTATTAAAAGTATACTCGTGAATAGCCTTAATTGAGGTTGGCAGAATAACAGCTTTCAATTTGCCACAACCCTTAAAAGCTGCTGCGGCAATAGTTTTGGTACCCTCTTTAATACGATAATTACCGGAAATACCCGTAGCTTTAATAAAATGATTGCCAACATAAAACACATCGCTTACCCTATTAGCGTAATCATTATAATATGCTGTATTATCAAAGGCAGTAGAATGAATATAATCTACATAATCAGACACAAAAATTTCTGAAAGCTTATCGCAGTGTCCAAAGGCATTTTCACCAATTTTTTCAATATTAGAATAAATTGATACTGATGTAATTCCATCACAATCCCAAAAAGCTCTGCCATCTATTGCTTTAACAGGCAAGCCTTTAAACTCTTTAGGAATCTTAACAGAACCCTTTATTTTTGAAACTGTATCACAAATAATATAGTATTTTTTATTTGTAGATAATTCATAATAAAATGTTCCGTCTGACTTTGAGGCTGCACTTACAGGCACACAAAAGATTGCTGAAAACATCAGCAAGGAAACTAAGAATAATGATATAATTTTTTTCATTTTAATTCCTCCTTTGGGTTTATATTAACATATTAGACAAGATTAGTCAATACATTTTCAATTCCCTTCACTTGCAATAGTTTTCTTTTTATACAAAATAAATTCCCCCCTATTAATGTGTCCTGAGGTATAGGCAAGCCTATACCTTACGGTTATAGCTCTCAACTATAAAAACTCACTAAAATCATCGCACCCGTAAGGCACCGGCTTGCCTGTGCCATTAAACACCTTCACATAACACAAGGCATCAAGACAAATTATCTTGATGCCTTGTGTATTTTATTTATTATACCCAAGCTCGAATGCTTTAAGGTTCATTTCGAGGAATTTTGCGGGGACACAGGATTTAACTGCATCCAACCAAATTTCCTTGGGAATATCTGTATTTTTTGCCATTGCGCCAATAAGAACAACGTTTGTAGCTTTAGGTGAACCTGCCTGGACTGCAAGAGGAAGAGCGTCAAGCTCAACAACTGCTGCACCTGCATTTCTTACTGCATCAAGAACACCATCGGGATAAACGCTGTCACCGATAACAACTGACATAGGGTCAATTTTCTGTGTGTTAACGATTACTTTACCGTCAGGCTTAAGGCAGGAAAGCCATCTTGCTGCTTCAAGCTGTTCAAATGCGAGAATAAGGTCTGCTTCGCCCTCGCCAACAACGGGAGAATATACCTTTTCACCATATTTAACATAAGTAACAACGGAACCGCCACGCTGGCTCATTCCGTGAACCTCGGAAACCTTAACATCGTACCCTTGTGAAAGAAGAGCACTACCTAAAATACGGCTTGCAAGAAGAGTTCCCTGACCGCCAACGCCAACTATCATTATAGCTTTATTCATTTTTAGCTCTCTCCTTTCTTATTCAATAGCACCGAATTTGCAAAGCTGTGAGCAAACATTGCAACCGAGGCACTGTGTAAAGTCGATTTCTGCTTTGCCGTCTTTCATGCTGATAGCAGGACAACCGATTTTCATACACATCTTACAGGATTTACATTTATCTTTATTAACCTTAAGAGGTGGGTTATGCTTAACGGTTTTAAGAAGAGCACAAGGTCTTCTTGAAATAACAACTGCAGGAGCATTAAGCTCAAGCGCATTTTTGATTGTTGTATAGCTTTCGTCAAGGTTATAAGGGTCAACAACAAAAACATTGTTGATGCCAACTGCTTCGCAAAGCTTTTCAAGGCTTACTGCCGCTGCAGGCTCGCCTTTGATATTGAAGCCTGTTGTGGGGTTCTGCTGGTGACCTGTCATACCTGTTATACTATTATCAAGAATAATTGTAACGGAATTGCTATTATTGTAAGCAATATCAATAAGACCTGTAACACCTGAGTGAATAAAGGTTGAGTCACCGATAACTGCAACGGATTTATTTGCGTGCTCGGGGTCTGCAAGGTTTCTGCCGTGAAGACCTGATACGCTACCACCCATACAAAGAACTGTATCAATCATACCGAGGGGCTTTGATGCACCGAGAGTATAGCAACCGATGTCACCGCTAACGGTTACATTAAGCTTTTTAAGAGCATAGAAAAGACCACGGTGAGGACAGCCTGCACAAAGAACAGGAGGTCTTGCAGGGATTTCAACATCAGCTTTAAGAGATTTACTTTCTTCACCGAGAATTACCTTTCTGATAAGGCCCTGTGAATATTCACCGAGAAGAGTAAATTCTGCTTTACCCTTTACATCAACGCCGATTTTACGGCAATGAGTTTCAATATAATCATCAAGCTCTTCGAGAACATAAACAGTTTCACATTCTGCACAGAAATCCTTGATAAGCTTTTCAGGAAGAGGATAAACGCAACCTAATTTGAGGTAAGATGCTTTATCGCCAAGAGCTTCCTTTGCATATTCATAGCAGATACCTGCAGTAATAACACCGATTTTCTTATCGTTATATTCAACGCTGTTAAGACCGGTTTCAACTGCTTCTGTTTCGCAATACTCAATCTGGTCTAAAATTCTCTTTTCAACCTGAACATGCTTCACCTTTGCGTTAGCAGGAACCATAACATATTTAGGTGCATTTTTCTCATAAGGTTTAAGACCATTATCAACTCTGTCGGAAACTTCTGCAAGGCTTCTTGAATGAGAAACTCTTGTTGTAAGACGGAGAATAACAGGTGTATCAAACTTTTCTGAAAGCTCAAACGCCATTTTTGAATATTTAAGGCATTCGTCAGAATCTGAAGGCTCAAGCATCATAATTTTTGAAGCCTGTGCATAGTGACGGCTATCCTGTTCATTCTGTGAGGAATGCATACCGGGGTCATCTGCAACAACCACAACAAGACCTGCATTAACACCTGTATAGGAAGATGTAAAAAGAGGGTCTGCGGCAACATTAAGACCAACGTGCTTCATAGCACAGAATGAACGCGCACCTGCAACAGCGGCACCGAAAGCCAGCTCCATTGCAACCTTTTCATTGGGTGCCCATTCGCTTGTAATCTCATCGTATGTAGAAATGCACTCTGTAACCTCTGTACTGGGTGTTCCGGGGTAGCTTGAAGCAACTCTGCAACCGCCCTCATAAAGACCGCGTGCAACCGCTTCATTACCCAAAAGTAACTTTTTCATTATATATACCTCTTTGGTTTAATTATTTATTGATTTCATTCTGTGAAGCAACAAGGCTTTCACCACAATACATCTCGCGAAGCTTGGGTTTCTCGATTTTACCTGTGGGGTTACGGGGAACCTTAGCAAAAATAAGCTTTCTCGGGCGCTTATATCTTGGTAAGTCATAGCAGAAATCGTTGATATCATCTTCTGTTATGGTTTCGCCCTCTTTTGCTTCAATAATAGCGGCGGCAATTTCACCAAGACGGGCATCGGGAAGACCGATAACCGCAACATCCTTGATTTTATCATATTTACGAAGGAAGTCTTCAATCTGTACGGGATAAAGGTTTTCACCGCCTGAAATAATAACATCCTTCTTACGGTCAACAAGGAAGATAAATCCGTCTTCATCTTCCTGAGCCATATCACCTGTGTAAAGCCAACCATCTGCGAGAACCTCATTAGTTGCTTTTTCATCTTTATAATAGCAAAGCATTACTCCGGGACCTTTAACTGCAAGCTCACCGACCTCGCCTTTGGCAACTTCATTTTTATTCTCGTCAACTATTTTAACTTCCCAACCATAGCCTGCTTTACCGATTGCGCCAACCTTATGAACATTTTCAACACCAAGGTGAACACAACCGGGTCCGATGGATTCGCTAAGACCATAGTTTGTGTCGTACTGATGATGAGGGAATATAGAAAGCCAACGCTTAATAAGGCTTGGTGGAACAGGCTGAGCTCCTATATGCATCAATCTCCACTGAGAAAGTGAATATTCACTTAAATCAATTTCACCGCTTTCAATAGCATCCAGAATATCCTGAGCCCAGGGAACAAGAAGCCATACAATTGTGCATCCTTCTTCACTTGCAGTTTTGATAATAAGCTCAGGCTTTGTACCCTTAAGAAGCACTGCCTTACTACCTGCAACAAGAGAACCGAACCAGTGCATTTTAGCACCTGTATGATAAAGAGGCGGAATGCAAAGGAACACATCATCTCTGCATTGTGAATGGTGCTTCTGTTCTGTTAAAGCTGCGTGAACAAGGCTCTTGTGAGCGTGAAGAATTGCTTTGGGGAAGCCTGTTGTACCTGATGAGAAATAAACTGCCGCCTCATCCTCGTCAGAAATTTCAATTCCGGGCGCATGAGATGAGCAATATGTAACGAGTCTGTCATAGCTTTCTGCAAAGGTGGGGCAATCCTCACCTACATAGAAAGAATATTTAACATCCGGAATTCTGTGAGCAATTTCCTCTACACGACCTGTAAACTCAGGACCGAAAACAAGAACATCGCTATCAGAAAGCTTTAAGCAATATTTGATTTCTTCCGCAGTATAGCGGTAGTTAAGAGGAACTGCAAGAGCACCTGTTTTAAGAATACCAAAGTAAATGGGAAGCCATTCAATTCCGTTCATAAGAAGAATTGCAACTCTGTCCCCTTTTTTGATACCTCTTGAAAGAAGAAGGTTTGCAAATCGGTTTGCTCTTTTATCAAACTCGCCCCATGTAAGCTCACTTCTGCCAACATTGAAAGGGTTTGTTTCAATAAGAGAATATTCACGCCATGTCTGACGGCTTTTGCCCTGCATTTCAGGGTTAATTTCAACAAGAGCAACCTCATTTTTGTGATTATTTGCATTAATCACAAGAAAATCTGTAATAGGCAAAGTTTTTCATTCCTTTTTGTTTTTTGAAAAATAAAAAACTCGTCCCATAACCGAAGTTAAAGGACGAGCAGTATAACCTGACCGTGTTACCACCTTTTTTCGCAAATCGCTCACGCAACCTGCCTTAACGAGTATAAAACTCAAACGCTTTAACGGGCGCACCCGCCGCAGCCTACTGAAATTTTCGGTGCGAAACTCCGAGATGTATTCACACTATCCGCTCACGCGCCTCTCACCAAACGGCAACTCTCTTTTTTACGCTGAAAAGTGCTACTTGTTCTCTTCACAGTTTTTGAAAAATATACTTGTGAATTATATCATAGTCTGTCGCAAAATGTCAACACAGATTAAATATTTTCAAGTGTTAAAATATAACTTTCTATATCAAAATCCTCAACAGGACTGTTGTTTTTGAGATATAAGGGATGGTGGGGGTGTCCTTTGATGGAACGTTTACCCACTGTATACCATTTTGCACCGAATTCATTACCGATTTTAATCATATCTTTAACACAAGGGATAAGATATGGTCTTTTTTCGATAATAGTTCCCCAAGCCGCCCATACTGCAGGAGTTTTACCCTCACCATAGGATGCAAGAATATAGCGGAAGGCGTTCATATTTTCATTATGTAAACACTCGTTAAAAGCCCCGTCCATATCTTTAGGGTTGGTTGCTCTCTGGGCATATACATTGAACATAATAAAACTGTCAAACCCATTAAAAGTGGCAGTACGCTCAACAGATTTTAATGTATTATCAAGATCATCCGGCTTTGCTGTTGACGGATTGATTCCGATACAGATTAAAGGATTTTCGCCCCTTGTTCCAAGAATATAACGATATTCCGTATAAGCGTTTGGAACATAGAGCCATTTTTTTCTGTCATATTCAAAAGAGCCATCTGATTCTTTCAGAAGTGCCTCTTCAAATGGGATTATATTAAGTTCGTTTGTTTCGCAGGTTGGTATATGCATATTATCTACTCACTCCATATAAATATAGAACTATTATACAATAATATAGAACTATTTTCAACATTGTTTCTTATTGACTTTTTCTGCCTATTTTATATAATTAAAATGTAGAATAATGGTGTAGTTTGTGCACCTCAAAGGAGAGATACAAATGTATCATTCAATGAAAATTGCAGGACTTGACAGAAATCTTCCTCTCTGCCCCCTTAACGAAAAGCTTCAGATTGGTGCTTTCGTTATGTTTGGTGATGCAGAGCTTACAGTTGCTTGTGCAGATGCACTTCTAAAAAAAGCACCTGAATTTGATTACATAATCACCGCAGAGGCAAAGGGTATCCCTCTTGCTCACGAAATGTCACGCCAGAGTGGTAAGAAATATTTTGTTGCAAGAAAGAAGCCCAAGCTCTATATGACAGGTGTTTTTGATGTTGTTGTTAACTCAATTACAACCGAGGGTGAACAACACCTTTACCTTGACACTGCAGAAGCAGAGCAGATGAAGGGCAAAAAGGTCATTATTGTTGATGATGTTATTTCAACAGGCGAATCTCTCAAGGCAGTTGAAAAGCTTATTGAAATGGCAGAGGTTCAGTATGCAGGCGCTCTTGCAGTTCTTGCAGAGGGTGACGCCGCAGACAGAAAAGATATTATTTTTCTTGAAAAGCTTCCTTTATTTGATGCGGAAGGTAATGTTTTATAATGGCAGGAATACTTTATGTTGTAGGAACACCTATCGGTAACCTGGGCGATTTTTCACCCCGTGCAGTGCAGGTGCTTTCCGAATGTGATTTTATTGCCGCGGAAGATACGAGAGTAACAATAAAGCTTCTTAACCACTTCGGCATTAAAAAGCCAATGGTAAGCTACTATGAACACAACCGCGCTCAAAGAGGCGGAGTTATTATTGACCGCCTTCTGAATGGTGAAAACTGCGCTCTTGTTTCTGATGCAGGTATGCCGATAATTTCTGACCCGGGCGAAGATTTAACAAAGCTTTGCCACGAAAACGGGATTCAAGTGCTTGCCGTACCCGGTCCCTGCGCTTTTGTTACTGCTCTTGCAATTTCAGGTATGCCTTCGGGCAGATTTACATTTGAGGGCTTTCTGACTGTTTCAAAGCAGAACAGAAAAAAACACCTTGAAGAGCTTATCAACGAAAAGCGTACAATGATTTTCTACGAAGCACCTCACAAGTTAGCTTCAACACTTTCTGATATGGCAAAATATTTTGGCAACAGAAATATTGCTCTCGTTAAGGAAATCACCAAAATCCACGAAAATGTTGAGCGCACTACCCTTTTTGAAGCGGCAGAAAAATATAAGGACGGCAGTGCAAAGGGTGAGTATGTTCTCATTGTTGAGGGAAAATCCGAAGAAGAGGAAAAAGAAATCACTATTGATGTAGCAGTTAAATTGGCTTTAAGGCTTGTTGAAGACGGGCTTTCCAAAAACGAAGCCGCCAAGGAAATTGCCAAGCAAACAGGGCTTAAAAAGAGTGATATTTACAAATCTTTACAGAATGGGTGATTAAATGCTTTTTGGTGTTCAATGGTATTACTGGGTAATACTTTTAGTTGCAATAATTATTGCAATTTTTGCTTGGATTAAGGCTCTTAAATCAGGGAAAGAACGCAGAGAAAGACTGAAAAAAGAAGCTGCTATCTGGAAAAGAGATTACGAATTACGAGAAAAATTCACTGTTCTCACAGAAGAAAAGCTCAATTCCACAGAAGAAACCGAGCTTCTCCACGGAGTTGCTATGAATATTCAGGTTATGCTTGAAAAAGCAACGGATATGACAGAGCTCTTCAATACACTTCCTCAGGAAAAGAAATTCGTTTATGCTCTTGAATATTTTGACGAGGATGCAAAAAAAGGTCTATCAACATTTTTCAAAAACAACGGCGAGCCTCTTATTTCTGTTGTTCCCGATGCATTGAATGCTATTGGTGAGGGGAAATACGTTGAGCATTACGGAAGACTTTTGCCAATGTATGACCCTGACAGTGAGGTTTCAATTGACTATGATATCATAGCAAGGGTTGATGAGGAATTTTCTTCTGTTTACAATTCCGATGAGCTTTTAAGACTTTCTGCTAAATACATTCTAAAAAATAAAAGCATATTTTTATCATAAAAGGAAATAAAAAACTAAGACTATAAAGGAGTAACAAAAATGGCTTGTACATTTTATCTTTCCGCATTTGCTGATGAAGCTGGTGGCGGAATAAAAGAACAAATTGCCGCTTTAAAGGCACACGGTATGACTCACATTGAGCCTCGCGGACTTGACGAGGGTAATATTTCCCTTTACTCTGTTGAACAGGCAAAGGAACTCAAAAAAATTCTTGATGATAACGGTATCGGCGTTTCTGCCATCGGTTCTCATTACGGCAAAATAGAAATCACTGATGATTTTGCACCTCATTTTGAGGATTTCAAAAACTGTGTTGAGGTTGCAAATATTCTCGGTACAGAAAGAATCAGAATGTTCAGCTTTTTCTTTACAAAAGGTCAGAGCTTAGAGGAATATCGTGACGAGGTTTTCGAAAGACTTGATAAAATGTGCAGTTACTCTCTTGAAAATGGTATCTGGTGCTGTCACGAAAACGAAAAGGATATTTATGGCGACAACGAAATCCGTTGCCTTGAAATATACAAAGCCTTTGAGGGCAAAATCAAGGGTATTTTTGACCCCTCAAACTTTATTCAGTGCGGTGTTGATATTCTCCCCGCTTATGAGCTATTAAAGGATTACATTGACTATTTCCACGTTAAAGACTGTCTTTATGAGGGTGGCAAGGTTCGTCCTGCAGGTCTTGGTGACGGTAACATTGTTGAGCTTCTCACAAGATTCTCAAAGGAAAAGGATGGCGCACATTTCCTTACTCTTGAGCCCCACCTTAAAGTGTTTGACGGCCTCAAGGATTTAGAGGGTGAAGGCGGTACTGCAGACCAACTCAAAGACGATTACACCTACCCCACTAACCGTGCGGCATTTGATGCAGCAGCAGATGCACTTGATGTTTGCCTTGAAAAAGCAAGCTTAAAAGATGTAACTATCAGAAAATATTAATAAATATCAAGGAGTTTCAAATATGTTTAATCACGAAAATTTAAAAGGCAGAGTTGCAGTTGTTACAGGTGGCGGCGGTGTTCTCTGCGGTGGCTTTGCAAAGGACCTTGCCCGTCAGGGCGTTAAGGTTGCAATTCTTGATTTAAGAGAAGAGGCAGCTAATGCAATTGCAGACGAAATCAAGGCAGAGGGTTACGAGGCAATTGGCGTTGCCTGTAATGTTCTTGAAAAAGAAAGCCTTGAAAATGCAAGAAAGATTATTAATGAAAAAATCGGTACCTGCGATATTCTCATTAATGGTGCAGGTGGTAACCACCCCAGTGGCAACACAACAAAGGAAAAATTTGAGCTTTGCGACCTTGCTGAAAAAGCAGAGGATGTTAAAACATTCTTTGACCTTGACCCCAAGGGCATTGAATTTGTTTTCAACCTTAATTTCCTGGGCACTCTTCTTACAACTCAGGTTTTTGCAAAGGATATGGTTGGCAAGGAAAACGCAACAATCATTAACATTTCCTCAATGAACTCCTACAAGCCCCTTACAAAAATTCCTGCATATTCTGCAGCAAAGGCAGCTATTTCAAACTTTACACAGTTTATGGCAGTGCATTTCTCAGAGGTTGGTCTCAGAGTTAATGCTATTGCTCCCGGCTTCTTCTCAACAAATCAGAATAAGGCTCTTCTTTATAACGAAGATGGCTCACTTACTCCAAGAAGTGAAAAAATCCTCGGTCACACTCCTCTCGGCAGATTTGGTGTTCCCGAAGACCTTACAGGCACTCTTCTCTTCTTAAGTGACGAAACCTATTCTAAATTTGTAACAGGCGTTATCATTCCCGTTGACGGTGGCTTCTCAGCTTATTCAGGTGTTTGATTTAATTTAACCGAAAAATACACCCCACAGTTTACAACAAAGTAAACTGTGGGGTGTATTTGTTTTTATTTATCAACTGTTACTAATTCGTAATAGCTATCTAAATACAAATCGTAATTGGATGAATAAGTTCGATTGCAAAGTATAACCTTATATGAGTATTTAACTCCCTCTTTTGCTTTCTTATCAGTCCAATAAAGATACTTTTTACCATTAATTTTCTTTTTCGTTGGAATAACATCCGGATATGTTATCCATTTACTTGAACCTGCAGTCTTCCGACAAACTTTATAGATTGTTGCACCCGAATTATAATCATCCCAATACAAAGTAACTGTACCATTATCATTACGCTTTACCTTATATATATCGGGTGTTTTCTCTATATCAATATTGCCTTTGCATCTGCTTACACTCATATTTGGAAGCACAGCATCAATATGATATACAAATACAAAACCTCTGTCTTCAAAAACATCAAATTTAAGATTAGCTGTGTAAGATTCTTTTCCGGTGGCCTTCACAACTACTTGTTTAGTAACATCAGTTTTTTGATCAGTATATTTAATCACATATTCTTTGGCACCTTCAACTGCATCAAAAGTCAAGGCTACACCTTTTGAAGTTGTTTTCGCACTAACCTCACCGAACTTAACTTTACGATATTTACCTGTAATAATATTAGCATCAAATGCAGTTCTGTTGCCATCTATATTATACACAACGCAAACAGTATACTCCCCATCATCATTGGGATTACTAAGCTCTCTTCTCGACATCCTTAAAGTCTTATCATATTTGTTCTTTGTGTAGTCAAGCTTTTCCCACACATTTTTTGTGTAATTATAGCCATATATTTCCACAGGTGCATTATCTTCTGCAACAGTTACCTCAAACAAGGTTCCACTTGTTGATGTTATAAACGCAGCTTTCTCTTCTCTTGTTATTTCAGATTCAGGTAATCTTGAATACGTTTTACTTTTGGTATAGCAATTAGTTTGTTCAACACCATTATATACACCTTTAACAAGGTATGTGTATGAGGTTTTATCTTTAATAGTCTCATCACAATATTTCATCAGACGTCCGTTTTCTTTACCTTCTACTGAATCAATCAAAACGAACTTAGATGAATCATCGCCCTCGCGTCTGTATATATTATATGATTGTGCGCCTCTATCCTCCCAAGTAACAACCATACCGTTAACACCAACATAGCTGTTAGCAATCACTCTGGGATAATAGTCCATTTCATAAACATTTTCACCTATCGGAGTTTCGTTAGCACCATTTCTGAGGGCTGTTACCGTATATTTAATTTTGCCTTTTCTGGATGTAGAAAACTTGCAACTTATTTGGTATCCCGAATCGCCCTTAGAATCATGTTCTTCCGTTTTATACAATTTCCAGTCACCAGACTTAGTCATAGTATAAACATTATATTGAGTAGCCGCAGGTACAACATCCCATTTTATATACGCATAATCCGAACTAGAACTAAAACTGTGTGAAACATTTTTGGGTGAATTAAGAACTATATATTCTACGCCTTCACTTTTGTAGCTACCATTATTACCAATTGCTTCTGAACGAACAGTATAAACGTAGCTTGTTTTAACATTTGCAGAGGTGTCAACAAAGCTTGTTGCATCTGCATCAGCCTTACCTATTTCTGACCAGCTTCTTGAACCACCAACTTTTTTTCTAAGGATTGTGTAACCCTTTGCACCACTTACAGTATTCCAGCTAACATTAATGCCATCTTCAACTGCAACAGCCGCCTTGAGAGTTGGTGCTCTGAAATATTCAACTGCTTTATCTGAATTATGATAATAAGAACTTATCGCGTTGTCACGTCCGGTTGAAATAACCGCTCTTACTGCATAGGTGTATGTTTTGCCGCTCTTAACTGATGTATCCTTATATTTTGATTTAGAATAACTGGATTCGATTATTTTCCAACTACCGTTATTCTCTTTTCGCAGAATATCATATCTCGCCCGGCTTATGTGATTCCAGTTTATCTCAATTGAGTTGTCAAAGGAAACTGTAATGGATTCAACCTTGGGTGCAGTTGCATAATGACAAACGAGCCCATTGAAAACCATTCTTGAAGCAGCACCTTTTTTGTTGATTGCTTTAACAGAATAAACATATCCTGCATGGTTTGGTGGAGTATCTGTAAAGCTTGTTTTTGAGCTGCCTGTTGCGCCTACCTTTGTCCACTTTGTACCATTAATGCTTCTGCGGTAAATGTAATACTTATTTGCGCCACTGAGCTTGCTCCAAGAAACATAAACACCTTTAGTTGTGTTCTTAGCTTCTTTAAGTATTACTATTTTATCGTCAAAGGATGCTGTTCTTTTAACAACAACCTTGAATTCATGCATTGAATTCTTATCAATCTCAACATTACCATTAGACTTGATTTTGGCAGCATAGGTAACCATATAATAGGTTTTGCTCTTATATGTACCCTTTAATTTGATTTTTGGTGTAAAGGTATATGTACCCGTTGCATCACAAGCAACAATATCCCCTTCTACAAGCTTTGTATTGCTTTTATCAGAATAAATCTCATAAGCAAAATAACTATTGGTTTTTCTACTGTTAATATAGAAATTTATGTAATCATAATCACCATAAAGCTTAACTGTTTCAATGGTTTTTGTTCCTTTGGCATCAATTGGCACCATATAGCCAAGGTTCAATTTTTTTGTTGTAACGCTTGCAGCCTCAGCAGCAATGCCCATAAAGGAAACGAGGGTAACAACAACCATCACTAATGAAAGAATTCTTTGGGTTATTTTCATACTAAAACTCCTTTCGGCAATTCTATTTTATTAGTACACCACTATTCTAACACATTAATAAGTAATAGTCAATAAAAATATCGCCCCCTATAAGCCATAAGTAAGGGAGCGATATTTGTTGTATTTTACCAAAGATTAACTGTTGGTATTATTTTGTTCTGATGGTAATAATTCACACCATTTGAAGATATGGGATTGCTGCTTTGTCCTAAAATATTATAATAAATATGTGCATTAATCTTAGGTCTGATATCGTTAGGCTTTCCGCTACTGAAGGAGCTGAACATTGAATGCACAACGTTATTTATAATATGAGTATTTGCTACATTAGAGTTGCTTTGCTGGATAGCTCCAAGGTAATTAGAAATAACAAATGTATTGTACCCTGAAGCAAGAGCTAAAACACCTGAATCAGGACCACGATAGTCATAACTACCGGAGTAACCATATTTTCTAAAAATATTTTTTTCGATAATTGTGCCTCTCATTCCTGCCCAGCCATCCTCTAAGGTAAGAGACCAGCCTGCATAGTTCAACAAACCATCTCCAGACACATAATTATCATGAATCCAACAGCCCTCAACAGCTCCAATAACAGATGCCAATCCGTCAGCGCCGTTTATAATATTAGTATTTTTAATTTCGCAGAATCTGGAGGATTCATCAGGACCGATTCTTACATATTCATTCGTACCGGTAGGAAGTTCAGTTTGTTGCATAGATATTTTAAAATAAACTGCATTTTCAGGCTTATTGGAATATCCTTCATCAACATATTGCCATCTGTTAGCACCGATTAAATTGTAATCTTCATCATACCACAGAATATCATACAGGCGTTGAGTTGCAATAACAACATTATGCTCCCAGTCGCCAATATAGTATTCGTGCAAGGTATCCATACCATTAGCAGCTTTAGAAACTGAATAGAAATCCTCTGTGCTTATCCAATTGGAATTTTTTTCCAATTCACCACTATCGTTCAACCAACCTGACACAAATTCATTAGCGGCAACACTGCCCTGTTCACCATTGACCAATTCAGCGTGACCTTTACCACCCATTGTTATAAAAAAGCCTGTGGGACAATTGGCTTCCCGCACTTCAACAGAGCAAAATTCTGCACGTTTTCCAATGCTCAATAGCACACAATCCCATTGATATTCATTAGCACCTTCATAAAGCTCGCTCATTGTAGCGTTTTTCTCGTAGAATTCACCATAATATTTATCAATAATCAAATGCGAATCTCTGCAATAATAAGCAAGAACGTTTCCGTTTTCATCCTTCTCAACAGAAGCTTTTTCGGTGGGAATATTACAGCTCCACCAGCCCCAGCCCATTCTGAAATAAGTATAGCCTTTGGTTTTAGCAATTTCGCTGGGCATCATATGTAAAACTGAACCCTTAGGGAATTCAACTGTCATTCCGCTTGGAATGTAGTATTCGGCTTCAGTAGGAGCAGCATAAAAGTCAATTTTTGGGAAAATAACGTGATTATAACCATCCTCATAGGCTTCCGAGATAGCATCATAAATTGCGTTAGTTGTCATCACATAGTCATTTTCAGAAAATGAATTCCCATTTTCACTGATATACTCAGCTGAAATTCTGATAGCAACTTCATTTGTTGTTTCTTTATTTACAATTTTGATTGTGCAACTATCAGATATTTTTGTACCTCTTAATGTTGCTGTAATGGTAACTGTTCCGCTTTTTTGAGGAATAACTAATCCGTCCATTACTAAAGCTATGCTTTCATCTGATGATTTCCATGACACATCGTATTGGTCGGAATCTCCATTATGATTTACATTAAAGGGATAAGGGACTGCAGATAATGCATATTTATATCCCATAGGTAAAGTCGCAGGCTTTTTTATAATATGAACGCTTTCATATTTGCTATGATCAATTCCTAAGTCTGGCTCAATATAATCAGAAATAGTGTAATTCAGGGTCTTTCCATTCCCGTCGTCAACAGAATAATTTCCTGCCTTGATATTGGTATCATACCACTTAGGAATACCATATTGCCCCCTTTTAGTAAAGGCAAAGGCACTTCCTAAACCGGTAATACCGTCAATAACACGACCAACAATTGTTTTATTATCTGTATCAAGAGAAATTCCCTTATCTGCAAAATGACTCGCCATTTCTCTTTTAGTAAGCTTTTTAGAATATACAACAAACTCTTTAAATTGATGTTCTGCAGATAGATTGAAGGTTTTATTAATGAAATTAGACCAATGTGTTTTTTCTACATAATCATCATTAATTTGCATTGCATGAGTAGCTTCATTTTTGTCAAATGCCAGGCACCAATAAGATTCGCCCTCACCTATAACCCTCTTGTTATAATTCAACGAAGGTGTTAATGCGAAATTAGTGCCGATCCATCCACCTCCGAAAGGCGTTTGGATTTGACCTTGGTTGTTCAAATCAACAACCTCTTTAAATAAGAATGCCCCACCATAATAGCTCAAGCCATTTCCAACAGGTGAATCAGTGGATTCCCTATTATAAACCATAACAGCTTCAATACTGGCCTTCTCATAGGATGAAGGAAGTTCAACTTTTCCTCCTCTGAAATAACCGTCGTTATCTACAGTAGCGTCCTGCATTTCTTTGCCATTGACCAAATTAACGACCTTGCCGTTAACCACCTTATAATGCGCAACAATTTTAGGTTCGTCATAAACATATTCAACACCTGTTCTGTTATAGCTACCTTTATTATTTAAAGCCTCTGAACGAACACTGTAAATATAATCTGTTTCAATATCTGCAGATGTATCAACAAAGGTTGTTGCATCTGCGCCCACTTTGCCGACAGAAGACCAACCTGTTGAGCCATCGCTGTTCTTTCTGAGAATTGTAAACCCTTCCGCACCACTTACAGTGTACCAGCTTATATTAATTCCGTTTTTAACTGCAACTGCTTCCTTAAGAGTTGGCATTCTGAGGTAGGTTACTGCCTTATCGGAATTATAATAATATGAGCTTATTGCATCACCGTAGTCAGTTGGAATAACTGCTTTAACGGAATAGGTATATTTCGTACCACTCTTCACCGATGTATCTTTATAAGATGTGCCTGAATAGTTGGATTTAATTGTTTTCCAGCTACCGTCATCCTGTTTGCGCATAATATTATATTTAGCACTACTTGAGGTACTGTTCCACTTTATTTCAATTGTATTATTGTATGTAACTGCAATTGATTTCATAGTAGGAGCTTTTGCAAAAATACTTATAGGTCCGAAATAGAGGTATCTGGAAGACACACCACTTTTATTTATACCTTTAACAGAATAAACGTATTTGCCTGTATTCTTGGCAGTAGTATCAGTAAAGCTTGTTTTTGAACTACCTGTTGCCCCTACCTTTGTCCACTTTGTTCCCATAAGGCTTCTGCGGTAAATATAATATTTGCTTGCACCGCTTAGCTTACTCCATGAAACACAAACGCCTTTTGTTGTGTTCTTTGCTTCTTTAAGAATCACTATTTTATCGTCAAAAGATGCTGTTCTTTTAACAACTATTTTATATTCACGCAAAGAATTTTTATCAATATTAACGCTACCATCAGAATCAATCTTTGCTGCATAAGTAAAAAGATAATACGTTCTGCTGGAATACGCACCTTTTAATGTAATTCGGGCAGGAATGTTATATGTACCTTTGTCGCATTGAACTGCACCACTATCTTTTAACATAGTATAATTTTTATCTGCATAAATCTCATAACCGAAATGGCTATCATTCTTTTTTGATTTAACACAGAAATTGATATAATCATAATCTCCATAAAGTTTGACAGTTGACAGAGTTTCTGTACCTTTTCTGTTGGTTGCTTCCATACAGCCCAGGTTCAATTCATTTATTGAAACACTTGCCGCTTCAACAGCAATACTCACTGCACAAACAAGGGTAATAATTGCCATAATTATTGAAAGAACTCTTTTTGTTATTTTCATACAAACACTCCTTTCGGCAATTATATTTTTATTAATACAATTTTATTCTAACACCCCAACAGAAAATAATCAACATAAAAAAATATCGCCCTCCTAAGAGAGCGATAAAATTTTTATGCTACAGAAATGGTTGTTGCGGAATCTGTTACAGGTCTGTTGCTTCGGGAATTTCGGGAGCAACATAAATATACTCAATACCCTCACTGTTATAGCTACCTTTGTTCTTGGAAGCTTCAGAACGAACACTGTAAATATAGCCTGTTTCAATATCTGCAGATGTATCAACAAAGCTTGTTGCATCTGCGCCCACCTTGCCGACAGAAGACCAACCTGTTGAGCCATCGCTGTTCTTTCTGAGAATTGTGAAGCCATTTGCATCGTCAACGGTATACCAGCTTATTTTAACGCCTTTTTTAACCGCAACCGTATTCTTAAGAGTTGGCATTCTAAGATATTCTACTGCCTTATCGGAATTATAATAATATGCGCTTATTGCATCACCGTAATCAGTTGGAATAACCGCTTTAACGGAATAGGTATATTTCGTACCACTCTTCACCGATGTATCTTTATAGGATGTGCCTGAGTAGTTTGTTTCAATCGTTTTCCATCTACCATTATCTTCTTTTCTCATAATATTATATTTTGCTTTGCTTGAGGTACTGTTCCACTTTATTTCAATTGTATTATTATATGTAACTGTAATTGATTTCATAGTGGGAGCTTTTGCAAAAATGCAGGTAAGACCTGAATAAAGGTATCTTGAAGCAGTACCACTTTTATTTATAGCCTTAACAGAATAAACATATTTGCCTGTATTTTTGGCAGTGGTATCAGTAAAACTTGTTTTTGAGCTACCTGTTGCACCTACCTTTGTCCACTTAGTCCCCATAAGGCTTCTGCGGTAAATGTAATATTTGCTTGCACCACTGAGCTTACTCCAGGAAACACAAACACCCTTTGTTGTATTTTTAGCCTCTTTAAGAACTACAATTTTATTGTCAAACGAAGCAGTTCTCTTAACAATAAGCTTGAATTGGCACAATGAATTCCGGTCAATCTTAAAGCTATCATCAGAATAACTTTTCATTGCGTAAGTAAAAATGTAATATGTACCACTGACGTAATCGCCTTTCAGTCTGATTTTTTCAGTATAGGTATATGTACCCTTATCGCATATAATAGCATTTGTCGCTACAACATCCTCGCCCTCTTCATCAGTAGTAATTACATAGACGAAATAGCTATTATTCTTTTTTGAATCAATATAGAAATTAATGTAATCATAATCACCGTAAAGCTTAACTGTTGTTAATAATTTTGTAGCTTTTGAATTTGTGGGTGCCATATAACCCAGATTCAACTCATTTACCGAAACACTTGCAGCCTCAGCAGCAATACCTATAAATGAAACCAGGGTGATAATTGTCATAACTATTGAAAGCACTCGTTTTGTCATTTTCATAATAATACTCCTTTCAAAACGACAGATTTCTATCGGATTAGTATAACTAAAGTTTATCACATACGAACAAACTCGTCAATTGTAATTAACAACAAAAAAGTGCAACCTCTTTTGTGAGGTTGCACCACTTAAATTTATTCAGTTCATTTTATTCAGCTTTAGCAGCTTCTAAAGCTTCTCTTTTTGCGATTTTTTCCTGAATTTCTTTTTCAAGCTTTTTCTGTTTTTTCTGATATACAAGATACCAGATAACACCGATTACAACAAATACTGCTGCAATGACAATAAGAAGAGATGCTGAACTGTCTTCAACCTTGATTGTAACTGCATCGTAGTTAATGTAGTAACAACCATCGAATGCATTTTCTGCATAGTATGTAAGGTTGCTGTAAACAACAAATTCACGAAGCTCATCGCAGGATGCGAATGCGTAACTGCCGATATCCCTTGCACTTTCGGGCATTGTGATTGTTTTAATACCATCACAATCGAAGAAGCTTTCAGCACCGATGTTATTGAAACCTTCTGCAAATACGATACCTGTGAGAGCGTCACAGTTATAGAATGCTCTGTCAGCGATGTTCTTAACAGTTTCGGGAACCTTGTACTCGCCTTTTTTACCTGCGGGGTAAAGAGCAATAGTTTCAAAAACAAGAGAACCGTCTTCTGCTTTTTCTTCGTTTGCAACAAGAACTACACCATCAAGTGATTTATATTTTGCATTGCCTTCTGAAACCTCAATTGCCTGAAGAGCAGTGCAACCATCAAAGCTTATGGGGTCAAGCTCTGTAAGAGTTGCGGGAAGAGTGATTGTTTCAAGACTTTCACAACCGCTGAAAGCATATTTACCGATTTTTTCTGCACTTGCAATTTCAACCTTTGAAAGTTTCTTACAGCCTGCAAAAGCATCTGCAGGAATAAGCTTAACGCTTTCGGGAATTGCCACTGCTTTCAATGAAGCACAACCTTCAAAAGCACCTGCACCGATTGTTTCAACACCATTTGCAATTGTTACTGTTTTAAGTGACTTAACATCTTTAAATGCGCCAACACCGATATATTTAACGCTTTCAGGAATTGCTACTGTAACAACTGAAGAGCCTGCAAAAGCATTATCACCGATTTTAACAAGTGTTTCAGGAAGAAGAACTGTTGCAACTGCTTTGTTATTTACTGCGTTATCTGCAATAGCAACTGTACCCTCTTCAACTACAACACCGGGAATTGCGCCTTTTACTCTGTAAAGGATTTTACCTGCATAAACCAAACCGCTTGCATTTTTGAACCAAGCAGTATTATCAAGTGCCTTACCCTGAATCTCTTTAAGAGTAGCAGGAAGACTGAGTTCTGCAACATTCTTTGCAATCTCAAAAGCATTTGCTTTTATAACTTCTGTGCCATCTGCAACGATAAGGGATTTTGTATTCTTATTACCTGCAACAACAAGAGCCTTGCCATCTGCAGTGTATATTGCAGAACCAACCGCTTTGTAGAATTTACTGTCTTTGTCAACTGTAATTTTCACAAGAGAATCGCAACCTGAGAAAGCGTTACCGCTGAAAACTTTAAGAGATGCAGGAAGATTAACTGCTACAAGCTTTGCGCAATCTGCAAAAGCACCATCACCGAGTTTTTCTACATTCTTACCAATATAGAGGTCAGTAAGCTTTTCATTTCCTGCAAAAGCTTCACTATTAATCTTTGCAACACCATCACCAAGGTTAACACTCTTGAGACCTGCATTTTTGAATGCACCGTTTGCTATATCGTGAAGAGTATCAGGAAGGTCAATTTCTTTAAGGGATTTGCAGTTTTCAAAAGCAGAAGCTGCAATATATTTAAGTCCCTCATTAAATGTTACTTTATTAAGTTTTTTTGCATTTTTAAATGCGTTGCTATTGATTTTCTCAACATTTGCAGAAATTTCAATTTCTTCTATCTGAGAAGCTTCAAAAGCATTAAGGCCAATATATCTGAGAGCAGGCTCTTCTGCAAGCTTTACTACAGAAATCTTTGCATTCTTGAAAGCATAATCTCTGATTTCTTCAACGCCTTGAGGAAGCTCATATGTACCTGTTTTACCTGCAGGGAAGGTAACAAGTGCTGTACCCTTTTTGTTGTAAAGAACACCATCAATTGAAGAGAATTCTTTATTGTTATCAACAACATTGATTGTTTCAAGGGCAGTATTACCAACGAAAGAATTTGCACCTACTGCATTGATATTTTTACCAAACTCAATTTCTTTGAATTTAGTGTTTGCAAAAGCAAAATCACCAATATCGGAAAGAGTTTCGGGAATCTTAATTGTTTCAAGAGCTGAACAACCTGCAAAAGCTTCATAACCGATTGTTGCAAGAGTTGACTCTGAAAAATCTGCTACTTTAAGAGAAGAACAACCTTTGAATGCACCTGCTTCAAGAACACCAATAGCATCGTCAAAGTTCACTTCTTTAAGATTTGTGCAATTCTGGAAAGCATAAAGGCCGATTTCTTCAACATCAGGGCCTAATGTTACGGTTTCGATATAATCGCAACCAAGGAAAACATAATCTTCAATAAGAGAAACACCCTTAGGGATTTCAATATTCTTAACCTGACCCTTAACGCCATATGTAACTCTGCCAAAGCTGAGGGCACCATCAGGTTGAGCATTTTCCCAAGCTGTACCTTCAAAAGCATCTACTGCTACATTCTTAAGGTTTTTATGCTCTTTGATTTCTTTAAGAGCTGTTGCACCTGCAAAGCATTTTTCAGGAACTGCTGTAACTGATTCAGGATACTCAAACTCTTCAAGAGCTGTACAGCCTTCAAAAGCAGAAGCACCAACAGACGTAAGAGATTCTGTTTTAGTCACTTCTTTAAGCGCAGTACAATCTTTAAACGCTCTGTCTTTAACAGTAACGATTTCACTGTTAAGCTTAATGCTTTCAACAGTTTTATTACCCTCAAAGCATCCTTCACCAACAGTAATTACGCTTAAACCGCTTAACTTAGTGGGAACCTTAACCTCAGTTTCATTACCTACATACTTAATAAGCTCAACTGCAGAACCTGAATCAACTTTAATAAACTCATAGCCATCTTCAGTTTCTTTATTGAGTTCAATCTCTTTTGCAGAAATTGTAACTTCTTCTTCCTCTGCAAAAACAGATATGGGAGTGGCGGCAACAAAAACAAATACAAGGATAAATGCTAAGATGCCGCACAGGGGTTTCTTAAATGCTGTCATAAAACAACGTCCCTTCAAAAATAGATTACCGTAAACATTACAGATAGATAAATTATACAATAAACCCCTTTGGTTGTCAAGCAAACTGACCACTACCAAAGAGGTTTTAAATCTTTAATTATTAACAAAATTTAGCATTCTTTTATGTGTAAAATGCTATTAATTTTTCATTTTTATCTCTGAACTCGACCTGAACCGTCGCCACCTGCAAGTTTTTCAACCTCTTTAACACCAACACGGTTAAAGTCCCCCTCAACAGAGTGTTTGAGAGCAGATGCTGCAACTGCAAATTCAATTGCTTCCTGAGTTGATTTACCGGTAAGAAGAGAATAGATAAGTCCGCCGCCAAATGAATCGCCACCGCCTACGCGGTCAACAATGTGCAGATGATATGATTTTGAGAAGCAATAATTCTCACCATCATAAAGCATACCTGCCCAATCGTTATCACTTGCAGAAATTGATGTTCTGAGAGTTATTGCAACCTTTTCAAAGCCGAATTTATCTGCGAGCTGTTTTGCAACCGATTTATAACCTTCGTGGTTGAGCTTACCGCCGTAAATATCAGTATCTTCTGCTTCAATACCGAAAACATCCTTTGCATCCTCTTCATTTGAAATACAAACATCAACATACTGACAAAGGTCTGTCATTGCTTTTCTTGCTTCTTCTCTTGTCCAGAGCTTACCACGGTAGTTAAGATCACAAGAAATCTTAATACCCTTTGCCTTTGCTGCTTTACAAGCTTCTCGGCAGATATCAACAAGATTTTCACCTAAAGCGGGAGTAATTCCTGTAAAATGGAACCAATCTGCGCCATCAAAAATTGCATCCCAATCGAAATCGGAAACTGATGCTTGCTGAATTGAGGAATATTTACGGTCGTAGATACATACAGAGCCTCTCTGAGAAGCACCTTTTTCAAGGTAATAGATACCTACTCTTTCGCCACCTCTTACAACCTTTGATGTATCAACACCAAAGTAACGAAGAGAGTCAATTGCTGCCTGACCGATAGCGTGGTCGGGAAGCTTTGTTACAAAAACACTTTCCATACCATAGTTTGCAAGAGAAACAGAGACGTTTGCCTCTCCTCCACCAAAAGTAGCCTGCATCTGATCATTCTGGAAAAAGCGATAATAACCGTTAGGTGCAAGACGAAGCATAATTTCACCGAATGTAACAACTTTAGCCATTATTTTCTTGCCTCCTTAACAATTTCAACACTCTTTTTACAAAGATCGATTATTTCATCCCATTTCTGATTATCAATAAGGTCTGCAGTAACCATATATGAACCACCACAAGCCGCAATAACAGGACAAGAGAGATATTCTTTAAGGTTGTTAAGACCGATACCACCTGTGGGCATAACCTTGAACATTGGGAACGGAGCACTCATAGCCTTGATTTTTGCAAGTCCACCTGACTGCTCTGCAGGGAAGAATTTAAGAACCTCAAGACCATACTTAAGAGCGGCATGGTAATCTGTGGGAGTAGTGCAACCGGGGTAAACAGGCATATTTTTTTCCACACAGTATTTAACTATTTCAGGATCAAAGCCGGGTGTAACAATAAACTGAGCGCCTGCTGCGATAGCTTTATCAACATGCTCTGTTGTAAGAACAGTACCTGCACCAACAAGCATCTCAGGGCAAGCTTCTTTCATAAGGCGTATAGCAGTATCTGCACCCGCTGCACGGAAGGTTACCTCTGCAACAGGTACTCCGCCCTCACAAAGTGCTTTTGCAAGAGGTGCGGCATCTCTTTCGGGATTGTTGAGCTTAATAACAGGAACAACGCCGATAGCGGAAATTTTTGTATTCATTTCGTTCATTAGTCTTACTCCTTTTCACAAGCCTCAAAAAGACCATTGATATAAGTGGCACCCAAAGCTCTGTCAAAAAGACCATAGCCTGGTTTACCTGTTTCGCCCCAAATCATTCTGCCGTGGTCGGGACGAACATAACCATCAAAATTATTATCTGCAAGTGCTTTTACAATTTTATACATATCAAGTGAACCGCAATCAGAAAGATGTGCTCTTTCTTCAAATGAGCCGTCTTCCATAATCTTAACATTTCTTATATGCATAAATGCGATTCTGTCTGCCTTTGCATATTTTTCTATCATTGAGGGAATGTCATTACTTTCTGCGCAACCAAGGCTACCTGTGCAAAGGCAAAGACTGTTTGCAGGGCTGTCAACAATGCTGAGCATTCTGTCAAGATTCTTTTCACAAGTAATGATTCTTGGAAGCCCGAAGATGGGGTATGGCGGATCATCGGGGTGAATTGCCATTCTCACACCACATTCCTCTGCAACGGGAATAACTTTTTTAAGGAATTTTTCAAGATTAGCCCACAAGCCCTCCTCACCGATTTCACCATAAGCTGTAATAAGCTCGCGAACCTCTTCCTGAGTATAGCTTGAATCCCAACCGGGAAGATGAATATCATCTTTAAGGGGGTCAAGACCCTTCATCTGTTCCCAATACATTACAAGACTTGTTGAACCGTCTTTCGCCTCTTTATCAAGCTGAGTACGGGTCCAGTCAAAAACGGGCATAAAGTTATAGGTAACACATTTAACACCATATTTTGCACATCTTCTGATATTTTCGCAATACACATCAAGAAGATGTTCAACATTGTTTCTGCCCAATTTAATATCTTCGTGAACAGGAATTGATTCAACAACATCGAAAACAAGACCGTGCTTTTCGCACTGCTCTTTCATTTCTTTGAGAGATTCCTCCGGCCATACCTCACCGGGCTTAACATCATAAACCGCAGAAACGATTGAACGCATACCGGGAATCTGAGATATATATTGGAGAGAAACAGGGTCTGTTTCACCATACCAACGGAAAGAAAGCTTCATTTTCATTATTTTTTCCTCCGAACAAGACACTATTCAAGTATTTTTAAATCTACAATCAAATTATAAAATACACCATTTTTATTGTCAAGCAATTAACAAGTGTCTGAATATGCAATTTTTGTATATTTTAGTATAATTTTTGCTAAATCGTCTTATTTTTAGATTTTCTTTTCTGCAGACCTTACAGTGTTTTCAAGAAGCATTGTAATTGTCATTGGTCCTACCCCACCGGGAACAGGTGTGATGAAAGAGGCTTTGCTTTCCACCTCGTCAAAGCATACATCTCCGCAAAGCTTACCCTCTGCATTTCTGTTCATACCAACATCAATTACAACTGCACCTTCTTTTACCATATCAGCAGTCACGAAATTTGCAATTCCAACTGCCGCAACGAGAATATCTGCTGAAAGAGTTTCCTCTTTAAGATTTTGGGTTCTTGAATGGCAGATTTCAACTGTTCCGTTTTCTTTGAGAAGAAGCATCGCCATTGGTTTACCAACGATATTGCTTCTTCCGATAACAACGCATTTTTTGCCACTTACGGAAATATTATAAAATTTCAGCATTTCCATAATTCCTGCAGGAGTGCAAGGTAAAAATGTGAAATCACCTATCATAATATGACCCACATTTACAGGATGGAATGCATCCACATCTTTTGCAGGGTCAATAGAATTCAAAATTACTTTTTCATCAATATGCTTTGGCAAGGGCAACTGACAAAGTATGCCATCTACCCTGCTATCATTATTAAGTTCGTTAATAAGAGAAAGAAGCTCTGCTTCAGTTGTTTGCTCAGGTAATGCATATTCAAATGATGTTACACCGATTTCCTCACAGCCTTTTTTCTTATTATTGACGTAAACACGGGAAGCACTATTGTTGCCTACAATTATAACTGCAAGACCCACAGATATGTCTTTTTCGTTCAAAGCTTTAACACGCTCTTTGAGTTCTTCTCGCTTTGCCGCGGAAACAACTTTACCGCTTATAATTTCAGCCATTTTCACTTTCCCCTTTTCCATCATTAAGATTAAGTTCAACAGTTTTTATGCTTGACTGTGCTTTTAATTTTTCTTCTTTTATTTCTTTTCGCATTTTTGCAGCATCAGGCGGAAAATAATCAACACCTTCAATTTTAACGGGATGCTTTTTAACTTTAATAAGCATAGCCACAAGAACTATTGCACAAACCGCAACAATACATATTGAAAGGACCTGAGAAACTCTTAAATTGGTGTCACCTATATAAAGGCTATCAGTTCGCAGACCCTCAATAAAGGTTCTGCCTAAGCCATACCAGATACCATAAGAAAGGAAAAGCTGACCACTGAATTTACGGAATTTTTTCAATGTTATATAAAGCACCAAAAAGCCCAACATACACCATATAAATTCATAGAAAAATGTAGGATGAACGAAAAGATTATTTTCTTCAATATAGGCACTTACATCAGTTACGCCCTCTAATCCGAATTTATCAGGATGAGAAGCTATGTAAGCTACAACCTTCTTACTCATCATACCAAAATTGCCGTTGGTAAAGGTACCGAATGCTTCCTGATTGGCGTAGTTACCCCATCTGCCGATACCCTGACCGATAAGAAGACTCATACCTACCATATCAAGAAGGTTATAGAAATTAAGCTTTTCCAATTTACAGGTAATAAACGCCGCTAATATACCACCGATTATACCACCGTAAATGGCAAGACCACCATTCCAGATCTGGAATATTTCAGCAGGATTCTGACTATAATAATCCCATTGGAAAATTACATAATATGCCCTTGCGCCTATTATACCTCCAAAGGTTCCGTAAATAAGAACATCAACCATTTTACTGAGATTAATTCGCCAGGTATATGCTATTCTTCCGCCAAAAAGTGCTGCAAGAGTAAAGCCGAAAGCTATAATTACTCCGTACCATTTTATCTGAAAGAATTTATCACCTATATTAAATTCACAGAACACAGATGAAACATCGAAAACACTATCAATTCCCCCGAATGTAACTCGGGCAAAATCTGCAAACCATTCCATTTTAATCACTCCAAATGTTATGTAAAGCAACGCCTATGGTTGCTTATGTTTTAATTTTTAACCACTGAAAGTGCAGCTTTGTCTTCCCCGAAGCATTTTTTTAGTAGTTCATTTACAAATTCGAGTTTTAAATTCTTGATAACCTCAAATTCGGAAAAAAGCTCTTCTTTTTCAAAATGAGAAACTACAAGTCCGTTTGCAACCGTGTCAATATCTGTGAAAGCTCTCACTGTTTTGCCATATTGCTTTTTGCGGACTGTTTCAAACTGTTCCTCGGTTATGCCTTTTTCTTTCAATTCCTTGATACAGGAATTAATCTTTCTTGCAACCTCTTTGGGATTTACTGACTCACCCGAAAAAAGGCAAGCGGCATAATTATGACCATTGAAAAATTCTGTGCTAAAGGTACCATTTATAAGTCCCTCATCAAGAAGCTCCTTATAAAGAGGTGAAATCTGCCCTGCAATTATTTCGAGCATTAACGACATCGCAATTTCTTCTTCCAAAGTGCAGCTTTCGTTAAAGAAATTCTCTTTGTATCCCAAAACAAAAACAGGTGTACCAACAGGTAATTTTTCTTCAACATAATTCTTTACGATGCTATCTTCTTCCTTTTCAAAAGCGCGTTCCACAGTAACATTTTCGTCACTTTCCAGAAGTCTGTCTGCAATTTCAAGAACCTCTTCAACAGTTGTTTTACCTGCAACTGCAAGAGCCATATTTGAAAGATTATAAAAGGTTTCATAGCAGGAGAAAAGCATTTCTGCGGTAATCTGTGCAATAGATTCTTTTGTGCCTGCAATATCAATTTTCACCGGATGCTTATGATATAAGCACTCAAGCAGATTGAAAAGGCATTCCCATTCGGGAGAATCCTTATACATATCAATTTCCTGACCGATAATACCCTGCTCCTTCTGAACAGTTTCCTCAGTAAAATAAGGGTGTCTTACGAAATCAAGAAGTATTTCAAAATTTTCTTTAAAATGCCCCGTGCAAGCAAAAAGATAGCAGGTTCTGTCAAAGCTTGTGTAGGCATTTGCTGATGCACCCGTTTTAGCATATCTCTGAAAAGCATCAAGCTCTTCGCTCTCAAAAAGCTTGTGCTCAAGAAAATGAGCCGTACCTGCAGGAATTTCTGTAAAGCTTTCTCTGTCACTACGTTTAAAACGGGTATCAATTGAGCCGTATTTTGTACCGAAAACGGCATAGGTTGAGGTGAATTCAGGTTTAGGATAAACAAGTATTTTCAAGCCTGATTTATGGTCAATACTGTAATAACCCTCACCAAGAATCTCGTTTTCAATAAATCTGATAACATTCTCACTCATTCTTCAACACCGCCTTCCCCTGTTCCTTCAAGCATAAACACAGTATCAAGGGTTACTGCCTTTGCTGCCTTAATAATATCTTCACGGGTTACCTTTTTAAACTGTTCAATAAAATCCTCGGGATATAAATATTTATTTGAGCAGACCTGCGAGGTAAACCAACCTGCAACAGATTCCGCAGAGTCAGAAACACTTCTGAAGCCATCCTCAAGAGATTTAACGGATGAGGCAATATCATCGTCGGTGAAATTGCCTTTTCTGATGTCTTCAAGTTGTTCTAAAATGGCAGTTTTTGCCTTTTCCTCGTTATAGCTTTCAATACCGCTCTGAACAAGCATAACACCTTTCTGACGGAACATCATAGCAGAACAATAGTAGCAAAGGCTCATTTTTTCCCTGACTACTGTAAAAAGTTTGGAATGAGGGCTTCCACCGAATAAGTCAACCATAACTCTGCGAGCTGCATAGTCATCATCCTCGCCTTTCATACCAAGTCTGAAGCCCATAACAAGCTTACCTTGTTTTACTGCTTCCTGCTCTTTTACATATTTTACATCTTCAGAGGTTTCAACATAAAGTGTTTCATTAAGCTCTGCTTTGCGGTCATCATCCGAAATATATTTTTCCAGAAGCTCTTCAACATTACTGAAGCTTCCACCACTGACACAAACAAGCATCTTGCTCTTTGAAAGCATTTCCTTATACGCTTCATAAAGGCTTTCGGGCGTGATTTTTTCAATATCTTCAACTGTGCCATAGCGGTGAATACCATAAAGCTCATTTTCGAACATTATTTCATTACAACGGTTTTTGGCATAGGTTCTCTTATCGCTGTTTTCTGCAATAAGCCGTTCAGCCAAAAGACGTTTTTCACTTTCAACATCGTCAGAACAAAACGCTCCGTTTTCAAGGCGTGGCTCAAAAACCATCTGAAATAAAAGCTTCAGGCATTCGTTTGTTATGCTTTCCTCACCGATGGAAAATCTATCATCAATGCAGGAAACCTCTACTTTCAAAACCTGATTTTCACCGGACTTTGTAACATCAACAATGATCTCCGCTCCGTAAAGAAGCGCAAGTTTTCTTTCAACACTTGTAACATCGGGATAATCTTTGCAAGAACGGGTGAGCACATTAGGAACAAGAGCAAAAAGAGAAGCCTTTTCTCCCAATGGCATAACAAAGCTCAATGATGCACAAGCAGTCTTAAAACCCTCAGCACTAACCGAGCAAAGCTCAACTCCCTCAAACAATTTTTTATTTTGTAAGTCGTATTTCACAGTACCACTCCGTTTTATTCCATAATTAACTAACATTTTAACATAATACGGAAAATGTTTCCACTCTTTTTTCATTTTTTCTTATCTCCTAATCCTCAAAAAAATTCGTGTTTCTTTGGTATTTTTGACTATTTTTTATTAAATATATACATCTTTTAAAATTATTGACAAAACAAATTGCTTGTGATAATATATTGCAGTTGTATAAATAAAATAAATATTCTATATATTATTTGGAGGCTTTCAAATGTCAGGACATTCCAAATGGAGTACCATTAAGAGAAAAAAAGGTAAAATTGATGAAGCAAGAGCTAAGGTTTTTACAAAAATAGGCCGTGAAATTGCTGTTGCAGTTCGTGAAGGTGGTCCCGACCCCGCAGGCAACTCAAAACTCAAGGATTGCATTGCAAAAGCTAAGGCAAACAATGTGCCTAACGATAACATTGAGAGAATTATAAAAAAAGCTGCCGGTGAAACAGGTGGTGCTAACTACGAAGAAATCATCTACGAGGGCTACGGTCCCAACGGTATTGCAGTTGTTGTTAAAGCACTTACTGATAACCGTAACCGTACAGCAGGTGATGTTCGCCACTATTTTGACAAATACGGTGGAAACATGGGCACATCAGGTTGTGTTATGTTCATGTTTGATTACTACGGTGTAATTATCATAGAAAAAGAAGATGTTGATGAGGACAAGCTTATGGAAGATGCTATTGAATGCGGTGCCTTGGACTTCATCACAGATGAAGAAGAAATCTTCGAAATCCGTACTGACCCCAATGATCTTGGTGCAGTTACAAGCGACCTTGAAGCAAAGGGTTATAAATTTATGAGCAGTGAAACCGCTTATATTCCCCAGACATATACTCGCCTTGAAGATGAAGAGAGTATGAAAAAAATGAGCAAAATGCTTGAAATGTTTGATGACAATGATGACATTCAGGGTGTTTGGCATAACTGGGAGAACGAGGACGAATACGAAGGTTAATTTCCTCCTTTTATCTCTTGATTTTTATTCATTATTAATATATAATGTGTAGTATCAACTTACGCTCAATTCGGTCATGCGACGGGTGGGTCCTGTGCGACGGGGCACCGTGAACCATGTCAGGCGGGGAACCGAGCAGCATTAAGCGGACCGTTCTGTGCGCCACAGTCCGCCTGCTCGTCGTATGACCGAGTGGAGCGTAAGTTTTTATTTGCATAGCAAATAAAAACAGTGAAAAGTTAAGAGTGAAGAGTTAAGAGTTTACGGGAAGCTTCGCTTCCAAACATTTTAAAGCTTCGCGATACTTTTACCAATTCCTCTATGGTACATTTTGGCGTTTTGCACTTTGCACTTTGCATTTTGCGTTTTTAGGAGTGAATATTTTGTACAGAGCTTTATACAGAAAATGGAGACCGCAGGTTTTCTCTGATGTTTCGGGTCAGAACCATATTACAGAAACTCTTATGAATGAGATTTCCACCGGCAGACTCTCCCACGCTTATCTTTTTACCGGTTCCAGAGGTACCGGTAAGACAACCTGTGCAAAAATTCTCGCAAAGGCAGTCAACTGCCTTAACCCCGTAAACGGCAGTCCTTGTAATGAATGCCGTATTTGTAAAGGTATTGATGACGGATCTATTCTTGATGTTACTGAAATTGATGCTGCAAGTAACAACAGTGTTGACAACATCCGCGATTTAAGAGATGAGGTTAACTTTACTCCTGCTGCCGCTAAATACAGAGTTTATATTATTGACGAGGTTCATATGCTTTCAACAGGTGCATTCAATGCCCTTTTGAAAACTCTTGAAGAACCACCTGAACACGTGTTATTTATTCTCGCAACTACTGAAGTACAGAAGCTTCCTGCAACTATTCTTTCAAGATGTCAGCGCTTTGATTTCAGAAGAATTCCTCCTGAAGACATTGCCGCAAGACTTATAACAGTTGCAGAAAACGAGAATTTACAATTATCAAACGATGCGGCTCTTCTTATTGCAAGAGTTTCCGATGGTGCTTTGCGTGATGCACTTTCAATTCTCGACCAATGCGCCGGCTACAACGAGCCTATTACTGTAACCACAGTAGGCAACGCAGCCGGGCTTTTAGGAAAAGATTATCTGTTTGAAATTTCCGATGCGCTTTTAAATCAGGACAGTCCTGCTGTTCTCAATATAATTGACAGGCTTCATTCCTCTTCCTGCGATATGGAAAGACTTATGAGCGAGCTTGTTAACCATTTCAGGAATATTATGATGGCGAAAACCACAAAAAATCCTGAAAAATTTATCGTCAGCACCCCTGATGAATTAAAGCGCTACAAAGAAAACGCAGATAAAATGACCTACGGTGCAATTCTTCATATAATGGAAACCCTTTGCCGTGAGGCCTCTCAACTTAAATACAGTTCCCACCAGAGAGCACAGACAGAAACAACCCTTATAAGACTTTGCGAGCCTGCCCTTTCTACTGATAACGCAGCAATTATTCGCCGACTTGACGAATTGGAAGCACAGTTAATGATTTTAAAGGCTCAGGGCGTAACAGTCACAGTTGCAGAGCCACAAGAACCGAAGACAGCAACAGAGAAAACCACACCGCAAAAGGTTGTTGAAGAAATTAAAGAGGTTGCTCCCCTTCAGATTGAAGAGCCTACCGCAATCCCCTTTGATAAAATACCTTTTGATGAGCCACCTGTTTCTGAAGATTTCATTCCCGAGATTCCTGAAGAAAAGTCTGTTGAAGAAATTGTTGAGAAAAAGGAAATCCCCCAACCTGCTCCCCAACCTAAAAAAGTTGACACAGGTATAGTTACAGATACAGATAACGCTGTACCCTTTGCTGCTTGGGAAAACACTTTAAATCAACTTTCAAAAATAAGCAGACCCCTATACCCCATGCTTATCGGTTCAACTGCATTCAGAGCAGGTAACACAGTTTTCATTAAAGCTAAAAACACTGCATTCAGTCAGATGTTCACTCAGAAAATGCATTCGGATGCAATTGCAGAAGCACTTATGCGAGCAACAGGCGAAAAGCTCAAACCAATGATTTACAATGATGGCGCTTCTCCTGCTGCGGATGAAACTGCTGAACCCATTGATGCATTTCTTTCAAAACTCAATAAATACGATATAGATTTTATAATTGAAGAATAATTCATAAAAAAGGATGGTAGAATAAAATGAAAGCAAGAATTCCTAACCAAGGTGGCGGAAACTCTCAGGCAGCAATGATGAAAAAAATCCAGGATATGCAGAATGAAATGGCTCGTATTCAGGAAGAAGTTGAAAACTCTGAATTTTCTGCAAGCTCAGGAGGCGGAGCAGTTGAAGTTACAGTTAACGGCAAACACGAGGTTTTAGCAGTTAATATTCAACCCGAAGTTGTTGACCCCGAAGATGTTGAAATCCTCTCCGATATGATTATTGCTGCAACTAATGAAGCAATCCGCAAAGCAGCAGATACTATGGAACAGAGAATGGGTAGCGCAACAAGCGGTATGGGGCTTCCCGCAGGTTTAGGTTTCTGATATGGCATATGATGTTGCAGCCCTCGAAAAGTTAATTGAGCAGTTTCAGAAAATGCCTTCAATCGGCAGAAAAACAGCTCAGAGAATGGCTTTTCATGTGCTTGATTTAACTGATGAAGAGGCAAAAGAATTTTCTGAAGCAATAATTAATGCCCACACAAAAATACACCGTTGCGCTCTTTGCCATAACCTTACAGAAAACGAGCTTTGTCCTATATGCGAAAGCGCAAACAGAGATAAAACAACCGTTTGTGTTGTGGAAGAGCCGAAAGATGTTCTTGCAATGGAAAGAACAAGGGATTTCAGTGGTGTTTATCACGTTCTTCACGGAGTTATTTCACCAATGAATGGAATAGGTCCTGAACAACTCACCATAAAAAGCCTTGTTGAAAGGGCAGCGAGTGGTGAAATAACAGAGCTTATTATGGCAACAAACCCCACAATTGAGGGTGACACAACTGCTATGTATATCAGTAAGCTCATTAAACCCTTCGGCGTTAAGGTAACAAGACTTGCCTATGGTATTCCCGTTGGCGCTGATATTGAATACGCGGATGATGTAACGCTTATGAGAGCGTTGGCAGGACGTAGTGAATTATAAAAGAAAGAGGTGGTCATAGTGGCGAAACCTGAGAATAAAACAGTTGCACAGAACAAAAAGGCTTACCATGACTACTTTGTTCTTGAAACCTATGAAGCAGGCATTGAGCTTTTTGGCACAGAGATTAAATCAATCCGTGCAGGTAAGCTTAATCTTAAAGATTCATGGTGCAACGTTGTTAATGGTGAAATGCTTGCAAATGGTGTGCATATTTCACCCTATGAAATGGGAAACCGTTTCAACCGCGACCCTTTAAGACCCAAGCGTCTTTTAATGCATAAAAAAGAAATTATGAAGCTTATGGGCGAGGTTAAGCAACAAGGTTGCGCCCTCATCCCCCTCTCCGTTTATTTTAACGAAAGAGGAAAAGCAAAAATGCTTGTTGGTCTTTGCAAGGGTAAAAAAAATTACGACAAACGTGAAACTGAAGCCAAAAGAGATGCTCAACGCAATATCGAGCGCAGTTTAGCTGAAAGAAACAGGTAATTCAACTGATAGTTTAGTTGTTTTTATAGCTTTACAACCAATAGTTTATAGAAAAACAATCATTTCAACCTTTGTTATCTTCTAAAAAAATATATTCTCCGATAGAATGGATTTACCGAAAGGAAAATTCTACCGAGGTAAAGGAGAAAGAATTATGTCAATATTTAAAAGAAAAGAACAAGAAAAAAGCATTATTAATGAAAAGGAAAATTATGCACCCATTATCAACGAAGAGGAACCGAAAATTTTGACTTTAGGTCAAAAAATCGCCGAAGGCAGAAAGAAATGCGGTTATACTCAAGAAGAATTTTCCGAGCTTTTGGGTGTAACTCCTCAAGCGGTATCTAAATGGGAAAACGATGCCTCTTGTCCTGATATTCAGTTACTTCCTAAAATTTCTCAACTGCTTAATATAAGTATCGATGAATTATTAGGAAATGCTCAAAAGAAATCAGAAGAACCAAAAGCAAAAGCTGTTGATACAAGCAAGCTGAGTTTTACTATTAACATCACTAAACAAAATCAAAATCCGGTAAATGTTTCCCTCCCCTTTTCAACAATAAAAAGATTTGCTAAAATGGGTAATGGTATTTCCGGCGTTTTGGGCAATAATACATTAAACGGTGTTCAGCTTGATGAAATTCTCAATATAGTTGAAGACGGAGCAACCGGCGAAGTCTTCAAGGTTGAAGCCGAAGATGGCACAATTGTTAAATTTATAATCGAATAAAAAATACATACATATACTCAATCATTATGATTGAGTATATGTAAAAACTTCTTCACTATTCACTTTTCACTCTTTACTTGAGCAAAGCGAAATATATGGGGATGAAAGGATTTCGACGGGGATTTTGAACCGTTATAAGCGAGCAGAGGCGTGGTACCGCTTTAAAAACCACACTTTTAAAAATAACTGACAATAATAAAACAGTTTTAGCAGCTGCTTAAGTCAGCTGCCGTTCCTACTGAGAGTACCGCGACTCAGATAGGAGCGTCATTTAGCGGTGCACGTGAACAAGAGAGAGCCTTGTATCTTGTCACGGTCTAAAGGGCTACCGAGGGTTAAAGCCTGTTTACCGGCGTTTTCCCAAGGGAATTTCAAAAGATAAAATACGCTCGTAGAAAGTTTCGGGAATAGATTTTCGGACGCGAGTTCAAATCTCGCCATCTCCACCAAAAACAAGACAGTCAACAGACTGTCTTGTTTTTTATCCATTGCGAAAGCAATGGTATATCATAGCCATTGGCGTATATCATCACGCTTTAGCGTGTATATCATGAACCATCAGGTTGCATTGCTTTCACAATGATGATATACAAAGCTTCGCTTTGGTGATATGCAATTTCTTCGAAATTGATGATATACACGGCTTCGCCGTGATTTGACTTGCACCACATCAACCAATGTGCTATACTACCTTTAACAAACCTCAAAGGAGCAAAACTTATGTCTATCGAAAAAGTCAGAGAGTATTTTAAAAACTACGGAATTGAAGATAAAATTTTAGAATTCCCCGTATCAAGTGCAACAGTTGAATTGGCGGCACAAGCTCTTAACACAGATGGTTGCAGAATTGCAAAAACCCTTTCGTTTTCTGTTAACGAGTCCCCTATTCTTATAGTTACCGCAGGAGATGCTAAAATAGATAATAAGAAATACAAGACCTTTTTCGGTGCAAAGGCTAAAATGCTCTCCTTTGACGAGGTTGAAGAAAAAATCGGCCACGCTGTTGGCGGTGTTTGTCCTTTCGCTATCAATGAGGGTGTTAAGGTTTACCTTGATGAATGCATAAAAAGATTTCCTTCTGTGTTCCCTGCTTGTGGAAGCGGTAACAGTGCTATTGAATTAACACCGGATGAGTTAGAAAAATATTCCGAATCTTTTATTCAATGGATTGATGTATGTAAATTACCTGAATAAAAGCATTTTAGGGAACATATCAAGTTTTCTCAACTTGGTATGTTCCCTATTTTTATATAATGTTATTGTTTAAAAATCCTATCGTATTTTTCTGCCCATTGTTTAACTTTTGATTTATTATATTCTTTCGGTAGAGTTGCACAAAGGGCAATAATTTCCCCAATGTCCACCCCGACCTTTAACATTTTCTTTAACAAATCTTTATCCTTGGCAATAGCAATTGCTCGTTTTGGCATATCAATAGAAGGATGTATGAAATCTGTTATGCTTGTGCTATTAGCGGTTATGGTCATTTCCTTCCATGTAAGAATACCCTTTTCGAATATGTAGTCAAGCTGCTTAGGCGTAATTTTTGTAAGCAAAAGCTTTACCGCCGCAAGTGGAGCTAAACCCGCTCCCCACTTCTTATAAAAATTATACTGATACTGCCACAAAGCCTCAACAGTATAGGTTTCGGTTCTGTCATCCATTATAGCTTTTGCAAGAATTGGTGCAGCTCTCAAAGAGTTTGCTATACCTGAGCCAATTATAGGAACCGTCATAAATGCACTATCACCTATTGCCGCATAGCCATTGGCAACCATAAGAGAAATCGGCTGACGAACAGGAATTTCCACAAACTGACCGCCACGGACAAGCTCTGTTCCAAGGCTTTCGTTTCTGCTTCTGAAATACTCGGTTGTTCTTTCAACCTCTTGCATATCAAAGGGTTCAAATCTTCCTATAAGCAAATCGGTGTACTTGTCTTCAGTTGCAACCCAACCGATACCCAATTTACCTTCAGGAAGAAGACATACTTTATATTTATCTTTAACAGGTGTTTCTGTTGCCTTATTATAAAAAGCACGATAAACATAGAATTTTTCATTTTTATTTGGGTGCTTTTCTATACCAAACTCTTCAGGCAGACTGCTTCTGACAGGGGATTCACAACCGCAGGCATCTATAATTAAATCACCATAAATCTCGCCAATAGCGGTATTTATACCAACCACACGATTATCTTTTATAATTGCACTTTCAATATTGCAGTCATAAATAAACTTAACTCCGTTTTTCTCTGCAGTATCAATAAGCAGATTATAAATATCTTTACGCTCCATTTTGATTTCAAGTTCATCATCAGGAACCTGCTGTTTAATTGGAGTTTTTTCATCAGGTGAATAAAAAGTCATATTCTCTTTATATTCAAAAAGAGATTTATCAGGCATTGAAATATTTGCTTTAGCAAGTGACTTAGGGTCAAAAATATCTGTCCAGTCATAGCCCATATTCTTTCTTGAGTTTTTCTCATAAACTGTTACATCATAACCATTTCGAGAAAGGATTGAAGCCACTGCAATACCGCCGTGGCCACCGCCTGCCACAATTATTTTTTTACACACAAACACCACTCCAATGTTTTTGTTATTGTTAATATATCATACTATATGTAAAAAAATCAACAAAAAATCGGCATTGCAGTAACCTGCAATGCCGAAAATTATTTATTGAGGAATCAACCACCAATACCGAGTAATTTAAGAAATTCCTGGAAAAGACCGAAGATAATACTAAGAATTGTGTTAGGTCTTACAATTTCCTGCTCTTCATATTCATTTGTACCAACTGTGTACTCAAAAAACTTCTCGTCAGTTACACCTGTTGCTACCCATTCATATTCATCTGTTTCTTCGTTGTAAACAACCTCTTCTTCATAATATGTTACAGCTAAAGTATAATCGCCGAAAATTGTGTGAGTGAAAGTTACATCGAAATCGCCATCAACAAATTCGCCGTTAAACTCTTCGTTTACATACCAGCTATTAGGAACGAAACGTTTACCAACAACACCATCTTCATCATCATAACCACTACCATAAGCAGTAAAATTAACGGTTCTGTGATAAATGTATTCTTTCAAAAGACCAATAACAGTATTGTTATCAGCGGAATAAACCTTCTTTGTGCCGGGATCAGCAATGGTATCGGTAAAGCCACAGCCTTTCAAGCATTCTGCGGTCTTTGTACCATTATGCTCATAAGTAGCGTCATTGTTTGATACATATCTTGAGAAGCTATGTGCACCAACAATAAATCTTGTTGCAACAACCACATCAGAACCATCATAATCACAATCAAAAACTAAATCAGTTGAATAGTCTGCAATTGAAAGATCTGTTTTAGGAGCAATTTCGATTGTTACAGAAGCACCTGCAGCGAGTTTAAGGCTACCACCTTTTACAACAACATCGTATTGGTCGTTTGAAGGTAATGTGTAGTTAAGTGTCATATTACCTTTATTTGTGATAACTAATGTTTGCTTTGCAGGAGCAGTATATCCTTCACAAACATTACCAAAATCTGCACTTGAAATGCTTGCTTCAACTGTATAATCACATTTTTCCCACACAGGATAGAATGTAATAGGTGCTGTGATAACGGGTGTGTTTGCATTTAAGCCAAATTCTAATGCACCACCGTCAACTGAAGTCCAACCTATCTGAATATAATCTTCACGAGTGAAGATTGCACCGGGCGCCCTTGTGGTTTTACCATCATTAGCTTCAACTATTGTTGCGCTACCTACACCATTGGCACCGGGAGCAAAAGTTACCTCGATTTTAGCAGCCTCCCAATAAGGATACAACTTTGTGTTTTTGGTAATCTTAAGAGACGCACCAAACTCATAGTTCTTTCTTGTACCTGATGCAGCAGTTGACCAACCGGTCTGTATATAACCCTCACGGGTAAATAATGCACCTTCAAGTGTTACAGTTGTGCCGCCCTCTACCATAATAGCTGCGGGAGCAGTATCGGTTGAATAACGACCGGGTAAATATTCAAGCTTGTATGTAGCAGCGAAAACGGAAACGCTCATAACTGAGAAAAGCATAAGCATTGCCATAAACACTGCTAAGGATTTTTTGAAGTATTTCTTCATAGCGTGATTCCTCCAAATCAATACATATAATTATACAAATGAATTATAACACATTTGTCAAGAAATTCATATTAACATATTCACCAAACATAAGGCAGAAAAACTGTTAAAGTTAATGGTTGTTTGCACAAATTCCCATTTTTTAAAAGAATATTTACTCTTCTGTTATGGGCATTGAGGCAACTGCATTAAGTGTTAAATCTGATTTCTTCCCTGCCAAAAATTCATAATATCCCTGAGACGCTATCATAGCTGCGTTATCACCGCAGTATTTCAACTCAGGCTTATAAAGCTCCACACCTATGCCAGCACATTTTTCTTCCATAACTTTTCTTAAGCGTGAGTTTGCAGAAACACCACCTGCAAGGACAATTTTTTCTGCATTAAAATCTTCAACTGCTTCCATTGTATGAGAAACAAGAAGGTCAGTTACAGCCTTTATAAAAGATGCACCTAAATCCTCTGCCTTAACCTCCTCGCCCTTCTGCGAAGCATTATGAACAAGGTTTACTGCGAATGTTTTAAGACCTGAAAAGCTGAAATCGTATTTTGAATCTGCTACCTTGGGAACAGGGAATTTATATTTATTTTCATCACCATTAACAGAAATTTTATCAAGATTAACTCCACCGGGATAAGGAAGACCTACTGTACGGGCAGCTTTGTCCATAGCCTCACCTGCCGCATCGTCACGGGTTCTGCCGATTATTTCAAAATCAGTGTAATCCTTCACATTGATAATGTGACTATGTCCACCTGAAACCACAAGTGAAATAAAGGGTGGCTTCAATTCTTCGTTTGATATGTAGTTTGCGGCAATATGCCCTCTTAAATGGTGAACAGGAACAAGGGGGATTCCCGTTGAATAGGAAAGACCTTTTGCATAGTTCACACCAACAAGCAACGCACCAATAAGACCGGGAGCATAAGTTACTGCTATTGCATCAATATCATTAATAGTGCAACCTGCATCACTTAAGGCTTTTTCAACAACCCCGCAAATGGCTTCTGTATGCCTTCTTGAAGCAATTTCAGGCACAACGCCACCGTATATTTTATGCTCCTCAACCTGAGAAGCTATAACATTCGAAAGCACCCTTCTGCCATCTTCAACAACCGCTGCTGCAGTTTCATCACAAGAGCTTTCAATTCCGAGAATCTTCATAAATCCTTCTCCAAATCATTTAATTGAATTGTCATTAAAATTGCGTCTTCTATGGGTTTTTCATAGAAATTTCTTCTTTCGCCCACTTTTTCAAAGCCACATTTTTCATAAAGAGAAATAGCATTCAAATTACTTTTTCTTACCTCGAGGGTAACAAACTCTGCTTTTTCCGTTTCCATTTGTTCAATAAGAAATTTCACGAGAGTTTTGCCGACCCCGTTTCTGCGAAACTCGGGAGACACAGCAACATTCGTTACATAAACCTCGCCGATGATATTATGAGAGCCTATATAACCTACAATTCCCCCCTCTGAAAGAGCAACATAAAAACGGGCAAAATTATTCTTCAATTCAGTTTTCAGACCGTCTTCGCTCCATGGGGAAGAAAAGCATTTTTTTTCAAGCTTTGCTATTTCTTCAATATGAGCAGATGTCATTTTTTCGACTTTCAAATCCATCATTTTGTATCGTACCAAGTTTTGCCGTATTGCACATCAACAGTAAAAGGAACTGCCATTTTACATGCGTTTTCCATTGTTTCTTTAAGAAGAACAGCAACCTTTTCTACTTCTTTTTCAGGTGCTTCTATAATCAATTCGTCATGCACCTGCATAATGAGTTTCGAATCAGGAAACTCATTTTTCAAGCGGTCAAAAACCTTAATCATAGCAATTTTGATTATATCTGCCGCAGTGCCCTGAATAGGCATATTCATAGCAACTCTTTCACCGAAACCACGGCGGATTGCGTTTTTCTCCTGAAGTTCGGGCAAATATCGTCTTCTTCCAAAATAAGTTTCTGCATAGCCCTTTTCTTTGGCAGAATTTTTTGCATTCCCCATAAATTCTGCAACACCTGAATAGTTTGCAAGATAACCTTTAATATATCTGTCTGCTTCAACAATAGATGTGCCAATATCATTTGAAAGAGAAAACGCACCGATACCGTAAACAATACCGAAATTAACCGCTTTTGCCTTTCTTCTGTCATTAGCAGTAACATTTTCAAGGGGAATTCCCATAACCTGAGAAGCAGTTATAGAATGAATATCTGCACCACTTAGGAAAGCGTTAATCATTGTTTTGTCATTGGCAAGAGATGCAAGAACACGAAGCTCAATCTGAGAATAGTCCGCATCCACAAGGGCATAACCATCTTTTGCTACAAAGAATTTTCTCAATTCTCTACCCTGCTCAGTTCTTACGGGGATATTCTGAAGATTTGGCTCTGCCGATGAAATTCTACCTGTTCTTGTTTCTGTCTGGTTAAGGGTAGAATGAATTCTTCCATCATTATCAATAACCTTTAAAAGACCTTCACAATAGGTTGATTTAAGCTTTGTTAAACCTCTGTATTCAAGAATTTCATTGATTATGGGGTGTTTATCTCTTAAGGACTCGAGCACCTCTGCATTAGTGGAATATCCACTTTTAGTTTTCTTTCCGTGTGGAAGATTCAATTTATCCTCATCGAAAAGAACCTCGCTTAACTGCTTTGGCGAATTAACATTAAATTCGCAACCTGCCATATCATAGATATTTTTCAGTTTTTCTTCCAACTTTGAAGAAATAACATCGCTATAATTCTCAATACCTTCTCTATCAACAAGGAAGCCTTCACGCTCCATTGATGCAAGAACCCTTGCAAGAGGTATTTCAATTTCATAAAGAAGCTTTTCCTGATTGTTCTCTTTGATTTCTGCTGAAAGCTTAATGCTTAAAGCCTCAATATATGCTCCGCCATCAACAAAATCCTTTTCAGCAAGGTAAAAATCTGATAAATCACCTGCCTGAATTTTCACAGGTGCAAGAGAATATGACCCTGCAAGCATCTTGACAGAATAATCTGATGAGTTGGGGTTAAGAAGATATGCCGCAAGAGATGTGTCGAGAGCTATATTTTTAAGTTCTATGCCGTTTGCATCGCAAAAGCCGTAAAGCTGCTTTGAATCATCCGTGTATTTCTCTATACCTTCATCCGAGAAAAAGCAATCCACAAAGGACATAAACAGAAAATTACTGTTTTCAATAAGTGCTACACCATTAACGGTTTTAAATAAAATATATTCAATTCCACCGTTATTGTATTTAACTGTAAAATATGCTTTACCCGATTTCTTTAACGAATTCAGAAATTCATCAGTATCTGTTATTTCATAAAGCTTTATTTCTTTTGCGTTTTCCTGCTCTGCAATTTCGTCCTGAGAAAGATTAAGCCTGCCTAAAAGCTTACTCATTTCCAGAGACATAAGAAGATTTGTTGCTTTAGCACTATCGGGAGTTTTAATTGCATAATCACTTAAATCAGTGCTTACAGGGGCTTCAAGGCAGATTCTGCCCAAATCCTTACTTAAAAAAGCGTTTTCCTTTGAAGCTTCGAGCTTTGCACGGATGCCCGCTTTAATATCAATAGTTTCAAGGTTTTCGTAAATATATTCGATTGAGCCGAAACGACCTATAAGATCCTGAGCGCCTTTTTCTCCGATACCTGCAACACCCGGGATGTTATCGGATGTGTCACCCTGAATTGCTTTTATATCAATTAACTGTTCAGGTGTTACTCCGTAAACCTCTTTTATTTTATCTGTGTTATATAAAACAGTTTCGGATTTGCCCATTCTTGTTGTTGCAAGAACAACATTTACATTATCTCTTACAAGCTGAAGGCTGTCTCTGTCCCCTGTTGCAATATAGCAGAAATCATCCTTACCGCAAACGGCAGAAAGAGTTCCGAGAATATCATCCGCCTCGTAACCCGGCATTTCAACAACGGTGTAACCAAGATAGCCTAATAACTCTTTAAGAGTGGGAAATTGTTCTACAAGCTCACTTGGAGCGGGCTTACGAGTCCCTTTATATGCATCATACATTTTATGGCGGAATGTGGGTGCTTTCACATCAAATGCAACCGCAACGCTATCAGGCTTATACTCCTCAAGAAGATGAAGAAAAATATTCATAAACCCGAATATTCCGTTAGTAAATCTGCCATCCTTGGTACTTAAAAGACGAACACCGTAAAAAGCTCTGTTCAATATTGAGTTACCGTCAATAACAAGAAGTTTCATTATATATTTTTACCTCATACATTCAAAGTTTCAAGAGTTACAAAATGATAGCCATTGGAAGAAAGATATTTTTCCTCATTTAAGGCACGAAGGCAACCTAACGCCGCAACATTTGTAGCATTACCGGGAATTTTAACCTTTATTCCCGTAGCTTCCTCTATATATTTATCAAGTCCGTAAAGCTTTGCCATTCCACCACAAAGGAAAATTCCGTCATCGGTGATATCGCGAACCAACTCGGGTGGTGTAACCTCAAGAACATCTGTTATAGCTTTGCATATTTCATCAACACAATCGCGTATTGCGAAATTAATCTCCTGAGCAGTAACCTCAAAAAACAGAGGCATACCATCGGACATATCTTTACCTTTTGCAACAGCGGCAATTGTTTCTTCCCTCATTTTTGCACCGCCTATAAGGGTTTTCAGTTCTTCTGCGGTAAGCCTGCCAACATTGACACCACGATTATTTTTTAGATATGTTTTTATAATCCTATCCATATCATCGCCGCCAACAGATGCACTTTTGGCAACGGCAATACTACCCATTGTCACAACTCCGACACCCGTTGTTCCTGCGCCTACATTTACAATCATTGTGCCATAGGGCTTGTCCGTCATAACACCTATGCCCAAAGCTGCCGCAAGAGGTTCTTCAATAAGCGTTGCTCTGCCTGCACCTGCTCTTAAAATACAGCCTAAAATATTTCTTTTTTCAAGATTGGTAATTCCTGCCGGCATTGTTGCAACAACTGTTGGCTTAAAAATTTTATTTTTGCAAATTCGGTCGAAAAAGCATTTCAAAAGCTTTTCACTACTCTCAAGCTCAGAAATTCCACCACTTAAAAGAGGGCGAACAAGCTCTATTGCATCAGGGCATCTACCGGTCATTTCAAAAGCTTTCTTACCGGCTTCAATAACGTCCCCTGTCTCTCGCTCCAGTGCAAGAACGGCAGGTTCAGAAAGAACAACACCCTTGTTTTCTATTGCAGCAACAACGCTACCTGTGCCTATATCAAGCCCGATTTTAAGACCAACCATTCCAACACCACCTCATCTTTCAAAGTCTGTTTTCAAATCACAAAAATACAAAATAATTATACACCTATAATTATTTTTTGTAAATAAGTTTACAAATGTTTTTATTTATATTATAATGATTTTATAGACCTATAAATCGTACAAGAGGTGTTAATATGGCAGGCGTACAGAAATCCAAATTAAAATTACTTTATCTTGCAGATATTTTAAAGAAAAAAACCGATGAAGAGCATTTTCTTGCCGCAACAGAAATTGTTGAGGAGCTTGGCAAATTAGAAATTCCTGCAGAAAGAAAGTCAATATACAAAGATATAGAAATTTTAAAAGAGTATGGTTTTGATATTATTCACTCAGGCTCTAAAAACCGAGGAGGCTATTTCTTAGGTGCAAGAGATTTTGAGCTTGCTGAAATCCGCCTTCTTTCCGATGCGGTTCAAGCCGCAAACTTCATTTCTCAAAAGAAAACGAACCAATTAGTTGAAAAAATCGAAAGCTTTGCCAGTGAAAATCAAGCTAAAATTTTACATTCTCAGGTTTATGTTGATAATCGTCCTAAATGCAGTAACGAAGAGATTTATTACACCATCAGCCTTCTTGACGAGGCTATCACTGAAGGTGTAAAAGTAAGCTTCAATTACACAAGAAGAAAAATCACAGAAGGATTCAAAACTGCAAAGGAAGAAAAAGCATTCACCGTCAGTCCTTATGCACTTATCTGGTCCGAGGACCACTATTATCTGGTTTGCAACAATGAAAAATATGATAATTTAATGCACCTGAGAATAGATAAAATTAAAAAATTGCAGAAGACTAAATCTCCTGCAAGACATTTTTCAGAGGTTTCCGATTACAGAAACAATTTTGATTCTGCTGACTATGCCACAAAGCTTTTCAATATGTATAGCGGTGAACCAAAGCCTATTGAATTAATTTGCCACAATGAAATTCTCGAGGTTATTCTTGACCGATTCGGCGAAAATGTTAAAATTCAGAAATTTGACGACGAGCATTTCCTTTTAAAAACTAACGGAATTGTAAGTGACGGACTTACAAAATGGATAGTTCAGTTTGGAGGAAAAATCAAGGTAAAATCTCCTAATGATTTGATTTATGAAGTAAAGAAAAAGGCACAAGAAATCATTGATTTATATTAAAAAAGAATTGTACAAAAAAATGTCAGTCAATCGACTGACATTTTTTTATAACTCAACATACTTATTCAAATCATAATCAAAGATAAAATTATTATTTTCATTAAAAGCTAATGTATAATTGGTTGCTTCGCCATTTTTACTATAAAGTCTTACAACATAAACCGTTTCTCCGTTTTCAGCAGTTGTGGTTGTTCCTGTAGCCACTAAAACATATTCTGACAAAGCCTTTTCAATCCCCAATTTTTCTTTACTATAAGAAGAAAATTTCTCTTGAAGCTGTTGGTTATTGTCAACGTCATACTCAAAAGCCTGCTCGGTTGTTGTTTGACCATCTTCTGCTTGAGTTGTAGTAACGGGTTTAACCTCCGCAACTCCGTCAGCTGTAAGTAATAAATATTTTTGAGTTTTAGGGTTGTAAACAAAACAATCCTGACCCAAAATCACAAAAGTACCCTCGGGCTTCTCTTCGCCCTCATTAAATGCTTCTACAAGACAAGCATCATTATCCATAAATCGGGTTGCGCTTAATTCAAGCTTGTAATCATAAATTTCTTTTGACAAACCCAAGTTCTCTTTGGGATAAATTTCCAACATATTTTTCGCTATATTTTCATTTAAAGAAAGCGAGCCCGAGTCACCTGAAAGCTCAACATATGTTTCTGCTGTTTCAAAAACCTTTTCTTCATCAATAAATTCTTCATTTTTGCCGCAAGAAGCAAAAACAGAAATACAACTTAATATTAAAATTAAAGCTATTAATTTTTTCATCTTTTTTCTCCGAATTATTTAATTATTATACAGACACTATACAATTTTCGGAGCAATTTGTCAAATTACAAACTTGTTACCGCTTTAATGCAACTGCTTCTCTTTTATATTTCTCCCTTGTAGCAATACCGCCTCTGATATGCCGTTCTTCCTTATTTATATCAAGAACTTTTCTGACCTCGCCGTATAAAGCAGGGTCAAGTCTTTTGAGTTTTGTTGTTATATCGCTATGAACAGTGGATTTTGAAACACCAAATTTTTTTGCCGCCGCTCTTACTGTTGATTTACTTTCAGTTATGTATCTTCCAAGCTCTATCGCTCTTTCGTCATAGTCATTAAACATAAAAATCCTCCCATATATTTCTATACAAAATATATGAGAGGATTAATAATTATATTACTTAAATATGAATGACAAATACACGTAATATAACGAAAATTACTCGCCCTTCATACCGAGAAGCTCTACTGTTCCGTCATAAACAGCCTGTGAAACTTTAATAGAATCATAGATTGCTGCTTTGATATCATCATCAGTAGCGCCGAGTTCTTTTGAAAAACGATCGGGAATAAAGAGGTTAACGTCCATAATATCTGCAAGTCCGTCAACATCAATACCGCTTTCAATTCCCTTTTCAGCGTATTCTTTCTTAACGCCGCCAAGACCCATTCTCATCATCCAGGGAGCAACGCTGATAATCTTACGGTTTTCGCCCATACCTCTTGCGGCATAAACGATTTTAAGGAATTCCTTCCATGTAAGGTTATACATACTGATGGGCCAAGCCTTTGCGCCTTTTGATTTTTCAGCCGCACCAACGATAACTTCACCAACCTGACGAACTGTAAGCATAGCAGTACCGCCACCGGGATACATTGTGAAGGGAAGCTTATCCATTCTCTTAATCTGCTCGATAAGGATAACCCAAACAGGCTTTCTACCGGGCTGAGTACCAAAAATATAGGGAAGCTCGAGAACAGATACATCGAAGCTTTCGTCTGCAAAGGAGAATGCAACATTTTCCTGGTCAATACGGCTTCTGATGTAGGGATGTTTTTCTGTAAGCTTCATATCGGGTCTTTCTTTTGCAAGATATGCAAAGTAGGAACCGAGAATAACAGCACTCTTAACGCCAACCTCTTTACAAAGAGGAAGAATTCTTTTAAGAGGAGCAATATTATATTTATAGTATGCATCATAAACGGGTGCAGGGAATTCAACTCTTTCGTCAATACCAGCAGCGAAAACGAAGCAATCGTGACCTTTGAGAAGCTCGCGGATTTCATCATCTGATTTCTCATAGATATTGCAGAATTCAAGCTTCATTTCCTGAGGAATGGGAGCACCTTCGGGAAGAGGAGGAAGAGCAACGCTTGTTACTTCGTGACCTCTTTCAATAAATATTCTTGCGGCTTCACAGCCAAGAAGACCTGTACCGCCAATCATAAATACTTTCATTCTGTAACCTTCTCCTTAAAGTTATCAAAAATTTCAGGACCATAGAAATAGTTCTGTTCTTTACTGTGAAGAGGATACCAAACCTGAGCAAAGAACGGGTTGATTTTGGCTTCTGTATCATAATCCCAAGGCCAAGGAAGCTCTGCAGGGCACCAGTGACCGCCACGAAGAACGAGGTTGGGGCTCATTTCAAATTCGTTGCCTCTTGCACTCTTCCATTTAACAGGAGTGTACATATCAACGATTTCAGTTGCAAGACATTCACCGCCTCTGAAAGCAGCTGCTTTCTGAAGGTCTTCAAGGGTAAGTGAATCGAAATCCTTTGTTTCGTCATAACCATGGTCAAGAACGATAACATCATCAGCAGTTGTTTTCTTTGAGGGAATCTTGATATCAAAATCAGCCCATTTTCTGGGAAGCTTATCAAAATTCTCTTTGCTGCCGTAGTAAGATGTCATTCTCACATCAACGTTGTTTGCTGCCCACCAGAGTGTACCATACTCGGGAGTCTGAGCAATTTTCTTCATAAATGGCTTAACAGCAAATGCAAAGGGCTTTGCAAGGAAAGCCAATTTATAGAAGAACTCAACATTGTTCATCATATTTTTGAAATACTGTTTAACGGGGATGTTAGCACGGAAATGACAATATTTTTCAAGCTCGTCACCGTCATAATACCACTGACCGTGGAAGTTCTGAGTTGTGAACCAATGGGGGTCAAAGAGCTTCTTGGGAGAACCGAGACCAAGAGTGCCGAGAAGGAGCTCTTCAAACTCATAGTTAGTAATTCTGTATTCTTCACCTGAACCGATGTTATAGAATCTTCTCCAGAATTCTTCAGGGATATCGTCACCGCAAACATTTGCAAGAAGACGACCTGAATCTTCAACAGTTGCCCATTCAAGAACGCCGTTAATCGGAACGTGATACATAATGGGTTCCATATTTTTAAGAATTGCAGGATAAAGAATACCTGACTGACGAAGAGATACCCAATGCTTAAGACCTGATTCAGCGAAAACTGCCTCAGCTTTTACTTTACTGATTGCATAGTGGTCATAAACACTGATTTTAATGGGGTCACCTGTTCTTGCCCAGTGAATAGGCATATTACGGTCACCGGTTTCAGCAACTGTGCCTATGTAAACAACTTTAATTGCATCGGGGTCGGGCTGAGCCTTGATAGCGTTAACAATGTTCTGAGCCGCAGTAACGTTTGTTTTCTGAGTTTTCACGGGATAATAGTCTGCAGCAGGAGAAACCATACCACCAACATGAAGAACATAGTCTGCGCCTGTTACACATTCGAGAACATCTTCATAGTTTGTAAGGTCACCCCAAACAAGCTTAACTGCGGGATCATTTTCATAATCCTTGAATTTGTCCTTGTTTTTCTGACTGCCTCTGTTAAGAAGAACGATATTATACTGATTCTTCTTTGCATAGAGTTCCTTGAAACCTGCCCATCCCATTGTACCTGATGAACCGGTTAAGAATACGGTTTTTTTAGACATAAAAAACACCCCATCTTTCCAAAATTTATACATTATACATTATACATAAATAAAGCCTGATTTGTCAAGACAAATCAGACTTTATGTTCACCACTCAAACTCAGGTCTTTGATTTTCTACATGCTTGGCAGCTTTGAGAAGAAATTTTCTCATAGGCTCCATTTTTCTGATATAAAATGTGAGCAATTGCAGAGTATTTTCAAATGTATCAAAATCCTCGTCGGGAATGAAATAAATCATTTCCCAATTTTTCAATTTGATATATTCTGCCGCAGGGTCATCTGCAGAAAAGCCTCGGGGCATTGATTTGAGCTTATCACCATTAATTGAAATATTTGTTTCTTTTAAAATCTCCTGAAACTCGTCAAAGTGCTTCGAAATATAGTGGCGAATATTGTTCATTTTCGCAGTTGTATCACACCACAAACCCGTTCCGAAGCAAGAGCGACCCGGGGCAACACACAAGAAATAACCAATGGGCAACCAGGATTTTCTATCAGGTGAAATATATGCTCTGAAAGACGGATTATAGGGTGGTCCGTTTTTGTGAAAACGCATATCTCTCGCCACTCTATACATCCACTCTCTCGGCTCCATATACATTATGGATTTTCCAATGTCAGGAGCTTCATCATTTATCACAAAACGAAGCCTGTCAATAAAGCCTAAAAAATCCTTTTTAGCCAAGTCATATTCGTCGTGGTTTTCGTGAAACCAAGTTCTGTTGTTATTTAACTGCAGATTACCGCAGTAGGTCATTATTCTTTTAAAATCCATTTTAGCATCCTTTTGAAAAACTTTATAAAAATAAAATATCATACTGATTTTTAAAATGCAATAATATTATTGACAAGAATTAATTAAATAAAGTACAATGAATTGTAGAATTATAACCCTTGGAGGTATTATACATGGCAGTTTTCAGACCTTTTAAAGCACTCAGACCAACACCCGAATACGCTTCTCGCGTTGCTGCGCTCCCCTATGATGTTATGAACAGCCAAGAAGCAAAGGATATGGTTGTTGGCAATCCTTATTCTTTTCTTCACGTTGATAAAGCAGAAATAGATTTGCCCGAGGGCACAGACCTTTATAGCCCTGAGGTTTATCAAAAAGCAAAAGAAAACCTCGAAAATCTTGAAAAAGACGGTATCTGTGCTATGGACGAAGCACCCTGCTTTTATATATACCGCCAGATTATGAATGGCAGAGAGCAGACAGGTCTTGTTGGTTGTGCCTGGGTTGATGATTATATCGAAAACCGCATTAAAAAGCACGAATTGACCCGTGCAGACAAAGAGGCTGACCGCATCCGCCACGTTGATACCTGCGATGCAAACACAGGCCCTATTTTCCTTTGCTACAGAGATAACGACAAAGTAAATTCAATAATAGAAGAGCAGAAAAAGAATGCTCCTGTTTATGATTTTGTAACCGATGACGGAATTAGCAACACAGTATGGGTAATTGAAAATTCTGAAATTTGCAAAGAGCTTTCCGAGCTTTTAGGTCAGGTTGGCGATTTCTATATTGCAGATGGTCACCACAGATGTGCCTCTGCAGTTAATGTTGCAAAAATGCGACGTGAACAGAACCCCAACTTTGACGGAACAGAAGAATTTAATTTCTTCCTTGCAGTCCTCTTCCCTGCCGAAAGCCTTGAAATTATGGATTATAACAGAGTTGTTAAGGATTTAAACGGCAACACCGAAAATGAATTCATTGATAAAATCAGCGAGAAATTCGAGGTTGAGCTCGCTTCCTGCGATGGTGCATATCACCCTGAAGAGAAACACAATTTCGGTATGTATTTGGGCGAAAAATGGTATAAGCTCACCGCAAAGGACGGCACATTTGATGAAAACAACCCCGTTGACCAGTTAGATGTTTCAATTCTTCAGAAAAATCTTCTCACTCCCATCCTTGCAATCGGTGACCCAAGAACAGATAAAAGAATTGACTTTATCGGCGGTATCCGTGGACTTAAAGAGCTTGAAAAGAGATGCAAAGATGATATGACGGTTGCATTTTCAATGTACCCCACAACTCTCGACGACCTTATGTCAATCGCCGATGCAAATATGATTATGCCCCCAAAATCAACTTGGTTCGAGCCAAAATTATTGAGTGGACTTTTTATTCATAAGTTGAAATAAAGCAAATAGCTGTTAGCAATTAGCTATTAATATGATGTTTGGAAGCGAAGCTTCCCCAACACTCCTTACTCCTCATTCCTCACTCCTAACTAAAACCCGCCTGACCTCTCGGTCAAGCGGGTTTTTCTTACCATTTATGATGTACTTTTTCGTGGAACACAGGAATGTTTTCAATATTAAGAACAGTTCCGTCATCAAGGACTACAGTGCCGTTAAGCATACCAAAAAGCTTTTCTGCCTTTTCGCAAATAACACCTGCACTTATGTTGGTATGGTCATTGAAGAATGGTTTAAATTTCATATTGAAACGGTCATCATTTGAGGTCATAATCCATTCATCCATAACATTACCTGTTGGTATACCGAAATCAACCAAATCAAGCTTATGACATTTTCCGTCATAGAAAAGCATATTTTCGCTGGCGTTACTTGTATCACCGAAGCCATAGCCGATGTTATAGCCAAAGGGCTTACCGTCAACAAGACCACAACCGATACCCCAATACCAGGTATTGCTATATGTCCATACACCCCTACCCCAGTCAAGAATACCGAAATCTTTTGAGGAGTCAAAAGTATATGTTCTGCCTTTCACCTTCACATAACCGCTTGCATTCATACAAGTGATTTTCTGGTTATAATAAAAGGCTTTTTTATCTTCTTTCCAAGGTGTTGCAATAACCATTGTATCCATTGGTGGTTGCTTCAGATAAATATCTGCTTCAAGGTCTGTGTGATTAAAGCATCTTTCATATTTGCAGTAGATATGCCTACCGTCTTCCGTGCGGTCAATGTGATAGTCGCAGGTTTTAGACTTAAAGGCGATATCACCCTTTTCGCTTGTAACGGGAAGCTTCAATTTGCCGTTTGGCATAATCTGTGCTTCGGTGCAATCGAATTTTTCCTTCGTTTCAAAATCGAAAACAGAGCAACAAACAAGCCCCATATATCTATTATCAGCAAAGGTGAAGGAAAGGGCATATTTGCCTTCGCTATTCATAATGAGATAATAATCCCATTCTTTAAGGCGGTTTTTCTTAGACTTTGCCACCATATCGGGCAAATAATCAAAAACAAGAGAATTTGCCCATCCCGGTTCACGAAGAACTCCGTTTTTATCGAGAAGAGGTCCGTTACCTGTTATTTTATGATTTTTATTCATAATCAGATACCCTTTTCATCATAAAGGAACACTGTTTCAAGAGCCACCTTAACACCTGTGTCAATTGCCTGAGCAGAAAGGTTATCTGCAGTATCAAGGCGAGTGTGATAATATCTTGCAGGAGTGGGGTCCATAGCAGTGAATGCACTTGCAGGAACACCTGCCTGAGACATTGCCGCAGCATCAGTTGAACCAAGCTCAATTGTACCTATCGGAACATCAATACCAACAGTTTTTGCAGCGGTCTGCAAAAGCTCTGCAACTCTGCGGTCATTTTTAACCATACCGGTCATATCTTTTTCGTAAATTTTTGCAAATTCAAGCTCACGGATTGTATCGAAAGAAACAAATACAGTTTCAACACCATCGTTAAGCATTTCTTTATTTGCTTTTGCAAAAGCCTTTGAACCGCGAAGACCTGCTTCTTCACCACCTGCGCAAAGAACTGCAACCTCGGTATTTTCAAAGCGGATGTCATTATCTGCAAGATATTTCATAGCAGCACAAGAAATAAAGCAACCTGAAAGGTCATCGTTTGCGCCCATAACGGGTAATTTATAGTTACAGAATCTGAAAGCCATAACGAGAATCGGAACTGTAATATACATTACAATTGCAATAATACGAAGGGCAATGTTACCGTTTTCGCCCCAAACAATACCGCTTACTGCACCACCGTGAATAAGACCGTAAATATTACCGCCCAAGCCAAGAAGAATAGCAATAACTGCAGTTACAATAATAGTAGCAACAATGGGTCTGCCGCCTTTATATGTATAGGTCCACTCGAAAGCAGAGTCGGTATGACCGCTTAAAATAATACGTTTTTTTGTTTCGCCACTTGCTTTTCTCACACCATAAACATTACCGCTTGTTACCTTAGGGAAGAATGGGTCAAGAACGGGCTTGTAGAAAATAAATTCTGCAACAACAAAGAAAAGTGTGAGCGCAGAAAGAACAAAACCTGCAATGCTGATACCTAATGTAAACATAATTGTTGAGAGAATAAGAAGAGCCGCACCAATCGGAACCCAAGCCATAAATGCTTTATCGCTACATTTATATTCCTCTCTCTTAACCTCATCACAGAATTTTTCAAGGTCTGCCTTCATATATTCCTGTGCATTTTTCTCTGCCTCGCTACCAACGGGACGAGGACCAAAATTTTTACACACATTTTTTATGCTTTTGATTGCATAGTTTGTATTTTCCCTTACTTTTATGTCAAAATTAGGGATACTTTCATTTGCTTTCATATTATACCTCTTTTCTTACTTTATAATGCCGACCGCAGGTCCCGAAGCTGGTGGCTGGCGGCTGGCAACTGGCGACTTACAAAGATTATATATCATCTTTATACTTTTAACAAGGCTTTTAAATATTTTCCCGTATAAGATTTTTTGCATTTTGCAACCTCTTCGGGTGTGCCCTCAGCAACGATTTCGCCACCACCGTTACCGCCCTCGGGACCAAGGTCAATAATATGGTCTGCAGTTTTTATAACATCAAGGTTATGCTCAATAACAACAACAGAGTTATTTGCATCAACAAGCTTATTTATAACCTCAAGAAGCTTTTTAACATCTGCGGTATGAAGACCTGTTGTTGGCTCATCGAGAATATAAATTGTTTTACCTGTTGATTTTTTTGAAAGCTCTGTTGCAAGCTTAACTCTCTGAGCTTCACCGCCCGAAAGAGTTGTTGCAGACTGACCAAGAGTGATATAACCTAAACCAACATCAAAAATAGTCTGCAATTTATTGCGGATTTTAGGTATATTCTCAAAGAAATTCATTGCTTCCTCAACAGTCATATCAAGAACATCGCTGATGCTTTTGCCCTTATATTTTACATCAAGAGTTTCACGGTTATACCTTGCACCTCGGCAAACCTCACATGGCACATAAACATCCGAAAGGAAGTTCATTTCGATTTTAATAATGCCGTCGCCCTCACAGGATTCACAACGTCCCCCCTTAACATTGAATGAAAAACGACTTGCATCATAGCCCTTGGCTTTTGCCTCCTGAGTAGATGCAAAAAGGGTTCTGATATCATTGAAAACTCCCGTATACGTAGCGGCATTTGAACGAGGGGTTCTGCCTATGGGTGACTGATCAATGTCAATAACCTTATCAAGATGCTCCAGACCGTTGATTTCGTCGTGCTTACCTGCAAATTTGCGGGCATTGTTAAGCTCGGACGCAAGCTTTTTGTAAAGAATTTCGTTTATAAGCGAGGATTTACCCGAGCCGGAAACCCCTGTTACGGCTACAAGCTTACCCAAAGGAATTTCAACGTCAATATTTTTAAGGTTATTTTGTCTTG
>JAZNJB010000018.1:0-10462 GCA_045577815.1 Acutalibacteraceae bacterium
AATAACAGAATTATCAGATAAAGATAACTCTGTTATAAATAAAGTTTTAAAATGTTATTCTTTTGTGAATTCAATTAATAATATTTATTCTAAAATGAAATCTGAAGAAGATATTTTAGAATATATAAGATTTTTAATTCATCCTGACGGAGAAATTGAAATTGATTTTGAAATCAATTTTGAAATCTATAATATGTTTGCTTTTTCAAGCGAAATCGCTTATAATGCATTGTATGATGATGAATTAAATGATGAATTTAAATCATATTTAGATGATATAGAAAAAACAAAATCAAAAGTAGAAAAATTTATAAAGAAATATGCTTGATTATGTACCCGAACATAATAACGTTATGACCGCCTGCAGCAGCAACCTCTAAAGCACGCTTTACTTCAAACTGACCTTTAACATCCTTGAAATCGGGAAGATGTTCAGGCATTTCATAGTGCTTGAACGGAATAAGTTCAACCGGTTTAATTCTCTGAACGTCATTTATATGGTCAACAAGCTGCTTTAAGCTTTCAACACCGTAAACATTAACACCCTCAACAATAGCTGCTTCCTGACAGTTATCAAATGGTACATAAATATCTTTAACACCATTTTCCTTAGCGGCAATTACCATAGGTAAAACACCTTTTACAGATTTAACGGCACCGGAAAGGGAAAGTTCACCGATAAAAACAGCATCTTTATAGTTGCCTATAATTTGCTTTGTTGCAGAAAGTACCGCAATTGCCATAGGCAAATCGTAAAGTGAACCTTCTTTTCGCACATCTGCAGGGGCAAGGTTGAATGTGAAATGTGAGGATAAGTGCATTATAAGTCCCGAATTATTAATTGCCGCAATTATGCGGTCACGGGCTTCATTAACTGCCGTGTCGGGCAAACCTACAATATCAAGCATAAATTTGCCGTTGGTGATGTTTAATTCAACATCAATCATATAGGACTCAAGACCTAAAAGACCGACACTTTTAATTTTTGTAAACATAATTATTCAGAGTCGCTTTCTTCAGCAATGTTTTCTGTTACACTGACATCAATTACCAATTTATCAATAGTTTCTTTTAAGGCTTTGTTGCTTTCTTCATTGTTTCCATCGTTTGAAACAGTTTCTACCTCTTCATCTTCTTCAACATAAAGAGGGGGATTGAAGTCGAACAAGCCTGATTTGAGAATGTAAATCAATAAGAGGAAAATAATAACTGTAACTGCAGAGATTGCACAACCTAACCAAAGACCCTGAGGAACATATTTAAAGCTTACTGTGTGTTCACCCTTTGTGATATAAACACCGAGAAGGGCTTGGTCGCCGATATCAACTATCTGTTCTTTTGTAGCCTTCTGTCCGTCAATATAAACATTCCAACCGCTGTCGTAGTTTATTGATGTGTAAAGAATTCCGTCTTCGGAAACATTGATATTGCCTTCAATTTCAGTTTCATCAAATTTTGTAACATCAAGAGAATCTGCTTTTAATTGCTCATAACCCTTTTTAAACGACTTGTTGTCAAGTGTTACAGCATGGAGATAAACATAACCATCAGTTCCCTCACTGATAGGTGCATAAATTTTAATAGTGCTTCCGGCTTTGTGATAGCCTAAATCCATAATATAAGGCTTGGTGTCAATACCCTGGGCAATAACGGTGCCATCATCAAGAGTGTAGGTTATACTATCAATGGTGTTAGCACCGGTTTTGAAATAAACATAAGCGTTACCGCTTTTCTTGACCTCAAGCGTAAATGTTAAGGAAGAACCTGCGGTGTATTCAACTGTGTAGGGATAGCAGCCTGAATCGCTTAAGCTCATATCTGTGCAGGATGCACCTGTGCCTGAAATATCAGTAACCTCAATATCATTATAAACTGTGTGAATACCTGTAGCAGAGCCGAAAAGGTTGCTTTGAACCTCAAAAGGATTAGAGTTGTCGTGGGACCACATTTTTATCTCTTCATTAGTTCTGAATGCTATAGGAAGCTGATAAAGGTTTTCATAAGCAGTATATTTATCAACTGTGAAAAGCTCTTTGTAAAGCTTGGAGTTCATAGGGGCTTTTGAGCCTGTGAAATTGTCAACTATATAATCAAGAGCAAAGAACGCATTGTAAACGGGAGTTTGTCTGTGGTAGGTGTAGCTGTTTATATAGTTTGAGAACATACCCAGATTTGATTGCATATTCGCAACACTTTCATAAGCCATAGAAGTAAAGGTTGACACACCGTTGTAGTAATACCAACAGGGGTCCATACGGGCTCTGAGAGCGGTAAGCTCCATTCTGTAGCTTTCATTACCCTCGTATTCGTCAATTTTGTCTTTTATTTTCTGAAAATTGTCATAGTCACCAACAAAGTTTGTTTTTGTCTGGTCCATGCTGTAATTGTTGGTGTTGGCAACGGTGTATTCGGCACAAACAGAGCAAAGAATAAGTGCCGCTGCGGCAATAGCAGGGTATTTATCGTTTTTAAGAATACCCAGTGCAAGGCAGTAAATACCGATAAACGCAACGCAAATCCACACGCCTGTTTCACTGAAATTCTTTGAACCGATTTCCTGAACAATGATTATAAAGAAGGTAGTTGCAACGCCAACGCCTATAATCTGGCGGTTTGTGTATTCTTTAATGTTTCTGATTGCCTTATATGCAAATACAAGCAAAAGGAAGGAATACATATAAGAGAATCGATATGGTAAGTCATTGGGGAAATGGAATCCGTGCCAGACGTAGTTAAGATAGTTTGTGTAGCAGCTTGCAAACATAACTCCGAGAATACCAACGCTCATAATCTTCTCTTTAAGAGATATTTTATTGGAGAAAATAAACAAGGGAACAAGCATAACAGTAAGAATACCGCAATAAACATTGGGTAAAACATCTGTACCACTGCTTCTGATTGTCGGGTCAAGGTATGCAAGATGATTTGCAAGGAAATCGAAAATTGAGAAATAGGTTTTAAATTCTGTGGGAAAGGTGCCTGAGGTTGCGGAGCAATTCATAAGAATAAAGTAAACGGGTAAAAGCATAAAAGCAGAAAGCATACCTGCACCAACTGAGCAGAAAGCAAATTTTACGCCGTTATCAAAAAATCTTGAGTTTCTTAAATTGTTGTAGCCCCAGGAGAAAAAGCCTTTAATACCTTTTTCTCTTTTGGCAAGCTTCCCGAAATATGTGTCTGTGAAATTATAATTACTGAAGTAATAGTAAATAAAATAGAGGACAGAGAAAATACAAGCCATATAGCCCATATAGTAGTTTGTAATAAGAGTGAGCGCTAAAGTTATTGTGTAAAGCTTTAACTTGCGCTCGCTTATTAATTTCTCTATTCCCAGCATAACAAGTGGGAAAAGGTAGAAGGAGTCAATCCACATAATGTTCCAATAATAAGCGATAAAATAACCGCTACAAGCATAGAGAACACCAAATGCAGATGTAAGAGGGGAAGCCTCTTTGTTCTTTTTTGATATGAAATATGAGAATGTGAAGGATGCAAGAGCGGCTTTGAGAAGAACCATAATGGCAATTGCTTCAGGCATATTCTTATGACCTAAAAGAAGCATTACTATAAGGAAGGGTGATGAAAGGTAGTTATAGAAGTTACCTAAAAATGCGCTACCGCCACCTGAAGTCCAGGAGTAAAGAAGACTGTCAAGGTTTGTTACTCTTTCGTAAAGCTCTGCAAACAATGGTCCGTATTGGTGATAAAGGTCCATACGGAGAATTGTTGTGTCACCAAAGGGAATCATATCGTAGCAGAAATATACCACAATCATAATTCCTGCAGTGCAAGCCGCCGCAAGCCAGGAATAACGGATGTTATAAAATGGCTTGCATAACGGAGAATTCTGTGATTTTTCTTTCAAGTTCTTAAACATTATTAAATCTTCCTTTTAGAACAAAATAATACATTATAAATATTAACATATATGTAATATTCTTTCAATGGTTTTTAAGTTGTAATTTTTAAATAAATTATTAAAACTGTTCTAAATTCGGACAAGTGATAATAATATGTTTTGAAAGGATTGATGATTTTGAAGGACTATTTAAATGCTATATATTTTCTGCCTGATGAATTAAAAAAGGTTTTAGCGGGAATACCTGAAAAGATAGCGGTAACAGTTAAAGAAATCAGGTTTAGAAATAGTGAACCCGTTACATTGAACACAAGGGAAACTATTTATTACATAAGAAAAAATGGTGCATTAACAGTTTCTTTTTCTTCAGATTTGCTTTGCACAAGTGAAAGGGATTTGCAGGAAATAGTTTTTTGTCTTTCACGTCGCTCTCTTCACACATATCAGGATATGATTGCAAAAGGCTTTATACCCTTGCGGGGTGGTTGCAAAGCAGGGGTGGTTGGAAGAGCAGTTATGAAAAACGGCTCTGTATATTCTGTTTCTTCATTTAATTCCGTTAATATTCGTGTTTCAAGAGAATTTTACGGTTGTTCTAAGGATTTAATCGAGAAAATAGGTAATGATTGCACTTCTTTTCTGATAATAGGTTCACCTCTTTCAGGAAAAACAACTCTTCTCAGGGATTTATGCAGATATTATTCAGGAGAAAACAGATTTAATCCCTTAAAAACTGCAGTTATTGATGAGCGTGATGAAATTGCATCCCGTTCATTCGGTGAGGGGGTGGATGTTGGAGTGCATACAGATGTTTTAACTCTGTACCCAAAAGATGTAGGAACAGAAATTGCCGTAAGAAGCCTTTCACCCGATATTGTTGTTCTTGATGAAATTGGCTCGGATGCTGAGGCAAAAGCAATGCTTTCGGCAGTTAATACCGGTGTCAGCTTTATTGCAACTGCCCATGGCTCAAGCTTTGAGGAGGTCTTAAGAAGACCTAATATAAAAAGACTTGTGAATGCAGGTGCTTTTAAAAAAGCTGTTGTTCTCAAGGGTAAGGAAGAGCCTTGTATTGTTAAGGAGATGGTAACATTTTGAAAACGGCTTTTGTTTTATTCATAGCCTTTTTATTTATGGCTTTGGGTTTTTTTAATGTTATCAGACAAATTAAAATTACAAAAACATTAGATGAAATTGTTCGTTTTGTTAATTTTGTAAAAACCGAAATGAATTATAGAAAATCAGAATTTTTGCATATTTATTCAACAGGGGAAAAGCAAAATTATAAATATCTTTCCTTTTCTGAGGGGCAGATATACGCAGATGATGCAGTAGGAATCGGAATAATTGAAGAATTCAATTCATTTATAAAAAAAATCGGCACAACAGACCAGGAGGGGCAAATGAGTCTTTGTGATGAATATAAAAGTAGGTTCGAAGAGTTATTAATAAATAGAAAATCAAAGGATAAGGAAAAACTGCAGGTTAATACAGCTTTAAGTGTTTTCGGTGCATTAACAGTTCTTATTTTCTTTTTGTAGGTGAGTTATGGACTTTACTATTATTATAAAAATAGCAGGTATTGCCCTTGTAATAGCCTTTCTTAATCAGTTATTGCAAAAGGCAGGTAAAGAGGAATACACCTTGCTTTTAACGCTTGCGGGGCTTCTGATAGCATTTATGGCAATTATTCCCGAGTTAAGTGAATTAAAAGATGCTTTGTCATCGGTGATGGAATTTTGATATTTTTTAAAATTTTAATTTTTGTTGTGGCTGGTGTTGTGTTACTGTTTCTTATTAAGCACAATGCACCATCCTTTGCAGTTTTAGGAGAATTAACACTGGTTGCAATAATAGTGTTGGCAATAGTACCCGAAATAGAAAACCTCATATCTCTTTTTAGTAGCTTTCAGGAGACTTCAATTGTCAGTGATGCTTCTTTGAAAATTATGCTTAAAACCTTTGGTATGCTTTCGATAGGCTCAGTGGTATCAGATATATGCCGTGATAACGGAGAAAGTGCAGTGGCAGGTGTTGTGGAATTGAGCGTGAAAATACTTGCAATTTCCTGTGCTTTACCTGTGTTTACAGCAGTTACGGAAATTGCTTTAACATTTTTTAATAGGTGAAAAAATGAAAAGGATTTTAAAAAAATGCATATCTTTAGCTGTGTTAATTGTTTTATTCTTTTCTTTATCAATGAATGTTTATGCATTGGAAGAGAATATTGATAGTTACAAAGAGGAGTTTGATTTTCAAAGTATAGCAGATGCAATTGATGATGAAACAGCAGGAATTTTAGCAGAAATCGGTATCAATGAAATAAGCTTTGAAAAACTCTTTTCTGTAAGTTTTTTTAAGATTTTCAATGTTCTTTTTGATTTAACAAAGCGCTCATTAACACAACCGCTTAAATTTCTGGTAACTGCAATAGGCGTATTGATTCTTACTGCATTGTTTTCATCTTTTTTTACTTCTTCACAAACAGTTTCTGTTATTGGTAATTCAATATTGGCGCTTTCTATGGCAGTTCCTGTAGTAAATGCCGTAACAACTGCATTTTCTGTTTTGGAAAGCCTTAATGTTTTCACAACAGCTTTTGCAGGTGTTTTCAGTATGTTGGTTTCTTCATCGGGAAAGGTGGCTTTGGGTTCATCCTATGCTTCTTTGGCGGTTCTGTCGAATACATTGTTTTCCGCTCTTTTATCGGGTATCAGTCAACCTGCAATTAATGCTATGTGTTCATTAGGCTTTTTATCTTGCTTTGATATATATAAATTCAGTGAAAAATTTTCTTCAATTGTAAAAAAATTATATATATCATTTTTAGGGTTTATCGGAACATTTTTTTCGGGTATTGTCACTTTAAAGGGTGTTTTGGGAGCAGGTGTGGATTCCCTTACATCAAGAGGAATTCGCTTTGTTGTGGGAAGAACTGTTCCCGTTGTGGGCGGAGCAGTGAGTGATACTTATTCTGCCTTGGTTTCAAGCCTTTCTCTTATAAAAAGCACTGTGGGTATTTTTGGTATTGTAACAGTTATTTTAACAGTTTTACCCTCGCTTTTAGAAATTATAGGTTGGGCATTTGCGTTGTATATCGTAATTTCTGTTTCAGAGCTTTTAGGTTCAGTTGGAAGCGTGGGGATGCTCAATATTTTCAAGGATGCACTTACTCTTTTAGGAGCAACAACAGTGTTTTCTGCAGTTATTTTTATTGTGTCCGTTGGGGTTGTTATATTTGTAAAATTTTAACACAGGATGAACGGAAATCCGCCTGTATGAAACACGGTTCGGATAATTCCTTTCACCCTAAAGGGTGTTTAAATGAGTGATAGTATAAAAACAGTTTTATTAAATTATGCTGTGTGCGCTTTTGTGGGTGGGGTGTTGGAATATATGGCACCCGAAAAAACAAAGAAAACCCTTCGTGTTGCAGTAATTTCTGTGCTTCTTTTAGGAATAATATCGCCAATTGTAAAGAGTGAAATATCAATTGAAAATTTGCTTCCTGAAGCAGAAATATCAGAGGAAGTCAGTTATAAAGCACTTGTTCATACAGCAAGTCTTACAGAAAAAAAGCTTCGGGATGAAATGAAAGAAATACTCATAAACGAAGGTGTGAATGAATATGAAGTATATGTAACCACAACTATTGATGAAGAAGAAAACACAGTATATCTTGAGGAAATAAAAATAGAGGTTGGAAAAGCTTTTGAAGACAAAATCTCAAGCATAAAAAACAATGTTCCCAAAGAATATCAAGAGGTTTTAAAAGTCGGTGTGAAAAATGAGTGATTTACTAAAAAATATAAAAAAACTGAAAATCGGTAAAAAAAATTTTATTCTTTTAGGTCTTGCAGTTTTTATAATGCTTCTTCTTTTTGTCAGTGAGGTTTTCTATTCGGATTCGTCCGAAACAGCTTCTAAAGAAGATACTATAAATTTTTCCTTGCAATACACCGAAAAAACTGAAAAAGAGCTTGAAGCACTTCTTGAGAAAATAAGTGGAGCGGGGGATGTAAGGGTTATGATAACCCTTGAAAATTGCTATGAAAATGTTTATGCCAAAGGTTATAACGAAAAAAAAGACGATAACGAAAATTCAATGAAATATGAATCTGAAGAGGAATACATAATTGTTAAAAACGGCTCAAATAACGAGCAATGCCTTGTAGTAAAGGTCTATGAGCCGACTATTAAAGGCGTTGCTGTAATTGCTCAAGGAGCAGGAAACGCAACAGTAAAAAACGCCATAACCCAGACAGTTTGCGCTCTGTTTGATATAAGCACCGCAAAGGTTTCGGTAGAGACAATGGCAAATAGCGGTTAGCAAATAGCAAATAGCGGTTAGCAATTAGGTGTTTGCCACTTGCAACTATTTAATAAAAAATTAAATCAAAAGGAGAACATTTATGAACGTATTAATTAAAAGACGACAGCTTATTCTTGCAACTCTTGTTGTGGCGTTAGGCGCTGCAGTATTTGTGAATTGGTATTACACAGGCAATAATTCCACAATTCAATCACCTGAGGAAACCACACAGAGCGATTATGTTCAGAATCTTGGCGAGGCTAAATATGTAAACGCATCAGGTGAGGAGGCTGACTATTTCAGCGAGGTAAAGCTTAATCGCCAGAAATCAAGAGATGAAGCGTTAGACAAACTTAATAAATCGCTTGAAAAAGCCAAAAGCGGAACTGACGAGGCAAAAGAAATAACAAAGTCCATTGATGAGCTTACCGCACAGATTAAATTGGAAAGTGATGTGGAGGCCCTTATTTCAGCTAAGCTTGCAAGCGAATGTGTTGCAGTTATCAATGAAAAATCTGCACAGGTTGTGGTTTCAAAGGATTCCTTAAGTGAAGACGCCACTTTGCAGATTATTGATGTAATTACAACTAACACAGAGCTTTCTGCCGATAAAATAAAAATAACAGAATCAAAATAATGTTCAATAAATGTCAGTAAAAAGCAGGAAAATGTAGAGAAAATGTTCACAACTTGCGAAAAAATGTTCAAAACTCATCAAAAATTTTTTCACAAAAACTATATTGATATTGATTTTTTCTACTACTTCTATCTATTTTTATATTTATATCTTATTTATTTTTATATTTATATTGGCTAAATTCGTTTGCGTTCGGTAGCGAAAGGTAGCAAACGGTAGAAGAGGAAGTCTTATGGTGCTAATGTAGGGTCGGGTCTTGACCCGACCGCAAGCTTATGTAACAATTTGTGTGGCGGAACGGTCAAGACCGTTCCCTACTTTTTCTGTAAATAAAAATTTTACAAATAAATTCTGTTGTTTTATCAAGTTATTTAAATTATTCACTGACGGTTACGAATTCGTAGCCGTCTTTTTCTAATTTTGTGAGGATTTTATCAAGTGCGACCGGAGTGTTTTCAACTCCGTTATGAAACAGTATAATTGAACCGTTCTGCACCTTGTTTACCACACGATTATACATTTCATCAACAGACAAAAGCTTCCAATCAGGGCTGTCAACATCTGATACAAAGGTAAAGTTATTTTCGTAGTTGATATGTCTGTAAGTTTATTATATAATATAAAAGGAATTGAGGTGCATTTTATGAGTGAAATTGAACGTATTATCAATGAGGTTGATAGCTCAATGTCTATGGAGGGCTTACCACTTACAAATGCAGATAAAGAAAGAATTTCAGTTTGTCTTAACAACCCTAAAATGCTTGATAGTATTATAAATGAACTGTTGGATAAACATACAGTTTAATGTATAAATTTTCATAGTTAAAGGTGGTGTTCTTTTGAAAAGATTTTTGGTGCTTTTTATGTCTTTGGTACTGCTTTTGAATGTGACCAAGTGCTTTGCTATTATTCAAGGCGATGTTGATAATGATTCTTATATTACAATGAACGATGCAAGATGTGCACTCCGTGTTGCTGCTAGTATAGAATCGTGTGATGTGAATTCAGATAAGTTCAAGTTAATGGATTTAGATGAAGATAAAGTAATATCACTGTCAGATGTACGAAATATTATGTTGATTGCAACCGGTATTTCAGAAAGTGTTATTGATGGCATTAAAATTACAACTTTACCTATTTCATTTAACGGGTTGACAATAAATAGTTTTTCGTTAAGCAATACAAAAGTGACAATAAATGTAACTAACAATTCGGGAAAAGCAATAACGTCAACATCATCAATATCATATAAGTGTTACGATTCAAGTGGAACAATATTGAAAACAGGCTCTGTATTTTTGGAAGATATGAATAATGGTGAAAATTGTAATGCTATTTTCTACATTGAACAAGGAACAAATAAGATTTTGTTTACCGAGGGCTATACGTATATTGGTGAGCATAAAGAAGTAACCGAGACAAGTTTAATTTGTGGATTAAATGTTACAACTTTACCTATTTCATTTAACGGGTTGACAATAAATAGTTTTTCGTTAAGCAATACAAAAGCGACAATAAATGTAACTAACAATTCGGGAAAAGCAATAACATCAACATCGTCAATATCATATAAATGTTACGATTCAAATGGAACAATTCTAAAAACAGGCTCTGTATTTTTGGAAGATATGAACAATGGTGAAAAATGTAATGC
>JAZNJB010000019.1:0-22738 GCA_045577815.1 Acutalibacteraceae bacterium
GAACAGCATGATAACCCATTTTACTTGCAATAACTCTGTCACGAACTGATGGTGAACCACCGCGTTGAACATGACCTAATACTGTTGCACGGCTTTCAACACCTGTTTTTTCTTCAATATATTTTGCAAGTGAACCAACTTCAACACCTTTAACACCTTCAGCAACAATTATAATAAAATGGTGTTTACCAGTTGTCATTGTGCGTTTCATTCTTTCAATTATGTAAGAATCGATATCATAATCGATTTCAGGAACGAGAATACAAGTTGCACCAACTGCAATACCAGCATTAAGTGCAAGGAAGCCTGCGTTTCTACCCATAACTTCAATTACAGAGCAACGGTCGTGTGATTCAGTTGTATCACGAACACGGTCAACCATATCCATAATTGTATTAAGAGCAGTATCGTAACCTACTGTATGTGATGTTGAAGCAATATCGTTGTCAATAGTACCAGGAATACCTATGCAAGGAACACCTTTGAGTGTTAATGCTCTTGCGCCCATAAATGTACCGTCACCACCAATAGCAACAATACCATCAAGACCAAATTCCTTACATACTTCAACTGCTTTATCCTGAACTTCTGACTGACTGAATTCAGGACATCTTGCAGAGTAGAGCATTGTACCGCCTCTGTGGATTATATCTGAAACGGAACGAAGATTCATTTCAAACATATCGCCCTCAATAAGACCTTTATAACCACGGCGGATACCCATAACTCTCATACCGCTTTCACAAGCAGTTCTTACAACTGCACGAATAGCAGCGTTCATACCTGGTGCGTCACCGCCACTTGTAAGTACACCGATTGTTTTCACTTCAATGACCTCCATCACACATAGTGTTTTCATTTTAAATCCAATGAATTATATCACAGAAATTTTAATCTATCAAGAGCAAATAGTGAAATTCCGTTAAATTTGTAAAATTAAGTAAAATTTAATTTGATTTGCCATTTTATATTTATTATGATATACTCACTTGTGGTGATAATATGAGAAGTAAAACAATTAAAATATTATGCTTGGTATTTTCAATTATACTTTTATGCTCCTGCGGTAATACAAGGGTTCTGAGAACAAAGGAAATCACTGATAAAATCACACAGACTGCCGTTGTTACAAAAACCGATATAACTGACATTGAGGATTATAAAATCTTCTTTAAAAATTTTAAATCAGATTTTATAATTCCCGGTCTTTTTGAGGGTATAATCCCCCAAGGAATATGTTATATCAGTAAAACAGATACCTTTGCTGTAAGCGGTTATTATGAAGACGGATTATTTCCATCAATGCTGATGCTTATCAGCGCCAAGACGGGCAAATTCACAAAGGCATTCCCCTTGCAGAATGTTGATGGCAAGGATTATTTCGGTCACGCAGGCGGTATAGCTGCTTCTGATGATTACATTTATATTACAAGTGAAAGCACCTGCTATATCTTTGAAATTGATAGTTTAGAAAAGCTAAAAAATGGTGAAACACTAAAATTTAAAAGCAATTTTAAATTAAACACAAAGGGCTCATTTGCCTGCTTCTATAATGATATTCTCTGGACGGGCGATTTTATTGAAAGCAGTGATAAGGCAAGAGAATGTGCAAAGAAAATCACAACACTCACAAGCGGTGAAACCTTTTACGCCTATTGCGAGGGCTATGTTTTAAAAGATGGTCTGCCCGACATCAAGAAAATCAATTCAGAAAATAATGGTTACATCCCCGATTATATGATTGCAATTCCCGAGCAGGTTCAGGGAATGTGCTTTACCCATAGCGGTAAATTAGTTTTTTCCACCAGCTACGGAAGAAAAAACAATTCAAAAATTTATGTTTATGAGGATGTGCTTTTAACAGACAGAGTCGGCACTTACACAATTGATGGCACTGAAATTGACTTACTTGCCTGTGGCAGCAATTTGTTAAAAGAAACAATAATTGCTCCACCTATGGCTGAGGGTATCGTTCAGGTAGATAGCAGTCAGTATATTATATTTGAATCAGGCGCAGAAAAATACAGAAACCATCGTGGCAAATACCCAACAGATACGGCATATAAAGGAAATATTGAATAAAAAAGCAACCCGAAAAAGAGTTCTCCTCTTCTTCGGGTTTTGTTGTGTTTGATACAAAATCTCAGCGGTTCAAGATTGACGATTTTCACAACCTAAAAACCGCCCCTGATTTTAAATTTTAAAAGCTGAAAAGCCTTGATTTACAAGTGGTTAAGGCTCAATCATAGAACCGTCCCCTGATTGGTCCTCTGACGAGGTTTTCACGCTAACCGTCCCCTGATTGGTCTCACCTTTTACCAAAAGATTTTTGTATCACAAAGCGTCTTACATCTGAAAAGTTCTTGTGGCGCAAGATTTCCTCACACAATTCTACTGTAACAGGGAAGAATTTTATAAAATCTGCACTATTTTTCTTTTTTGTTATATTACCACGAAACTCTTGTGGCAATTCATTTTTAGAAAAATAAATATACACTCGTCCTGTTCCATATAAATCTTTTACTACATTTTTGTAGCTTTCTATACCACAGAATTCACAATCATCCCACGACAAAAAAATTTTTTTAGTTAATATGCAACGATATTCTAAACCTTCGTCAGAGATTATCAGTTTTCCAAAAGCTAATGGAAATGCTATTGGTATAAAATATATTTTAAATGCACATATTTCTAAAACTAAAAACAATGTAAAACCTACCGCACAGAAAAGATTCTTATCAAAAATTGAATCTATAATAAACCATATACAACCCCAAAAGCCGAAAACAAACAGAATAATATAAAACAATCGAAACTCAATAACAAATATTAATGGTATTCTAAATATTTTTTTATTTTTCATATTTTTGCTCCTATGCACCAAAAGGCAAACTTAAAAACCACGAAAAGAAATTGCAAATTGTTTCTGTGACAGTGTTAATAGTAAAATTATCAAAAAACTCTTTTAAATAAGTTTTCACAACATTTTTAGTTGTATAATTCCCTACGGTTTTAGTTACTGTTTCTTTAATAGAGGCAGCGCCAGAAGATGTTGCATTAAATACCGCACCGGTTCCTGCACCAATAACAACATTGACAAGCACTTCTGTTCCATCAACATCTCCTGTTAAATAGTAACTTTGTGCTGCTGCACCTAAACCAGAGCCCAAACCACCTGCAAAAGCACCCGCAATAACAAATGCACCAGCGGTTCCGCCAGAAGCAATCAAAATATCAGAAGCGAAACCTGAGATTGCTCCTGAAATTGCACCATTAATTGCCGCAGCTTTTAATTGTTCCGGGTCATCTGTTTCTATACTTTTAAAAAGCACACTTGTTAATGCACCTATCGAAGCCCCTAGCAAGGTACATAAGACCTCACCATTTTTATCCTTTGTAATAATTGGTGAATTATTGCAGTAAGCAAACATATTATGACCAAATATTCCTATGCCGGTAGAAATATACCCATCCGCATTCAAAAACCTACCAATTGCAGGATTGTAATATCTTGATTGAAGATAATAGTAACCTGTCTCACTATCTAAATAGTATCCTCTGTAGCGAATAGGATTGATTTCAGCAATATCGGTATTGGCTGTATTTTCGGTTATTTCACAATTACCCCAGGCATCATATTCATAGGCAACAACCTGAACTCCGTTGCCATCCACAAGACCCATAACATCGCCCATTGAATTTGTAAGGGCATAATATTGGCTGTAATCTTCTTTTGTTGAATCGGGATAATAACGGATTGCTGCTAAATGTCCTGCTCCCTCATATATTTGTAAGACAGGGGATGTAAGACAGGGGACGGTTCTATGTCATATATAAACTGTTATAAAACAATCCCCAAAACCTATTAATTTTTAAAATTTCACCCTTGATTTAAAAGGCGTTTTAAGACTTTTTAGAGCGGGACACAGAACCGTCCCCTGTCTTGTCTTGCCCATTATATATTAACAATCCTCGACACAGAGAACCGTCCCCTGTGCTATCCCGTCCCCTGTTTGGTTCCTCCTTGATTGGTCACTCCCTCTGTTTTGCCTATCACAAATGCAAGATAGCTAATTCCCTGTTGTATTTCGGCACCCAAATCATTTTCTTCATAATTTTCGTTTAAACCTAAACATACATATAAATCTCCTAAAAAATCTATCAAATCATTACATAATTGTATATCTGAGTTTAGTTTTGTATTAATTATTGGAAAGTATTCAGTTCGAAGAGAATTGTTAGTATAATTTAAGAATTTATTAATTATTTGTAGTGCATTTTTTTCATCAATCATACGCTAAACTCTCCAATATTTTGAACTCTTCGCCCAACACGAGATAACTTTACCTGCTTCATTTAGAACAACGGTACTTTGAGATCCCCTATATTGTGTAGATATTCTACCGAAATCATCAATTTTAGTCACGACATTTGTAGGATTTCTAACTGCATCCAAAATAGCGGAAGGTTTAACTCCAACTCCATTTCTACCAATTGCTTGATTTAGCCCGTGTTTTGTATAACCAGTGATCTTGCCGGCGATTTTTGGTGTCTCACTTACCGAGGTAACAACACTAGTTTTGTTAATTGCTGAACTCACACATTTTAGTGCAGCTCCGCCACAAGCTGATAAACTTCCAAACATAAAGCCGTTAGAAGCACCATCTATTGCTCCTTGTTTTCCATTTTCTAAATAACCAACACCGGCACTTACTGCCGTACTTATAGCAACACTGCCAACGATTTTAGCTACACCAACAGCAACCGCTGTTGCTGCACCACCAGTAGCTACTGTCAGCGCTATTGCACCAGCAAGTGCAACTGCTCCAATTGCAATCTTCGCCAAATTCGGCAAGCATCCAGTAGGGTCTGATAAATTAACAGGGTTATTTTGACAATAAGCAAAAAGATTGTAACTTAATGTAGACCCATCTGCCCCCAAAAACTCCATAGCATCCGCATTAACAAACCTACCAATACTCGGATCATAATAACGACTTTGGAGATAGTAAAGCCCCGTCTCCCTATCGTAATAATAACCGCGATAACGAATTGGGTTAACCTTTGCAATGTCGCAATCACTTTTGTCGTATTTTATTTCGCAATTACCCCATGCATCGTACTCATATTCAACAAGGCAGGTGCCGTTGTGGTCGTAAATTGCAACAACATCGCCATTGAGGGTGGTTGCGGGGTAATAGGTAACACCGTCATATTCCAAGCCGGTAAGGTAGCCGTTGCAATCGTAGAAATAGAATATGTTTTTGCTACCGCGTTTTTCGTAGTGCAATTGGTCGCCAATATAAACATATTCGCGCTCTACCCCATTGACTTTTTTCCATGTTCTCAAGCCATCTTCATTGTATCTATAGCTAACACTTGTATCGCCTTTGCTATAGCTTGTTAACTGCCTGCCGAACCAGGTAAGGTCAGCACCCAGGTATGTGGTTGGGTTACCGATTCTGTCGTAAGATATCGTCTCATCAGAGGTTATTTTTCCGCTACCGTTAAGGTCAACAGAAACAAGAAGTAGGACAGGGGACGGTTCTGTGTCTTGTTGCTTTTCACGCAAAACAATCCCCAAATCCTATTAAATTTTTAAATTTTACCCTTGATTTAAAAGGCGTTTTAAGACTTTTTAGAGCGGGACATAGAACCGTCCCCTATCTTGTCCACAAGGGACGGTTTTGTGTGTTATATATTAACAATCCTCGACACAGAGAACCGTCCCCTGTGCTACAGGTTTCGTCCCCTGATTGGTTTCGGTTTATCAACCTCGCTTATCTATATAAACATTTACTTTGCTCATATCAATAGATAGCATCTTTAATAGTGATTGAGGGATAATTACTAAGCAATTTTTGTTTTCTAACAATTTATCAAGAAGGAATTGATTACACACAAAACTATAAATATAATTACAATCAGCAAAAACATTCCGAATACTACTAGTTGTATATTTTTCTATGTGATTTCTGTGTAAAGCTTCTAAAACAGTATCTAATGGCATTTTTTCCAAAATCGAAATAGCATATTCATCTTTTAAAATATGCGTTTTACTCCCTATAGCTGTATGTATAGAAAGCGGTGGACAAATATCGGCATATGATACCACTAAAGTTCCTTCTGAAGGAATGGGAAGTGTTTGTTTCTTTTTTAAAAAAGTGACTATAATATTATTGTTATCTATAGTAAATTGTTCAACATGCGGTGCTAATATTACCAATAGCCAGATCACGGCATATACAATGGGAAAAAGAAAAAAAACAAAAGATAACTCCAAAAAAAAACTTGTAATAGAAAAAAGCAACAATATTGTTATTGCAAACCATGAGAAGCAATAGTTTTTAAAATGAAATTTTCCATATCTGTAATTCTTCATATTAAATCACTCCCAAATATAAACAATAGCATCATCAGCCCATCCAAAAAATGCTTTGACTCCCTCGCCAAAACCAAAAGTGTATGTTGGCATTAAACCACTTGCTCCATTAATTACTGCTAAGTCTGAAGCATACCCCATATACGCGGTTACTGAGCTCGTTAACAAGGCTTTCCCACCAGAAGTAATCGCGTTTGTAGCAATTTGTTGAGGGGTAGAATTCGAAGAATATGGATCTAAATTATTCATCACATCGGTAACGGCTGTTCCTAAAGTTACTCCTGCACCGCCCCCAAGTATGGTTCCACCTGGTGTTTCTGAACATAGCGCTTGTATTGCACCACCAGTTGCACCTCCTAAATACCCATTGATATAGCTATTTCCTTTAGTTTCGTTAGCTACGGCACCATTTATACCACTCAAAGCAGCTCCAAGAAAAACAGTTGCACCATATACAGCGGCAGGAGTAGCGGTACCTGCAGAAACTGCTGATACTGCAGCAACAGTAGCCACGACTGCGGCTACCGCAACAACTACTGACGCAACTTTTACTGTGTTTTCAAGCCATTTGGCCCAATGCCCTGTGGGGTCGGACATATTAACAGGATTATTCAAACAATATGCATACATATTGTGCCCTAATACATCTCCACCAATATCAGGAAGAAGCGAATCCGCATTCAAAAACCTACCAATACTCGGATCATAATAACGACTTTGGAGATAGTAAAGCCCCGTCTCCCTATCGTAATAATAACCGCGATAACGAATAGGATTAATATTTGCAATATGATTTTTGTCAGTAATATCATTACCGCTTGCATTTTTTACAGAAAGAACATTACCCCATGCATCATATTCATATTTTGCAAGGCAATCGCCGTTATAGTCATAAATTGCAACAACATCGCCATTGAGGGTGGTTGCGGGGTAATAGGTAACACCGTCATATTCCAAGCCGGTAAGATAGCCATTGCAATCGTAGAAATAGAAAATGTTTTTGCTGCCGCGTTTTTCGTAGTGAAGTTGGTCGCCAATATAAACATATTGACGCTCTACCCCATTGACTTTTTTCCATGTTCGGGTAAGACAGGGGACGGTTCTGTGTCTTACTATGTTTTATAAAAAACATCTTTAACCGCCCGTTCAACGACACCTTTTGGTGTTCCTGTCAATCTACTTATTTGCCTGATAGACAAGCCTTGTTCATTTAAAACTCGCAAGAGCTTGTCTCTTTTTGCTTTTGGAATTTCCTGAAATTCTGCAACACTGTCGCATTTGGCTTTTTTATGTATAATTTTCTTTGCTTTTTCATCTGTTATGCGAATTTGAGGATTAGCTTCAATTTCCAAACAACTGTCGTTGTTTTCTGTATTTATGTATTCTTCGAACTCTTCTTTACCTATAAGTGAAAGACCCATCGCAGTATCACTTAAAGAATATTCTCCAGAAGATACATAATCTTTAAAACTACTATATTGATAATCTTTAGCACACTTGCATAAACCCGCTTTCACAGGATTTCGCAAAATATACCTTAAAGCAACAACGAAATAAGCATCATCGTCTATTGGCTCACTTTTATATCTGTCTTGAAACAAGTGCCCGTGACGCTCATATTTTATGTTATACCAATAGACGAATCTGCTTCCAATTCTTCTGAAAACTGTTTCTAAAGGTTCTTTTTCTACTCTTAACAAAAGGTGGATATGGTTTCCCATCAAACAGTATGCGTAAAGCTCAAACTTGCTGATTTCCTTACAATCTTCAAGAATTTGAATAAACTTTTCATAATCCTCTTTTTCTTCGAAAATCTGTTGTTTATTAACTCCTCGCAACATTACATGGTATATTCCACTTTCGGATTTTTCTCTTGCCGCTCTTGGCATTTTTATCACCCTTAACTAATATACCATTTCCACCTTAATCAGTCAAGACACAGAACCGTCCCCTGTCTTGTCTCAAAGGGGGGGGTACGGCTCAATCATAGAACCGTCCCCTGATTGGTCCCTGATTGATCTCTCATTCTACCTTTTCTGATTAATAGCAATATTACTATTAATAATTCAATTGTATAAACTATGCTTAGCAACCAAAAACGTGTCACTAATATGCTTACTATTGTGCACACTCCATGAAATAATCCATAAGATATAACAGCCACAGAATTTCTATTACCCTTTTTAGGATCCATCATAATAATAGGAGTTAGCATAAACATTAAAACACTGAGCATTAATACTAAGCCAGCAAATTTGTAATCAAATATATATCTCAAATAGATAAATACCAACAAAAAGTTAAAACTTAATGAGCCAAAAAACATTCCTGCTAATTTTGTATGTAACTCAAGATTTTTTACTGTTTTCTTATTTGCCCAAAACTCGTAATCTTTCTTCACGTTATCTAACGCTCCTACGTTAAAAAATTTTTCTAAAGAAATTACTTACATTTGAAGTTATACCTGCTGCAAAAGTTCTAACTGTACTCACTACAGTATTTTTTTTAACAGTTGATATTTTGGCAGGAATAACACAGGGGACGGTTCTGTGTGTTAAGTTGTTTCCAATCTAAAACCGCTCCCGATTACTTTATCATATATATCAAATATAACACATTATCAAAAAACGGTCAATACGTCACACAAGGCGTTTTAAGACTTTTGAGAGCGAGACGCAGAACCGCCCCCTTGTCTTGTTGGTCTTGCATCCCCTGTCTCGCCCGATTAACCAGAACACAGGGAACCGTCCCTTATGCAGACTTGTTTAATATACTGGCGGCTGGCGACTGGCGACTGGCAGCTATCCTTACCACTCCTGCTCAAAAACAACATCAGGCTTTTTGGAGGAAATATCTTTATAATACTCTATTTTCAGATAATCTTTATCACTGTTAAGTGCAAAGGCAACGCTTGCAGTAAAGGTTCCTGATGTGCCAACCTCACTTGGTTCAAAAAGGTTATTCTGAGGGTACTGCTGGAGCTCTTTACCTCGGCTGTCATATGCTTTGAAATGAGAATTGCCGATAACAAGCCCATGGGCAATATCATCATTTGTGTATTCATAAACAACAATTGCAACGGTTTCTGCCTTTGGGGGATTTTCTTCCTTCGGGTCAGGTGCAACCTCAAGAACCTTTGTTATTTTAAGAGTATAATTACCCTCCTGAGCTTGAATGGAAGCTTCATTGCTTACTACAGGCACAGGGTCTTTTTTTTCGTTATCGTTCTTTGTAATTCCTACAACAGCAAGAATAATAACAACTAAAGCAACAACAAAGCCAATAGCTATCAAACTAATTTTTTTGTTCATAAAAACACCTCAAATCTTTATAAACTTCTTAAGCTTAAATGAGTAAATATAGATTTCCTTAACGGGAATTTCTGTGCATTGATAAAGTGCATCTGCATAAATTTCAAGCTGATTTTTATAAACTGAAACGAAATGATTTTCGTCAGTTACGTTATCAGTTTTGTAATCTATAAGCACATAGCCCTCACCTTCTCTGAAAGCACAGTCTAATTTACCCTGAACAACAATTTTTTCTTTCCTTGCGCTTTCAGGCAAATCAGGATAAAGCTCCTCTGCATTTTTCAGAACAGAAAATTCATACTCCCTGAGAATTTCCTTTGAAGCCAGAAGACGAGCACCAACAGAGCTTCCGAAAAAGCTTTCAACTGCACTGTTATCAAGAACTGAAAGCTCTTCCTCTGTCAGAAGATTTTTTGCTTTTAAGCTCTCTTTTTCCTGCTCCAAATCCTTAAAAGTATTACTGAAATCACAAAGCTCAAGGAATTTATGAACCGCTGTTCCCCTGTCTGCACCACTGAATTTTTCATTGAGGAATTTCGGCTTCAATGTTCCGAAATATTCTCTCTTTTGTCGGGTAGTTTCCGTTGAGGAAGCAGTTCTTTTAGCAAGAATTCCGGAATAATCATAAGGGTAAACATATTCAATGTTATTCCTGATTCGGGAAAGTAATTCAGCATTCACGGGAATTTTTTCAACGGTTTGCTTAGCTACTATAAAATCATCGTCACGGCTTTCAATATAAGAGCAATCAAATGAAAATTGACAATTCTCTGTAAAGCTATGGGCAGGAATACCGCAAACATCTCTGATAACGGCAGCATCCCTGTGATGAGATAAGCTACTAAGAAGCCATTCAGACATACTTGAAGCAGAATAAACCTCATAAGGACGAAGCGTGCCTGAAGCATCCTTTGAGAAATAGTGGTTCATCTGAATCTTTGTTTTCAAGGCGTTTTCAGCAACATTGCAGAAGAATGTAAGGTGCTCCTTTGCTCTTGTCATTGCAACATAGAAAACACGAAGCTCCTCGGAAATTGAATCCAAAAGAACAGATTTTTCCGTAGCAACAGAAGAAAGAGTGTGATACCTTGTAAATCTTTCATCATCTCTTATTTGCATACCGATTCCGGTTGTTTTTGAAAGGGTTAATTGCTTATATGCATCCTGACGATTAAAGCTTTTTGAGCAATCTGCTACAATAACATAGGGAAATTCAAGCCCCTTACTTTTGTGGATGGACATAATTTTCACACTATCATCCTCAAAGCTACTACTAAAGCCTTTTAGGGTACCCTTTTCTATAGCAGTGTCAATATAGCGAACAAAATCGCTTAACCCATTCCTGCCGCTATCACAAAAAACCTTTGAAAGCTTCAGAAAGCCTTTGATATTGGCGTTTCTTATATCGCCCTCACCGGCAGAACAATAAATATCTGCAACTGAAGTATCATTAACAATAAATCTTACAAATTCATCAACTGTGTATGCTGCAGAGATATTGCGGTAAATCTGAATTTTATTAAGGAAGGCTTTTGCCTTTTCGCTCTGCTCTGCATATTTAACAAGACAAGCATAAAAATCTGTTTTTTTATCAATAAGCCTGATTTCTGCAAGCTCATCGGGAGTAAACCCATACACCGCAGAAAGCAGGACGGAAACAAGCGGTATTTCAATAAGAGGATTATTTACCACCTTAATTAATGAGGTTATAAATTGAATTTCTTTTGACATTGAGCAGTCATTATCAGTTGTTGCAGCAACGGGAATTCCCAGCTTTTTAAGCTCCTCGCAATAAATTCCCACCTTACTTCTGGCACTGCGCAAAAGAATGCAAAAATCACCCCATCTGACTCTACGCAGTCCGTCAGAGGTAGAAATTGTTTCTCCTGATTCTACAACCCCTCGTATATACTTTGCAACAGTTTCAGGCTCTGTTGGAGCATCAGGATCCTTTTTATCAGCATTAACGCAAATTATATCAACATCGGGAGTGGTTTTCTGCGGAAAATTGGCACTATAATTAAGGTATTCTTTCTCGTTATATTCAATACCTCCGATTTCCCTTGACATTATGCCCGAAAAGACTGCGTTAACAGCTTTTGTAACACCCTCACGGCTACGGAAATTGTTTTCAAGGGTAATAAGTGACGGCTTTTGTGTGCCATCATACATCGTCATTGAATCCTTTAAGTTCATAAACAAATCAGGACTTGCAAGACGAAAGCCATAAATGCTTTGCTTAACATCACCAACTGTATAAAGATTAGTTTTGTCTCTTGAAATTATTTCAAAAATACTATTCTGAGCTTTATTTGTATCCTGATATTCATCAATGAGGATTTCCTTATATTTCCGTGTCAGCTCTTCTGCAAGCGGTGTTTTTTTCGGTAATGAACCCTCTGAAAAATCCACAAGCAAATTAATAGCTTTATGAAGAATATCATCAAAGCCATAGGCATTTTTTTCATATTTTTCCTCTTCAAGAATTTCTGAAAGTCGTTTTACCGCTTTGCACAAAACCTTAACTGCAGGATATAAAACAATGCAATCCATCTTATGCTCTGCAGAAGTTGGCAAGGTTTTCTTTTCAAGGGAGCCAACACGTGCTTCAAATTCCTTGAATATTTTATCTGTAACAGCCTGAAGGTCTTTATCAACATTTTTGTTGCGGGATGTTGGTCTTATAACAAGGTTATTTCTTATAAGATTAACAACAGAGTCCCATTGAGCATTATCGCTCAACTCTTTTAATACCATTAAATTATCAGCAGATTCCGAAAAGCGCCTGATATAATTCGGATCAAAATTGCCTGAATCCTCAAGTAGAGCAACACATCTGTTAAGACGACTCTGATAGAACTCGGCAAACATAGAAAGATATCTGCATATCACCTTGCACCATTCGGTATCCTCAGGGGATTTTTCACTTGAAAAGTTCTGAGCAACCTCATCGAGCCATAATTCAGGTGACGGATAGGAACGGGAATAAGTATAGAGTGTTTCAATAACTTCTTCAAGGCGAAGGTCATCACGCTCTGAAAAAAACATCTGACTAAGGCGTTCAAAGCCTTCCTCATTGTTTTCATAAAGCTCATCCACAACCTGCTTCAAGGCAAATTTCATAAGCTCCTTACTATCTTTTTCATCAAAGATTTTAAAATCCGCACTAACATTTGCAAGGTGAAAATTTTCTCTCACAAGCTTTGCGCAGAAGGAGTCCATTGTGCAGATATCTGCAGTAGGTAAAAGTGTCATTTGCCTACGAAGATAGTCTGCATTTTCGTCATTATTCTCAATTTCCTCAGAAATTGCTTTATAAATTCTGTCTCTCATCTCACTTGCGGCGGCGCGAGTGAATGTAACAACAAGAATTTCTGAAACTGAGCAAGGATTCTGAGTATCGCACAAAATCTGCTTTACCCTTTCTGTAAGCACAGATGTTTTACCCGAACCTGCAGCGGCAGAAACGAGAACCTGCATATTACGGGCTTCAATAGCCTTTTTTTGATTTTCTGTCCACTCCCTACTCAATTTCTTCACCGTCCAATCTTTCAAGGGCTTTAGTATGAGTCAATTTATTCAAGGGCTTAACCGGCTCACCATTTTCTCTTGCACAAACCGACCTATACGAGCAATATGAACACATTTTGCCCTCGTTTTTTTCGGCATCACCAATGGGGGTAGCAGCTATTTCACCTTTATGAAGAGCGTTGCCCATTGATATGATTTTTTCATCAATAATTTTTGAAAGTGCTTTAAACTGTGAAAGTGTGTAATAATTACCCTTTGCGCCACCTTTGGCATTATATGCAACAGGAAAATAATCAGGAAAAGCATCAACACCCATTCCGTTAAATACAACAGGACTATCCAATACCATACCTGAAAGCCTTCCGCTTTTACGCTTTTGATCTGCAATTTCTTCACTTGACGGCATTCTGCTTCCAAGGTAATTTTTAAGACCAAGTCTTGACGGAAGATACAATACACCCGATGGTATAACATCACCATAATAATCCTTGCCATTTTTAACAAGTGCCATAAGATAAAGCACCATCTGAATATTAAGCCCATCAAAAAGCTCGGCTAACTTAAACTCCTTCTGCCCTGTTTTATAGTCAACAACACGAAGGTATTTAACTCCATCCTTTTCCATTAAATCCACGCGGTCGATTGAGCCTGTAACCTTTAATTTACCCTCTTCAAGAGGTAATTCATAGGCAGGGATATCCTCACCGCCAATACGCAATTCAAAGTCACAGGGTGAAAAATTACCCACACCGAATTCAACCTTAAGGCGTTCTATAATAGCCATTGAAATATCAACAAGGCGGTTAAAAAGGCGCATAAAGCGTTGGTTTTTATCATCTGCACCGCCCATTTTTTCTTCAAGATATGCTTTTAAAACCGAAGAAACATTTTCCTTCAGTTCATCTTCAGATGCATTAACAAACTCTGCATGAGGATATTTTTTGAGAATTTCCTCCATAACAAGATGAATTATTGTACCACTCTGGGCAGGGTCAAGTGTTGCTTCCTTTAAAGGCTCTGCGCCCAAGCCATAGCGCATAAAATATGCGAAAGGACAATTATAGAAGCTTTCAACCTTACTGGCAGAAATAAATACATTTTCACCGAAAAGCGCGGTTGAATTTTCTTCATTTTCGAAGCCGAAGGGCTTGTTACCGCTTAAATTTTCAAGAGCCTTAAGTTTACCCTCATAATCACATTTATTCTCAAAATAGGCTTCTAAGGTCGATTTAATTTCATTATTATAAAGATAATTTTTTGAATAAACTGAAAATGCATTTTCTTCACTTTCAATAAAATAATCAACGGGAAGCTCGGTAGTAACAAGAGTGTTGAAATTATTAAAAGAGCTTTCAATAGCGGAAATTATTTCCGATTTAAAGAGTGTGCCACCCTCTCCATCGTTGCATTTATAGGTAAGATAAAGCTTTTCTGAAGCGGCAGTGACTGCACAATAGGCAATAAAACGCTCTTCATCAACTGTATCTTCAAAGGGCGGACGAACCTCAATGCCAAGATTTGTCAATAAAACTCTGTCTGCATCTGTTAATATACCGCTACCAACATTTACAAGTGGAAATTCTTCCTTATTAACGCCAACAAGGAAAACAACCCTTGTTTTTTCAAGGCGTATTCTGTCAGCACAACCAACAGTAACCTCATCAAGCCCCTGAGGGATTTCACCCATATCGCCTGATGAAACAAGCATCATAAAAAGCTCAAACCAACGATTTAAGGAATAAAACTTATCTTCGGTAATTATTGCCATTGTATCAAGAATATGCATTAAGGCGTTCCAGGAATATTCCTGACGATTGGCTTCAAGAGAAAATCCGGTTTCGTCAAGCTCAATTGTTAATTTATATAAATTTTCTTTAATATTTGTATTAATAATGAATTCGTAAATCGCCTTTGCAACAGATTTACCGTCTGCTTCCTGACAATCCTTTTTCAATTTCAAAAGTGGCAAAACCGCTTTTTTACGAATTTCGTTAAGCTCCTCCAATTCCTTTTGAGCTTTTTCGTCAAGAGTGTTTCCAAAGCCATCAGGATGCATTGTGAAATCCTTTTGCCAGCCCGTAGCCTTCAAATCCCATATAAGAGCATATTTTTCAAGCCTTGAAATCTCAGAAAGAGATAAATCAGTAAGCCCTGTTTTCAGGTAACTCATAAGGCTTTGAGTGTTTAAGCCTTTAGTGATACACTGAAGAGCAGAGCAGATGTTTATAAATAAGGTTTCTGTGGCAAGAGGTTGCCTGCTATCATCAAAAACAGGAATAGAAAGCCTTTTAAGAGCATCAATAATACTTTTTTTATATGTTCCGTTGGTACGCTCAATTACTGCAATATCGTGGCATCTGTATTCCCCTGTTTTAAGAAGCTTTTTAATTGTGTTTGCAACAAATAGCGCCTCATCCTCTGCATCAGAGCATTTAGCAACAACAATATCACCGTTATAATTTGATTTTTCAATTTTGGCTGTTGAAAAAAGAGTTTTTTCAAGCCTTGAAATATCAGGTGCAAAGGCATTATCCGACTGATTACATTCAATAACATCAACTGCAGTATTGGTTTTAGAGGCGATTGTGCGAAGCTTGTTTTCAAGCTCCTTCATATAGTAAAGAGATGAGAATTTTTTTGTGTTTTCATCAGCACAAATGGTAATATACACTTCATCACATTGAGAGAATGCAACCTTTAAGCACTCAAGCTCCTGCTTGGAAAAGCTCCTGAAGCCATCAAGAAAAAGTGTTTTATTTTTAAAGTAATTATTCTTGATAGCAAGGTCAGTAAAAACGCTTATTGCATCTGTATCATCAAAATAGCTTTGAGATAAAAGTGCTTCATAAGAGCTTCTGATTAAATCCAATTCGGTTAATTTATTTTTCAAAAAGCTGTTTGCAGAGCCTTCAAGCTTTTCAGTTAAGGTATCACTATCAATACAGCAATATTTAAGCTCTTTGCAAAAATCAACAAGGGGATTCAAGGCGGTTGAATTATGCCTGATATCAGAAAAAATACTCAATCTGCCCTCTAACTGAACAAGAGCCTCGCTCATTATGGCAATTTTAATGCCATTATCGGCAGTTTTGAGATTGGTTCCCTCTTTTTTCAATTCAGAAAAAGCCATACGGGGAAAGCTGAATATATCAACACATTTTAGCTTTTTAGGACCTAAAAGCTTAAGCATTATTCTTTCTGTTTCAAAAGAGAACTGCTCCGGTACAAGAAGCACAGGTCTGCTATTGCCCTTTTCTGCTAATTGAGAAATAATCTGACGCATTTTATCAGTTTTACCGCTACCTGCCCTGCCCTTTAATAAATGTAACATAATTCACCTCCGAAGCTTAATTAAATATATAATAACACATTTTACATATAAATTGCAAATTTTAAGATACAATTAATAGGACAACTGTAAATTTCGAAATGCGAAATGAGGAATGTAGAATTTGAAATGAAAAATGGAAAATGGAAGGTGGAAAGTTTCGGGACCTGCGGTCGGCATTGTAAAAGTTATCGGTCAGGTGCAAATCCTTTGATTTGTACCTGACCGAATTTTTCAAATTAATATTTATCTGTTATTGTTTTGGTGTTTGAGTATGCACTATAAGTTTTGCTCTTGTATGCTTTTACTTTATAGTAATATTTTGTGCCTTTTTCTGCAGTGGTATCTCTGTATGTAAGATTTGATACGCCTTTTTCCACCTTGAGTCGGCTATAGCTTCCACTACCTGTTTTACGGTAGATAATATAACCTTCTGCACCTGCAACCTTGCTCCATTTGAGACCAACACCTTTAGATGTGCTTGAAGGTGTGTTCAATGTCGGATCTTCAAGATAATATTTTGAAATTGAGCTTGAACGAGAGGAAAGTCCGGCTTCGTTTATTGCTCTTACTGCATAATAATACTTTGTGCCAGATTTTGCAGTTTTATCAGTGTAATAGTTTTTGCTTGTGGAACCAATATATTCCCAATCGGTTTCACTTGTTTTGCGATAAACTCTGTATTTATCGGCTCCTTTTACCTTACCCCATTTTGTTAAAACACCATATTCGGTATTTTCAATTAATTTCATTGTGGGCTTGGAGCATTTAAGTTGAGCGATAGTTGCAGTTTTAAGAATCTCACCACATTCGGTGCATTCTTTGTGTTTTGAGCCTGCTTTGTAAACAGTTGCTTGTTTATCAATTTTCCAAGAGCTTGAAACATGTTTATCCGAACTACATTTCACAGTAGCAGGAACTTTAATAGAAACACCATATACTGAAAAATCAAAATAATTTACACCTTTGGACCAAGGTTCGGTTTCTTCATAGGAAGATAACTCACACGCCTCTCCGTCACTCAATACTTTACCCTTAGCATTAATAAATGCAGGATAATACTGTAAAATATCATCATCCCACGCATCTACACGTGTATAGGTTTCCTCTGAATTATCTTTATACTTAATTTTTAAAACACTACCTATAGGAATATCCCACATACAAGGTTCATATACATAGTACTTTTCACCGTTTTCATTCTCATAAAGACGGCAATGTTCACCCTCTACAAATACAATTGGTTCAGACAATTTAATAGAAATAGATTCAATAGGATTTTCTATAACTTCAACTTGAATCTCAGTTGAATATACTTTATTAGACCCATAATCCTCATAAAATACTTTTACAGTATGTTTGCCAACATCCCATTTTTCTGAGCCTTCATTGGTTACATACACTCTACCATTGGGTTGCTCGTCGTTTTCATCAAAAAAAAGAGCGTCAGCCCACTTATAGGAAAGTACATAATCAACCTTCTTACCACTTTCGTAATTAATAATTAAATGATTATTCTCATCAAGGATATTAATATCATATGAACCGCCATCAGGATTATGAAACCCTTTAATTAACACAATTGGTTCAGCAAGTGTATAAGAAATTGACTCAATAGTATCTTTACCACTTGCAGCAGATACGGTAAATGTTAAACATGAAAATGCTGAACATAACATTACCATCGCCAAAGCTAAGCTTAATATTTTTCTCATCAAATCACTCCTAAAAAATATAACGAAAATATTCGAAGATATATTACCATAATTTAACAAAAAATTTAAATAGCACTAATAAACAAAAAACAACCTCTCATTTTGTGCAATAAAAAACCACCCTTCTTGCGAAGAGTAGTTTTTTGATTTTAATATTTATCCGTTATAGCCTTTGTATTTGAATATGCGCTATAAGTTTTGCTCTTATATGCTTTCACCTTGTAATAATATTTTGTGCCTTTCTTTGCAGTTGTATCTCTGAATGTAACATTAGAAACACCTTTTTCAGTTGAGATAATTTTATAACTACCATTAGTTGTTCTGCGGTAAACCATATAGCCTGATGCACCTGTTACCTTAGACCATCTCAGACCTACACCCTTGGTGGTGGTTGAGGGTGTGTTCAAGGTAGGGTCTGCAAGGTAGTATTTTGAAAGTGAGCCTGAAAGAGAAGAGTTACCCGCTTCATTTCTCGCTTTGATTGCATAGTAATATTTGGTTCCCGATTTAGCAGTTTTATCTGTGTAATAGGTATTGGTTGTGGAACCGATATACTCCCAATTGGTTTTACTTGTTTTGCGATAAACCCTGTATTTATCAGCACCTTTTACCGTACCCCATTTTGTTAAAACACCATATTTGGTATTTTCAATGGATTTAAGTGTCGGTTTGGAGCATTTAAGCTGCTTGATTGTTTCGGTTTTAAGAATCTCACCACATTCGGTGCATTCCTTGTGCTTTGAGCCTGATTTGTAAACAGTTGCTTTTTTGTCAGTAATCCAATCAGATGATGTATGACCTTTAGCAGCTATAGTTTTTTGAACTGTTATTACTTCATTACAAACTGAACAATGGCTACCTTCTGTTTTACCTACTGTAGTGCAGGTTGCCGCTACTGCTAAATCTTTTACTTCCGAATGACCTTTTTTAGCTATTATAACTGTTTCGAGAACTATTTCACAAACAGTACATTCTTTGTGTTTATAACCTGTCTCTGCACAAGATGCTTCTTTATCAATAATCCAATTGCCTGCAATATGTCCAACTGTGGCAATTGCTGTTACATCAATTTTGCTGTCACAATATAAACAATGATGAGATTTAGAACCTTCTTCAGTACATGTAGCAACTTTGTCAATTGTCCATACAATTGAATAATTATGACCTGTTACACCGATTGTTTCTGTTTCAACATTACCACAAAAAACACAAGTTTTTTGTTTTGAACCTTCTTTTATGCAAATTGGTTCCAAGGTTACAACCCAATCACCATAGCTATGCCCATTTGCTTCAATTGCTGTTACATCTGCTTTTGCACCGCATACTGTACAATGATGAGATTTTGAACCTGACACAGTACAAGTAGGCTCTTTATCTACTGTCCAATCATCAGAAAAATTATGTCCGTTAGCAGAAATCGTTTCTGTTTCGGTAACACCGCAATCTGTACAAGTTCTAATTTTACTTCCCTCTTCTGTACAGGTTTGTTCAAGTGATGTTACCCAATCACCATAGCTATGTCCGTTTGCGTCAATTGCTGTTACATCTGCTTTTACACCGCATACTGTACAATGATGCGATTTGCTACCTTCTTCAGTACATGTAGCTTCAACATCAATTGTCCACTCTGCAGAGTAAGAATGACCATTAGCAGAAATCGTTTCTGTTTCAGTAGCACCGCAATCTGTACAAGTTCTAATTTTACTTCCCTCTTCTGTACAGGTTTGTTCAAGTGATATTATCCAATCGCTGTAGGCATGCTCAACAACAGGTATCGCAATAGTCCTTGAATAACCACAATCACAGCTTATAATCTTTACGCCCACATCCGTGCAAGTGGCGTCTTTATAGATTGTTACAACTTCGTGATTTATCAAAGTGTTATAGTGAACTCTGATGTTACTCTCTGTGTTTGAACTGCATATGGATGACCAACTTTCACTTGTACCTGGGTAATAGATATCAATGTTTCCATCAAATGCGTAATCACCTATATATGTTACACTATTAGGAACTATAATTGTTTTAAGACTTGTGCAATCTGAAAAAGCATTACTACCTATACTATTTACACTATTAGGAATTGTTATTGAGTTAAGTTTAGTACAACCACAAAAAGCATTACTGCCTATATTTGTTACATTTTCCCCTATTGAAACAAATTCGAGGTTTATACATCCCGAAAAAGTGGAATTGTCTATACTTGTTACACCATTTCCAATTGTTACTGATGTAAGGTTTGTACATCCCGAAAAAGTGGAACTGTCTATACTTGTTACACCATTTCCAATTGTTACTGATGTAAGATTGGTGCAATATTTAAAATTCAAATTCAAATGACCTGCTATACTATCAGGAATTGTTACTGATGTAAGGTTATTACAATTTTCAAACGCCGATGAATAAATGGTTGTTACGGGATAATTGAGATAGCTTGAAGGAATAATTAATTTGCTATCAACGCCTGTATATTCTAGTAAAGTTGCTTTACCGCTACTATCAACCCCGAAGAAACAGTCATTTTCAAAACCACCTAAAACACAATTAAACCATATTGGGACACTAAATGGCCCAAAGGCACTGTGGTTTAAAATACTTCCATATTCCTGTTCATTGCCTGCATAAAAAATATGTTTCAATGAATACGCCGCAAAAGCATACGTCCCAATGCTTGTTACACTAACAGGAATTGTAACTGTAACAAGACTAGTACAAATATAAAAAGCATAATCACCTATACTTGTTACACTATCAGGAATTTCTATTGACGTAAGACTTCCGCAATAAGAGAAAGCATAATCACCTATACTTGTTACACTATCAGGGATTGTGATTGAGTTTAGACTATCACAATCAGAGAAAGCATACTCCCCAATGCTTGTTATATTATTGGGCATTGTTATTGTGGTAAGATTTGAACAACCTGAAAATGCATATGAACTAATAGCTATTACAGTATTTCCAATAGTAACAGACTTTAACCAATCACAACCTTCAAAAACACCAATACCTATCTCTATCACACTGTCAGGGATTGTGATTGAGTTTAGACTATCACAATCAGAGAATGCATAATCACCTATACTTGTTACACTATCAGGAATTATGATTGAAGTAAGATTTGTACAACCATAAAAAGCATAATTGTCTATACACGTTACACTTTCTGGGATTGTAATTGAAATAAGATTTGTACAGTTATAAAATGTATAACTACTAATACACGTTACACTTCCTGGGATTGTAATTGAAGTGAGACTTGTACAATTACTTAAAGCAGAAACGCCTATATTTGTTACGCTATCCGGTATGATAACTGACGTAAGTTTTGTGCAACCTCTGAAAGCATCATCACCTATACTTGTTACACTATCTGGAATTGTAATTGATGTAAGTCTTGTGCATCCTCCGAAAGCATCATCACCTATACTTGTTACGCTGTCGGGGATTGTTATGGAAATAAGGTTATCACAACTTAAACCATATTTAGGTATTTTTGTAACACCGTCAGGAATTTCCACTTCAGTTACCAATCCACCGTTTATGTATAAATTATCTGCGCAATATAATGGATTTGAAGTTGAGCCTATAAAATTAATATTACACCACGCAGCTATATCAGTTATGTAAACAGACTCAAGTTTTGCACAGCCATAAAAAGCTAAATCTTCAATCCTCGCCACTTTTTCACCAATTTCAATTGATGTAAAGCTATCGCAATCATAGAAAGCTTTACTTCCTATACTTGTTACGCTATCTGGAATTGTAATTGATGTTAAATTATCGCAATCATAGAAAGTAGAATCGCCTATACTTGTTACGTTATCAGGGATTGTTATTGAACTAAGATTTGAACAACCAGAAAATGCGTTATCACCTATTATTTTAACGGTATCCGGAATAGTTAAATTAGTTATAATATCACTACCATTGCAAGCTCCTGCGGCAATATCTAAAGTTCCTTCTTTAATTTTACTATCTTTGGTTAAAGTTCCCACAATGTAAGTATTACCAGCATCATCTTTTATTTCGATACCACTAGATATAGATATAAGATGGTTACCAATATATATAAAACCATCTGTATTATTTAAAATATTTCCGATACATTTTGTGTTTTCAAATGCTCTTTCACCTATGCACATAAAAATATTCGGCAAAGTAATATTAGCTAAATTTGTACAATCCTTAAAGGCATACTCGCCAATACTGGTTACACTATCAGGAATTGTTACATCAGTAAGGCTTGTACAACCAGAAAAAGAAGAATTCCCTATACTAGTTACACTTTCTCCGATTGCAATTGATATAAGACTATCGCAATCATAGAAAGCATACTCATCTATATTTGTTACGCTGTCGGGGATTGTTATTGATGTAAGGCTTGTGCAACCCCAAAAAGCATACTCTTCTATACAAGTTACGCTGTCGGGGATTGTTATTGATGTAAGGCTTGTGCAACCCCAAAAAG
>JAZNJB010000020.1:0-3122 GCA_045577815.1 Acutalibacteraceae bacterium
CTTTGTATCCTTGCTTGTTTTACAGCATTTTGGAGAGATGGAAATATTAGAGTTTCTCCTTTATCAGCTTTTTTAATGACGGTGTTTTTTATCCTTTTAGGAGTTACAGTTGGCGTATTCGTTGGCTCGTTTCTTTTGGGAAAGCGAAATCTTTTCTCTGTTGTTGTTCCGTCAATCGTTTCAGTTTTAATGACATTTTTGTTGTACGTAGGGGAAATGATTTTACTTAACGGACATTTGTATATTTTAGGTTCGGGATTTTTGTTTGACAGCTTGCAAGGAATTGTTTTCGCACCGATAGATTTGTTAGTAGTATTATTGTCTGGTTGTGTAACCGCATTGATTTTTGATTTGTTCAATGGGAAACGAGAACAAAATAAGAATATAAAGAATATCTCAATTATCATACTTTCTGTTGTGAATTTTAAAATAGCCTGCCGTTTTGTCCCTATTATAGCGCAAGCATAGCATAAAAGCGGTGGAAGGGCAATACTTCTTCACTATTCACTATTACTTATTACTTTTCAAAATTCCCGAATGCGTTTTTAAGTGAATAGTGAAAAAGTAAAATCCCGAACGCTTTCGCATTCGGGATTTTTGTCATTCGTGTCCGAAAAAGAACTGGGCAAAAACCGAGGATTTTCTTTATTTTTTCTTAAATATGGATTTAATTTTACTGATTATATTTGACTTTTGAATCTTTTGAGAAAAAGTAATGGGTAAATCTCTTTCTTCATCAAGTATATAAGGGAAATCCCCCTCAATACATATCCAAAAAAATTCCCCTGTCCTATCGCAAGGAACGGAAGCGCCTTTTTGAAAAGTAATTTTTACACCAAACTTTTCAAATTCAAATTCTTCGCCTTCGATTTTACCGAAAACACCATAATAACCTTCGTGATGAATTAAGGAATCTTCATCGTTTCCTAAATCCCAAGAAAAAACTTCTTCGGTGCAATTATAATCAATTCCAAATTCACTTAAAAACTCAACAAGCTTTTGGTTTTCCTCTATGTGTTTATAATAATTTCTGCAATTTTGACAATCGCAAGGTTTATTGAAATCCGTCCGATATCCTTTCGTTTTATGCTTATCATAAGTTATTTTAATAGAATTGATTTCTACATTTTCAAAGGACATTTCATCACCGCCTTGGGTGTATTATAGCATAAAAGCGGTGGAGGTTCAATAATCATTCATTATTCATCAGCGCAAGCGACTTCATTTTTCATTATTCATTTGAAAATCCGTTCTTTATTTAATGAATATTGAATGATGAAAAATGAATAGTGAATAATACAAACAAAAATCCGTCCTCAAAAGAGAACGGATTTTCGTTTGGCAGTACGTCTCATTTTAGAACCATTGTTAAACGAATTGAAAAAGCAAAATTATTCGTCTGTTGAATCATAAACATACATATCAATATCAATTTCAGTTCTTGTTGCGTGACAGAAATCGATAACATCAAGAGACGGAGCTAGACACGGATTAGTGTCATTCGCATAAATTTCAGGCACTATTTCCAACACAAAAGAAACGTCATATTTTTCTCTTATTTGGTTAAGTAGAGTAATCTTATCCTGCAATACTGCGATGGTTTTCCTCATTTGATTTTCAACTTCAACATCATATTCTGAACATCTTCCGATTTCCCAATGTGCAAAATCAAATTTTGTACCATTGCGTCTTAAATCTCCAATTTTCCAACTTTTTTCAGGTGTAAGATTTAACAGTGCAGAAATATCATCAGGATTAAAATCCCCAACAATTTTGAAATATGTATAACAACTATTTCGAGTGTTCATTAGAATATCCACCTTAAATTATTATTTATCAAAATGATTATATCACACATAACGTGAATGTACAATCGGGTGCGGATGTACAAAAAATCAATGCGGAGCATTGTATATCATCAACTTCGCAAGAAGTTGTATATCATCATTGCGAAAGCTTTTTGATACACGCTAAAGCGTGATGATATACAGTCCTGACGGACTGATGAGATACAACAATGGCAATTTTGCCATTGTTGATGATATACCATTGCTTTCGCAATGGATAAAAAAATTCCTGTTCTTGCGAACAGGAATTTTTTGTCTTTATTGTACTTTTATGCAAACATCTGAAACCCCGGGATTTTCGATGTTTCCCGGTCATTTTTTCTTACTATGTATAGTATAGCACATTAATCGCAAAAATCAAATAGTAATTGCAAACTTTTCTTTAAAATATCTACACAATCATATCCGAGTATTTTGGGCATAGTTATCCCTTTGGCATTTGGTACGCAACATAGTGATATATCTATTTCAAAGATTGTGCAGTTATCCCCTATGGCCATTCAATTTGTTGTTAAATTGACATAAGCGAGATTAACCAGCAATCATTTCATATAAGTTTAGGGCAAAGTAATCCTATCCACATCGGCATTTGTTTCTCCGATCAAATCGGCTTCTTGCAGAAACAATTGCGCCTATCCTTCCCTATCAGATTCTTCCCTATAATCTAATTGGAATAATATTTTTTAGTGCAGGACAACTTGATATAGTATTTCAAATAGCAGAAGGCAAAACAGAGAATACTGGGCATAATACTCCCTTAAAAGCTCTACCAACAAGAACACCTCAAAGCTACTCTTAAAGAATTGTCTTGCCAATCACCCCTGTTTCTCCGATTAAAATCGGTTCCCAGCAGAAACAAACGTGCATATTCTTAAAAACTTCCGATCAGGTTCTTCCCTAAAACCCAATCAGAAATCGCTACTTCAGAATCGCAATGACAATTTTCAACTCCTCCTTCGTTCTCTTTTAAATGTTACACCTGTATTATTATAGGTGCCATTTCATTTGGCAAGTAAAAAACACAAGTTTTTTCAAAAGAATTTCAATCTGCATTAGTTTTGCCCCAAAGCATCAAGTAACTTTGTCGGTATTATATTCAGCGGCGATTTATAAAGCAAGTAAATTAACTATTAGAATCATAACCACCGGCCGTGCCGGTGGTATGCACTAGCCCCCTTGGGGCATGCCCTCGGCTGAGCCTATAGGCTCGTCGAACAGTCTGCCAACCGCACGACTTTCACGGGCTGCCCCTAAAGGGGCTTTTGTTTATTTGCC
>JAZNJB010000021.1:0-4829 GCA_045577815.1 Acutalibacteraceae bacterium
CGGTCAGCAAATGCCTGTACTATCAAAACTCGGTGCAGAATGTACTGTGTTTGATTATTCTGACAAACAGCTTGAAGCAGAAAAAATGGTATCCGAAAGAGAAGGATATAGTATTGAAATTATCAAAGGTGATATGTCAAAACCTCTTCCCTTTGAAGATGAAAGTTTTGATTTGATTTTTCATCCTGTTTCAAATGTCTATGTGGAAGATGTTTATCCTGTATGGAACGAGTGCTACAGAATACTCAAAAAAGATTGCAGATTACTTGCAGGTCTTGATAATGGTATTGATTATTTGTTTGATGAACGCGACCCATTAAAAGTCGTTAACCCATTACCTTTCAATCCTCTTAAAATGCCGAAAGAAAAACGTGATGCAATGATTGCAAATGGTGATGGCATACAGTTCAGTCATACATTAGATGAACAAATCGGCGGTCAGCTCAAAGCTGGGTTTACACTCAAAGCATTATATGAAGACCGTGACAGAGAAGGCGGAAACGAAATCGGGAAATACTATCCTCAGTACATTGCTACACTTGCCGTGAAATAAGGTGATTTTGTGATAATCCAAGTTGAAAACAAAGAACAACTGAATATTTGTCTTGAAATAATCCGTAACAGTTTTTTAACGGTTGCGGGTGAGTTTAGATTGACTGAAAACAACTGTCCTTCACATACTGCATTTATAACTATGGATAAACTTAAAATGCAGTTTGACGATGGCAGACCAATGTTTTTGTTTTATCAAGGTGATATCCCTGTTGGTTATTTTTCTCTTGCGAAGTGCAGTGATGAAGAATGGGAGCTTAATAATCTTGCGGTATTACCTGAATATCGTCATTTAGGTATAGGTAAATCAATGGTTGATTATGCTGTTAAAATGGTTAAAAGCTATGGTGGTAATAAAATATCAATCGGTATAATTGAAGAAAACACAAAGTTAAAAAATTGGTATTTAAAACTCGGTTTCACACATATTTCGACACGCAAATTTAAGCATTTACCATTTACAGTTGGGTTTATGGAGAAAGAATTAAATTCATAAGGATGTGATTTGTATGATTAAACCCCAAAAGTTGAAAAAAGGTGACAAAATAGCGATAGTAAGTTTATCGTGGGGCGGCTTAGGTGATGAGGATTTAATACATAAATATTATATAGCAAAAGAAAGACTCGAAAATGATTTTGGTCTTGAAGTTGTTGCTATGCCTAATGCATTAAAAGGAACGGATTTTGTTTATGAGCACCCGGAACTCAGAGCAAAAGACTTAATGGATGCTTTTAAAGATAAAACAATTAAAGGAATATTCAGTGCGATAGGCGGTGAGGATTCAATAAGAATATTGCCGTATATTGATTATGATGTTATCAGGAATAATCCGAAAATTTTTATGGGATATTCAGATACAACTGTCACTCATTTTATTTTACATAAAGCAGGATTAATTTCATATTATGGTCCGTCTGTTATGTGTAGCTTTGGCGAATATGTCAAAATGTTTGATTATACCAAAGAGGCTGTTAAAAAAATCTTATTTGAAAACAGTGAAAACTACTGTGTCAAATCAAGTGAATATTGGTCAAATAATCATGTGTTTTGGAACGAAGAAAACATCAATGTTCAAAGGAAATTAACAAAAGAAGAACACGGTTATGAGGTCATATCAGGTAAAGGTAAAATAACAGGTCAATTACTTGGCGGTTGTATAGATGTAATTCCAATGTTTTTAGAAACTGAAATTTGGCTGAAAGCAGATGACTGGAAAGACAAAATACTTTTAATTGAAACATCTGAAGAAAAAATAACACCAAACTTTTTGACGTATTATCTCAGAAATTTGGGTGCTCAAGGCATATTGAATAATATCAACGGTATTATCGTAGGAAAGCCTATGGATGAAACATATTATGAAGAGTACAAAGAAATATATCTGAAGATATTAAAAGAGTTTAACTGTGAAGAATTACCCATAATTTACAATGTTAATATCGGACATGCTTTCGGTTCAGGGTTATTACCTTTGGGTATAAATTATGAAGTGGATTTAGATGCTAAAACAATAAGATTTTTAGAATCAGCTACTTTAGATTAATGGCTAAAAATTTATAAAGTCATAAGTTTTTGATAAGAGGTAGAGGTGAATTATGAAATTACATAACTATGGTATGCCTACATTGATTGAGACAAGCACTCTTGAAGAGTGTGCGAAACTGTGTGCGGAATTAGGTCTTGATTTTATTGAGCTTAATATGAACCTGCCGCAATATCAGCTTGATAAAATTGATGTGGATTATTTCAAAAGTATTGCTGATAAATATGGCAATTATTATACAATTCACCTTGACGAAAATCTGAATGTATGTGATTTCAATTCTTACGTTGCAGAAGCTTATATAAAAACTGTTGCAGATACCATAGAAATTGCAAAGCAACTCGATATTAAAGTACTTAATATGCATATGGCAAAAGGTGTATATTTCACCTTACCTGACAGAAAAGTACTTCTTTTTTCTGAATACAAAGAGCAGTATCTTAAAAGTATTGTTGATTTCAGAAAAATGTGTGAAACTGTTATCAGTGATACAGATATTAAAATCTGCATTGAAAACTGTGATGGATATGAGGCTTTCCAAAAAGAAGCAACTGAACTGCTTTTAGAAAGCAGCGTTTTTGCTTTAACTTTTGATGTCGGACATAATCACGGTATAGGCGGTACAGATGAAGAATTTATTATGAAACACAAAAACCGCCTGAATCATATTCATCTGCACGATGCTCAAGGTAGAAAAAACCACCTTGCTCTCGGCACAGGTGAAATAGATATCGAAAAATATATTGATCTTGCCAAAGAGCAAAACTGCCGTGTGGTTTTAGAAACAAAAACTATTGAAGGATTGAATCAGTCTGTTGAGTGGTTGAATAAAAGTATTTAAAATATTATAGGAGAAAAAGATATGCCTGTTTTTACAATAACTTTTTGCACAATAATTTTTGTAATCTTCATACTTGATAATTTTATAATTATTCCTAAAACTGAAACAGTAACACTTAAGGAAAAACTCTGGACGGGACATAACAAAGGCTACATAAATCACTCATTACATCTTTCAGAAAAGAAAATAAAGAATGGTCAGGTATGGAGACTTGTTTCTTCCGCTTTATTACATGTTGGAACGTGGCATATTGTTTCTAACATAACTGCAACGCTTATTGTTGGATATGCCGTTGAGTCACAGCTTGGTATGGCAAAAACTGCGCTTTGCTATATCGGCTCTGCTTTCATATCGGGACTTTGGATGGCTTTTGTTTATAAACTTCACGAGGGCGAAGGTGCATCAACAGGAATTTACGGGCTGATTGCCGTGTTTGTTATGCTTGCCGTCAAAAACGGAAATGTTTTCTTTTCGCCTGTACCTACAATAGCATTGATAATTTTAGCGATATACACAGTCGGCGGAATGTTTATGGGCAAAGCAACTGCATGGGAACATATCTCCGGCTTTGCAGGCGGTCTGCTGATGGGATTTATTTTGATATAATTGACATCTTATAATCCGAAAGGATAGAATCCAATGAATACTGATTTAATTAAATCCATTGTTGAAAAGCAAATGAACACAAAGGTTAAGCAAATTCGTGCTGTTGGTAAAGGTGCAAGCGGAAGTGTTTATCTTGTAAAAATCACAACTGAACCATATCAAATTGCAGTTAAGACAAGCAAGTTTTATGATGCAATTTGCAAAGAACGAGAAATGCTTGATTTCCTTTCTGCAAGAGTTTCATACAGAGTTCCTAAAACCTACTTTTTACATCAGGAAAACGATACTGTGTTTCTTGGAATGGATTATGTCAAAGGTATGAGTGGTAAGAGCAAATATATTGTGTTTGTTCCGTCAAGAAAGAAACTTAAAAATAGCATAATTGATGCTCTTATGAATGCACAAAGCATACATAACGATAAATTTGGTAAATATGATAATCCTACTTATGATACCTGGGCAGAGTATTATAAAGATTATTTCGTTGATATCTATGCTTTCACAAAACAGAAGTTTGAGAAGAAAGAAATCGAAACTGAAATAATGGAAGCGGTTGAACTGATTAACAAGCATTTTGGCGAAATATTCAGTGTTACAAACAACACCCCTTGTCTTTGTCACGGTGATTTTTGGATGCCGAACCTAATAATTGACTTTTGGAAATCCGAACTTGCAGGTGCAGTTGACCCGTTCGACATGTTGTGGGCAGAGCCTGAATATGAAATTTTCTGCTTGTCTCTTGGTTTCGGTGAAAAGCTGAAGCTATATGAAGAATACAAAAAGAGAAATATAACCTCAAAATATTGTGATTTAAAGGTTGAACTTTATGCTCTGTGTAATGAACTGAATTGGTATATTCTTTTAGGTGAAATGGGACACGATTATCTTATGTTTCGTGCAAAAAGACTGATAAAGATTATGAAAGAAACGGGATTGGAATAATGCTTGATTTTATAACAAAAGAACCAATAAACAAAGGTTGGTCGGGTGACAAGAAATACTGTGTTACTACTGCCGATGGAACTAAATATCTTTTGCGTGTTACACCATTTGAAAAGAGTACAAACCGTGAGAATATGTATCTTATGCAAAAAGAAGTTGAAAAGCTGGGTGTTCCTATGTGCAAACCCGTTGATTTCGGCAAGTGTGACGAAGGTGTATATACTTTGCAGACTTGGATTGACGGCAAAGATGCAAATGAGGTTGTTCCATATCTTGCAGACTCTGAACAGTATGCTCTCGGACTTGAAGCGGGCAGAATATTAAAGAAAATTCATTCTATCCCT
>JAZNJB010000022.1:0-31642 GCA_045577815.1 Acutalibacteraceae bacterium
TCACCGCCGGAAAGAGTAGTTGCAGACTGACCTAACGTAATGTAACCTAAACCAACGTCGTTGAGAGTTTCAAGTTTTCTATAAATTTTAGGGTGATTTTTAAAGAATTCACTTGCTTCTTCAACTGTCATATTAAGAACGTCTGAAATACTCTTACCCTTGTAAAGAACCTCAAGAGTTTCTCTGTTATATCTTGCACCGTGGCAAACCTCACAAGGCACGTAAACGTCTGACAAGAAGTTCATTTCGATTTTTATAATACCGTCACCCTCGCAGGCTTCACAACGTCCGCCCTTGACATTAAAGGAAAAGCGACCTTGGTCATAGCCCTTTGCCTTTGCATCCTGAGTGGAAGCGAAAAGAGCTCTTATATCATTGAAAACACCTGTATAGGTTGCAGTATTTGAACGAGGAGTTCTGCCGATTGGTGACTGGTCAATGTCAATTACTTTATCTAAATTTTCAAGACCTGAAATTTCATCATGCTTACCTGCAAATTTCTTTGCATTATTAAGCTCCGTTGCAAGCTTTTTATAAAGAATTTCATTAATTAATGATGATTTGCCCGAGCCTGAAACACCTGTCACGACAACAAGCTCACCCAAAGGTATTTTCACATCAATATCTTTAAGATTATTTTGCCTTGCACCTTTGATTTCAAGAAATTTCCCATTCCCTTTACGACGTTTTTCAGGCACTTCAATTTTCTTTTTACCTGAAAGATACTGCCCTGTAAGTGAGCGTTCGCATTTCTTAATATCTTCAACTGTACCGGCGCAAACAATTTCACCACCGTGAACACCTGCGCCAACGCCAACATCAACAATGAAATCTGCTGCATTCATTGTGTCCTCATCGTGCTCAACAACTATAAGTGTATTGCCCAAATCACGAAGATTTTTAAGAGAGGTAAGAAGCTTTTCATTATCTCTCTGATGAAGACCAATGCTTGGTTCATCGAGAATATATAAAACACCCATAAGAGAAGAGCCTATCTGTGTCGCAAGTCTGATACGCTGACTTTCACCACCTGAAAGAGTGCCTGAATTACGGGAAAGTGTCAGATAATCAAGACCAACATTACAAAGGAAGGAAAGTCTTGATTTGATTTCTTTTACAATCTGCTTACCGATAATCTGTTCTTTTTCACTTAAATCAAGATTTTCTATAAATTTTAGTTCCTCTCCGATTGACATATCGGTAAATTCTTTAATGTTTATACCGCCAACAGTAACGGCTAAGGGTGCAGGCTTAAGCCTCGCACCTTTACAATCGGGACAAGGGCAGGCAGTCATATACTGCTCAATATCACGCCTTGACCAGTCGCTTGTGGTTTCTCTGTAACGGCGTTCAAGGTTATTGATAATACCCTCAAACTCTGTCATATATGTTCCGCTACCATACTCATTTTCACGGACCATTTTTATTCTTTCACCGTTTGTGCCGTAGAAAATTGCTTTCTGACCCTCGGGTGAAATCTTATTAAATGGAGTATCGAGAGTAAAATTATATTTATCTGCAAGAGCGTTGTAATACATACCCGAAATAGTACTCGAATCACTTTTGCTCCAGCCTGCACCATTAATTGCACCCTCATTGATTGAAAGCTTTTTATTGGGAACAATCAAATCCTCGGAAACACGCATAAACACACTTAATCCTGAGCAAGTGGGACAAGCACCGAAGGGATTGTTGAATGAGAACATTCTGGGCTCTAATTCATCCATACAAGAGCCGTGCTCAGGGCAAGCAAAATTCTGTGAAAAGAGAATTTCTTCTCCACCGATAACATCAACAATTGCCGTTCCCTCTGTGAGAGAAAATGCAGATTCAAGAGAATCGGTTAAACGTGAATTTATACCGTCTTTCATAATAAGACGGTCAACAATAACCTCAATGTTATGCTTGATATTCTTTTCAAGCTTAACCTTTTCCGAAAGGTCATACATAATGCCGTCTATTCTTACTCTTGAATAGCCTGATTTTCTTACACTTTCAAGCTCTTTCTGAAACTCACCCTTCTTGCCCTTGGCAATAGGTGCTAAAATCTGAAACTTTGTACCCTCTTCCAAAAGCAAAACCTTATCAACTATCTGATCAATGGACTGCTTTGCTATTTCCTTGCCGCAAACAGGGCAATGAGGAACACCAATTCTCGCATAAAGAAGTCTTAAATAGTCATAAATCTCCGTAACAGTGCCAACAGTTGAACGGGGGTTTTTAGATGTTGTTTTCTGGTCAATAGAAATAGCAGGAGAAAGCCCGTCAATGCTATCAACATCGGGCTTCTCCATAATACCAAGGAACTGCCTTGCATACGAAGAAAGGCTTTCCATATATCTTCTTTGCCCTTCGGCATAGATTGTGTCAAAAGCAAGAGATGATTTACCTGAGCCTGAAAGCCCGGTGAAAACAACAAGCTTATCACGGGGAATTTCCACGCTGACATTTTTCAGATTATGCTCTCTTGCACCTTTTACAATTAAATTCTTTTCCATAAACAAATTTATTTTCCGTTTCTGATTTTTTCTATCTGATCGCGTAAATATGCCGCATGTTCAAATTCAAGAAGCTGTGCAGCAGCACGCATTTCTTTTGAAAGCTTTTCAATAAGCTCATTCTTTTCTCTTTCGGAAAGTCTGCGCTTTGCAACTCTTTCCTGAATATTGTCTTTAGAGCTGATTTCAAGAATTTCACGGACATCCTTTTTGATAGTCTGCGGAACAATGCCGTGCTCTTCATTATATTTCATCTGCTTTTCGCGTCTGCGGTAGGTTTCATTTATAGCTCTTTCCATTGAGCCTGTTACCTCATCCGCGTACATAATAACCTGACCATCTGCATTTCGGGCGGCACGACCTATGGTCTGAATAAGTGAGGTTTCGCTTCTGAGGAAGCCCTCTTTATCTGCATCAAGGATTGCAACGAGAGAAACCTCAGGAATATCAAGGCCCTCTCTTAAAAGGTTAATTCCTACAAGCACATCGAACTCACCCAATCGCAAATCGCGAATAAGCTCCATTCGTTCAATGGTATCAACATCAAAGTGCATATAGCGGACTTTAATGCCGTAATCAGTTAAATAGTCCGTTAAATCCTCTGCCATTTTGCGAGTGAGAGTGGTGACTAAAACGCGCTCTTTTTTTGCAACCCGCATATTGATTTCCGAAATAAGGTCATCAATCTGTCCTTCTGTGGGGCGTACACTTACCTCAGGGTCAAGAAGACCTGTGGGACGAATAACCTGCTCGGCAATCTGTGCACTCTTTTCTTTTTCAAGGTCACCGGGAGTTGCACTCACAAATATTTTTTGATGGGTTTTATCATAAAATTCATTAAATTTCAAGGGCCTGTTATCAAAAGCCGATGGAAGCCTGAAACCGAATTCCACAAGGCTTTCCTTTCTTGAACGATCACCACCGTACATACCCCTGACCTGAGGAAGAGTAACGTGAGATTCATCCACAAAAAGAACAAAGTCATCCGGAAAATAGTCAAGAAGAGTAAATGGTGCTGTACCCGGTTTTCTTCCCGACATAACGCGAGAATAGTTTTCAATGCCCTTGCAGCAGCCTGTTTCACGAAGCATTTCAATATCATAAAGGGTTCTCTGCTGAATTCTTTGCGCCTCAAGAAGCTTGCCCTGAGATTTGAATTCTTCTACTCTGCTTTCCATTTCATTATAAATATTTTCAAGAGCTTTTTCCATTTTATCAGGCTCAACTACATAGTGTGATGCAGGGTAAATTGCCACATGGGAGCGGGTACATTTAACCTCACCCGTAAGAGGATGAATTTCAGAAATTCGGTCTATTTCGTCACCGAAAAATTCAATTCTGTATGCAGTTTCGGAAGAGTAAACAGGAAAAATTTCAACTGTATCGCCTTTTACTCTGAATTTGTTACGAGTAAAGCTGACATCATTTCTCTCATACTGAATTTCAACAAGCTTTGCAATGAGCTCATCTCTGTCCTTTTGCATACCCGTACGAAGAGAAATAACCATACTGCGATAGTCAATAGGGTCACCTAGAGTATAGATGCAAGAAACACTTGCAACGATTATTACATCTCGCCTTTCGGAAAGAGCAGATGTTGCAGAATGGCGCAATTTATCAATTTCGTCGTTTACCGCACTATCCTTTTCAATATAGGTATCAGTTGTAGGAATATATGCTTCGGGCTGATAGTAATCATAGTAAGAAACAAAATATTCAACCGCGTTTTCGGGGAAAAACTCTTTAAATTCAGAACACAACTGCGCCGCAAGAGTTTTGTTATGAGCAAGAACGAGAGTAGGGCGATTAAGCTTTTCGATAACATTTGCCATTGTAAAGGTCTTACCAGAACCCGTAACACCTAAAAGTGTCTGCTCCATATAACCCTTATTTACACCATCAACAAGCTTTTCAATCGCTTCAGGCTGATCACCTGTGGGCTTATAATTACTATGCAAAATAAACTTATCTGCCATACGCTCACCTCTTATCATAGTTTTCTAATATTGTATTATATCAACAATACCAATTTACATCAATAATTTTTGTTATATTTTAACCCCTATTTTTCAAATTCTTTTATTGCCCCATATTTGTCTATATGGTATGATTAGGATATATTGGGAAAATCAGGAGTTGATATTATGAAAACACCTAAACAAGGGGTTTTATTCGATATGCTGGGGCAGTTAAATAAATACTGCATTAAAGAAAGTGTTAATATGCCCGAATGGGAAACCTATGATGGTGATTATCTCGGCGAGGGTCAGCATAAATTCTACCCCGAAACCAAAGAAACACTTAAGCTTGGCGACCATTGGTTTGCACGCTATGACTGTGCAAGAATTTTCAAAACAACAGTTACCCTTCCTGAAAGCTTCAAAGGTAAAAAGGTTTACCTTAACCTTGATTTCGGCGGTGAAATTCTCATAAGAATAAACGGCAAAATTGCAAACTCTGTTTCTTCAAGAGAAAAGAGCGGTTGGGTTGGCAGAGAAACTGTTAATATCACAGAAAACTTCCTCACCTTTGGTGAGCCTATGGAAATTGAGCTTGAAGCTTGCGTTGACTCTGCAGGCTTCTGCGATATGGGTATGGAAGGCATCAAGGAATGTGAATACACCCTTAAATTTGCAAACTTTGCAGTAGTTGATGAAATTTGCGAAAAATTCTACCTCAACTGCGTTACTGCCTGGGATGCTCTCCCCTGCATTAAGGACGAATTCATAAAAGAAAGCGTTTATAAGGTTCTTGATGATTCTCTTCACCTTGTTGATTTTGATTTCCCTGAAGAAGAAACAAGGAAATCAATTGCAATTGCTTGCGAGCATTTTGATAAAAAGCTTGCTGAAATTGAATATACAGCACCCTCAGAGGTTATTTTTGACGGTCACTCTCATATTGATATTGCGTGGCTCTGGAGAATTCAGGAAACAGAAAGAAAGAGCGCAAGAACATTTGCAAACAACCTTGCTCTTATGGATGTTTACCCTGAATTCACATTCACACAAAGTCAGGCAATTGCCTACGATATGATTAAAAAGAATTATCCTGAGCTTTACGAGAGAATTAAAGAAAAGGTTAAAAACGGTCAATGGAATATTGTTGGTAACACCTGGGTTGAATGTGATACAAATATTGCATCAGGCGAAAGTATGATTCGTCAGCTTCTTTACGGAAGAGAATTCTTCCTTAAGGAATTCGGCGTTTCATCCGATACCTATTGGCTTCCCGACTGCTTTGGCTTCTCCTATGCTTTACCACAGATTATCAAAAAAAGCGGTATGAAATATTTCATCACAACAAAGCTTTTGAATCAAGACACTAACCGCTTTCCCCACACAGTTTTCAAGTGGAAGGGTGCGGACGGTTCTGAAATTCTCGCACTTAACCAGCGTTCACATTACCAAGGCGATTATGACCCCAAGCAGGTTTGCGCTGCCTCATTCAACAATGATTTGAAGCATGTTCTCAAAACAGGCTTCGGTATGTTCGGTTATGGTGACGGTGGCGGTGGAAGCACCTACAGAATGCTTGAAAATGCAAAGCGTCTTAAAAGCTTCCCCGGTCTTCCCAAAACAAGAATGGGACATCCTTCAGAATTCTTTGCTGAAGCAGAGAAAATCCGCGAAGAGCTTCCCACCTACTGCGACGAGCTTTATTATGAAAACCACCGCGGTACATACACAAGCCAGGGCTTTATCAAGAAAGGTAATCGTAAAAACGAATTCCTTTTAAGCCGTTGTGAAATGGCAGGTGTTTTCGGTGGCGGTTATGATATTGAAAAGCTTCAGAATCTCTGGCTCTTATTCCTGAAAAATCAGTTCCACGATATTCTTCCCGGCACATCCATTCACGAAGCTATGGAGGACTGCCGTCCTGATTTCGCAAAGCTCGAAAAGGATGGAACAGAAATCTTCTGTTCTGCTCTTGAGGGCATCACCGCAAACATTACTGCAGAAAAAGACGGTGTTGTTGTATGGAACTTAATTTCAAACGAGGTAACTGCTCCTGTTACTGTTAAGGGCAATAAGAAAATTGGTGCTCTTTCAAGAGTGTTCACCAAGAACGGTGAAGAATACACCGAATTTATTGCAGACAATGTTCCTGCTATGGGTTACAAATTCTTCGCATTTGAAGAGGCAGAATCAAAAGAAAATGTAAAAATCGGTAACGGTATTATTGAAAACGAAATCCTTAAAGTTCAATATGACGAAAATGGTATTCTTACTTCTATTTTCGATAAAGAAAACAATCGTGAAACTCTTGATGGTAAGGGTAACGTTATTTCAATTTTCATTGATAAATGTATTCACGAAACTGCTTGGAACCTTGAACAGAACTATGAAAAGAAAAAATGGGTTCTTGAGAAGGCAGAAAGCGTTGAAATTACAGAGTGCTCACCGGTAAGAGCAGTTCTTAAGGTTGTTAGAAAATTCAATAAATCAACAATTTCACAGAACATTATTCTCTACGCAGGTAGCAGACAGTTACTCTTTGAAACAGAGGTTGACTGGCAGGAACGCGATAAGGTTATGAAGGCAGCTTTCGATGTTAACATACTTAACACAGAAGCAACCTTCGAGGCGGCTCACGGTGCTATTAAACGCCCCACTCATCGCAACTCCTCCTTTGATGCAGCCCGCTTTGAACAATGCGCTCATAAATGGGCAGACCTTTCCGAAGGTGATTACGGCGTTAGTATTCTCAACGACTGCAAATACGGTTACGACATTCTTAACAGCAGAATGAGAATCACTCTTCTTCGTGCACCAACAACACCTGACAGATACGGTGATTTAGGACACCACAGCTTCACATACTCCTACTACCCCCACGCAGGCACCTGGCAAACAGGCAAAACTGTTGAAGAGGCATTCAAACTCAATTTCGCTCTTAAGGGTATTCCCGTTACTGCAAAAAGCGGTACACTTCCTGAAAGCTATAGCTATATCAACTGCGATAATGACGATATTGTTATTGATGCAGTAAAACAGGCTCAGGACGGCAACGGAATTATTGTTCGTGTATACCAGAGCAGAAGAGTCCGTGGTGAAAGAACACTCACAATTAATCTTCCTTTCTCAAAGGTATATGAAACAAATCTTATGGAAGTTGACGAAAATGAAATTTCTGCAAAGGGCAACAAAATCACATTCAACGTTACACCCTTTGAGGTTAAAACATTCAGAATAGTTTGATTTATAAAAGGTGAAAAAAATGACTAATTTTACAAATCCTTATTCAGCAGGAACTGCTAATAGTAAATTGTTCAGAATTCCATCAATACTCACTCTAAAAAATGGTAGAGTCCTTGCAGGTGGCGACATCCGTTACGGTAACGGAACGGATGACCCTGCAAATATTGAAACTGTTATTCGTTATTCCGATGACCACTGCAATACATGGTCCGATATTGTATGGGTAAACCATTTCAATGATATGGAGGATGCTGACCACAACCAAGCAATTCCAACCTCCGCTTCATTCTGCGATGCAGCAATGTGCGAAGATAAGAATGGTGTTGTTTATCATGCTTGTGACGCTTGCCCTGCATATATGGGTCTCTGGAGTGCAGGTACCTACGGAAAAGGCAGTGGCTTCATCGACGGCAAGCTTGCTCTTTGCGACAAAACAAGTCACGAAAAAGCGGAAAGCACAACTCTTGACAAGGCTCACTATCCCTATTATGTAGGCGAGTTTGATGGAACGGGCTTTGCACCTGTTTTAAAATTCTCTGATAATTCAAGCTACAACGATTATTTTGTTGACAAATTTTATAATATTTATCAGAAAATCGGCGAAGCTTTCTCCCCTGTTCTTATAAAGCAAATGAACAAAGACGGAAGCCTGAATGATAAAGACATTATCGCAAATATCTTCTATGCTTATGCACCAATTAAAATTTACCCTACCTACTATCTTTGGATAAGAAAAAGCTTTGATAACGGCGAAAGCTGGTCCGATGGTAAAATTATCAACACGCAAATCGGTTCAAATGGCTTCACAGGCTTTTCCCCCGGTGTTGGTATCTGCATCGAAAAAAACGGTAAGCAGAGAGTTCTTTTCTCTATTTACGATAACAATGGTAGCAGAGAATATACAAGCGTTATTTATACCGAGGATGGGGAAAACTGGCACCGCTCCGAAAAAGCAAATCAGGTAGGCTTGGCAGGAAAAAGCTCTGAAAGTCAGTTTGCACTTATGAATAATGGCGTACTCCGTATGTATTCAAGAAATATCGCAGGCTTTATCAGCTATACCGATTCAACCGATGGTGGTGAAACCTGGAGTAAATATACAATTGACAAGGGGCTCTCTTATTGCTCAAACTGTATGTTCTCTGTTATAAACTACTCAAAGAAAATTGACGGTAAGGATGCAATTATTCTTGCTTGTCCACAGCAGAAAACCAGAAAGCTGGGCGTTATCAGAATCGGTCTTTATGGCGAGGATAATATTGTTGAATGGAAATACATTAAGAAGGTTACTGATAGCTTAAACCCATTCTCTTATGTATATTCCTGCATTACAGAGCTTTCCGATGGTAGCATTGTTGACCTTTACGAAAGCGATAAAGCAGAGTTCAGTTTAAAGGGTTATACAATTGACGAGTTGAAAGTAAATGACAAAACAAAGCTTTCACTTGTTGATAATATTAAATCTAAAATTTATAATAAAACGAGAAAGTAATATAACGTTTGGAAGCGAAGCTTCCCTGAAACTATTCACTTTTCACTCTTAACTCTTCACTAACTCGCATAGCCACAAGCTATGCGAGTTTTGTTCCGCCTTTTCTTACTAAAATTGTATCGTCACCTATTACAACAATATCTTTCCAGCAAACAACAATTTCCTCTCCTCTTCCGCAGAAGCCGAAAACACCCCTTCCGCAAAAGACTGTTATACTTACAAGACAGCCTGTGCAGGTATCGATTTCAACATCTGTCACGCAACCCAGACGGCAACCATTGTCAACATTTATAACCTCTTTTGACCTTAAATCAGTTATGGTGCATTTCATATTATTTCACCTTTCTTAAAAGTGCTATGGACAATTTTAAAATCCGAAGTCGTTATCTATAAATGAACATCGTGTAATTGTACCAAGTCCGTATTTATGACGAATATTGTCTTTGGTGCATTCAAGTCGATGTTCTTTTTCTCTTTTTATGTGATAGTCTAAGTCTAAAAGAGAAATCTGTTCGCAAACATCATCACCATTCAAAAGCTTGGTCCCCGTTACTGTTAAAGAACGAATAGGCTCTTTTTCAATATCAATATTTGCTTCTATAAGCGAAAGTGCTGCATTCCTTAAGTCATATGATAAATCAGTTGGCGATGGTAATTGTGATGAACGCTGAATTGTCTGAAAATGGGTATCCTTTATACCCACCTGCAAGGCTGAGCATTCATAATTATGTTTTCGCAGACGGGCGGCAACCTTGTCGCAAAGGAAGAAAACACAAGTGCGCACATCACAAAAATTCATTAAATCCCGTTTAAATGTTGCACCATTGCCTATAGATTTATAGGCTTCTCTGTAATCAAACCGCAAAACAGGTGAATAATCATAACCATTGGCATATTGCCACAAGGTTCTTCCGTTTTCACCTAAAATACGATAAAGTTGTTTTTCGTCCATTTCTGCTCCGTCGCCAATTGTTCTTATACCTATACTCCGAAGTTTTTCTGCAGTTTTTCCGCCTACCATAAACAAATCACCGATGGGCAGAGGGTATAAAAGCTCTTTGAAATTTTCAGATGTAATCTCAGTTGTAGCATCAGGTTTTTTATAATCGCTACCCATTTTGGCAAAAATTTTATTATAGGAAACTCCAACGGAAATTGTTACACCGATTTCCTTTTTTATGACCTCTCTCAATTCATCTGCAATTTCTCTGCCGCTACCAAAAAGATTTACGCTACCCGTAACATCAAGCCAACATTCATCAATTCCAAAAGGCTCAACTAAATCAGTATATCGACAATAAATATCAAATATCCTTTTAGAAAACTCTTTATACTCTTTGTAATGTGACGGCACAGTTAAAAGCTTTGGGCATTTAGCTTTAGCCTGCCATATAGCCTCGCCTGTTTTAACTCCGTATTTTTTTGCTTTTTCATTTTTGGCTAAAATTATGCCATGCCTTTGCTCAGGGTCACCGCACACTGCAAAAGCATATTTATTAAGCTCGGGATTCAACGCTGCCTCAACAGAAGCAAAAAAGCAGTTGCAGTCACAATGCAGAATTACTCGTTCCAAATTAATCTTCCTTTACACTATGTAGAACATTTGTTCTTGAAGCGTATTATAGCAGAACATTTGTTCTTTGTAAAGAGGCAAAACAAAGAAATTTCTAATCACACTCATCCACACTATTTAAAATTATAATTGCCGACCGCAGGTCCCAAAACTTTCCACTTTCCATTTGCAATTTGCCACTTAGAAAAGCATCCCTACTACCATCATCGCCTCGATTTTCTCATATATTTTATCAACATCTTCAAGAGGTAACGGGTTTTTACCTTTACCGATTTCAATTGTAAAGGCAGGGCGTTTGAATTCTTCGATAAACCAATCCTTCAGACCACCACTTGAATAAAGCCCCTCATTTTTAACCAAAGTATAATCGGTTAACGCAGAAAAGATTTTTGCAATATGCAAAGACTTTTCAGGTGTGTTTTTTCCATATTCATAAAAAATCTCCTCACCTTGAGAATGGAATGTTATAAGCATATCAACAGAAATTCCTCTGCAAAGCTGGGTAATCGCAGCCGTTTCAGGCTCACTTTCAGGAAAAAGACCACCATACTTACCGGGTGACGGTGAATCTATTCCTGCTTCCTTTTCCGCCTCTCTTAAAGTATACCAATCCGCATTAAAATTATGGTTTATATCTACACCTCTTGCATTTGCACTCCAGAAGCTAAAATCACCTTTACAGATTTCAAAATTCTGTGCTTTATATTTTCCGCAAGCAGATGCTCCTTTAATGGAAATTTCAATTCCATCAGGATTAAGCTCAGGTATTATGATAAGTTTTTTATTTTCTAAAATTGCTCTGACATTAAACCCTGAAATTGTTTTTTTATTTTCATAAGAAATTGCAAGATTTTCAGTGAATTTCAAAAGTAAAAGTGAGGTCAACCATTCAATTCCGTGAGTACCACCCACATAAACAACATTACTCTTTCCCTCACCTATTACAAAAGCATAAATTTCTTTACCTAAAAGACTTTTTCCGCAGGTTGTAATTTTCAAGCTATTATATTTACTGTTAAGCTCTTTAACAAAGTTTTCATAAATCTGATATGTAAGAATTTCATTTTTCACAATTTTTAACATAAAACTCACCCATATATTGTATGTTCTCTTTACCTACAATATTTACAAAATATGGGTTTTGTGGTTTAATATGTATATAATTTTATTTTCGGAGAGTTGTTATGACTTTTATTTGCTTTTTATTGTTATTAACTTTTTCTTTATGCGCGTTTTTGATTTATAAAAAATCAAAAACTGAAAAGAATATTGAAAAAGCCTTTGCTCTTGCTTTGGCTTCAATTGTTCTTTTCAGCTTGGGTCTGGAATTTTCAATTTTCAATATTAATTTTTACACCTCAAAAAGCAACGAGGAGATTAATCTTAATACACATCTTGCCGATTACAAAAACTGCGAGGGATACTATACCTTTTCCACAGGTGAATCCATCAAAATTCTTGATGTCAATGAAAAAATCAAAAACATTCACATTAAGCTGAATGATGATAACCCTTCTGTTGTAACTGCAAATATTATTCTGACAGATGAAGCCAATGAATTTGGCTACAGCACACCTGAAAGAGATATTTATCTCAATGTTGAAAAAAGTCAGTATATAAATATCAACACCGCAGGAAAAACAGAAAAAATTGGACTAATATTTGAATGCAACCGTGACGCAGTTAATATTGATTCAATTTCAGTAAATGCTAAAAGACCATTTGAATTTTCAATTCTGCGCATTCTCATAATTGTTGGAATTCTCTGCCTTGTATATCTTTTCAAGCCATCATCCGTTCTCTATAAAAAGAAATTAACAGACAACGAATACTCAAAAAACTCTTTGGTTATAGTTGCATTATGTTTGCAATGTGCAATAATCATTATTCTCGGGTCAATCAACCCAATCTTTATGGGTATAGCCTCAAAAAATTATAATCCAAACAAATGGGATGGTAGCGGTGTTGACTTTGTTGAAATAGACTTCCGTTCCCATAATCAATATGATGAATTAGCACAAGCCTTTCTTAAGGGCAAAACCTATATAGACAATGACGATGTTCCCCAATCTCTGAAGGATATGAAAAACCCTTACGATACTTTTGCACGATCCAAGCAAGAAGATATCACAGGCGACTCTTATCGTTGGGATGTGGCATATTTTAATGGTCATTACTATGTTTATTTCGGTATTGTACCGCTTCTTTTAATGCATCTGCCATTCAGAGCGTTTTTTGATGCGCCCTTCCCCTCTGCAGTAGGAGTTATGGCTTTTGCATTGATATTCTCTATTGGTGTGTTCAAGCTTCTTGATTTGATAATAAAAAAGAAATTCAAAAGCATTTCTGTGGGCACCTATCTTTTAACCGCATTAACTTTTATAAATTGTTGCGGAATGACCTTCCTTGTAAAACGTCCGGACTTTTATTCCCTTCCCATCATAACCTCAATGGCATTTGTAGTCTGGGGCATTTACCTTTGGTTTAAGGGACTAAACCAAAAGAACAAGAAACTTCCCTTATTCTTTTTCGGCTCATTGTGTATGGCACTTTCCGTTGGTTGCCGTCCTCAGTCGGTAATTATTTGTGCAGTGGCACTTCCCTTGTTCCTCGGTTATTTCCTTAAAGATAATTTTATTTTCAAAAAACAAGGGCTAAAACAGATTATAACACTTGCAATTCCCTTTGTGGTTGTTGCCTCGGGAATTATGTATTATAACTACATCCGTTTTGGTTCACCTTTTGATTTTGGATCTGCTTATAATCTTACAACCAATGATGTTACAAGAAGAGGTTTTTCTCTTGGCAGAACTGGTCTGGGTATTTTCACCTATCTTTTCCAAACACCTTCGTTTAATGCCACATTCCCGTTTATCGAAAGTGTAAGCATTGAAACAAATTATATAGGTAAAACAATTTCGGAATACTGCTTTGGCGGTCTTATAACAAGTCTTCCTCTGTTATGGTTTAGTTTCGCTCTTCCTAAAGTGAAAAATATTTTAAAAGAAAAGAAATTTTTTGCTCTTACCATAACTCTTTTCCTTGTAGGATTTGCAATTGTTATTGCAGATACTCAGGCAGGCGGTCTGCTACAAAGGTATTTCAGTGATTTTGGCTATATATTCTTCCTTGGTGCGGTTTTTGTAATATATTCCCTTTACGAGAAATCAAGTTTCAAAAATAATACCGGTATATTAAACTATCTTTTATTTATTTCTGCTTTTTTAAGCATTTTTTACTCAATTTCTCTTGCATTTTCCGTTTCAGATGTTACAATAGATACTGTGAATCCAACTTTATTCGGCACACTCCGACATATTGTTGAATTCTGGACTTAAAAATTATAAAAGGACGAAAAACAAATGAAAAAACTCAAAAATTCACGTTTAACAAAAATACTTTCACTTGCTTTAGCTCTTATATTTATTATTGGCGCTTTTTCAGGCTGCGGTGGCAATGGCAACAAAGAAGAGGAAACTACCAAAACCCCTCAGGCAGCAGAAACTCCTGAAGATACTGCTATCAGAAACCCCCTTACCGGTGAACCGGACTATGACGAAGCACTTCTTAAAAACAGACCTGTTTTCGTAGTTGTTGAAAACACTCCCGAAGCAAGACCTCAATGGGGACTTACATCTTCCGACATTGTCTGGGAAATGGTTGTTGAGGGCGGTATTACAAGAATGCTTCTTATGTATGCAGATGCTTCAAGAATTCCTGAAAAGGTTGGCCCAATCAGAAGTGCAAGACATTATTTCGTTGACCTTGCAGAAGGCTTTGACGGTCTCTTTGTTCATTTTGGTTACAGCCCCAAGGCACAAGGTCAGATTGCTAACCACAAAGTTAATAATATCAATGGTTTAGTTGATAATTATTTCTATCGCGACAGTTCAAGAGATGTTGCTACTGAACACACTTCTTATACAACCGGTGAAGCAATTCAGAAAGCAATCCAAAACAAAGAATACAGAACAGAAATCAAAGACGACTACAAGGCTCCTTTCAAATTCAACAGCAAAGATAAAACTCTTTCTGCGCCTTGTGCAAGAGTTAATGTTGCTTTCTCATCCGGCTACACCTATGTTTACACATATAATGCTGAAAAGAAGGTTTATGAAGCAAAACTTCATGGTAAAAGCTTTGCAGATAGCGAAGGTGTTCAGCAGAACTTTAAAAACATCATCATTTGCTACACAGACGTAACTTCCCTCAACGATAACAAAGGCAGAGTTGATTTCAACCTTTCTGAGGGCAGAGGTGTGTATATTTCCAACGGTTCTTACACAGACATAACCTGGAAAAAGGGTGAAAGCGATGATATGCTCAAGTTCTATAATAAAGTTGGCGATGAGCTTTCTCTCAATGTAGGCAGAACCTATATTGCGCTTATGGATAAATCAGCAGAAAACAGCAACAAAATACTCTCCAAAGTTTCTTAAATAAAAAAGTGCTTCAGTTTACGAAAGTAAACTGAAGCGTTTTTTATTTTATTATTCTTTTAAATTTTTCAGAAAATCGTGTCAACAAAAATCTGTTTTTAGTAAGGCAAAAATCATAGAGAATAAACGCTACATTTGCCATTATGAGTAATATGGGAATAGTATATTTTCCAAATTCGTTATATTCCTCTCCTGATACACCAAACAGATAAAAGCTGATAACACCTATACCTACTGCCGCAGCATTGAAAAGGGCAAGCTTCAAAAGCCATGCCAATGCTTTCGGTAGTTTTTCTATTATATCTTTTATCAATGGGTAATAACCAAAAAATAGTGTATAGGTCAATGCCGCCTCTTTATCTGTTATTAAAAGAAGCGACAGAAATGCGGTAGAAAAATACACTCCTGCTCCCCATTTTTTATCTGATATATCTGCCACAAACAGTACCAAAAGTCCCGTCACAATAGGAATAACATACATAAAAACCGGAACTAAGGTGGTAAGCATCATAAGCACCACGGAAAGTGCTATCATCAAACCGCAAACCGCGGTGTTTTTTGTTTTATTTTTCATATTAAATATAACCCAAAGACATTAACACTATCAGAGCAAAAGAACCCAGTGACAACAACACCGCAATTCCAAGAACTATTTTCCAATGGGTTTTGTTAAGAAAAACCTTCCTTCTCGGTGTTTCGTCAGAATATCTGCCTGCATCGCCAAAAGTGTCCTCAAATCTGTTATATGGGTATTTTTCGCCATTTTTATATCTGGGCTTATCAGAATTATTTTGATTATTGTTTGTCATAATTATTCCTCATTAAAATTGATATAGCCACTATATCCGCTTGTGCTACCCTCATTTGAACATTCTGTAAAGACCGTTGCCCAATCTGTTTCGTCACTTGCGTATGATGTGTAATATGTTACAGTGCCATCCTCAGCAATACTGAAAGCACCAAAGGGCAGCTCGGCATTAACGCAAGCCCCGTTTTCCAAAGATAAATTCACACCGCAGTTAAGGTAGATTATTTCATCATAATCAAAATCAGATTTGAATTGATATCGCCCTGTTTCAGCACATTCATTTCCTGAAACATAATAGCTTTCAGCAAGAGCATTATCAAAAGCCTCTTCGGGTACAGGATTTTCCGAAAAAGTGCACATATCTATTTCAACAAAAACATTGCCATTAGCAATTTGATCCTTTACTTCGGATATATAATCTGTTGTTTCAAATGAGAAATACATATTTTCAATGCAGATATCAAAGGTTTTCAAGCCATCTTCATCCGCAATAAGCTCAACACTTGCATTTTTTACAAAGGTGATAAGTTCACCTTCAATCACCTCTTGTGTTGATACATCTGACCAGATATCATCACTCTCTGAATAATCCTGAATTGAACCCATAGCATTTAAAAGAATATTAAATCCAAGAATACACACAAAAATAATAATACCAATTTTTGGATTACCCTTTTTATTTACCTTCGGAATCTTTTTCATTAAATCAGGAAAATTGATTTTGGGTAAATTATCTATATGTTTCTCGTTGGTTTCAAAAGTATTCTGTGGCTTATTATATTCAGGTGTTTCTCTTTGGGCATGAGGCTCATACCCCTGATTATAGGTGGTGTTCTTGTACTGAGTATTGACGTTTTTATAAATTTCGCCTCTATCGTATCTTTTGCTGTCAAAAGATGAACTGTGAGTGCATTGCTTTTGGGCTACCGCCCCACAATGAGGGCAGAAAACATCCTTGTTTTCCTGATAAAGCTTACCGCAACTATCACATTTTCGCATAAGAAATACCTCCTTATAAATTGTTAAATAAACAATAGGAATAAGGTAAAAAATTTTATTTTATTACAACCTCATGACCTGTTCTTGCAGATTCATAAATTGCATCAAGAATTTTCATAATTTCAACGCCGTCCTCTGCAGGAGCTTTACAAGTTGTTCCATTGAGAACACAGTCAACAAAATGGTTGATTTCTCTGCAGAAAAGTCCGTCAAAGGAAAGTGAAGTGTCTTTATTAAAGCTCATATCTACAAGATATCCGTTTTCGTCTGTGAAAATTTCTACCTGAGGATCAAGCTTTGCACCTGCTTTTGTGCCAAAGAACTGAATGTTACCCTCACCATTTTTAATATTAAGAGAGAAGCTTGCTTCAACAGAAAGAACAAGCCCATTGTCAAAACGAATAAGTGCAGTTGCAAGATCTTCAACATCGCAGATGTCTTTATCACCTGCCGAAACAGATGTATAGCCTTTTCCATCCTTGATTTCAGGACGATTGAAAAGCTTCTGGAAGGTAGCACCATAAACTGAAACAGGCTTGGGATTACCGCAAAGGAATCTTGAAAGGTCAATTACATGAACACCTAAGTCAATAAGAGGTCCGCCACCTGAACGGGATTTGTCGCCAAACCAACCACCCGGGTTGCCGTTTCTGCGAAGATATGTAGCCTTAGCATAATAAATTTCACCGAATTTACCTGCATTGATAAAGTCCTGCATAACATCTGCATCGTTACCATAACGGCGAACAAAGCCGATCTGAAGATGTCTGCCGTTCTTCTTTGCAACTTCAAGCATTTCTTCTGCTTCTTTTGTATTCATCGCCATAGGCTTTTCGCAAATAACATCCTTACCTGCATTAAGAGCGGCAATTGTGCATTCTGCGTGAGCAGAGTTCCATGTGCAAACGCTTACAATGTCAATTTCAGGAAGAGCCTTAAGCATTTCATCTTTATCTGTAAAGCAACGCTCTGCAGGTACTCCATATTTTTCAGACATATATTTAAGCTGCTTTTCATTTATATCGCAGAAAGCGTATAAATCAACGTTTTCATTTTTAATATAACCATTGATATGCTCGTTTGAAATTCCACCAACACCAATAACTGCTGCTTTTAACTTTTTCATAATATGCACCTCTTAAATTTATTGTTTCAATATTTTTTTGTTTTTGAAAATGATGCTGTCAAGCTTATTGGTAAAAGCATCAAATATAACCGAAAGGAAAATAGTTGCGAAAAAGCAAACTACAACAAAGAAGTAACCATCTTTATTATAGCCGAAGCTTTTTAACAATATCATAGGTATTCTTTGCAGAATAAAGAAGCTGAATATATGCTGACCGAACCAATCAAGAACAGAATTTTTGATATTCACCTTCATCATAAACATAACAATTACTGCCAATGCAAAGAAAGTAAAGAAAATATAGAACAAGAAATTCTGACTTCTGTTTTGGGAGAAATAGGCAAATAAAACTACACACAGGGAAAAGCCCGTAAACCAGAAGATATCATTTTTCATAAAGATTTTATCTATATAGGGCTTTATCATAGAGAAAAACATTCCCAATGGGAAGCAAAGAGCAGTATTATAAAATGCTGCACTAAGACCTGCTTTGTTTGCCAGAATAACATATCCGCCACATAAAACACCCGTACAAGCAAGAGCTAAAATATTGGATTTTTTAAACACAAGGAACGAAATAATTACTATAATATACAAAACAAAGGTAACAAACATATACCAATTACTGTTACCTATGGATTTAAGACCCGTAAAGGAAAGAAGCCATCTGGAAAAAGGAAAATCTTTTCCTGCTATACCAATATTAACCACTGTAAATAAAACAATTACTATTGCAAAATGATACCATAGTTTAAAAAACCTGTTAACAGGCATTGCTTTAACGTATGCAGTTCCTTTTTTCTTGATGGATTCCATAATACCGAAGCCTGAAAAGAAAAGATAGGTAACCACAACAAGCTGACCGTGGAAAGCCTTAAACTCAAAATAAGGCGCATCTAAAACTCCATCAAGCTCAATATATGTAACTGCGTGGCTCAAAAAAATCAGAACAGAAAAAATTGCATTAATCGTATTGGTGTTTTTTGGTGAACAGTAATCGCTGAAAAACTCGTCTTTTTTTGCAACAGTTATACCCGAACAAATCAAAAAAGCCAATATTAAAACAAATACAAGCATTTTCACCAAACCTTTTCAATAATTTCCAATTCTATTGTATCATTTTTACGGAATTTTGCAACAATAAATATAGACATTTAAAGTGAAAAAGATTATAATTTATATAATGTATCCCATTATTGAGAAAAGAGTTGTTTATGGAATATTTATTTGAAATGCACACTCATACCAAAGAGGTAAGCACTTGCGCAGTAGCTTTTTCTGAGGATCTAATTGAAAGCTACAAAAGCAGCGATTATGCAGGCTTCGTTTTAACTAACCATCTTAACGCTTCTACCTTTGAAAGAGCAGGGCTTCAGGATGCCTCGTGGGATGAAAAAGTTGACCATTTTATGAAGGGCTTTCTTGCAGTTAAAGAAGCTGCAGGTGACCGCTTCACAGTGCTTTTAGGCGCGGAAATAAATTTTTACAACACCTCAAATGACTATCTCATTTACGGCGTAACAGAAGAATTCCTTCGTTCCAATGGTGACCTTATGGCTATGACACCGAAGCAGGTTTCAAAGCTCTGTCACGAAAACGGAATGCTTTTCATTCAGGCACACCCCTTCAGAAGAGGTATGAAAATAACTGACTGGAATATTCTTGATGGTTATGAAATTTATAATGGCAACCCTCGTCACAACTCCAACAACGATATAGCTGAATTATGGGCAAAAAAACATAACAAATCAATTGTGGTTTCAGGCTCAGATTTCCACGAAATCGATGATGCCTGTGCAGGTGGCATATATTTTAACAATCCCATTAACAATAATAATGACCTTTTAAGAGAGCTTAAAAGCGGAAATTATAAATTAAAGAAAACTGATTTAGGAGAGCAAAAATAATGCATTTACAAGAATCAGGCGAAATGTATCTTGAAACAGTTTACATTCTCACCCAAAAAAGCGACAGTGTTCGCTCAATTGATATTTGCGAATATATGGGTTACTCAAAGCCAAGCGTCAGCCGTGCTATCGGACTTCTGAAAAATGGTGGTTATATTACCGTTAACGGCAAGGGCTACATAACTCTTACCGAAGAGGGCGAAGCTGTTGCTCTTAAAATGTTTGAACGCCACACAATGCTGACAAATTTCCTTGTAAATCTCGGTGTTGACGAAAAAATCGCTTCCGAGGATGCTTGTAAAATTGAGCATCATATCAGTGAAGAGTCATTTAACGCAATTAAAAATCACGCAATTAAACTCGGTAACAAATTATGAAATTAGGTAATTTAGAAATAACAGAAAAAGCTGCTCTTGCTCCCCTTGCAGGCGTTGCAGACAGAGCCTTCAGAGAGCTTTGCAGAGGCTATGGCGCAGCCTATACGGTTTGCGAAATGGCAAGTGCCAAGGGTATAAGTCTTGGTGATAAAAAGAGTGCAGAGTTACTTTCAATCACTCCAACAGAACGCCCTGCAGGGTCACAGATTTTCGGAAACTCCCCCGAAACAATGGCAATTGCTGCAAAAAAAGCGCTGGAATACAATCCCGATTTTATTGATATAAATATGGGTTGCCCTGCTCCAAAGGTCGCTTCCTCAGGTGGCGGCGCATTACTTATGAAAGACCCGATTTTAGCTGCTGATATAGTTAAGGCAGTTGCAGAGGTTTCAACTGTTCCCGTTACAGTTAAAATGCGTTCAGGTTGGGATGATAACAGCATTAATGCAGTTGAGCTTGCCAAAAGATGCGAGGATGCAGGCGCTTCTGCTATAACTGTCCACGGAAGAACCAAGGTGCAGATGTATGCACCCCCTGTTAACACAGATATAATCCGCCAGGTAAAGCAAGCTGTTTCAATTCCCGTTATCGGTAATGGTGATGTGGTTGATGGTTTGAGTGCCGCAAAGCTTATGGAAGAAACAGGATGCGATATGGTAATGGTGGGCAGAGGTGCTTTAGGCAGACCCTGGGTATTCTCTCAGATTAACGCTTACCTTGACCACGAGGTTATTCTTCCCGACCCTCCTGTTATTGAAAGAATGAGAGTTATGCTTAAGCATATTGAAGCGCTTTGTGAATATAAAGGCGAAAGAATTGGTATAAGAGAAGCAAGAAAGCATGCGGCATGGTATACCAAAGGTCTTTTCGGTTCTGCGAATTACAGGTCAAGAATAGGACTCATAAATTCAATAGAAGAACTGCAACAAATAGCTCTCGAATTAATTGAACAGAACAGATAAAAAACTACACTTTCCATTTTGGAAAGTGTAGTTTTTCAGTTAATAGTTAAGAGTGAATAGTGAATAGTTTCGGGTGCTGCGCACAGCAATTATAATTGTTTGGAAGCAAAGCTTCCCCTAACCTCTTCACTCTTCACTTTTCACTCTTCACTTAATCAATAGTGCATCATTTTATAGAAATACGGGTATTCTGCAAAGAACTGATTGAGAGTTGTTCTTGTATTTGAACCGGGGTCATTAATATAGAATGATGAGGTTGTGAGAGTGTTGGTTGCTTTAACACCTGTAATAACAACATAATGCTGACCGCCGTTGCTTTTCTTTGCACCAACAAGAACAGGCTTACCTGCCTTTAACAGATTATAAACCTTACCAAGATAACCACTTGAAGATGTTATAATTGTGTAATGAGATGGCCAATAAACTGCACCGCCTGAAGTATAAGATAGCTTTTTCGCCATAGCATTGGGATAAATTGTTGTTCCTGTACGGTAGCTTTCAAGCATTGCAATTGCTGTTGTTGCACAACCAATTCTTCCTATGGTCTGACCTGATGAACCAAGAGTAACATTCGCCCAGCGGGAATCTGTTTGTTTAAAGGATGGTACACTTAATTTTATCGCCTTATATGATGAATCTGATGTTGAAGATTCAGTTGTAAGATAGCCCGAGGCAACATAACCTCGTTTCCTTCCGTTATAAAGAATTCTTGAAAAGCTTCCGCTTGTGGAAAGCACTGTAACCTGAGTACCGCTTGAAAGATAATCCTTTATAGTAGCGCTACTTGAAGCAGAGCTTCTCACACGAAGTCTGCCCGATGTAGTTTTAACAGTCCTCACCTTTGTTGAAGCTGATTTAATATAATCTGAATGGCAATAGCCATAACCGGAGGCAGAATACTGTACCCGCCAAAAGCTTCCGTTTTTTGAAATAAGGGTTACATACGAATCCTTTGGAAGCTTTGCTTTTATGTTTGAAGTGCTTGATGCACTTGAACGGACATTGAGGGCAGATGAGGTAGTTATTACCTTACCCGCACCATAAATTTTTTCTGTGGCACTTGCCTTTTGGGTAAACGGAATAAGTGTCAGGCTTAACACCAACACCACTAAAATACTTATTGTTTTCTTCATAGAAAAAACACCTCGTATAGAAATATTTTCATTGTCTTTAAACAGAGTGGAATAGGCAATGAATGTGTATATGTTACCACAGATGATAGGCTCAAGTCATTGTATAAATATTGGAAGTCTTACAAACCCGTTGTAATTTCCACCAAAAAAATCCACAAATTTTATATAAAAATAAATATATGATTATTAGAAATAACACTTTCTTTTTTCTCTTGAAAGTGTTATACTATATGTGTATATGTATGCGTTTTTTTACGACAACAAAATCTCTCTAAAAGGAGTGCAGTTTGTGGAAAAGTTTGTTATTCATGGTGGCAACAAGCTTCATGGTAATATAATTATCAGCGGTGCCAAAAATGCCGCTTTACCCATAATTGCAGCATCTGTTTTTTCAGGAGATGTTTGCAGAATAGAAAATGTTCCGGACATCAGCGATGTCCGTATGATGATTAAAATCCTTGAATTTTTAGGTGCAGAGGTTGCTAAACCTGAGCCTAATGTAATTCTTGTGGATTCAAGAAATGTAACTCCCGTTACAATCCCGGATAAAATGACAAACAAGCTTCGTGCTTCCTATTATCTTTTAGGCGCACTTTTAAGCAATTTCGGCAAAGCTTGTGTTGCTCTTCCCGGTGGATGTTATTTCGGTGTGCGCCCCATTGACCAGCATATTAAAGCTTTTGAAGCATTGGGTGCTACCGTTAATATCGAAAATGCTATTGTTGGTGTTAAAGCGGACGAGCTTTATGGTTCATCAATTTATTTTGATGTTGTTTCTGTTGGTGCAACAATCAATGCTATGCTTGCCGCAATTAAAGCAAAAGGACTTACTGTTATTGAAAATGCTGCAAGAGAACCTCATATTGTTGACCTTGCAAACTTCCTTAACTCAATGGGTGCGGATGTTCGCGGTGCAGGTACAGAGGTTATTAAAATCCGTGGTGTTGAAGAAATGCACGGTTGTACCTACTCCATAATTCCCGACCAGATTGAAGCAGGCACTTATATGGTTGCCGCTGCTGCAGTTGGCGGAGATGTTACCATTGATAATGTTATTCCTAAACACCTGGAATCAATAACAAATAAAATCGAGGACTGTGGTATTACAGTTATTGAATACGACGAAAGCGTAAGAATTATTTCCGAAGGCGGAAAAATGAAAGCTTGCAGAGTCAAAACAAGTCCTCACCCCGGTTTTCCCACAGATATGCAACCCCAATTTGCAACAATGCTCTGCATTTGCAACGGCACAAGCACAGTTGTTGAAGATGTTTGGGACAATCGCTTTAAATACATTGACCAATTAAGAAGAATGGGCGCAAATATCATTGTAAATGGTGACACGGCTCTCATTACCGGTGTGGACAAGCTCCATGCTGCCCCCGTTGAAGCAGACGATTTAAGAGCAGGCGCAGCAATGGTTATTGCCGGTCTTATGGCGGATGGTGAAACCACTGTTGGTAACATCAAGCTTATTGACAGAGGTTATGAAAATCTTGTTGAAAAGCTTACCGGTGTAGGTGCTGAAATTTCAAGAGTAAACTTTGAAGAGGAATAATAAATATGATTAAGTTTTGCCCACTGTTCTCTTCGAGCAGGGGCAATTCTGTTTACATAGGCGACCGCGATGGCGGTGTTCTCGTCGATGTAGGCAGAAGTGCCAAACAAACAAACGAAATGTTAAATAATATGGGTATTGACATAAGTCAGGTGAGAGCAATTCTTTTAACCCACGAGCATACAGACCATGTTGGTGGTTTAAGTGTTTTTGCCGCAAAGCATAAAATCCCCGTTTACGCTCCTAACGGAACGCTTCTTGCTTTAAAGCGCAAGGGTACACTTTGTGAAAAACATATTGATATTACTCTACCTGACGCCCCTATTGAAATTGCAGGTCTTAAAATCGATAATTTCAAAACCTCTCACGACTGTGCAGATGGAAGAGGCTATGTTATTACAGGTACTGATGGTTCAACAAAAGTTGCTGTTGCAACAGACACAGGTTACATAACAAGTGATATTCTTTCTAAAATAACCGGTTGTAATCTGGTTTATATTGAATCAAATCACGATATTGCTATGCTCAGAAGCGGTCCTTACCCCTATACTCTTCAAAAAAGAATTTTATCAGATATCGGTCACCTTTCAAATGATGCTTGTGCAGATACTCTGAGAGCCCTTGTAAACAAAGGTACAACGCATTTTGTTTTAGCTCATTTAAGTCAGGAAAATAACACGCCTGACCTTGCTTACAAAACTGCAACAGGTGCCCTTTGTGAAATGGGTGCATTGGAAAACAGAGATTATATTCTGAAAATTGCAGAGCCTGAGAATCAGGATATATTGATAATTTTATAACAAAAAATCTCTATATGCTTTTTTGCGGCACATAGAGATTTTTCTATTTAAGAAACTACCATATTCACTATTTCCTGATAGTCATAAATATCAATACAATCATCTTTATTACAATCAGCAGCTAAAGCATGTTCATCAGTAAGGTCTTCGTGACCATTAGAAACTTTTTCCACCTGCCATACATCAAGAACATCACAAACACTATCGCCATTAGTATCGCCTTCAACAACAAGAGTATATTCAGTTGTTGTATCATTATCGACAACAACAAACTTTGAACCTGTACCATAATACGACTTATCTCCTGAAACAAAGCTACCCTTTGTAGACACAGTTGATGTTAGTGGTGTATAAATAATATCTTCAATATTTGTTACACAAATTTTAGATATAAAAACCAAATTATTTTCGTAATCAATTGTACTGTTCGCTGTTTCACCAATATCCATAATCACATAATTAAACGAGTTATCAATTGCATACTGCATTGCATATGAATCACGATAGCAATATATTGTAAAACCACTTGCGCAGGAATAGAAAGCTTTCGCACCAATAGATGTCACACTTTCAGGTATAACTATTTTTGATAATCTTGAACAACGCATAAAAGCATATGCACCTATACTTTGAATACCATATTCGATTTCTACGGATATTAATTTCGTAGTGGTTCTAAATGCACTTGCATCAACAGTTGTAACTTTTTTGCCATCAATAAACGCAGGGATTACAAATGAATTGGAGTTTCCTATATACCCTGTTATATTGTAGGTTCCATCACCTTTATCTGTATATGAGAAATTACAAACACCACATTTTTCGGAATATGAGTCCTCTTCTTTTATTTCGGGGCAACGGGAGCATTTATATGTAATCGTATGCGGATGTTCTTCGTCTACTGACGTAGTGACAAAACTATGTCCTAATGCTTCGATTGTGGTTACATCTGACACCGCCGTTTCATTGCTACAATCAACACAATGATGAGACTTGCTACCCACTTCTGTACAGGTAGGTGCAATATCAACTGTCCACTCGGTTGAATAATTATGTGCTATTTTTTCAACAATAGCGGTCAAAGTATGCCCACAATCAGAACAAGTTATATGCTTTGTTCCCGAATCAGAACAAGTCGGTACAATATCTACAACCCATTCACCATATGTGTGAGCTAGTTCAGAAATCGAAACCCTCTCTATATCACCACAAACAGAGCACACTCTACTTTTCACACCGGTCGCTGAGCAAGTAGGTTCTTCCTCAACAGTCCATTCATCAGAATATTTATGATATTTACTTCCTGTGGGAATTTCACGAATAGATTCCTTTTCACATATGTTACAAACTGAAAGTGCGGTACCATTTGTTGTGCAGGTTGGTTGAATAATAGAGACACCTTCATATACATCATATGTTGATTCGTCAATAACCTTTATATTACACTCCGCCTCAATTTCAACCGTCTCAAAAACCTCTCCACAAGCCGAACATTTAAGTAAAACAACACCATTTTCTGTACAAGTAAACTGTTTTTCCATACCCCAATATAAATTGCCCGAGCAATTGTGGGCATAGTCATTACAGTGAACCTTTACATTATCGGAAACAGCACCATCATACATTAAAGCCTCCCATTTATCGCTTGAACCGGAAAAAAATATATCTTCAAGAAAAAAAGAATCACTAAAAGCATCTCTGATTATAAAATGAACACTATCAGGAATTATTATACATTCTAAACTGCAACACCCCGGCATAGCAGCATCAGAGTCGTTGACAAACAACATTTCTACACCATCGGGAATTGAAACAGACATCAAATTCCAGCACTGCGCAAACAAGCTATTACCACACTCTTCAACTTTTTCTGGAAGTTTTACATAATAGAGATTAGTGCAGAAATCGAACACACCGTTACCTATACTTGTTACACTATCAGGGATTGTTGCTGATGTCAAGCTTGTACAACCAGAAAATGTACTATCACCTATACTCGTCACACCATCAGGGAGAGTTACCGATGTCAAGCTTGTACAACCAGAAAATGTATTATCACCTATACTTGTCACACTATCAGGGAGAGTTACCGATGTCAAGCTTGTACAATTAGAAAAAGCACAATCACCTATACTTGTCACACTATCAGGGAGAGTTACCGATGTCAAGCTTGTACAATCAGAAAAAGCACAATCACCTATACTTGTTATACCGATATCTATAACAACTTTTATAACACTTGAACACATATCATACCATGGCACATCACTTGAGTATAAATAACTCGTCATAGAACCCATACCGCATATGGCAAGTATACCTTCATCATCAAATGTCCAGGTAATGTTATCACCACACATACCATTTGCTGCTACGCCCTTAACAGCAAAAGATCCATTAAAATCGAACTCACTGAACCCAACATATGCAGACCCAAAGACGATTGCAACAGCGATAAGGATAGATAAACTTTTCTTAAATACATTCTTCATAATAATCTCCCTAAAAATCAGATAGCGAATTAACCGCATAAAAAAGTAAATTTCAATTGCAACCAAACCAACTCTGCAATAAGCACGATTATCCACTGCAGAAACGGATTTCACTTTATATCATTTTTCTAATTTTTTTATCAATTCCTCTTTTATAAGCCCATGTCCCGCTGCAGTAGGATGAACACCGTCTGCCGCCCAATAGGTTGGTGGCATAAGAAGTGATGCTTCATCGAACTTTTCCTGTAAGGGAATAAATGTTAAATCAAATTTTTCTGCAACATTTTTTGCCGCCTGTGAATGCAACTTAACATCTGCGAGGAACTCATCAAAGTATCTCTCTGTTCCTGAACCCTTAAGAACAAAAGGCTCTAAAATGAAGATTTTTATATTGGGAAGTGCTTCTTTAATTTCCTCAATAAGCATTGAATAAATTTTTTCAAATTTAGGTGCGGCAACGCCATTTTGCTCATTTAATTCGTGCCATACGTCGTTAACACCGATAAGAATTGAAAGGTAATCAGGTTTATGGTTTATTAAATCCTGCTTGATTCGGGCATATAAATCAACAATTCTATCGCCACTTACACCTTCATTTATAAACTCATATTTACCGGGATATTTACACATAAGCTCAGATGCCACAAGATTAGGATACCCTATACCATAACTTGCTATATTATCTCTGTCACGACCCGCATCTGTTATGGAGTCTCCTTGAAAAACAAATTTTATCATAATTCCACTACCTTTTTATTGATACAAACTAAAATATGTGATATACTGTTTACTTGTTGTCACCGTTGTAATTTTTTTCAGGTGATTCTACCCACGGGCAATCAATTTCAGAAACAATTTCATTTGGTGCCACCCAATGAACAGCATTATTGATAATTTTTTGAACTTCGGGAATATAATATGTGGGATTTTCTTCGTGACCGGGTTGGAAATAGAAAACCTTACCCAAGCCTCTCTGATAGCAACAGCCTGAACGGAAAACCTCGCCACCCTTGAACCAACCGATAAACACAAGTTCATCCGGCTGAGGAATATCAAAGCGTTCACCATACATTTCCTCAACAGGAATATCAAATTGCTCGGGAATACCTTTTGCTATTGGGTGAGCAGGGTTAATGCACCAAAGCCTTTCTCTGTCGCCATCGCGCCATTTAAGAGAACAGGTTGTGCCCATAAGCTTTTTAAAGGGCTTTGAGAAATGGGCGGAGTGAAGAGCAATAAAGCCCATACCTCTCATAACCCGGTTATAAACTCTTTCAACAAGGTCATCGGGAACACATTCGTGAGCCATATGCCCCCACCAGAGAAGAACATCAGTATTTTCAAGAACGCTTTCAGGGAGACCATTATCAGTGTCATCAAGAGTTGCAGTTGTGATATTAAGCTCTTCATCAGTACCTAAAAACTCTGCAATACAGCCATGAATACCTTTGGGGTAAACATTAGCAACTGATTCGCTTTCTTTTTCGTGTCTGCCTTCGTTCCAGATTGTTACATTAATCATTAAAAACACCCTTTCCAATGGGAAAATTCATATATTAATAATAGCCCTTTTATTAAAAATAAGCAATGTTTTTTTATACGAAAAATTCTTGCTTTTTTTATACAAAATGTGAGTTCGAAACCATCCTCACATAAGCGGTTTACCGCCTAAAAAACAAAACTATGGAGTTGATTAAATTGAAAAACAGAAAGAAGATTATCAGCATTTCCATTGCGGCAATAATAGCAGCGCTTTATGTAGTTTTAACATATCTTGCTTCTGCTATGGGTCTTGCAAGTTATGCCATTCAGGTAAGATTTTCAGAAGCTTTGGCGATTCTGCCACTCTTTACCTCTGCGGCAATTCCCGGTCTTTTTGCAGGTTGTGTTCTTGCAAATGTACTTACCGGTTGCGCTTTATGGGATGTTATTTTCGGAAGTCTCGCAACCTTAATTGGTGCATTAGGTACATATCTCCTTAAAAAACATAAAATTCTCGCTACCCTGCCACCAATAATTGCAAATACTGTTATTGTTCCATTAGTGCTTTTAAATGTTTATAATTTAGAAGGAACTTACTGGTTTTTCGCCTTAACTGTTTGCCTTGGAGAGATTATCTCCTGCGGTGTTTTAGGTACACTTTTAAGGAAGAGTTTAGAAAAGCGTAATTTGTTTGATAAATTGAAATAATAAATCTCTTTTAGGGGTTTATTTTTCTCTTTTGTTGGAGTATAATTTTAATAATAAAACCAATCCTATCTGAAAGGATTTCTGATATGATAATTGATGATGTTATAAAATCAGCTAAAAGAATACATTTCATCGGCATCGGCGGTAGCGGTATGTGTCCCCTTGCAGAGATTTTACACGCTCAGGGGCATTATCTCACAGGTTCCGATAATAACGAATCTGATACCTTAAAACGAATTCGTGCTTTAGGTATTCCTGTTACAATGGGACAAAAGGCAGAGAATGTTGAGGGTGCAGATATGGTGGTTTACACCGCCGCTCTCCTCCCCGATAATCCCGAGCTTGTTGCCGCAAAGGAAAACGGAATTCCTACCTTTGAACGCAGTAAGCTTTTCGGTTATTTTACAAGAAAATACGATAACTGTATCGGTGTTTGCGGAACTCACGGCAAAACCACCGTTACATCAATGCTCACTCATATTTTAATAGACAACGCTTTTGACCCATCAGCAGTTATAGGTGGCAAGCTCCCCCTCACAGGCACTAACGGCAGAGTTGGTAAAAGTGATATTCTCGTTTGCGAGGCTTGCGAATATAAAGATACTTTCCTTGACCTGACTCCTGATATAAGTGTTATTCTCAATGTTGATCAAGACCATATGGAGTATTTCAAAACTTTGGAAAATCTTGAAGCATCTTTCAGGAAATTTGCAGATATGTCGACAAAAGCTGTTATCTATAATGGCGATGACAAAAACACTCTTGACAGTATCAAAGGGATAAGCGAAGGAAAAGCTTTACTTTCTTTCGGCACTAATGATAATTGCAAATACGTTGCTAAAAATATCGGCTATAACAATGGTGCTTTCCCCTGTTATGACCTTTACATTGATGGTGAATTTAAAACAAAAGTAGAATTAAGTGTCCCCGGTGAACACAATGTTCTCAATTCCCTTGCAGCTATTGCTTCTGCTATGTACTGCGGTGCAAGTGTTGAACAGTGCAAAAACAGTATTCTTACCTTTAAAGGTGCAGGCAGACGCTTTGAATTTTTAGGCACATACAACGGTGCAGATATTGTTGATGACTACGCTCACCACCCCGCAGAGCTTGAGGTTACCCTCTCTGCTGCCAAGAAAATGGATTATAAGCGTGTTTGGGCAGTATTCCAGCCTTTCACATTCAGCCGTACAAAAATGCACCTCAATGCTTTTGCAGAGGCACTTTCCATAGCAGATAGAGTTGTTATGACTGAGATTATGGGTTCAAGAGAAATCAACACCTATGGTATTACAACTCAGGATCTTGCAGACGAAATTGATGGCTCTGTTTGGTTCGATACATTCCAGAAGGTTGCCGATTATCTCAAAGAAAATATCACAGAAGGCGATTTAGTTCTCACCCTCGGTTGCGGTGATGTTTACAAAATCGCAAAAATTATTTTAGATAAAGAATAAAGCAATACAAATATTACCCTATAAGAAAAATCTCATTTTTCTTATAGGGTAATAAAATTTAAAAGAGTCTGACTTTTTGGAGTCAGACTCTTTTTCTGTTAATTAAACTAATTCAAGAATGCACATCTCTGCAGCGTCACCGCGGCGAGCTTCAGTCTTGATTATACGGCAGTAACCACCGTTTACATCTTTGTACTTGGGAGCGATCTCGTCAAAAAGCTTTTTAACGACATCTTCCTTAGTAATATATGCCATTGCCTGTCTCTTGTTGTGGAGACTGTCAACTTTAGCAAGAGTAATCATTTTTTCAGTCATAGCGCGAACTTCTTTAGCTCTTGTAACTGTTGTTGTCATCTTACCATTTTCAAGTAAAGATGTAACCATGTTACGAAGCATTGCGTTACGATGATCAGTTGCTCTGCCGAGTTTTCTGGTTCCGGGCATCTAAATCACTCCTTTGTAGAAAATACGAATTTCTTATTCGTCTTCATCACGAAGAGAAAGGTCGAGAGAAGCCAATTTAGCAACAACCTCATCAAGAGATTTTCTGCCAAGGTTTCTAACCTTCATCATATCGTCTTCAGTTTTATTGATTAAATCTTCAACAGTATTGATACCGGCTCTCTTGAG
>JAZNJB010000023.1:0-47855 GCA_045577815.1 Acutalibacteraceae bacterium
ACAGGTGTTCTTACAGACCCTACTGAACTCAAAGATGATATTTCTGTTACTCTTCCAAAGACATTTATTATAAACGACAATATGATTGAATTACCTGCTGAAACAAAAGCTGAAGCAGATGCAGTTGAAGTTTACTATGGCCCTAACATTAAGCCATTCCCAAAAACTTCTCCGCTTACAGCTTCAATTTCAGCAAAAGCAGTTCTTAAAGTTGGTGATAACATCACAACAGATCACATTATGCCTGCTGGTGCAAAAATTCTTCCATATCGTTCAAACATTCCATATCTTTCACAATTCTGCTTCCGTCAATGTGATGAAAACTTTGCAGAAAACTGCAAAAAGGCAGAAAGCTGTGTAATTATTGGTGGTGCAAACTATGGTCAGGGTTCTTCAAGAGAACACGCTGCTTTAGTTCCACTTTATTTAGGAGTTAAAGCTGTTATTACAAAATCATTTGCTCGTATCCACAAAGCAAATCTTGTTAATGCTGGTATTATTCCACTTAACTTTAAAGATGCTTCTGATTACGATAAAATTGATACTAACGACGAGCTCGTACTCCCTTATATTAAAGCAGAGCTCTCTGCGAACTCAGATATAACACTTATTAACAAAACTAAAAACGAAGAATACAAGCTCATCTGCGATGTTTCTGAAAGACAAAAGGACATCCTTTCTGCTGGTAGCCTTCTTGACTTTACTAAAAAGGAGAATAACTAATTATGAACGAAGTACAAATTAACGCAGCTCTTGAAAAGTTCAAAGCACTTCTTATTGAACAAGATGAAAGAAATCAGAAAATCGAAGCAACAAAAGAATTTAAAGATTTCAAATCACTCGATAAAATTGTTATCGGTGTTTGCGGTGGTGACGGCATTGGCCCAATCATCACAAAAGAATCTGCTAATGTTCTCAAATACATCTTAAAGGATGAAGTTGAAAGTGGCAGAATCGAATTCAAATACATCGATGGTCTTACAATCGAAAATCGTGCAAAGGTTATGAAAGCTATTCCAGACGATGTTATGGAAGAATTAAAGGCTTGTGATGTTATTTTAAAAGGACCTACAACAACACCTCAAGCTGGTGACGGTCTCCCTAATATCGAAAGTGCAAATGTTGCTATGCGTAAAGCTCTTGACCTCTTTGCTAATGTTCGCCCTGTTAAAATTCCAGAAGAAAACATCGACTGGACTTTCTTCAGAGAAAATACCGAGGGTGCTTATGCTGTTGGTTCAAAAGGTGTTGATGTTGATGGCGAATTAGCATTTGACTTTGTCGTAACAACAACTGAAGGTACAGAAAGAATCGCAAAGCTTGCTTATGAATATGCAAGAAACAATAAAAAAGAAAGAGTTTCTATCATAACAAAAGCAAACATCATCAAAACAACCGACGGTAAATTCCTTAACCTCTGCAAAGAAATTGCAAAGGATTATCCCGATATCATTACTGATGAATGGTATGTTGATATCACAACTGCAAAGCTTGTTGATAAAAAGCGCAGAACTGATTTCAAGGTATTTGTTCTCCCCAACCTTTATGGTGATATTATTACTGATGAAGCTGCTGAATTCCAGGGTGGTGTTGGTACTGCAGGTAGTGCAAACATCGGTAAACAGTATGCTATGTTTGAAGCAATCCACGGTTCAGCTCCCCGTATGGTCAAAGAAGGTCGTGGTCAGTACGCTGACCCCTGCTCAATGCTTCGCGCCTCCGTTCTTCTTCTCTCACATATCGGTTACCAGGAGGAAGCAGACAAGCTTGAAAAAGCACTTGATATCTGTATGATTACTGAAAAGAAAATGACTATTACAGGTCGTGACACAGGTTGCACTTGTGAAGAATTCGGCAATTACGTAATGGAAACATTAAAAACTCTTTAATTTTAAAGGAAAATTGTTATGAAAGAAAATAACCAAGTTTCAATACCTGTTATTAAGCGACTCCCTCGCTACCACAGATATCTTGAAGAGTTAAAGAATTTGGGTGTTGTAAGAATCTCCTCAAAAGAGCTTTCTGCAAGAATGGGTCTTACTGCTTCTCAAATCAGACAAGACCTTAACTGCTTCGGTGGTTTCGGTCAACAAGGTTATGGCTATAACATTGAGCAGTTATACAATGAAATCGGTGCAATTTTAGGTTTAAACAATAAATCAAAAGCAATTATGATTGGTGCAGGTAATTTAGGCCACGCTATTGCTACTCATATTCATTTTGAAAACCGCGGTTTCGATTTAGTGGGTGTTTTTGATAATAACCCCAACGTTATCGGAACAAAAATTGGTGGAAAAATTGTTATGAGTTCTGATGATTTAGATGAATTCTGCATTAAAGAAAAACCCGTTGTTGCAATTCTTTGCATACCTGCTGAATATGCAGCCGAGAATGCGGACAAGCTTGTTGCATTAGGTATTAAAGGCTTCTGGAACTTTACTCAATACGACCTTGTTCACAGATATGAAAATGTAGCGGTTGAAAATGTTCATTTAGGTGACTCACTTATGACATTATGTTATCAGGTTAAAGAAATTAATAATTCTTGCGAGGAATGACAATGAAAAAGATAATGGACATAGATATTGCAGATATCATTCCTTTTTCAAAGGGCATTATTGTGGCAAGAAAAGATACTCTTAAAAGTGGAAAAACAAAAATTTCTTTCTTTACCTATGATGTTAAATTAGAAAGACCTACCGCAAGCACACGCGGTGCGTATCTTCTTAATAAATTTGGTGAACAGTATGAGAAAATCTCTGAACAGCTCAGCGATTTTATTTATTGCGATACTGCCATTTTACCTAATAAGCATGTTGCCGTTGCTTACACAAGCGGTGAAATCGGACTTTTTAATGATAAAGGCGAGCTTTATTGGACAGGAGATTTACAGTACAAAAACTGCCCGATTAGCGGTGTAGTTCCTGAGGGGAAATATATATGGTGTGTTGTTCCTGAAAACAACTGTATAATCAGATATTCCCCTACAACAGAGAAAATTGTTTTAAGAATCGGCGGAGATTCTTCAACCGCTTTTTTAAATCCGGTTTCTTTAAGTGTATACGAAAACAAATTATATATCTGCAATTACCAATCCTGCAAAATCAGGACAGTAAATTTAAAGGATTTTACTGTAGCTGATTATAAAACCTTTGATGAACCCGTATACAGATATATTAAAACCAATGACAGAGAAATCGTTGAATTGGAATCCGGGGTTTATATGCTATAATATATGTTATAATTACCAAATTTTTATTCGACATTTTTCACATTTGGTCACTTTACAAATAACCTTATTAGTATTAAAATTAACTTAAATAAACTTTTAAGTTGATCCGAGAGGTCTATAAGGTTTTTTAGAATGCCCAATACCTTGTCGCACCTTGCGGCAAGGTATATTTTTTTGAGGTAAAAATGGAATTTAAAGCTGAAATAATGGATGAAGCGGCTATTAAACGTTCATTAACAAGAATAGCCCACGAAATAATTGAAAAAAACAAAGGTACTGATAACATTGCTCTTATCGGAATTAAAAGTCGTGGTGTGCCTTTAGCTAAAATAATTGCTGAAAATATCGACAGAATTGAGGGCAAAAACATATTTGTCGGTGAGCTTGATATCAAGCATTATCGTGACGATTTAACCGAAGTTCAGGAACTACCTGAGGCTTCCCCTCTTTATTCTGTTTTTGATGTGACGGGTAAAGATATTATTCTTGTAGATGATGTTCTTTTTACCGGCAGAACAGTAAGAGCTGCAATTGAAGCAGTTTTCAGCATAGGAAGACCATCAAGTATACAGTTAGCAATTCTTGTTGACAGAGGTCACAGAGAGCTTCCGTTCAGAGCAGATTACGTTGGTAAAAATGTTCCTACATCAACCTCTGAGTTAATTTCTGTTCAGGTTCCTGAATACGATGGATGTAGTTGTGTTAATCTCTATCAGTTATAATCATTAAAACAATATTGATTATTAGCCGAAAGGCTGTAATAAAAAAATAAAAAGTGGGGTTAAATATGAAACTTATTTACAATGTTGAAGACAAACCGAAATTCGGACAACTTATCGTTTTTGCATTCCAGCAATTACTTGCCATTATGGCTGCAACAATTGCTGTTCCGGCAATTGTGGGTAATGGTATGACAGCATCTGCTGCACTTTTTGGTGCGGGTGTTGGTACAATTGTTTATCAGTTGTTCACAAAGTTTAAAAGCCCTGTATTCCTTGGTTCTTCATTTGCTTTTATAGGCTCAATGATTGCAGCTTTTGCAGGTGCTTCAAGTGCTGCTATGGGCTTCCTTGGAATTGTTCTTGGTGCTATTTTTGCAGGACTGGTTTATGTAGTTATTGCTATTGTTATTAAAGTAGCCGGTGTTAACTGGATTAACAAATTAATGCCTCCTGTTGTTATTGGACCAACAGTTGCAATTATCGGTCTTTCTCTTGCAGGTGCAGCTATCAAAGATGTTTTCAGCTATGCTCCTCAAGATAGTAACGGTTCATTCATTATGACAACAAACATCTGGGTATCTCTTATTTGTGCATTAGTTACATTGTTTGTTGTTGTTATCTGTTCAACATACGGTAAGAAAATGGCAAAACTTATTCCATTCATAATTGGTATATTAGCAGGTTATGTTGTTGCAGCTATTTTCACAGCTATTGGTATTGCAACAGGTAATGATGCTCTTATCGCTCTTGATCTTGCTCCTTTCCAGGCTCTTGTTGCAGATGGTTTTACAATTAATACTTTCGTTCAGGTACCCCAATTCACTTTCCTTACCGGTATCAAAGCAATCAACGAGATTGATCCTTCTTATATTGCAACAGTTGCAGTTGCTTATATTCCTGTTGCTTTTGTTGTTTTTGCAGAACATATTGCAGACCACAAAAATCTTTCAACAATTATCGAAAGAGATCTTCTTAATGAACCGGGTCTTTCAAGAACACTTCTCGGTGATGGAGTCGGCTCAATGGTTGGTGCTTTCTTCGGCGGTTGCCCCAATACAACTTATGGTGAATCCGTTGGTTGCGTTGCTATTACCAAAAATGCTTCCGTTGCAACTATTACTTGCACAGCGGTTATTTCATTGCTTATCTCCTTCATTTCTCCATTTGTTGCATTCCTTGACTCCATTCCCGGTTGTGTAATGGGTGGTGTTTGCATCACACTTTACGGCTTTATCGCAGTCAGCGGTCTTAAAATGCTTCAGAAGGTTGACCTTGAAGACAATGCTAACCTCTTCACAGCATCTGTAATTCTTATTGCCGGTATTGGTGGCATGGCTCTTGCTATCGGTAAGGTTACTCTTACCTCTATCGCCTGTGCACTTATTCTTGGTATTATAGTTAATATCGTTCTCACTCGCAAAAAATCAAAAGAAACCAACTAATAAGATTGACAGTTTATTTCACTTATTATATAATTAAATAAACTAAAAAGGCATTGCACAAATATGTGTGATGCCTTTATTATAGAAGGTGTTATTATGTTATACAAAGCAGAAAATGATTTCTTTACTTTGGCTGTAAAAGAAATGGGTGCAGAATTAAATTCTCTTAAATCTAAAAAGACCGGTATCGAATATATCTGGTTTGGTGACGAAAAAATATGGTATGGCCAATCCCCTATTCTTTTCCCTATTATCGGCAGACTTCTTGATGATAAATACACACTTAATGGTGTTGAATATTCAATGGAAAAGCACGGAATTGTCAGAAAGAAACCATTTAAATTAATTGAAAACACGGAAGATTCTTTAACCTTTGTTCAGACTGATGATGAAGATTCTATCAAAGCTTACCCCTATCAATTTGAGCTTAAAGTAACCTTCCAATTAACAGAAAACGGCTTAAAGGTTTCTCATATAATCACTAACAATAGCAAAGAAACAATGTATTATTCCTTTGGTGCTCATCCCGGATTCAATTGTGAAATTGGTGATTATCTCGAATTTTCAGATGATACAAAGCTTTTCACAGAAAGAATTGACACTGAATCAATTTTAATTGATGAAAAATTCCCTGTGGAAATGATTGATAATAAAATTGAGCTTACCAAAACTATTTTTGATAAGGATGCGCTTATTTTAAGTAGCTTTAAATCAAAAAACATTAAAATCAAGAGCAATAATCACAACAGAATAATCAGCTTTAATTTTGATTCACCCTTCTTGGGTATATGGGCAAAGCCTAATGCTCCTTATGTTTGCATTGAGCCATGGTGGGGTGTTAATGATGACTATAACAAAAAAGCGGATTTCTCGCAAAAAAGAGGAATTATGTCTTTGTTACCCGATGAAAGCAAAGAATTTTCATGGGAAGTTTCAATTTCCGAATAATAACAGTTGACTAAGACAAGAAAAAATATTAGAATTAAGATATAAATTGAAAGGTATTTGGTGAATTATTATGGTAGATAAACACGAAGAAGGTTTTGGTCCTGATATCGTATCAGTAGTTGATGAAAATGGTGTTGAACACACATTCGAAGAGCTTGACAGAATCGAAACAGATGCGGGTAGATTCATCGCTCTCCTCCCCATTTATAACGAGGCAGAAGAAATTCTTGATGGTGACGGTGAATTAATCATTCTCTCAGTTGTTGAAGATGAAGATGGCGAAACCTATCTTGAACCTATTGAGGACGAAGAATTATTCAACGAAATCGGTGAGATTTTCGAAGAACGCCTTGCAGATTATTTTGAGTTTGACGAAGAATAATTTATTTGAAATTTAATATACTATGTATGCCTGCGGTGTACGAGAAATGCGACTAATACTAACCCTATGTCATTTAAAAGGGAGTCCGGTCTTCTGCGGCGGATTGCAGACCTCCCGCTTATGCGGACGAAGGGAGCGTGAAAACGCGGAGAGGACACCCACCTGCTAAGAGCAGGTTACTATTATCGCATCCGGCATTGCGGGTTTTGTTTATAAAAAAAGCAGTATCAATCAAATTGAATTCGATTGATACTGCTTATTTTATTATTTAATTTTAGCTAAATTAACTATTATATTGTGCTCTTGCAAGAGCAGCTTTCTCTTCCATTTCTGCAATTTCAGCTTTTCTTTTTTCGATTCTTTCAATATATTCAGAAAGGTCTTTATATTTAACAGGAATATTCTGCTTTTTAATAAGAATATTAACAACTATTATTGCAACAAAACCAAGAATAACAAGGAAAGAACCAAAACCAAGGCTACCTGAATACATTGCACCGAAAGTATCGGTTAACTGACCATTAAAGATTAAGAAAGAAATAATACTTAAAACTGTGAAAGCAATTCCACAAGAAGAAAGTGTTATATTTCTCTTAAAGCCCTTAGGTGAGCAAGAAACGGAATCAAAGGGAATATTAAGAATCGCGAATACAGCGGCAACAAGAAGGAACAAAATAGAAAGAAGATATGTTATAAATGCAACTCTTGTTAAATCAGAACCGCTAATCATATCGAACAGAATGCCGAAATCCATTTCCATTAAAACATCCATTACAACATTAAGAACGGAAATATTAGTATCTATGCTCTTATAAGGCATATTAACTGTTACATGAGCCAAAGGCAAGAACATCATACCTATTGGAATGAATAAAGAAATAAGGCGAACAATAGAAAGCTTGGTACCTACGAAAGCAAATTTAATTCTGTCAATCTTAGGTTGCATTCTGATATGCTCTTCTTCAGCCTTATCAGCATCTTCAGCAAGTCTTTCCTGATGATTATAGTACATAAGGTTAACGCCACATTTTGGGCATTCAGCCTTAATATCAATCATTCTTAATTTATAACCGCATTTAGGACAATTAGCCATACAAACTCCTACCTATCGTATTATAGTATTTTACTTAGTATAACACATCAATTTAATATTTTCAATAAAAATCGAAATAATTTTCAATATTAAATAGTTAAAATGATTAATTACTTTTTAGAGATAGCGAGTTTTGCCTTTTTAACAATATTATCAGCATCAAGTCCGAAAATGTGAAGAAGCTCAACAGCAGGTCCTGATTTACCGAATGTATCCTCAACGCCAAGCTTAACAACAGGAACGGGACATTCTTCGCAAACAACATCACAAACTGCATCACCAAGACCACCGATTACATTATGCTCCTCTGCAGTAACGATGCAACCTGTTTTCTTGGCAGCCTTAATTACTGCATCTTTATCAAGAGGTTTGATTGTATGCATATTGATAAGCTCAACAGAGATGCCTTCAGCTTCAAGAATTTTAGCTGCTTCAATTGCTTCATTAACCATAAGACCTGTTGCAATAATTGTTACATCACTACCCTCTTTAAGAGTAACTGCCTTACCGATTTCGAACTTATAATCTTCATCAAAAATTCTCGGAACTGCAAGTCTGCCAAATCGCATATATACAGGACCATCATGCTCAGCTGCTGCAAGAACAGCTGCTCTTGCTTCAATATCATCAGCAGGGTTAAGAATTACCATACCGGGAATTGAGCGCATAAGTGCAATATCTTCACAACACTGATGACTTGCACCATCTTCACCAACAGAAATACCTGCATGAGTTGCACCAATTTTAACATTAAGATGAGGGTAAGCAATTGTATTTCTTACCTGCTCAAAGGCACGTCCTGCAGAAAACATTGCAAATGAAGATGCAAAAACTGTATAACCTGTTGTTGCAAGACCTGCAGCAACACCCATCATATTGCCTTCTGCAATACCTGTATCAAAAAATCTTTCCGGGAAAGCCTTTTTAAAAGCACCTGTTTTTGTTGCTGCAGCAAGGTCTGCATCAAGAACAAGAACATTGGGATTTTTTTCACCAAGCTCAACAAGAGCTTTACCATAAGCATCACGAGTTGCTGTTTTAATTACATCTGCCATAACTTAACCCTCCAAACCTGCGAGAACTGCTTTAAGTTCTGCCATTGCTGTTTCATACTGCTCTGCATTAGGAGCTGCACCATGCCAATTAACCTGGTTTTCCATAAAGGAAACGCCTTTACCTTTAACTGATTTTGCAATAATTGCAGTGGGCATACCTTTGGTTGATTTTGCATTCTCAAGAGCAGCTTCAATTTCATCAAAGTTGTGTGCATCAATTTCAATTACATTCCAACCGAATGAAGCAAACTTTTCGGGAATCGGATAAGGAGAGTTAACCTCTTCAACAGTACCATCAATCTGAAGGTTATTATTATCAACAAAAGCTACAAGATTATCAAGCTTCTTCGCAGCAGCATACATAGCAGCCTCCCAAACCTGACCCTCGCCGATTTCACCGTCACCAAGAATTGTATAAACTCTGAAGGCATCGCCCTTAAGCTTTCCACCAAGTGCCATACCGCAAGCAGCAGAAACACCCTGACCAAGAGAGCCTGAGCTGATATCAACACCGGGAAGATAATTCATACTGGGATGACCCTGAAGGCGTGAATCTACCTTACGAAGAGTTTTTAATTCTTCAACAGGGAAATAACCTCTGTGAGCCATAACCGCATAAAGTGCAGGTGCAGCATGACCTTTAGAGAGAACAAATCTGTCTCTGTCGGCTTTTACAGGAGCTTCCGGGTCAATATTCATCTCTTTAAAATAGAGATATGTTAAAATCTCTGTAATAGAGAGTGAACCACCGGGATGTCCTGATTTAGCATTAAAAGTTCCTTCAATAATGCCCATACGAACATTACAAGCAACCTTTGCTAATTCTTTTTTAGAATTCAAGTCCATAATAATGCCTCCATTATTTAATGTATTTTGTTTTAATATAGTTTATGAAATCTGCCACTGCACCATCATTACAATGGCAGGTTACGTACTCTGAAAGCTCTTTTATATCATCAGGAGCCTGACCACAACAAACGGGATGCTCTACCCTTTTAAGCATATCAACATCATTGTAATAATCACCGATTGCGGCTGTATTAGATTTTTCAACACCTAAAAGCTCCGCAAGCTTTAAAACCGCATTACCTTTATTCACACCCCTGTTAACAACTTCTAATGTGTATGGTGAAGTTTTAAAGCACTCAAACTTACCTGATAGTTCTTCGCTTCTGAATTCAGTTTCAATTTTTGAGATAACAAACTTAGGTGCAAAAAACGAAACCTTCCCCCAGATATTACGAGGAACATCCTTGATATTCTTGCAAAGCATATAGTCTAAATTATCAAGCTTTGAAATTACTAAACCATAAATGCATTTTCTTGTTACTAAATATAGCTTATCTGCAGAATAAACCGTTAACTGAGCAAGTTTATATTTTGATAGCATATTCAATATAATTGCTTCACCATCGGGTGTTATAAGATTTTCATATATTATTTTCTTGTCAGAAAAGTCATATATACCTGCACCATTTAAATAAATTGCAGGAGTGTTAATACCAAGCTTATTATAGTGAATTGAAAGAGACTGCAGATTTCTGCCTGAACACAAGGTAAAATTGCCACCATTTTTAACATAGTCCTGAATAGCTGTTTTATTGTTTTCAGGAAGCTTAAAGCTTTTTGTATTTAAAGTGCCGTCAATATCAGAAACCAACAACCATTTACTGTATAAATCCTGCATTATGATATTCTCCTGAGAAAATCCTTGAAATAATCGGGTAAATCCGCAGTAAATTCAAGGTATTCTTTTGTTATCGGATGAATAAATCCAATTGTTGCGGCGTGAAGGCACTGCCCTTCTAATCCATAAGTTTTCTTAGGATTTCCGTAAACCACATCACCTGCAACAGGTGTACCACGATACGCCATATGTACGCGAATCTGGTGTGTTCGTCCTGTTTCAAGACGAACTTTTAAATAAGTAAATCCGTTAAATCTTTCCAGAACTTCAAAATGAGTTATAGCGTTTTTGGAATTTTTATCTGTCACGGCTTGTTTCTTTCTGTCTTTAGGATGTCTGCCAATCGGCGCATCAATTGTGCCTGAATCTGTTTTTATATTTCCTACAACAACAGTTTTGTACTCTCTTGTGAAGCTATGCTCTTTAATTTGCTCTGCAAGACCTCTGTGGGCTACATCAGTTTTGGCAACAATAAGCAAACCGCTTGTATCTTTATCAATTCTGTGAACGATACCGGGTCTTATTACTCCATTAATACCTGAAAGTGTATCACCGCAATGATGAAGCAACGCATTAACAAGAGTGCCTGAGAAATTTCCTGCGGCAGGATGAACAACCATCCCCTTGGGTTTGTTTACAACCAACAAATATTCATCTTCAAAAATAATATCTAAAGGTATATTTTCAGCTTCCACAGACAGAGTTTTTAATTCAGGAAAATCAACCGTAATCAAATCATTTTCTTTAACCGAATATTTTTTACTTTCAGATTTACCGTTAACAAAAACATTTCCATCGTCAATAAGTTGTTGAACTGCGTTGCGGGATAAATCGTCGCATAATACTGTGATAGCCTTGTCTAATCTTAAACCAACAACCTCTTCGGTAGCAGTAAAATCACTTTTATACATAAATTACTCCGTTTCAGTTGTTTTCTTCTGCTTTTTACTGTCATTAATTAAATCAACTATCAAGTAGATTATCAAAGCAAAGGCACCAACAGTAATAAGACAATCAGCAAAATTGAACACAGCAAAATTTACAAACAAGGGTTCAATAAAATCTACAACATAGTGAAGGCGGACTCTGTCAATAATATTACCTATTCCACCTGAAATCATAAACAATAAGCATATATTAACAAATTTGCTTTTGTTTTTATTTGTAACAAGGAAGAATATGGTAAAGCCTAAAAGTATAACCGAGAAAACAGTTAACATTACTGTATGGGTAGAGAAAGAACCGAAAATAGCACCTGTATTTTCAACATAACGAAAACGCAGAACACCTTCAATAATATCTACGTATTGAATCGGTTTTAAATAGTTTATAACCAATAATTTAATAATTTGGTCTACACCCACAAGAGCAAAACACAGTAAAATTGCAGAAAAAACCGCCATTTAACACTACACCTTAACTAATTATTTTTTACGGAAAAAGCCAAATCTTTTTTTAGGCTCTTCTTTCTCTTCCTCGTCCTCAGCATCGTCATCATCAATTGTTTCAAAGGAAGAAAACATTGATGGTACTTCTTTATGTTCATTACTATCTGAAAAAGCAGCAATAGTTTCATCTACTGATTCTGTATTAATGGAAAAGCCTCTTGATATGGGAATATCTTCAGAAACCGGCTCTTCCTCTTCAATTTCTTCATTAGCCTCATTATTTTCTGTTTCTTCAAGATATTCTTCAGATTCAGAATTTTCTTCAGTAATGAATTTAATATCCTCTTCGTCATTTTCAAAAGCTGCATTAAATTCAGTTATATCAGGAACCTGCTCTTCCTCTGCTTCATTTTCAACAAATTCCATAGGTGAATCCTCACCAAAGAAATCATAAGGTAAAGTTGTTTTTACAACCTCTTCCTCCTCTTCTGCTTCTTCAAATGAAGAAATAGAAACATCGTCATCTTCTGTTACTTCAATGAACTCTATAATATCATTTTCAGGGTCAACAGAATTAATCTCTTCAACTATATCGTCAGAAGCACAGGACTCGCCCTCATCACTTTCTTCTACAATCTTCTTTTCAGCTTCTTCAACAGCAAGCTCGGGAAGTTTAGAAATCATTTCAATATGAGCTTTATATTGAGCAAGAATTGATGCTCTGAAATCAGAAACCTCTTTCTTAAGCATTTCATAATGAATGGATTCACTTGTAATTGTTCTTGTTGCGGCACCAACAGTATCTTTCGCAGAATCATTTGCTTGAATAAGAATTCCGTGAGCCTCTTCTTTAGCTTTATTGATAATTTCTTCAGCTTTGTCTCTTGCAATTGAAAGAAGCAAATCAGAATCAGCAACAGCCTGTTTCTCTGCATCTGATTTAATAATATCTGCCTCGCCTTTGGCTGCTGCAAGAATAGCTTCTGCTTCAATTTTTGAGTCCTCAACAGAATTTTCTGCTTCTTTAACAATAATATCAGCCGCTTTCTGAGCGCCAATTACTGCCTGCTTAATCTGGTCTTCATCATGCTTGAACTGTTCGAGTCTGTCTGCAAGTAAGCTAACCCTTTTAACAAGCTCAGCATTTTCTCTGAAAAGCTTTTCATAAGCAACTGCAACCTCACCGAAAAAGATATCAACATCATCGGCTTTATAAGCATTTCTGCCAGCACCTTTAAATTCATATTCTCTGAGTTCAGATGGTGTCATCATAATATAATTTCCCCGTTTCCACAAAATTAAATTCAATTAAAAGAATACGCCTGTATTTTCCAATTCATCTATAAGGTCGCCTGAAACATTAACATTATAGGGTGTAATGATATAAGTATTAGTAGAAACCTTTTTCAACTGACCGCCATTTGCATAAGCAACACCGTTAAGAAGGTCAACAAGGCGTCTTGAAACATCTTTGCTAGCAGCCTCAAGATTAAGCACAACAGTTCTCTTATCATTAAGATGGTCTGCAATAGCTCTTGCATCTTCAAACTTATCCGGCTTAACAAGAACAACCTGCAACATAGCTGTGGTTCTTACATCAACAACTCTGCTGGGATCAGAAGATGCTCTTCTTGCTCTTGGAGCTACCTTTGGGGTTTCTCTTTCGTATTCATCGTAAGATGAAACTGCAGAAAATGAACGAGGCTCAAAAGCTTCGGTAGTCTCTTCCTCTATTACCTCATCAAAATCCTCATCGTTTTCACTGTTTGTAAACTTTTTCCAATAATCCATAAATGACATAACAAAAACCTCCGTTAATAATTATTTATAATTTCTTGCTCCGAAAATTGCGGAGCCAACTCTTACTAAATTTGAACCATGCAGAATTGCCTCTTTATAGTCACCGGACATTCCCATAGAAAGTATTTCAAAATCAAAGTTAGAATAATTGTCATTTTTGATTTCTTTATAATAATTGCTCATTTTTTCAAAATATTTTTCCAATTCCAAGGAGCTTTCGCAAATTGGTGGAATTGTCATTAATCCTTTAACCTTCAAATTAGGTAAATTTGAAATCTCAATTAAAGATTCTTCAAACAACACCTTATCAAAACCGGTTTTGCTTTCTTCTTCACCAATATTGATTTCAAGAAGAACCTTTGCTTCAAAATCACCTTTTACAGCTTCATTTGAAATACTTTGAGCAACTCTCAAGCTGTCAACAGACTGAATCATATCAACCTGATCAACAATTTTTTTAACTTTATTGGTCTGAAGATGTCCAATTAAATGCTTTTCCACACCTTCTAAATGCAATAAATCTCTTTTTAAAAGAAATTCCTGCACTTTGTTCTCGCCAATTAAATCAATACCGCAATGGTCAATAGCATAATTGATATATTCAGCGCAGACAGTTTTTGTAACTGCCATGAGTCTGACATCTTCGGGAGTACGATTTGATTTAATTGCGGCTTCCGAAATTTCATAATTAATACGCTTTATATTTTCCGAAATCACTTCAAAGTGTGAAACATCAAATGAGTTTGTTGTCATACAAATCAACTCCTTCCGTAACAACCTTGTCGTAAAGCTTTATATAATCCGATGCATTGTCGGGGTTATCAACAATAGAATAGTCCTTAGTTGAGTAAATGACTCTGATTTTCCTGAAGCCCATAAGATTACCGCGTACAATATAAACACCTTGCTGACCATCAATAGTTCTGATTGATGTATTAGAAATTCTATAACCGGAATATTCATCAGTAATAATTTCAATATCTTCTATTCGGAAATCCGAAAGACTTTTATTCATTTCATCACAACAGAAAACAACAACTGTCTCTTTTGCGCCCTTATCACCAATCCTGTATAAAGATACAGGCAAGCGCTCAACACCTGACCCGGGGAAATTGATATATATTTTTTTATCAAAAGTAATATCAACAGTTTTATCTGTATCAATAACACAAGCAATATACCATTTGAAAGAGGAAACTGTTCTTCCCACAACATCCGGAGAAATATTACCGGGTTTGGATTTTATCGCCTTTTTAACATCTTTAGCAGTTAATGAATCAATGTCACTGAATTTTAAAGTGTTTTCATAACCATCAGAGCCACTGATAAAATATCCTGCGTTTTTACTTTTAATCTCCGTAAAATCAAGATTACCACTATCTAACGAAGACAACTCTTCGTTCAACCGAACTAAATTATCAGAAAAATCCACAGTTTTTCCCGTAGCAATCTGCTTACCTACCATTGAATCCCTGAAAAGCTCAACCGAGGGAATTGCATTTTTAAAATCCCTTGCTTCAACTGAATCAAGATAATCGTATAATTCACTGTTAATTTTTTTAGTAAGAGAATTAATATTGAGAGTCTGGAAATTGGCTTGTCCTGATAACTCTTCATAATGCTCAATATCTTTTTTCAATTCCTGTGCTTTTAAATAAGTTGCCGCATCCTCAGATGAAGAAAAAACTATGGAAACCGTATCACCACTTGCAACTCTGTCACCATTAGTTGCAAAGGAAACTGTTGTTCCTTGTGCATCGCTTTTTATAAATTCTTCATCACGGATAACAAAGCATTTAGCGTCAATAGTTTTATAAACAGTTTCTTTCAAAGCAAACTCCGTTTTAATTTCATTATTTGAACTGCTTACCATATGATAGATGATATATGAAAAGAAGAAAACACAAACAGATGCAATTGCAACAATTGAAGCAATTCTTTTAACTGTTTTATTCTTCATAAACCTCACCACCTATATATGTGTAAATTAAATTATCAATTGATTTATATAAATCATCTTTAGTTTGTAAATCAGCAAAAAACCAATTAATTTTGCCATTTCTTTTAAACCAGGTTATCTGCCTTTTAGCATAACGCCTTGTTTCCCTTTTTAGATTTTCAACACAGATATCAAACGAAAGAAAACCATCTATAAACGGCTTTAATTCTTTATAACCGATAGCGTTGAAAGCGGTTTTTGAGGGATTAGAGGAAAAGAAGCTTTCAGCCTCCTCAAGAAGTCCGTTTTCAAGCATTAAGTCAACCCGCAGATTAATTCTGTTGTACAATTTTTCTCTGTCAGAATAATTTATACCAATATATAAAGGCTCAATATCGGATTCAATTGCGTGTGACTGTTTATTTTGTTCTGTAAGAGTTTGACCCGTTGTTTTATAAATCTCTAAAGCGCGAATAACTCTTACAGTATTATTTGGATGTATATTCCTGGCAGCATCAGGGTCTATTCCTTTTAACTGTTCATATAAAGACTCAATACCGTTCTTCTCTGCTTCTGCAAGCAGTTCTTTTCTTACACTATCTGAAGAAGCTGACTCCAAAAATTTTGTATTAGATAAGAAAGAATCAATATAAAGTCCCGTGCCACCAACTATAACAGGAATTTTATTTCTTGCGATAATTTCATCGAAAATCTTTCGGGCATCATTGCAGTAAGCTGAAACACTATACTGCTGATTAATGTCAACAAAATCGATAAGATGGTGTTTTATTCCATCCATTTCTTCAATTGTGGGCTTTGCCGTTGCAATGTTCATACCTTTATAAATCTGCATTGAATCGGCTGAAATAACTTCGCCGTTAAACTTCTTTGCAATATGAACACCTAAAGCGGTTTTTCCGGATGCAGTTGCACCCACAACTACAATTGCTTTCTTTTTCAAAACATTTCCTCAAACAATTCTTTTAAATTGCTTTTCAAGTTCTTTTTTAGTCATTTCTATCATAACAGGTCTGCCATGTGGGCAATACCTGATATCATCTCTCTTTAAAAGGCTTTCAACAAATTTTTCAGCCTCGTAAGATGATGTAAAGTTACCTGCCTTAACTGCAGCCCTGCAAGCCATTGAATGATATATCCAATCTAGCTTTTCAGGCATAATCGTTTTAACATTATTAGCAAGATAGCCTGAAATTTCAGTAACGATATCGGCAATATTACAATCCACAAGCTCAGGTGGGCAAGCACTTACTTTGACACATCTGTCACCGAAATCAGAAATATCATAACCTGCGTCTGCTAACAGCTCAATATTTTCAAGAACTGCATTATATTCATCAGGTGAAAGAGTAACTGTAATCGGTTGCAGCATAATCTGTGATTGTCCGCAACCCTGTTCCTTGAATTTTTCAAAAAGAAGTCTTTCATGAGCAGCGTGCTTATCAATTAAAACAAGCTTACCGTCAAGCTCCGCAATTAAATATGTGTTAAAAGCTTCTCCAATAAATTTATAGTTTAAAGAAAGCTCTTTAACATTTGTTTTATTATTTTCAACAACAGATGTTTTTTCTTCCTTTTCAGTTGCTATTTCTGCAACATTAACAACAGTTTTATGATTATTTTCTGATTTTGACGCTGATTCTGTTTCTATATTAATCTTAAAATCAAGCTGAGACTTGTTTCCCTTAACATTAGGTTCAACTTTTTCATTTTCAATAACGATTTCAGAAACTGTTGGTTTGATATATTCATCCTTCAAAAAGTCGAGTTGTTTTGGTTCTTCTTTTTCGGGAGAATGAACAACAGTTTCAATACCCGTAATTGCTTTTCCATATTCTTTGATTTCAATTACTTTTGGCTGTTCTTTAATAGCTTTCGGTTGCTCAATTTCAGTAATTTTAAGCTGTTCACCTTTTTCGGCAGGCTTCGAGAAAATTTTCGCTTCAGAGAATTTAGCCTGAACGCGAGTTGTATCACCCTGAAGGGCAGAAAGTGTTCCGTAATAAACACAATCAAAAACCTTTTTCTCTTCAAAAAATCTTACCTCAGTTTTAGCAGGGTGAACATTAACGTCAACTGATTCATAAGGCATATCAACAAACAAAACACAGGCAGGATATTTACCCACCATTATTGAATTTTTATAAGCAGCCTCCAAGGCACTCAAAAACACAACACTTTTTACAAATCTCTTGTTAACAAAGAAAATCTGCATAGTTCTGTTGCTTCTGCCTGCAGTTGGTTTAACTACAAAGCCTTTTACCGAAATTCCGTTCTGTTCATTATGAACAGGTATGAGATTTTCAGTAAATTCTTTACCAAAAACTGCATATACTGCAGATTTCAAATCCTTATCACCGGGAGTAGAAAACTGCAACTTACCATCACGAATAAACTTAAAAGAAATTTCAGGATTTGATACTGCAATTCTTTCCATTAATGATGCAATATAGTTGCCTTCCTGAACATCCTTTTTCAAAAACTTCATTCTTGCAGGGATGTTATAGAACAAATCTCTTACTATGATAGTTGTTCCTACGGGACAACCTGCATCATCAAGAAGCATCTCTTCTCCACCCTCGATAACATAACGGGTACCGAAATCAGAATCAGGTGTTGCAGTCAATAGCTCAACCCTTGAAACCGCACAAACAGATGCCAACGCCTCGCCACGAAAACCAAGAGTTGAAATAGCATCAAGGTCCTCAATGTTAGTAATTTTACTTGTAGCGTGACTGATAAAGGCTTTTTTCACATCATCTCTTTCAATACCACAACCATTATCTGTAACGCGAATGTAGGTTTTACCACCACATTTTATTTCAACAGTTATATTGGTAGCACCTGCGTCTATTGAGTTTTCAACAAACTCTTTAATAACAGAAGAAGGGCGTTCAACAACCTCGCCTGCCGCAATTAAATCAGCGATATTTTTAGGTAAAACATTTATACGAGGCATTTTTCACCCTCCTTTCATTTTTATAAATTTTCTGCGCTTTTCTGCAGTTCAAAAAGAACTGTCATAGCTTCAATTGGTGTTAATGTATTAACATCAATGTTTTTAAGCTTTTCAATAATCTGCTCTTTTTCGCCGGAAGAGAAAGAAAGCTGAAGCACATCATCAGGCTCTTCCTCAATCTTAACCGCTTTAACGGCACATACCTTCTCTTGTGATTCAAGAGTAGCGAGAATTTTCTTTGCATTTTCAACAACTGCTTTAGGAACACCTGCAAGCTTTGCAACCTCAACACCATAGCTGCCATCTGCTGAGCCTTTAACAATTCTGCGAAGGAAGGTAATGTCATCCCCTCGTTTTTTAACAGATGTATTATAATTCTTCACACCATCTATTGTATTTTCAAGCTCTGTTAATTCGTGATAGTGGGTTGCAAACAAGGTTTTTGCACCGATTTTCTTTTTATCTGCAGTATATTCAAGAACTGCTCTCGCAATACTCATACCATCATAGGTTGAGGTACCTCTGCCTATTTCATCAAAAACAATAAGACTTTTTGATGTTGCGTATTTAAGAATATCTGCAACCTCGGTCATTTCAAGCATAAAGGTTGACTGACCAGCAGAAAGGTCATCAGAGGCACCAACACGGGTGAAGATACGATCAACAATACCGATTTTAGCGCTACTTGCAGGAACAAAGCTACCAATCTGCGCCATAAGAGTAATAATTGCAACCTGACGCATATATGTCGATTTACCAGCCATATTAGGACCTGTTATAATGGCACTTCTGTTATCACGACAATCAAGATGAGTGTCATTCGGAACAAAAGGTGCGCCACCAAGCATAAGCTCAACCACAGGATGTCTGCCGTCCTTAATGATAATTTCATCAGAATTATCAACAATAGGCCTTGTGTAATTATTATTTACTGCAGTAAAAGCTAAAGAACAAAGAGCATCAAGATTTGCAACTGCTCTTGCAGTTTTTCTCACTCTTTCGAGCTGGTCTGCAACATTCTGACGAATTGCAGAGAAAAGCTCATATTCAAGACGAACAATTCTCTCCTGTGCGCCAAGAACCTTTGATTCAAGCTCTTTTAGCTCCTGAGTTATATATCTTTCGCAATTGGAAAGAGTCTGTTTTCTGATGTAATGCTCGGGTACAAGCTCTTTAAATGAGTTTGTAACCTCAATATAATATCCGAATACTCGGTTATAGCCAATTTTAAGTTTTTTGATACCTGTTTTCTCCTGCTCAGACTGTTCAACGGCAGTAAGATAACCCTTGCCGTTTTCAACAATGTCATGGAGAGTATCAAGCTCTTCGTTATAACCTTTTCTAATCATACCACCCTCACGAACAGAAAGAGGTGGTTCATCGGTTATAGCATTTTTAATTAATGAGTTTACATCTTCAAGTAAATCAATATCGTTATAAATGCCTGAAAGCATTTTTGATTTCACGCCACTTAAAGATGATTTGATGTTATAAAGCTGGTCTATAGTCTGACTTAATGTTTTTAACTCTTTAGCATTAGCAGTACCATAAACAACTCTTGTCATAATTCTTTCAATATCAAACATATCAGAAAGGTATGACATTAATGAATCAAGTAAAATAGTGTCACAAGTCAATTCTTCAACGGCATTCTGCCTTAAAATAATAGAAGAATAGTTAATTAATGGTTGTTCAACCCAATTTCTTATAAGACGCTTACCCATAGCAGTTTTTGTATGGTCAAGCACCCAGAGAAGACTCCCCTTCTTTTCTCTTCGGATTTGAGTTTCAGTAAGCTCAAGATTTCTTCTTGCAGTTATATCAAGAGTCAAGAAGCTGTCTTCATTGTAAAAATCAACGTCATTGATGTTTTGAAGGTCATTTTTCTGAACACCTTTAAGGTAGGTAAGAGCTGCACCAAAGGCATATAAAAGGCTCTTATTGTTTTTGAACTGAACTAATCCATCTTCATCAGAAATATGGGAACCGATTAGTTCCAGAAGCTCATTTTCGATATACTGAGATTCAGAAACCAACTGATAATCAACAGACAATCTGTCTTTTATAAAGGAAACAATTGATTTAACTGAAGCAGCATATTTATTGATGATAACCTCGCTTGGAGAATAACAACCAAGCTGATTGATAATTCTTACAGTTGCATCTGCATCAGTAAACGCATCAAGGTGAACCTCGCCTGTAGATACATCAATAAAAGCAAGTCCGCAATCCTTGTCGGAAACAAAAACGGAAGCAAGGTAATTATTTTTGCTCTCGTCAAGCATATTGCTCTCAATAACAGTACCGGGAGTAACAATTCTTACAACATCACGTTTTACAATACCTTTAGCAGTTGCAGGGTCTTCAACCTGTTCACAGATGGCAACCTTATACCCTCTGCTCACAAGCTTTGCTATGTAGGAATCTGCACTGTGGAAGGGAACGCCACACATCGGTGCGCGTTCCTCCTGGCCACAATCTCTCCCGGTGAGAACAAGTTCAAGCTCCTTTGAGGCGACCTTTGCATCATCGAAAAACATTTCGTAAAAGTCACCTAATCTGAAGAACAATAAAGTGTCCTCATAATTCTTTTTTATCTCAAAATATTGCTCCATCATAGGAGATAATTTAGCCATTTCCTACCTCAGTACAAAAAAGATTTTAATAAAATTAGTGGCAACCACCGCAAGAATCACAAGAACCGCTGCAGTTGTGTTCCTGATGGGGTGTGCATGTTGCAGGGTCCTGTCCGTCAACACAACAAGCAAGAATGCCCATAATTTCGTTCATCATATCGTCAACTGCAGTTTTAGCAGCTTCAAATTTAACCATATTGCCATTAAGCATAATTTCACGATAAAGCTGTTCAAATTCTTTAGCAAAGCCTTCCATTGTTTCTGCGTTTGCTTCTTCGCCTTTTGCAGCTTCGTTCTGATAATTCATCTGAACAAGATTGATTTTACCGATAAGAGCATTGAGTGCTTCATCTGCTTCGTTTGCTTTTCTTGCCTCTTCATAAGCTGCGTAGCGCTCGTCCTGCTGAATTGCAGCACCAAGCTGTCTTGTAAGTTCAATAACTGTCATTTTGTGTGTACTCCTTAAAATAAATTTATATATCAAAGGGTTTCCCCTTTTTGACCTATTTTCTACCTGCAATTTCTTCCTGAACCTTCAAAAGCTCCATAAACCATTTTGTTTTTTCCTCTTTGGTAAAGGGGTCAGGCATAACTGCTGCAGGTGTGCCTTTTCTTGCTGAATAAATGAAAGTAAACATTGATCCGTATTCTACCTCTTTAACAAGAGATACAGTATCAAGAAATTCTTCATAAGTTTCACCGGGAAAGCCAACAATTATATCTGTTGTTAAATCAACTCCCGGAATTTTATCTTTTGCATATTTCACAAGCTCAAGATAATGCTCACGGGTATAATGACGATTCATTTCTTTGAGAATTCTGTTATTACCTGATTGAACAGGTAAATGAAGATGCCCACAGAAATGCTTGCTTTCACTTAAAACATCAATTAATTCGAAGCTACAATCCCTCGGATGAGATGTCATAAAATCAAAGGTAAAGTCACCATCAATCGCATCAATTCTTCTGATAAGCTCTGCAAAATTCACATTGAAATCGCAACCCTTACCATAAGAGTTTACATTCTGTCCTAAAAGAGTAATCTTTTTATAGCCCTCGCCTATAAGCTGTTTTGCTTCATCTAAAATAATTTCAGGATTTCTGCTTCTTTCTCTTCCTCTTACGTGCGGCACGATGCAATATGAACAGAAATTATTACATCCGTACATAATGGAAATCCACGCATTCTCACCACTGTCTCGGGAATATGGGATCCCCTCAGCAATAACTCCATCACTCTCTTCAATGCAGAAAACTCTTTTTTTACCGGTGAGAGTCTTAGAAATCAACTCAGGAAGCTTGTGAACAACATGTGTTCCGAAAACAAGGGAAACAAAAGGATAGCTCTTTTTAATTTTCTCTGCGATATGAGATTGTTGCATCATACATCCGCAAAGAGCGATAATCAAATGAGGCTTTTCAGCCTTTAAATTTTTTAATGCACCAACGTTTCCGAAAACTCTGTCTTCAGCATGTTCACGAATGGCACAAGTGTTATAGAGAATTAAATCAGCATCTTCGACCTTTTCGCAAAGCTCATAACCCATTTCAACAAGCATACCCTTAATATGCTCACTATCAGCAACATTTCCCTGACAACCATAGGTATGAATAAAAGCTTTGGGAGCATGTTCAGGAAAACGAGCGCTTAAAATAGAATGAACCTTTTCAGAAAAATCTTTTTGAATATTTAATTCTTCTTGAGAAACAAAAATATTTTTTTGCAAGCTTTTTCACCTTAAAGTATAGATTGTGTCCAACCTAAAATATCGTTATAAACAGTTTCTTTACAGTCCTCATTGAGAATTTCGTGTCTTACACCGGGATAGATAATAACTGTTGGTTCGTGACCCGCTGCAATTAATGAATCTGAACAAGCAATCGGACCTTTACCATTTGAACCAACAGGGTCCTTAGCTCCCGAAATAATCATTATGGGTAAATCAGTAGGAACAGTAGCAGGCCACATCTCATCACATGCTAAAATGCCGATTGCTGCAAGGTCTCTCACACCTGCAAGGGTAAGCTCAAAGCCACAAAGCCTGTCCTCAGAATAAGCTTTAACATTTTCTCTGTTGACGCTTAACCAATCAAGGTCAGAGGCTCTGTCCTTAATCTGAATTGACGAGAATTTATTAAGAAGACCTGCAACAGTATGGTTAACAGTGCGAGGACCGAACTTATCAACTAATTGGTCAAGAGTATTAATAGCAAAATCAAGGCCTGCAGGAAGCTGAGCAGTTCCACAAAGAATTAATCCACTAAGCTCTGTACCAAACGAGCTTGCATAAACTCTTGCGCAAAGTGAGCCCATACTGTGACCAAAGAGAATATAAGGTAGTTCAGGAAATCTTCTGTGCATAATTGAATAAAGAATATGCAAATCATCAACAAAACGACGATAACCATCTTTTTCAGCAGTAAATCCTAAATCATCTTCATCATCAACAGATAAGCCATGACCGATATGGTCGTTACCGCAAACCACAAATCCGTTTGATGCAAGAAAACGCGCAAAATGGTCATATCTGCCGATATGCTCTGAAACACCATGAGCAATCTGGAAAACTGCAACAGGCGTAATTTCATCATCGCACCATATTAAAGTTCGGATTTTGTTAACTCCTGTTGAAGAGTTAAAATAGGCTTCTTTTTTAACAATTGCCATAATAAAAACCTCCTTTTGAAAGGTATAAAAATGCAAAAAGGCAATATTCACCCATAATTGTATTTATAATAACATTAATAATGTTTTTTTTCAAGATAAATGGACTATAAATATGCAATAAAATCAATAAAATTCACAAAAAATTTTGGTGTTTTTGTTTTTTTAACAAAATATTGAAATTACGGATATGTTGTGTTAAAATATATACAATTATGCGAAATGTAGTGGAGGTACAAAATGAATACCGAATTTAACACTAATTCAAAAGCTATTATTATCGGAATGACCGATACCGGTGAAAGAGTCCCTGCAGCATCAGGCAGAATCTCCACTCAACCGGGTACTGCTCTTGAGATTTTAGAGCTTTCAAAGGATGCAGAAAAAAATGCTTCTCTTATTTCGAAGGTAACTCGTTCAGGTCACACCTCAACAGTTGAACACACTGTTTTCAACCTTGCTTTCCAGAACGTTTCTGTTCTTGTTGAGCAGTTTGTTATTGAGTTCAGACTTGCTTCATTTACTGTTAAATCAAGAAGATATGTTGACTTTGCAAAATTAGGTTACTACACACCTCATTTTGAATCCAAAAACATTCAGGACAAGTACATAGAGCATATGGATTACCTTTACAGAGAATATCAGGCTTTCATTGATGCCGGTATTCCTAAGGAAGATGCTCGTTTCCTTCTCCCCTATTCTCTTTACAGTAATTTCTATTGCACTTTGAATGCACGCGAGCTTATCAATATGCTTTATGCTATGATTTATGGCAGAGGCTCTCAATATAAGGAATTAAAGACATTGGGCGAATCACTTTTAGAACAGGCTCGTTCTATGACACCCGGTATATTCACGGATTTTGAAGGCAGACGCCCCACAGTTCAGGACATACCTACATATTCCTACAAGCCAAATAAAGAGTTGATAAAGCAAGAACCTGCAGTTGAACTTTTAAGCTATACTCCTGATGCATCCAAGGCAGTTGCAAGAGCAGCTCTTATTGAAGGCTGCAACCTCCCCACTGCTCAAATCGAAGAAATTATCAATGATACCAACGAACGTAGCGCTATCATTGAAAAAGTTATTAATTCCAAGCGCCAGAGACCTCTTGAAGCAGCAACATTCACTTTCAGAATCAATAATGTTTCTCTTTCTTGTCTTACTCACTTTGCTCGTCACAGAATGCACTCAATCGGTATTCCTCAACTTTCTTTAACAGACAGAACTCGTCATATTCTCCCTGAAACAATTGCAATAAACGAGGATTTAAAAAACAGATACTGTCAGGCATTTGTAAAAACTGCAGAAATTTACGAAGAATTAAAGAAATCAGGTGTTGATGAAGAAACACTTGCTTATGTTCAGTTAAGTGGTAACACCCTTGATATTGTTACAACTATTAACGCTCGTGAGCTTCTGTTGTTTATGAAGCTTCGCTCCTGCAACAGAGCTCAATGGGAAATCCGTGATTTTGCAGTTGATATGCTTAAAAAGCTTCGTGAAGCAGACGAAACAATCTTCAAATTCTATGGTCCGAGCTGTTATGTTCATAAATGCCCCGAAGGTCCTATGACATGCGGAAAAGCTGCAGAAATTAAGGAATTCTTCAGCAAATTATGATAAAAGAAGAAGTTACTTCAAACTGAAGTAACTTCTTTGTTTTTTATTCAATTTTTATATCTGTATTACTGCCCGAAACTGCTCTTTCAATTATAGCAAGGTCAATAACATCAAGAACTCCGTCACAGTCTGCATCTGCAGCCATATCATAAGCAGTTGTAACAGCTTTGTCATCAATAACCTTGTAAAAAGCATTATAATAGTCATCATAATCCGACTTGCCATCGCCATTACAATCGCCAATTAAAACCATAGTCCAATTCACGTTAGTATTATTACTTCCGCTTGGAGCTTTAAAAATCTGATTAGTGGTAATACCGTCTGTTGTGATATACATTCCGTTGTAATAAACGAAAGTGTCACTTGCATCAAAGAAGGAACGAATCAGATATTTATTATTTTTAGTCATTGAGTTATATGTTGCTTTAAAGGCGGTGTTATGGTTAGATTGAGTATATTTAGTCAACGAATAATTCAATACGGGTAAATATGGTGAGCCATCAGAAACATGGCTTACATTAAAGGCTTTTCTACCAAAATATGTATCTTTAGTGCTAAGACCAACTAAAAAGAAATCATAATATATACTGCTTTCCTGGTCATCCCATGTTATATCAAGCAAATACCATTTGCCATCATCCATCTGAACAGCATTCCACATATGAGGACCACCATTACCGGTACCGGTCAGACAAACGCAAGGGATTTTATAATAATCACAGAACATTTTCATAGTTTCGGCATAACCCTGACAAACTGCATTTTTATTAACAAGAGTGCCATAAACATCATGACAGCTTGCATAATCGTTTACATAGGTTACACTATTGCAAAGATAATCGTGAACTGATTTTACAAAATTATATCTGTTAGAGGTATCAACCTTTACACTTTGAAATGCAGTATTTAACGCTTCAGAATATTGGGGTATGTTCGCAGTTGTATAAATAGCAGCATTTGTCTGCCCGTGCTTTTTTGGAACAATATTATAGGTCACTGATGCAACCGCACCGCTGGAAGGGTAATACGACCTACTATAGCTAGACCCGTTATAGTAAAAAATTTCAGGATGGTCAAGGCCGATTGCATACATAATTTTAGTAAAATCAATGGATTCAAATTCTGCTTTTGTTAAATTAGGTGAATATGAAATTGTAAAAGATAAAGTACCCACAGGCAAATCAACAACCCCATCATAATACTGCTTTTCTAAATCACTAAGAATTGAGTAGCAGTTATATACCTGCTTACCGTTACTGAAATTATAGTAGTACAAGGGAGCATAATTATAATTAAATTCTTCCACTTTTGAAAAATCAAAATATTCCTCGCCACAGAACTCGGTTATGGTTTTTTCTTCTGCTGCATAGGCGGACAGATAAAAAACATTAAACAAAAGACAAAGTGCAATAAATAATGAAAATATCCTCTTCATAGCTACCTCCTCCGATACTATATATTCTACTCCGTTTTTAATATTAAAGCAACTAAAACAAGTAAATTAATTAAACTTATATGCAAATTATACCAATTTTCATAGAAATATTATACATAAATTTTAATAATCGTCGTTGATTTATTCTTGAAAGTAGAAAATAAAAGGTATATAATGTAGAATAGATTTTCTTAATTTCGTGAGGTTAACATTATGTTAGGCAAATTAGTTAGAGTTTGCATAACCGATCCTGTCGGTTCACCTCTGCCGAACGGAAAGACCTATAAGCTCAATCACGGCAAGCCTATAGGAAAGTTCAAAGCATCATCACCTATAAGCGGCGTTTTAATTTTAGGGATTGATAATCCGGTTAAACATTTTGACGGCAGAGTTGTTGCAATTTTAAAATTCCGTGACAATGGCGAACAAAAGCTTATTGCATCGCCAAAATCAAAAAGATTTATTAATTGGGAAATTGATGAGTTAGTTAAGTTCTATACCGAAGGACGACCCTATTCTCTTGACTGCTACTACGAGCGTTCCTGTGGTGCTGTTGTTTTCAGAAAAATTAATGAGGATTTCAGATATCTTCTTATCAGAAATCGCCGTAGCTCAAACTGGAGCTTCCCAAAAGGTCACGTTGAGCAGGGCGAAACTCTTGAAGAAACTGCAAAACGAGAGGTTTTGGAAGAAACAGGCTTGCACATTGATATAATCCCCGGTTTCATCAGCAAATCTCAATATTCTATTCAAAACAGAATCCAGAAAACAGTTCAGATTTATGTTGCATCAACTAAAGATACTCAAACAAGAATTCAATTGGAAGAAATTGAAGATTATGTTTGGTTGACTTATGAAAATGCATTAAAAAACCTTAAATTTGAAAACGATAAAACAATTCTCACCGATGCACGAGAGTTTTTATTAAACAATAACTACATCAGCGAGGTACAAAATGGTTGAAAGCATTGTAACATCAATTGTTGATTTTTTCCAAAACGACTTCCCACCACAGCTTGTTGCATTTTTGGTTTCACTCTGCCCTGTTCTTGAATTAAGAGGTGGTATGATAGCAGCAAGATTACTTGAATTGCCTTTCTTGCAAGCTTTTATTATCTGTTATGTGGGCAATATGATTCCTATTCCGTTTATCCTTCTTTTTATAAGAAAAGTCTTCAAATGGATGAGGAGATATAAAAATTTCGGAAAAATTGTAGACAAGCTCGAAGCTCGTTCCGAAAAGAAAAAAGATACTATTGTTAAGTATCAGGAATGGGGCTTGCTCGCATTCGTTGCAATTCCCCTCCCCGGCACAGGTGGTTGGACAGGCGCTCTTATTGCTGCGCTTATGGATTTAAGATTCAAGAAATGCTTACCAATTATAGCTTTAGGCGTTTTTATTGCGGGGCTCATTATGTCCCTTATTACTTACGGAATTTTTTAACACAAATCAAGCAACACCGTCGTAATGGCGGTGTTTAAATTTAGGTGATTTTATGTTTTGCTATATTTTCGGGGCTCTACCTGTTAAATCCTTCGATTTTAAGATTACCGAAAATGATATTATTATTGCAGCAGATTCAGGTATTAAGAACACAGATAAATTCAACATATCACCGGATTTTGTTATAGGTGATTTTGATTCCTTGGGCTACAATCCCCATGGTGAAAATGTTATTACTCACCCCATTGAGAAGGATGATACTGATACTTTACTGGCAGTTAAATACGCTGTTGATAAAGGCTTTAAAAATTTCAGAATATTCGGTTGCATAGGCGGGAGACTTGACCACACCTTCGCAAATATACAAACGGCTTTTTATATCGCAAATCTTGGTGGAAATGCCGTTTTTTATGGTGACAACGAAAATTTCACAGTTGTCAGGAATAACAAAATTGAATTTGATGAAGCTTGTTCAGGTAATGTTTCTGTTTTTGCACTTGAAAGCTGTGATAATGTTACCATTAAAGGATTACATTATGAAATAGAAAACGGCAAATTAACACCCGATTTCCCCTTAGGTGTCAGTAATAATTTTATTAATAAAAAGTCAAGCATTTCAGTTGAAGACGGAACACTTTTAATTATTTGGGAAAAACAAAATATAAAAGGAGCAAAAATATGAGCAACTCAATAAAAGATATACAAGGTGCAATATTTGACCTTGACGGCACAATACTTGATTCTATGCATATCTGGAGTGACATTGGTTTACTCTTTTTAAAAAATAAAGGCATTGAAGCACCTGAAGGTATTGAAGATGAATTCGTAAAAATGAGTATGGTCCAGGCGGCTGAATATTATATCAAGAATATTGACCCGACTGCTACAGTTATGGACATTGTTAATGAGGTAAACTCATTGGTGCAGGGCTTTTATTTTAACGAAGTAATTAAAAAAGATGGGGCAAAAGAATTTCTGGAATTTCTAAAAAACAGAAACGTAAAAATGTGTGTTGCCACTGCAACCGATAAGCACCTTGTTGAAAAAGCATTAGAAAGGAACGGAATCCGAGAATATTTTTCTGAGATTTTCACTTGTGGAAGCGTTGGTGCAGGTAAAGATTCACCGGTTATTTATGATGTTGCATTAAAGCACCTGGGAACTCCGAAGGAAAACACCTTCGTTTTTGAAGATGCTCTTTATGCCATTGAAACCGCAAACAAAGCCGGTTACAATATTTTAGGTATCAAAGATGTTTCAGAAAAAGCAGACCCCGAAACTGTAAAAAAACTCTGCAACTACTACATAAACGATTACTCCGAAATATACGATTTTTTTGAATAAAGCTAATCCTCGATAACTTTTAAGGTTACCGAGGATTTCATTTTATTCTTCTGTTGTTTCTTCTGTTTCAATTGTTTCTTCAGCAGTTAAAGTTGTTTCAGCTTCCTCAACAATTTCGATGTTTTCAACAACATCTTCAACTGTTTCCGCTTCTTCATCAGGAGAATAATTTTCATCCATAAGCTTAATAAACAAGTCTTTATGGATTTTTTCTTTATTTATCAGAGTTTCTGCAATAAGCACAAGCTTATCCTTATGCTCTTCGAGAATTTCACGACATTTATTCTCACAATCAATAACAATATTTTTGATTTCATCGTCAATCTGAGTAGCGTATGAATCAGAATAGTTTTTAGTATGGTTATAATCCATACCTAAGAAAACCTGATCATTATCCTTGCCATAAACAACAGGACCAAGCTTTTCGCTCATACCATAGCGAGTAACCATTCCGCGAGCAATATCAGAAGCTCTGGAAATATCAGAAGAAGGACCGGTTGAAATATCGTTACCGATAATTTTTTCTGCAACTCTACCGCCCATCAATGAGATAATTCTGTCAATCATTTCTGTTTTACTTGTAAAAGAAGAATCTTCATCGGGTCTGTAAAGTGTGTAACCACCTGCCATTCCGCGAGGAATAATAGATATCTCATAAACAGGGTCAGAATTTTTAAGATAAAATGCAACAACTGCATGACCTGCTTCATGATATGCAGTCATTTTCTTATCTTTTTCAGTGTACTTGTGGGATTTCTTTTCTGTACCCACCTCAACCTTAACTGCCGCTTCATCAATCTCAGTCATAGTAATAGCTTTTTTATTGCGCTTTGCAGCGAGAAGAGCAGCTTCGTTCATAAGGTTTTCAAGATCAGCACCAACAAAACCGATTGTTGCATGAGCAACGCTCTTCAAATCAACATCGGGTGCAAGAGGCTTATTCTTAGCGTGGACCTTAAGAATTTCTTCTCTACCTTTTAAATCAGGTCTGCCAACAGTAACCTGACGGTCAAAACGACCGGGTCTTAAAAGTGCAGGGTCAAGAATGTCAGGACGGTTAGTTGCAGCAATAATAATGATACCTTCGTTATTACCAAAGCCATCCATTTCAACAAGTAACTGGTTAAGGGTTTGCTCACGTTCATCGTGACCGCCACCCATACCTGCACCACGATGACGACCTACCGCATCAATCTCGTCAATAAAGATAATTGATGGTGAACTCTTTTTTGCCTGGTCAAAAAGGTCACGTACACGGGATGCACCAACAGCAACATACATTTCAACAAAGTCAGAACCTGAAATAGAAAAGAAAGGTACATCCGCTTCACCTGCTACTGCACGGGCAAGCAAGGTTTTACCTGTACCGGGAGGGCCAACAAGAAGAACACCCTTGGGAATTCTTGCGCCAAGCTCAGTAAACTTCTGTGGGTCCTTCAGGAACTCAACAATTTCCTGCAATTCTTCTTTTTCTTCGTCTGCACCTGCAACCTGCTTAAAGGTAGTTTTTCTTTTTTCATCCTTACCGAATTTAACCCGAGCTTTACCAAAGCCCATAGCACGATTATTTTCAGAAGAAATTGAATTATTCATTTTCTTCATAAAGAAATAACCGCCGACTATAACAAGAAGCACACAGAAAATACTGGGAATCAATTGTAAAATTATTGAGCCGGAAGCACCTGATACATAATTGAATTTAATAGGCGTTTTAGGGTTTTCTCTGTTGTATTCAACAACACCGTCATGAATATCATCAATAAAGAGTGATACATTAGGAACAGAATATTTAGCTGATGTGCCATCCTTCAATTCATAAGTTAAAGCACCCGAGCCGATATTAAGGCTGTATTTTGTAACCTCACCTTTATCAAAAAGCTCAATAACCTGATAATATTCAAGATTTGTTTTCTTTGCTCCATTTGAAGAATTCCATGAAAGAAGGAGCAACGGAATCAAGGGAATAATAATGTAAGGCAAAATCGCCTTTATTTTGTCTGCGTGTTTTATAACAAGTCACCTCTTAGTTTTCTTTATATACAGTTTCTTTTAACACACCGATAAACGGTAAGTTTCTGTAATATTCATTGTAATCAAGACCGTAACCAACAATAAATTCGTTTGGTACAGAGCCACCGATATAATCGGCTTTAATATCTGCTTCTCGTCTTTCCGGTTTATCAACGAGCGTGCAAATTTTTATACTGTTTGGTTTTCTTGCAGCAAGTAACTCTCTGAGATAGAAAAGAGTATTGCCGCTGTCAAGAATATCTTCAACTATAACAAGGTCTTTACCTTCAATATTTTTATCAAGATCCTTTATAATTTTAACAACACCGCTTGATTTTGTTTCTGCACCATAGCTTGAAACTGCCATAAAATCAATATTACACGGAATAGTAATAGCTCTCATAAGGTCTGCCATAAAAATTACAGAACCCTTAAGAACACTGACAAGCAATAAATCCTTGTCTTTGTAATCCTCACTGATTTTTCTGCCCATATCAGCTACAATTTTTTGCAATTCTTCTTCAGAAATAAGAACCCTTTCAATATCTTCGAGCATATTTTTACTTATCATTATTTTCTCCCCTAATTAAAACAATATTATCAGAATTCTCTGAAGGCAAGCATCTTTTTGTAACACCAAAACCATAAACCCAAACTACACCTGAATCATCGGAAATAACAGGTAATCGGTTTCTGATTTCAATTGGTATATTTTCTTCTGTGAATAACTTTTTTAATGTTTTTGTAACACCGCGTTTTTTTAAAGTAAATTCATCCCCTGCTTTTCTGGTTCTAAGAACAAGATTTCCAACAATAGAACTATAGTTTATCATATTATAACAGTCATTTTGGTTAATAAATTTTGAATTATTTGTAATTTTTTCCAAAGATACTGAAAAACCGTTAGTTTCTGCAGAAAAAGGGAAACAATCAATAACACGGGAAATATCTTCATTTAAGCCTTTTACTTTGTAAAATCTTAAATAATCTTTTTTTACTTCTGCAAAATCGTCACCATATATCTGAATACGACCTCCATCTTTCAACAAGCTTTGGATGGATTTTATTTTTCTGCTATCAAGAGCTTTACCTGAAAAATCCTTATATGCCTTAAAAATTGCTTCTGAACATACGGCTGAAGCATCATTTAACAGAATATTTCTGTCATAGATATACTCGCCCTTTTCAGCAATTGTTAATAACACATCAGATTCAGTATCAATAAAGCCACTCACAACATTGGCGTTATCGCGTAAAGATGAAAAGGTATCTAAAAACGATGGATTTATAGATTCAACAACAGGTAAAATTTTGTGTCTTATTTTATTACGGGTAAAATCGTCACATAAATTAGTGCTATCTGTAATAAAAGAAAGATTATTCTCTTTGCAATACCCCTCAATTTCAGCTCTTGAGCAATCCAGAACAGGTCTTACAATATTATTTCTGACATAAGGTATTCCGCAAATACCTTTTATACTTGTACCCCTTATAATATTTAAAAAGACTGTTTCTGCATTATCATTTGCATTATGAGCTGTAGCAATTTTAAAACCGTCTTTGCAAAAACTGTTAAAGGCATCATATCTTAATCTTCTGCCACATTCTTCAAGGGATTCCTTGAATTTCTTTGATTCTTCAACACAATCGACACGGACAACCTCAAAGGGAATTGAATGAGTTTCACAAAATGCCTTTGCAAAGTTTTCATCCCTATCAGCTTCTTCGCCTCGTATGCCGTGGTTTACGTGAATAGCATTAATATTGTAGCCGAATTTATCTTTGTAAGCCCATAACAAATGGAGAAGACAAACAGAATCCGCACCACCTGAAAAACCAACAATAACAGTATCGGTATTGTCAAGCATATTAAATCTGCCGACTGTTGCGAGGAATTTTTCTGTAACGAGCCCTGTAAACTTATTCATCCCTGTACTCCAAAGTTGAGAAAAGAGTAAACTGACCATCCCAATGAAGCTGAATTCTGTCTGTGGGACCATGTCTGTTTTTTGCGACATCAACATCGGCTTTTGTCATATCAACCTCGTCCGGATTCTGAGCACCATTTTTATAATAACCCTCACGATAAAGCATCATAACAATATCAGCATCCTGCTCAATTGAACCTGAATCACGAAGGTCTGAAAGCATAGGTCTGTTTGAGGATTTGCCGTTCTTTTCAGGACCACGGGAAAGCTGAGCACAACAAACAACAGGAATTTTCAAATCCTTTGCAAGCATCTTGAGACCACGGGTAATTTCGGTAATTTCCTGAACCCTGTTTTCCTTCTTGGTTGCTGATTGCATAAGCCCCAGGTAGTCAATAATAATACAATCAACATCCTTTGTTCTCTTTATTTTTGATTTAATATCAGGAACAGTAATTGTTGATGTATCATCAAAATAAAGGTTACATCGTGTAAGCCTGTCTGTTGCCTGAGCAAGACGAGCCCACTCTTCTTCAGAAATATTACCGGAACGAAGCTTATTGCTTTCAACACGTGCTTCAGTTGAAAGAACACGGGCTGCAAGCTGCTCGTTTGACATTTCCAAAGAGAAGAAAATAACCTTTTTACCTGTCATACCAACATTTCTTGCAATATTAAGAGCGAAGCTTGTTTTACCCATTGCAGGACGAGCACCAATAAGCACTAAGTCAGAACGGTTAAGACCTGAGGTTATCTCATCAAGCTTTGAAAATCCCGTTGGAATACCCTTAAATTCTTCAGAATTATCAGAAGAAATTTTAACAAGATTAGGATAAACCTCAGAAGAAATTACATCGCTTAATTTCTGAAGAGAGCCAACTGCTCTACCTTTTCTTATGTCATAAATTTTCTGCTCTGTGGAGTCTAAAATCTTTTCAGCCTCTGCTCCGCCATCAACTGCAGAATCAATGGTTTCCTTAGAAATCTTAATCAAAGAACGAAGGAAATATTTTTCTCTTACAATTTTACAGTAGTTCTCAACATTAGCTGCGCTGGGCACTATCTGAGCAAGCTGAAAAAGATAATTTTTATTATCATCAACATTGAAATTTGCGTTACTGCTTAATTTATCGAGAATTGTAAGGGCATCAATTCTTGAACCTAATGAATCAAGAATCATCACCGCATCCATAATGGCGCGATGCTGGTCAATATAAAAATAATCAGGTTTAAGGTGTGATAAAACAACAGTAACACATTCAGGATTAATTAAAATTGAACCGATAACAGCTTGTTCGGTTTCAAGACTGTATGGCAAATCCACACCATCGAAAACAGGCATTTTATTCTTATCAGCCATTTCTTTTTACCTTTCTGATGATTTTATTCTTCTACAACCTGCACTTTGAAGGATGCAGTAACCTTTGGATGAAGACGAACCTGAGCATTATATGTGCCGAAAGCTTTGATATCGTCAACAGTGATTTTTCTTTTATCGACAGTTACTTTAAATTGATTAGAAACTACAACTGCAATTTCTTTTGCTGTAACAGAGCCGAAAAGCTTGCCGTTGGCACCGCCTTTTGCTTTAAGAACAACAGTATTGTTGCTGATTTTTTCTGCGCTTTCTTTTGCTGCTTTAAGCTCTTCTTCTGCTTTGAATTGTTCTGAAGACTGCTTATTTTTCATTTCGGAAAGTGTTTGAGCTGTTGCTTCTGCAGCAAGACCGCGTGGAAACAAGAAATTTCTTGCATAACCATCGGAAACGCTTACCTTTTCACTTTTCTTACCGAGACCTTTTACATCACTTTTTAAAATAACATCCATTTATTTGTACCTCCGAGGAAAGATTATTTTGTTAAATTATAACTATCAATAGCTTTATAAAGCATTATTTTAGCATTTTCTATATCTGTATTTTTAATCTGAACTGCCGCCATTGTACTATGACCGCCACCACCAAGATTTTCCATAATCAACTGAACATTCTCTTCACCGAGAGAGCGAGCAGAAATCTGAACAATATCTTTAGCAATATACGATAAAACAAAAGATGCCCGTACCTTTTCAATATTGAGCATTTCGTCTGCCGCTTTTGCAGTTACAATTCTTAAATCAGAACTATTGCTTTGGGTGGTTGAAATCATACATCCGTGATAAATTTCCGCTTTATTCAGAATTTCATTTTTAAGATTTATCATATCGGTACTGACAGAGAAAAGCTTTTTAACGGCAACTGTATCAGCCTTATGCTCTTTTAAGAATGCAGCAGCTTCAAAGGTTCTTCTTGACGTTCTTAAAACATAATCCTTGGTATCAAGAACTATACCGGAAAGAAGCGCCGTAGAAATCACAGGTGGTAAATCAACCTGAATTGTTGAATATTCAATTAACTCTGCTACCATTTCACAGGTTGATGAGGGTGACGGATGATGATAAAAAATATCTGCATCATTAATAAAATCATCAGAGCGTCTATGATGGTCTATAACCACCTTGGCTTTTGCTTTTTCATAAAGCTCAGGCTCATCAATCAAGAATTTTCTGTGAGTATCAACAACAAATAAAACCGTGTCATTGTCGCATTTTTCAAGAGCTTCATCTAGTGAAATAAACCCATCAAAGCCATTTTTAGTTGAAATATCAACTAAAGATTCTGCCAATGTTGTTTTTTCATCAAACGCAACATATGACTGAAGCCCGTTTGCCTCTGCAAAGAATTTAATGCCCATTGCAGAGCCGATTGCATCAAAATCCGAAAACTTATGACCAACAACTATTGCTTTCTTGTATTTTTTCACAAGAGTGGAAATATTGGCAGCAGTCTGACGAGGTGAAACTCGCGAATTATCATTAGTGAGGTTAGACATTCCACCGTAGTAAACATAGCCGTTTTCAGTATATACTGCAGCCTGGTCACCACCTCTGCCTAAGGACATTTCAAGGGCTTTTTTCGCTCTTGATTCGCATTCAGACAAATCCGCTCCTGTTCCGACACCGATTGAAAGAGTTGCATTTACAGGAGCATTGTTATGCCTGTACTCCCTAACATCCTTCAATACAGAAAACTTTTCGGCAGATAAGCGATCAAGGTTTCTTTTTTCACCTATAACAAAGAAATTGCCGTTACCTGTTTTTTTGAAAATCAGTTTTTCATCCTTTAGCCAATTTTCAATTTTACTTTCAATACCACTTGATATCTGAGCAAATTTACTGTCAGTCAGCTGTCTGTAAAGCTGGTCAATATTATCAACAAATATTGACATTACAAACGGTCTTGACTGTCTGTACTCCTGCTCTGTTTCCTTCATATATGTATCATCAAAGAAATAAAAGCAAAGCATCGGACTTGTTTTGCTTTTAATTCTTGTGATAAACGCTGTAAACCTTTTTCCGTTAAATTCGGAATCAACAGTTTTAAGCTCTGAATAAGAATAAAAATTATAGTCTTCAAAAAAGTCATAAATGGAAACCTTTTGTTTATCAGTTATGACATTCTCTCCAAACTCTTTATTGAACCAGACAATATTACCCTTCATATCACACATTACACAAGGCAACGGAAAAGAATCAACATTACTGATTTTCTCTTGAGAAAGAGATTTATTAACTTCCTTTATATATTTCCTTGTTGCTTTAAAAGCCAAAAACGAATAAAGCACATTGGCAGAAAATACGAACAAAAATGCTAAAAGGAAAATTAAAGCCGTATTGTTATTAAATGCAAAGCTTACAACAGAAAACACCAACAACAATACAGATGTCAGGTAACCTGCAGGATTCTGATAAAACAACGCTGTTAATTTCATATTTTTACACTTCCATAAGAATAGGTAAAATCATAGGACTGCGCTTTGTTCTTTCATACATAAGACGAGAAATTTCATCACGAAGCTTTGTATTCATAGCGTTAATATCAAAGCTATAAGGCGGAAAGCTATCAATAACACGCATAGAAACTTTAACTGCTTCGTTCATTAAAAGCTCCGCTTCCTTAACATAGACAAAGCCCTTGGAAACAACCTCAGGACCGCTTAAAAGCTCACCTGAAGCACCATCAATAGTTGCTGCAATAATTATAATTCCGTCCTGCCCGAGATGCAAACGCTCCTTCATTACACGAGCGCCAACATCACCGACACCATAACCATCAACATAAACCTTGCCGTTGGCAACAGTACCCGAAACGGAAATATTAGTTTCAGTTGCGGAAATTTCATAACCGTTATCAGCAATTATTATATTGTTGCTATCAATACCAACACTTTCGGCAAGTCGTGCGTGATACCTGAGATGCTTCTGCTCACCGTGAACAGGAATAAAATATTTTGGTTTGACAAGAGAAAGCATAATTTTAAGCTCCTCCTGACAAGCGTGGCCTGAAACGTGAACATCATACATTTTCTCGTAAATAACCCGAGCGCCTAATTTAAGCAAATCATTAATAACCTTATAAACGGTTTTCTCGTTACCCGGTATAGGACGAGCAGAAATAATAACACAGTCGTTATAACCAACAGTTACCTTTCTGTGACCGCCCTGAGCCATCCTTGAAAGAGCAGACATTGGTTCACCCTGACTGCCCGTTGTAACAATAACGAGCCTGTCATCTGAATATCTTTTAATTTCATCAATACCGATTAAGGTACCGTCAGGAATATTTATATAACCTAATTCAGATGCGATTGCAACAACATTTTCAAGGCTTCTGCCTGAAAGGGCAACCTTTCTGCCTGTCTGCTCGGCAATATCAATAATTTGCTGAACACGATGAAGATTAGAAGCAAATGTTGCAATTATAATTCGCCTGTCCCCTGCCTGATTAAAGAGATTTCGGAATGTTTCACCAACCTTGCTTTCACTCTGGGAATAGCCGGGTTGCTCAGCATTTGTTGAATCAGAAAGAAGACAAAGCACTCCCTCATTTCCAAGCTCTGCAAAACGAGAAAGGTCAATTCTGCTTCCGTCAATAGGACAAGTATCGATTTTAAAGTCACCTGTCTGAACGATTGTACCTGCTTCGCACTTAATTGCTAAAGCAACTGCATCGGGTATGGAATGATTTACTTTGATAAACTCAACATCAAAGTCCCCTAATTTGATAGTATCCCCTGCTTCAACAATGTGAATTTTAACCTCGTGCTCAAGCTTATGCTCACTTAATTTGCCATTTATAAGACCTGCAGTAAGCAAGGTTGCATAAACGGGAATATTGACCTTTTTCAGAAGGTAAGCTAATGCACCGATATGGTCTTCATGCCCGTGGGTAATAATAATTCCCTTAACCTTGTCAATATTCCTCTCAACAAAGGTAAAATCAGGAATAACAAAGTCAACACCCAATTGGTCGGACTCAGGAAAAGCAAGACCGCAATCAACTATAAGCATAGACTTACTATACTCATAGCAAGTCATATTCTTACCGACCTCGTTAATGCCTCCCAAGAAAGAAATTTTAACAGGCTCTTTTTTCTTTGGAGGTGTTATTTTAGAATAACGGGTATTTCTCTGAGAATTATTCTTTGAAGTGTTTTTGTTCTTTGTTGTGGGTGCAGAGGTTTTCTTCTGCTTTGCATTTGAAGCTGCTTGATTTTTGTGGCTTTTAGCAGACTGATTGGATTTCTTGTTATTTTTCTTATTCTGCACAGAAGCCTCAGAAGACTTGTTTTTCTTCTTGTTTTCTTTTTGCATAAAAATCTCCTACTTAAGATTTGTAATATGTAGAGCCGTCAGAAACAAGACGGCATAATAACCTAGTATAAATGTATCAATTATATATAATACTATTATTTAACTATAATGTCAAGCATCAGAAGCATTTAACAGAGCGCTTATAAAATCACAAATTTCTTTTGAAAAAGATATATCTGAGGATGCGCAAAATATCTTCATTTTATTAGTATCGGCAGGCTTTACCACCCTTACCAATGCATCTTTAAGCACAATATTATACCCATTATTTTTATAAAAAGGATTATTGAAATCAGCAAACCTTTTGGCAAAATCCCCGGTTTTAAGATTATTTTTATTTGTTTTGGTTTCTATAAAAAAATCGGGCAAGTCTTTAACCAAATCAGAAATATCTTTTTTTGACTTTTCGATAATATAAATAACTGAAAAAACAAGAAAGATGCTGTCATTCTTCCAAATTTTTTTGTAGTAATTATTAATGTTCTCCTCGTTATTTTGGGCTTTTTTAAAATAAAAATGCACTAATTTTCTTAAAGTTTTTTCACTATATGTTTTTCTATTAAAGGTTATGCTTGCTTTAGTGCCTGAATCATTAATATTTACATATAATTTTTCCTTTTTATCATTTAAACCTGCAGTCTTTGATTTGATTTCTTCAAGTATTTTAGATATTAAATCATTGGCACAATCAAAAACAGGAAAATTTTCAATTTCGTCAGTAAAAGCTGAAGTAATTTCCCGTATATACATTCTTCTTAATCCGTGAATTTGTCTTACAGGCTTACAAGTCTTTTGTTCTGCAAAACTAAACTCCCCTTTATTGCAAAAATCAAAAAGATTACAGCAATCTGTTTTACTTATAGGAATATTTTCCGAGTTGAAAATTTCAACATCTATTCCACCGTTTTTACCACTGATAAAAATCGAATAATCGCATTCACAATAAGACAAACCGAAAAATATATAAGATTTAAATGATACACCTATATCAAAGCACTCTGCTCCTGATACTATAAGACCACTCAACAAAGCTAATTTAATAGCTGACGAATTTGGAGAATCATCACTTGCTACGAGGACCTTGGGTTTTTTAAAGACATTTCCCATTGCCGAACCTAAAAGAGCCGCTTTGCCGGGTGAAAGAGCGTGAAATTCATTATGAAAAGTATTGTTGATTCTTTCGGTAAACGGTGATTTAATTAATCTGTCAAATTTCACATTTTTATTAATAACAGAATCATTCTCCACTAACATATCTTCGCCTACTAAAGAATTTTCGCCGATAACAGAGCCACCAAACACTGCAGAATTCCGTTTTATTGATGAATTTTTACAACAAATAGCTCCATCTATATAACAATGAGAAGAAACATAGACATCCTCTAAAAGAATACTGTTTTTTATTGATGTATCGGATGAAATAAGCGTGTTATTCAGTATAACAGTATTGGGACCTATAACACTGCCACTTTCGACCTGAACAGATTTACCTAAATAAACAGGTGGTATAATAGAAAAATCATTTGCAGGAACAGAGCCTTCTGTAAAGATACCTTCTGCAATATAGGGCGGTTTAAAATTGGTTTTACCATTTAAAATATCAAACAATAAATTTTTATAATCTTTCACTGTTTTCAGAGATTTAGTGTAACCGCTTGCAGTAATTTGAGCATCTGATAATTTTTGACTATCAGTAAACAAATCTTCAAAAGATGTGTTTTTATTATATAATCTTCTCAGACTACCGACAGATGACAGAATACCATAGCAAAAGCCCACACTATCAGTAAATGCCAACAAGTCATTTCCTTGGTGATACTTTTCATATTCTGATATATCACTTTCAAAATAAACATCGTTTCGAACTAACAAAATCTTATCTGTAATATCAAATTCGAATAATCTTTTCAGAAAATTTGTTGCGACCACACTTTCTATTCTGAATATAGGAAAATCAATCGTTTTTTCTGAATCCAATAAAAATACTCTTTGTATTTTGGAATTGGCAAAGTTTGTCAACTGAACTTCTACCAACGATTTATTCAGCACATTCAAATCATAAAAAGACCGAACATTCAACTGTTCGGTTAACAAGCTGTTATTTTCTGAAAAATTTACAAAAACTAAATACATCCGACAACCCCCTTTTAAAATTATATCCAACACATAAATAAAAATTAAATTATAAAAATACTTTTAAATTTCAGTAAATTATGCTATGATATAAAAAAATTAAGTTAAGGAAACCATATGAAAACAGTCGAAATATTTACAGATGGCGCTTGCAGCGGTAATCCCGGTCCGGGCGGATGGGGCGCAATTTTAAGATTCAACGGAATTGAAAAAGAATTAAGCGGCGGTGAAAAAGAAACTACAAACAACAGAATGGAATTAACTGCTGTTATTTCTGCCCTTTCTGCTTTAAACCAGCCTTGTCAGGTAATTGTTACAACAGACTCAAAATATGTTTGCGATGCAGTAAATCAAGGATGGGTCTATTCCTGGAAGAAAAACGGTTGGAGAAAAGCTGATAAAAAGCCTGCTCTTAACCCTGATTTATGGGGACAGTTATTAGAATTGTTGGAAAAGCATCAGGTTACTTTCAAATGGGTTAAAGGTCACAATGATCACCCGGAAAATGAAAGATGCGACAGATTAGCAGTTGCAGAATGCGAAAAATATAAATAAATTTTCCCTTACACCAAACATTAAATTTGATGTAAGGGATTTCTCTTATTTATTTATAGATTCAATAATTTCTTCAACAGCATCTGCAATAACCTGAGCCGTTTTGGGACCCATTGAATTTGTTTCTTCATAATGGCGTCGGTTGTGTCTGTCTCTGCCGTTGTTTATGTAGGGTGATTTTTCGTGAAGAATAAAGTCATTAGGTGGTAAAATATAACCCAATTCGTCATTCGCAAGACCGAAAACGAGTATGTTTTCATCATCTACAATGTCGCATAAAAGCTTGGGATTAATTTCTGCACCTTTACCTGTTGCAGACTCTTCTGCACTTAAAGCCCCACCAAAAACAAGCTCGGGGAACAATTCACCGGGTAATAGTAACAGCTTTTTGCCACCGATTTCAAAATATGTTATTTCTGACTTTAAGCACCAATAATTCGGTGCTTCTTTTCTTGTGAACTTATCGGCAGTTAAAATACCGATATCACAAGCGATTGTTAAAACCGGGTTTTCAACATCTGCATAAAATTCTTTTCTTGCAAAATTTACAATCGGTTGAAGCTTTTTATCATTATCAATTGCAATTGCATAATCAGCAAGCTTATAGCCGATATTCCTTGTTGATTCAATAAGGCGGTGCTCGTTACGAAGAATATTCTCGTCAGGAATATCCATACTTATCATACCACCGATAGCGCCAACTGTATAAAATGTTTCAGCACCTGCAACATTTCTGATTTTTTCTCGTAAATAACAAGGGAAATCAGCACTTACAAGGTGATTACAGCCTTGAAGAGATTCAGAATGAGATGCAAAGTTAAGCATCCACACCTCATCTGAACCATCGTCGGGCACGAAACGGAAGCGAGTAAGTGTTTTTGAATATACAATAGGAGTTCTTATATCCTCCTGCATATCGGGAACCTCAATTTCTCCTAAAAACAAATCGCCACTCTTGCGGCTTTCAAAGGCTTCATAAGCGCATTTTACCACAGCATCAAAGAGAATATTCATAAACTTTTCATTTTTACCACTAAAGGGCAAGCGTCCCCAGATACCCATCGTATCAATACCTGCGTGGTTGTGAGTTGACATTACACCAATATATCTGCAACAGGTTTTTGCCGAAAACTCCTTGAGCATTTCACGGATTTTGTTAACATCCTTATTAAGAAGACCGACCACATCAAGAGAAACTAACAGTACGCCTCCCCTTTGGGAGTTGTCATCAATCCACACCGCATGTGCATATTGAGGGTCTATAACGCCTCTTGCAGGATTATTTTCCCCATAGCCTGCAATATAGTACTTTTTAGTATCAATATCATCGGGTAAAATAACCTCACGATGAAAACCTATTGTGTACTTATCTGCAACAGCTTTATCAATAAAATCCACCTCAACAGGCTCAAGTGGTTGTGCCTGCTTTGATTTCAAAGCCATTTTTCCGTGACCTTTAACAATTCCGTTGAGTAAATAATGTAAAACTGATTTTTCCATTTTGTCACCTCAAAGCTTCATTCTTTCTTTATAATCGGGCATAAATTGTTCAATAAATCCATAAAACTCTTTGCTGTGATTATGATGCTTAATATGTGCAAGCTCGTGAACAACAACATAATCAATAAATCTTTCATCCTTGTCCATAAGATACAACGAGAAATTCAGATTGTTTGTTCCTGAGCAAGAGCCATATCGTTTTTTAGCAGAATTTATTTTAACTGAATTTGGATTCACTTGCATAATATTTGCATAATGTTCCACTTTTTGCGGTATTATTTCTTTGGCTTTTTTACGTAAAAGCTTAATATCATCTTCAGAATATTCTTTGATTACTTTTCGTTTTTCTCTTTGAGAAATAATAGTTTTTTCAAGCCAACTTTTCTTTTCGAGAAGAATTTTATCTATCTCTTTCTGAGAAAGTCTTAAAGGCGCTCTTACTGTAATATTACAATCAGAATCAACCTGAATTGATACGCTTTTTCGTTCAGAACGAATCAATGTATAATCAAATAGCATAATTAAAAACCATTCTTATATTCATCCATTGGCTTACCGCCACGGTCCAAATACTCCTTATAGAGTTGTTCTTTTCTTTCCTTTGTGTATTCATAAGCCCAAAGGTTGAAAACTCCTGAAAAGCTTTCAAAGGTTTCATCGGGTAGCACCTTGAATTCCCCTGATTTATAAGGTAAAGGTATCTCAACAGTGCCATTAGAGGCAATAAAATAATATTTTGAAATTTCCAATGATTTTCTGTTGGCAGACTGGCGAGGTAATTCCTCATCAAATTTAATTTGGGTTACAGGAAAGAGAGCAACCTCGGCATTTACAAGCTCATAAAATCTGTCAGTTGTACCGAAATGTCCGTGATGGGCCTGCTGAACAATATCAGATTTTAAATATCCGGGGTAACGAGCTTCAAGAATATAACTTTCTTCATGCCCTGCATCACCGGGAAATAAAATCTTTGTCCCTTCTGCCTGAGCCATAATAACAACGGATGAATCGTTATAATTTTCATTGTCACCGGGGAATACATCTTCGTGAGAACACAAAACATCAAATCGAATATTATTTGCATAAAAATACATACCCGTATGCAATCTGCAAACAGGAATTTCAGGATGTTTTTCCATTAACTCATAGAAAGCTGTTACATAATTAAGGTTTGACGGTGTCCAATATGTACCATCCTTGTGGTCATTTGGTACAAAATTATGATACACCATTTCAATAACTGTATCGTGCATATAATAACGAACATAGTTCATAAACTGAGCAATATGGTCTTCGTGACCATGGCTTAAAAACCAACCTTTAACACGCACTTTTTGACCCTTGGGTGTACGCTCACGAAGGAAATCATAAATTCTGTCACAGTCCTTGATGGAATATGTATGGGCACTGTCAATAACAAAGAACGAACCATCGCAGGCGCGAAGAATATAGCACATACCACAATCTATCAGCGTATGGTCAACCTCAAACTGCCAGAGAGTTGTTTCCGAATTACAAGAATACGCATCCTTTTGGTATTGAGGCAAAGCAGTTTTTCCATCAAGAGAAATTCTGACGGATTTATTACAAGAATAATACCCAAAAGACAGCAAAACACCTTCATCAACACAAAAGATAAACTCGTTGTTCTCTATTTTGTTGTCAAAAATCTTCTTATCTTCATATTGCGATGCAAGTTCCAAAAAAGCTTCTTTTTCAATAGCATTATAAAGTAAAAGCTGTGAATACTTACCTGAATCATAACTCTGCGCATCAGCCTTTAAAAAAGCATCTGCTTTACTTTTAAAATCAATTAAATATTTACTAAAATCCATAACTGAACTCCGTATTGAAATTAAAGTGTATTTAAATCAAGATTATTGAAAAAATTCAAAACGCTTTCCTTTGTTGCCGCAACCTTGCCCTGAATCATTGTGCCTCGTCCGCCACCTCTGCCGTTAAGAGCAGAATTGAAATGCTTTGCAAATTTCATTAAATCAAAATTAAGGCTACCTGCAACATAAGAGAATCCGATTTCTTCATTTCCTGAAAGAATAACGCAAATCTCCTTCTGTGTCATACCGTAGTTTGCCAATTCTCTCATCATATCAGAATCATAAAATGATGTAACGAAAAGTGCAACATCACCGATATAATCAAGGTTTTCTTTGTCATTTTCTGCTATCTGCATTTTGAAATCATTAAAACTTCTGTGTAAGCTTTCATTTTCTTTAATCTTCTTTTCAACATAAGAAGCAATTTCGTGTTGCTTTGAAGAAAGCAAAACCGAAACATCATAAACACTTGTGTATTTTTCTCTGTAATCATAAAGTGCTTTCAAGCCTGATTTCATAACAATTCTGACACCACCTCTGTGGCGCATAAAATCAAGAATTTTAACAACACCAATTTCCCCTGTTCTTTTAACATGGGGCGCACAACAAGCACAAAGGTCTGCCTCGCCGATTCTTACAAGGCGAACCCCTTCTTTTAAATCAAGCTTACTGCGGTAATCAAGGCTTTCTATTTCATTTTCATCGGGGAAAAAACACTCAATTTCAATATTATCGTAGATGTATCTGTTAGTTTTTTCTTCAACCTCGTCAAGCTGTTCACGGGTTAATTCACCACTGAAATCGACTGTTACATAATCCTCTTCCATATGAAAGCCCACATTATCGTAGCCAAACAATGAATGAACGACGCCTGAAACAATATGCTCACCGCTATGGCTTTGCATACGAAGAAATCTCTGTTCCCAATTAATTTTACAGGTATATGCATCTGATACTGTAAGCTCTTTATCAACATAGTGATAAATTACATTATCTGCTTCCTGAACATCTGAAACCACAGCATCTCCGATAAAGCCAGTATCAGCCTGCTGACCGCCACCTTCAGGAAAGAAAGCTGTTTTATCGAGAACAACCTTATAGCCTTTTTCAGCTTTATCGCAAGAAATAACGATTGCATCAAAATCTTTTATATAACTGTCTGAATAGTATAATCTCTCTGTTTTCATAAATTAACCTCTGTAAAATGCTAATGAAAGTGCAATAATATATTGTGCTGCATAATATGTAGCGTGATTTAAAACAATAGCCTTTCTATTAGTTCTGTCCTCAGGCTTTTTACTGAAATAAATTCCTGCAAGGAAAGCATCAGAAAGAACAAACAAAGCAAAACCGATATTAAGAAGAACGCTATGTAAAGTATAACATTCGGTTATAGTATAACCACCTGCAAAGCCTAAAGTCATACATAAAACTGAAGTATATAAAATTGTAATTTTCTTAAATTTACCATACTCAAGCTTCATAATCTTTTCAGATAAAACTGCAATTATAATACCTGCAACTATACCAATCGCAATACAAATAATATTGGTCAGTTCTATTCCGTAAACTGACACCATTGCAATACTGTAGAAAATATGTCCTATAAGGAACGCCCAGAAGCCTAAATTAGTGCATCTGTCCGCATCATTCAGCTTGCTGTATTTTAAATCAAGAACTATATCACCAAGCATACCAAAGCAGGCACCACCGATTGTAAAAGCACCTAAGTAATCCGGGCAAGCTTCATTATCCATAAAAAAGAATATTGCAGAAAGAATAAACCCCATACTTGCAATTGACTTTATAGCAACAACATCAATTGTTACATTTGTTGTTCTTTTTATTAAAAATATTATTGTTGCAACTATTCCCACAACAAGAAACACATATCCCATCATCATACCGCCTTTGGTTATTTATGAAAAAATTTTAACACAACACATATTAAAAAGCAATTAACCCCTAACAAAAACCATTGCATAATTTTACATTATAAAATTTGTGCATTATAACCAACGATTTTTTCTTGATTTTTGTTTTCAAGAGTGGTAATATAAAGGCAAGTTAATACGCCAATAACTTACGCAAACACCGACAGCCGTTCACGAAATTGAGCGGCTGTCGGTGTCTTTGTTTATATTTTGTTTAATATATATCTTTTAATAACTGCACCAACTTTTCAATTTATTTGATGTGTAAAAAACACAAGGATATGATATCATATTTGTTTTAATTTGTCAACATTTTCGATTTCGTGTTTTAAAATACCGATTAATCGTTTTTGAAGGCGTATTTTTACCTTATTTTCAAATTTTAAATAGCTTGTATCATTAGGACGTATTTTTCCCAAAATAAGCTCATAATCGCTGTATTCGGTTGTAACTCCGT
>JAZNJB010000024.1:0-241087 GCA_045577815.1 Acutalibacteraceae bacterium
TGACGAGGCTTTGAGCGTTGGTGACACTGCATTCAGAGTTAAATGTAAGGAAAAGGTCAGTGAAATAATTGAAAAAGATAATGTGACCCTGCTTTTCGTTACCCACCAGACTGCTGTTGCAGAGGAATTCTGCACAAGAGCTATCGTTATGAAAAACGGTAAGCTTATTTTCGATGGCGAGGTTCACGAAGCTTCTGAATATTATAAAGAAATGTATAATATTGAAAAGAAATAAAAGACAAAAGGGGCTGTAAAAAAACGCGAGTTTTTTTACAGCCCCTTTTCAGGGGATAGGAAAAAAAGATGCAGAACGGACAAACTGAGCAAAATCAAGGCTTCAGACTTGGTTTTGCTTGCCCGAAGGCGTACAAAGGTACGTCGAGTGGCGAAGTTTGTTCGTAGTATAAAACATATTTTTTTCATCAATTTATATTTTTTATATTCTTTAAGGGGTTCTACAGGCTTTATACACCTGCAGAACCCCTTGCTATAGCTGGTTTTATACGGTCTGCGCTTTTTTTACATCCCCTTTTTAATTTACATATAATTAGTGGTATTCTGCCTATGGCAGAGTGTTATTATTGCCTTGGGCAATAGTGTTATTGAAGCTTTTAGCTTCAGTTTTATTTTATTCGCCAATAAACTTGCGAAGCAAATAACACTATGCGTAGCATAATAAAACTGCGAAGCAATATCACTCGCCGTAAGGCGAATAAAACTGGCGTTGTGTCCTTAAGAACACAACGCCTTTGAATCGGGAGTTGTTTTTATGTAAAACTTATTTTATTACAACGTCAGCATAAACAGGGTAGTGGTCGGAAACAAATCTACCATCAACACCCTCTGTAACAACCTTGTAGGAATTTGCTTCGAATTTATCGTTAATCATAACATAGTCGATAACATCGTCTTTGTGATTCTCGGGCTTTGTATCGTGATATGTGCAGTAGTCCATTGTATCAGGAGCAAGCTTCTTTGTATCTTTAAGAACACCGGATTCAACAAACTGATTGTAGTTGTCGCTGCCTTCTCTGACGTTCATATCAGCAGTGAAAACAACGGGCATATCTGCGAATTCTTTTGCTTTGTTAACAATTAAATCAACGCTGTTCTTTCTTGCAGAAATACCAACATGGTCAAAGTGGCTGTTAAGGTGAGCGTATTTTTCACCTGTTTCTTTGTTTACAAGAACTGCCCATGTGCAAACTCGTCTGCAAGCTGCATCCCAACCGAAAGAAACTTTGTCGGGAGTTTCTGAAAGCCAGAAGGTGCCACTGTCTTCAAGGTCATATTTGTCTTTACGATAGAAAATAGCGGAATATTCACCTTTGTTGTCGCCATCGTCACGGCCAACACCAACATAAGCATATTTCTCGCCAACAGTTTCTTTAAGAGTAGCCATCCATTCGGGTGTTGCTTCCTGAACACCGATTGAATCTGCTTCGCTGTCTAACATTGTCTGTGAAACAATGCCGATTCTGTCTTCCCAACTGTCACTACCAACATTCGTACAACGAATGTTAAAGCTCATAATTCTCATTTCAATTTCCTCCTTGGGCTCAAATCCTTGAATTACCTTGTTATCGGGCTTGTTTGCAATAATACCGAATAAGGATGTAATCATAGTAATAAATGCCATAACAATTGCACCTATACTTGAAGCAAAGCCTGCTGACATAAGAAAACCTCCCAAAAATAATATTATAAATATAATAACATAATTTGGAAAAGTGTCAATATTAAAGTTGCCAGTTACCAGTCGCCAGATGCCAGAATAATAAAAAACATCGCCTCTTTCGAAGCGATGCTTTTTATTTATATATCAGTCCTTTAAGAACTCTTTAACGCTACCTGTTACACCTGCAAGGTTCTGTAAATCTGAGGGAACAATAATCTTTGTTGCTTTGCCGTCTGCAGCCTTTTCAAATGCTTCCATACCTTTAAGAGAAATGTATTCTTTAGAGGGGGAAGCCTCGTTAATCATTCTGATACCTTCTGCCTGAGCCTTCTGGATTGCAATGATAGCATTTGCTTCACCTTCTGCTTCGCGCATTTTGGATTCTTTAACTGCTTCTGCGTGAAGAATAGCAGCTTGTTTATTTGCTTCTGCTTCAAGAATCTGTGCTTCCTTTTTACCTTCGGCAACAAGAACCGCACTTGCCTTTTCACCTTCTGCACGAAGAATGCTTTCACGTCTTTCACGCTCTGCCTTCATCTGCTTTTCCATTGCATCCTGGATTTCGCGGGGAGGAAGAATGTTTTTAAGCTCAACGCGGTTTACCTTAATACCCCAGGGGTCAGTTGCTTCATCAAGAATACCGCGGATTTTTGCATTGATTGTGTCACGGGAAGTAAGGGTATGGTCAAGCTCCAATTCACCGATAATATTACGAAGAGTTGTAGCGGTTAAGTTTTCAATAGCTGAAATGGGGTATTCAACACCATAGCAGAAAAGCTTGGGGTCTGTAATCTGGAAGAAAACAACTGTGTCAATCTGCATTGTAACATTATCTTTTGTAATAACGGGCTGGGGCGGGAAGTCCACAACCTGCTCTTTAAGAGAAACAACCTTTGCAACCTTTTCGATGAAGGGAATTTTAACGTGGAGACCTGTGTCCCAGGTTGCAAAATATGCGCCCAGACGTTCAATAACATAAGCTTTTGACTGGGGAACAATTTTGATATTTGCGATAACGAGAAGGATTACAATTGCAATAACCGCAATAATTGCAATTATACCTACTGATGCCATAGCTGAAAGTGTAATAAACATAAATTTTCCTCCTTAATAAACTATTATTATAATATCGGGCGAACAATAAGCTTGACGCCCTCTATTTTAACAACCGTAACATGTGAACCCGCAGGGATTGTATAGTTATCAACCTCTGTTCGCGCAGTCCAAACAGAACCGCCCACCTTAACAAGACCTTTTGCTTCAAGATTATTAATATCTTCTGTAACAATGGCTTCCTTGCCTATGTACATATCTGCGTTTGTAGGCTGTTTTTTCGCCTGTGTCATTTTCTTTACCAAAGGGCGAGTAATTGCCAGAGCAATTGCGGATATAACAACAAATACAATAACCTGAACAATAATATTATCGGTTATAAATGTTGTAATAAGAGCGGCAAGAGAACCTACTGCGAACCAGATGGTAAGAAGCTGTGCCGTTGCAGCTTCCACAACAATAAATATCGCAAGCAGAGCAACCCAAATCCAAACCATCATAAACATCACTCCTTTCAATGAGTGTTCTTTTAATTTGATTATATACGTGTTTTCATGGTTTTTCAATAGTTTTTAAACAGATTTTTCTTGTTAAAATACGGTACTTAGTTTCGGTTCATTTGACCGGATAATAAGGTGCAAATCCTCCTTGCATTCTTCTGTATGCAAGAGAACTGATTCGTAGTCACCGATTCCGGCAAAAAAAATAATTTGGTGTAAGGCTTTTGTAACACTGTTTGTGTATTGTTGACCGATTAAAATATTCATATAAAATTTTTTGCTTTCCCAATATTCGTTCGTTTGAACTGCAAAACGGTTAACTTCTTCTTTGTTTTCGGTTATAGCATTACTGAGAACATTGTCAAGCCCCGTCACAGCTTCATTACAGCTTTTTTTTATAAAAATCGTAGAGGAAATACCAATACCTGCTGCAAAAACTAATATCAGGATTGAAACAACCAATCTTTTCATTTCAGCACTCCTTTTTGAAGATAATATTATATTTTTTGCTTTTGTCTACGGTCATAAGAAGAATGTTTCTGATATCGTCTGTTTCTCTCCGGATTTTTCTCATAACCTCGTTTTCCGTTATACCACAGTCATCAAAAGCACTGCTGATTATTTTACCATCAACCACTATCGCGCAGGGTAAACCTGTGTCTTTTTCACTTTTACCCACAGTTTTTGGAGTGGCAGGGCGTTTATCGGGTTTTAAGAGCACAGAAAGAGTACCGTTTGTTTCCACAACGGCATATTCTACATCATCAATATCAAAAACATCCTTTTGTCTGAGACCTAACAAAACATCGTTTATAGTAAAACGTAAGTTTTTCAGTTCCTTTTGCAATAGTGTTCCGTTCCTTATTATTGTTATCGGTTTTCCTTCTGTCCAATACCTGAATTTTACACTTTTTCTGTCAATAACAGAGCTGATAATTTCAAAGCTGACAAGAAGCAAAAGGGGAATGACGCTGTTTAAAATAGGTACAGTGTTGTCCTCTATGGGAATTGCTGCAATTTCGGAAATGAGCATGGTTACAACCAATTCACCGGGTTGTAATTGTCCCAATTGGCGTTTGCCCATAAGACGAACGCATAACGAAACGATACAATATATAATGAAAGTTCTGAATATTGTTGCTATCATAAAAACTCACCGTTCTTGTTTTTTCCGTAAAGCTTTGGAATATGCAGTAAAAAAAGGGGAAAATAAAAATGGTGATTTTATGGAAAATAAAGAAAATGTTCTTTCTCCTTTGTCAAATTTTAACGAAGAAGCTTATGGTGATATAAAGGAAAATGCCGTTGAAAACGGCAGAATTATAAAAGAAGCATTTGAGGGTAGCTTTGATATAGTTGTTAAAAAAGGATACTGCAACGGTAAATGTGTGGTTTTTGCCAATTGTGACGGACTTTGCAGTGCCCAGAGAATTGCAGATAATGCAATAAAACCAATTCTTACTTTTGATGGCAAATTACCTGAAGAGAATCCTCTTGATTTTATACAGGATAGAATTATTTACGGCACAGAACAAAAAAGAGAGAAAAGCCTTGATAAAGCAATGAAAGAGATTTTAAGAGGAACTCTGCTCATTTTTGTTGAGGGACAGAAGGAATGTATAATTCTTGGTGTGCAAAACCCGCCTCAGCGTGCCCTTCAGGAGCCTGATAATGAGGTTCAGGAATTTGGTTCAAGAGAAGGCTTTGTTGAGAATATAAAAACCAATTTAACCCTGATAAGAGAAAGACTTTGTACAACCAATTTCAAAATAGAATCAAAAGAAGTGGGCAAAACAAGTAAAACCCGAATGCTTATTTGTTATATGAAAGACAGAGTTAATCCCGATACTCTTGCGGAGGTGAAAAAACGCCTTGATTCTGTTGATATAGATACAGTTTTAGCGGCAGGGTATTTGAGAAAAACCTTTGATACCAAAAGGAAAAGCCTTTTTACAATGGTAGGGCAGACCCAACGCCCTGATACCTTTGCTGCCAAGGTGTGCGAGGGAAAAATCGGAATAATTGTGGATGGCACACCCTTTGCTCTTATTGTTCCGAGGCTGTTTATAGAAAATTTTCAGACCCTTGATGACTATATAAATCGTCCGTATTTTTGCACATTTATGAGAGGTGTGCGCTTACTTGCATTTCTCATAAGTGTATTTTTACCCGGTGTTTTTGTGGCAATCGGTCTTTTTCATCAGGAAATGTTTCCCGATGATATGCTTTATAACATTGTAATAATGGAAAGCAATACCTTGTTTACACTAACGGTTGAAGCTCTGATTATTCATTTTGTTTATGAAACTGTAAGGGAAGCAGGTCTGAGAATGCCTAAAGCCATAGGTCACGCAGTCAGTATAGTTGGCGCTTTGGTTATTGGTGATGCAGCAGTTACTGCAGGTCTTATTGGTGCGCCAATGCTTATTATCGTTGCTTTAACTGCAATATGCTCTCTCGTTTCATCAGATTTATATCAACCTATTTCTGTTTTGAGAATTATTTTCATTCTTGTTGGTGGTGTGTCTGGGCTTTACGGAATTATGATTGGTGCTGCAGCGCTTTTCATAAACCTTGCATCAATGACTGATTATGGCGTGCCGTTTTTGGCACCTGCAACACCATATAACAAAACCCTATGGAGAGATTCTGTATATAGACTAAGTATGGAAAAATTGGGGAATAAGGTATTTGATATTAATGGCTTTAAAAGAGGAGGCAAACAATGACAAAATCTTCAGTCAGTGCACCTCAGTTTTTTGCGCTTTTGTATCTTTCAATGCTTGGTAGTATGTTTATGTATATTTCATCTCCTCAGATAACAATTGCAACTGCCGAATCTCTTTTAAGACCCGTTGTTTTTTCCATAGTCAGTATTATTTTTGCCTTACCCATATATCTTCTCCTTGCAAAGGGTAATTTAAAAGAAAATCTTCAAACTGAAAAGAAAAGCAAGGTCTATAAGGGTGTTGCTCTGTTTTATGGTGTTGTTTATTTTATTGATGCTCTTATGACTGTTGGTCGCTTTGACCTTTTTGCAAGCTCTGAGCTTTTTCCGGGTACTGAAATGACTTATTTTTTAGTAGGTCTTGTGGCAGTTTGTGTGGCTCTGTCCTTTTGCGGTATTGGTGCATTGGGGAGAGCAAGCACCATTTTTACTCTTGTGGTTGTGTCTGCAACCGTTTTCGCATCCTTTACTCTTTCAAAAGAAGTGGATTTTCTCAATTTTGCTCCACTTTTTGAAAATGGTGTTGGAAAGTTTATTGCAGATAGCCTTACCTTTTCAATTCAGGCATCCGAAATAGGTGCAATTGTAATATTTTTCCCTGAAATCAAAGGAAATGTGAAAAAGCATTATATTCTTTGGTCGGTTTTGAGCGCTGTTTCATTTTCCTTTATTTTATTCTTTGTTATCGGTACTTTGGGCGTTTTTGCAGATACTCAGCTTTTTCCCACATATTCTGCAATTACTCTTGCCCGATTTGGTCTTTTTGAGCGTCTTGATGCCCTTGAAACTGCAATATGGATTTTATGCGTTGTAACAAAGCTTACCCTTTATATTTCTGCCATTGTAAAATGCATTTGCTTTGCTTTCCCAAAGTTTTCGGAGAAAATAGCCTCTATATCGGTTGGGGTTGTTATAACAGGCTTTTTAACATTTATTTCGGGGAATGTTATGAATTTCAGTTTTATTTCATTTACCCCTCTTGTTGTAGGAATATACCTTGTTCCTGTTCTCATTTTGCCGTCTGTTCTGCTCATATATAACCTTGTGAAAAGGAGAAGGAACAATGAAAAAATTTCTTAAAATATTCTCTTTGATTTTTCTTTCTGTGTTTTGTTTGTTATCCTTTTGCTCTTGTGAAAAACCGGGTACAGAGCTTTCTGAGCTGATGATAATGCAAGGGATTGGTATTGATGTTTCAGATAATGAGTTTAAAGTAACTGTTGAGCTTCTCAATAATGAGCAAAGCGGTAGCCCCGGTGGTAATGGTAACAGTGATAATAAAACAAAGATATATACCGCAAAAGGGAAAACTGTTGGCGAAGCTTTAAGAAAACTCATAACCAAAAGCGGAAATGAGCCTATGTTTGCTCATAACAGAGTGATTGTAATCGGTGAAGAGGCGGCTAACAGAAATCTTTCTGATATTCTTGATTTCTTTGAAAGAAACTATGATTCAAGAGCATCACAATTGTTGTGTGTCGCCAAAAACACAACAGGCGAAAAGGTCATAAGAGCAAAGCTTCTGACAGATACCATAAAAAGCAAAATTCTCGAAAATATGCTGGAGGAAAGTGCAAAGCAATCCCTTGTGCCCAAGGTAAGAATAATTGATGCAGTAAATTATATGAAGGACGAAACCTCGGGAATTTGCATACCTGCGGTTACAATTCAAAAAAACGGAGAAAACGAAAATTATGATTTAGACGGATGCGCTCTTTTCGGCACAGATTCAACATTCTCAATGTATATTGATTCCGGTGTTGCCGAGGGTGTTGCAATTCTCAATGATAAAATCGAAGAGGGCGTAATAAGCGCAGATTTACCCAACGGACAAAAAGCCTCTTTTTATATCAACAAAGGTAAAAGCAAATATAAAATTACCCGAGAAAACGGAGTTTTGCATTATAAATTAAAGGTAGCAATTTCTTGCGACCTTGAAGGTGTTCAGGGTGATGAATATTTCAGCACCGATACAGGTGTACTTGAAACCTTTCAGACCGCAGTAGGTGAAGCTCTATGTAAAAAAGCAGAAAACACATTGATAGTTCTTCAGGGGAAGCACGGCGCAGATGTTGTGCGCTATGGCAAAAGATTAAGATTAAAGGAAAATGATTTATATAACAAATTAAAAAATAACTGGGACAAAGAGTTCCCCCAAATAAAACTGACCATAACCGCAGATGTTACTATAAGAAGAATTGGTGAAGAAACCTTTCATAGCAAGAAAACGTAAAAGTGTTGCGAATATTATCATCCCTGTTTGCCCTTGGGCAAATAGGGAGGGGGACCGCGTCAGCGGTGGTGGGTTGCCCCGTAAAGATACGCCTTTGTAAAAGAAAACACCCCGTAAGGTACAGGCTTGCCTGTACCTTTGAATAAAGTAAAAGCGTTGCTAATCTCCACGGAAATTATATATTGATAAAATTTGCAAATTGTGATAAACTATATTTGCCAAACTAACTTAATATATGTGAAATTGGGTGTATTTTTCTTTTTATAGAATAATTACGCTTATATTTGTCTATATCTATACCATCGAATTTGATAAAAATGCAAATTCCAACGGTGTAGATTTGGTGCGTTACACTTTATTTCACATTGGTTAGTTTGGCGACTATCGGAGTTTGCGTTTTTTGTGCGTCTGCTTCGGTGGGCGCACTTTTTGTTTTTCAAGGCTTTTTGGTGAGTTTTCTTGCATTTCGTCACGATTTTTCTGCATTTCGGCAAATTTGTAGAAATATATTAGGTTTTAATATACAATCAAATTAGTAATAAAAATAATATCCGTTCCATAGAACAAGAATGTCTCAATAGGTAGGGAACGGTCTTGACCGTCACGCAAATAAATTCTTGCAATTGCTTTCGGGCTGTCAAGACCAGCCCCTACTGTGCACTATTTTTACTGTATTCTGTGGTATGGGCAAGCCCATACCTTACAGTTGATACTCTATTCTATAGCTTCCGTAAGCCATTACACCTGTAAGGCACTGGCTTGCCTGTGCCACAGAATAAACCCAAAAAATCATTATATTTTTCAGGAGGTAAAACAAATGAAGAAAATAATAAGCTCTATTTTATGTATTTCATTACTTGCATCAATTATCTCTATTCCTGTATCGGCAACATCAAAAAACACAGAAGAGGCGGATATAAATGACTTCATAAATGGTGTAACACATCTTGCTCAAACCTACGATGCAGGAAAAGATTTTGAAGTTACCTCCGAAAACATACCTTCTGAAAGTTTTTCACAAGATGCTCCAACTTATTTTTCCGAAGCATCGGTTTCTGATAGTGAACCTGTAGATGAACCTGAACTTAATTTTCAAACCTGCCGATTAGTTGTGAAAAGTGATAAATATCCTGAAAAATTTAATTCGGTTGAAATTGTAAGCGGATATAAAGACTACTATATAATTCAGTTCGAAAATGAACAAGATACACAAGTAGCTTATGAGGGATATAAAAATGCACGTTATATTACCGATGTTGATATAGATAGTCCTGTGTATCTTCGAAATGAAGATGTCACTTTAATAAGCGAGGAAGAACCCCATGAAGTTCCCAAATGTCTTGAATCCTGGGGCGGTTACGCAAGCGGTACTTATGATGTGAAAAAATATATTGAGGATAACAATTTAGACACAAGGGAAATTGTAGTAGGCGTTTTAGATACTGGTGTTGAAATAGAAAATGAATTTTTAAAAGATAGGATAAATAGAACGCACTATAATACAACCGGTATCGGAGATTGGAACAGCGAGGCATGTGAATATGATGATTGGCACGGAAATGCTGTTTCAAGTATAATAGTTGACAATACTCCAGCCAATGTAAAGATTGCCGTTTACAAAATTTTTAGTTCCAAAAACAATACATCCTCAATGGTTCGAGCTGCAACAGCTATGTTAAAAGCAAAGCAAGACGGAGTTGATATAATAAGTACCAGCTTTGGTTGTTCAGACGATATAGATAATTTCACATATGCTCTTGATGTAATGGAAGAGGTTTATAAATCCGGTATACTAATAACTGCTGCTGTAGAAAATGGTGGGGGTTATACAGGTGATTTTCCAACTTTCCCTGATTGCTCGCCATATAGCTTCAGTATATCATCTTCCGCAGACAACAATATGCCGTATGGTGGGTATTATGGCGATAATGTAGCTTTGTGTGCACCAGGAATCGACCTTCCAATGGTTGCAACAGGAAATAGATATGGATATGCATCGGGTACATCTTTCTCATCGCCAATGGTAGCAAGCGTCTGTGCAATGTATTTAACATTATTTCCTGATGCTACACCAGACGAAATGAGAGAAAGAATAACCTCTACAGCATCACCCTTTAATGTTAAAGACATTAACCATTTATACGGTACAGGTGTTTTGAATGCTATTGCCGCTTGTGGTTTTGAACAATTGCCTACGGTATCCTTTGTTACTCCCGAAGGAAAATATCACGAAAAAATAGTTGTAGAATTAGATGCACCCGAAGGCTGTGAAATTCGCTATACATTGAATGATACTGACCCGGCAATTTATGAATATATGGTGTATGAAGAACCTATTGTTTTGACTCAATCTGTGTCTGTTAATGTAAGAGTATATAAAGATGGAAAGTACAGAAGTAATCTTGATTATCGGGATTACCGTGTCACCACTATGGGAACAGATGATATGTTTACAATTGATGAATCGGGTATGATTACATCATATACCGGAACGGCAGTAGACCTTATTATTCCTGACGAAATAAACAACATAAAAGTTACAAGTGTAGATGCAAATGTATTTGATAAAAACTGCGATAAAAATCTTTTAGGCGTTCGTTTTCCGGAGGCGGTAACAACAATACCTTGGGAATGTTTTAAATTAAATGAAACAATATTGTTTGTTGAAGGTGAAGGTATAACCAGCATAGAAGACTATGCTTTAGCTTCATGTGGTGTAGCTTGTGTTGATTTCCCCAATCTTGAAAAAATCGGTATGTATGCCTTTGCTTCAACATGGACTCTAGAAGGGGTCAATTTTCCTAAATTAAAAGAAATTAAACACTATGCTTTTTCTAAATCTTCTTTACGATATGCCTATTTACCGGAGTTGGAACAAGTGTATATATTTGGTTTTCAACAATGCTGGCTTTTAACTGATTTCTACGCCCCAAAACTTAAAGCACTGCATGGAATTAGAGGTTCGGAAGGTGGCCAATTCCAGGCTTGTGGTAGTCTCATTGCTCTGGATTTATCACTTGTGGAAAAAATTAATACCAGAACGTTTGATTGTGATAACTACAGGCAGTGTGGTTTGAAATTGCTCGAATTCTCAAAAGTAAAAACCATAAAGAGTTTACCAAGCTCTAATGACTATGAAATGACGAAAAAAGATGTTACTGTGATTTTACCATCAACATTGACTGAGTGTTGTTCACTTACGCATCCCGAAAAAGATACATATACTGTCTATGCCTCGGCAACTAACGAATATGTTAATAATTGGGCAACTGATAATGGTGCAACATTTATTGCATTAGATGAAAACACAGCTTTACACCAAGATGTGCCAAGTGCATTTTGCGATGGTGATGAATCAATTACTTTCGGTGCTTATGGATTTAATAGGAAATATCAATGGTACGGTTCATACTACAATAACAATTATGCAGGAGAAATTATCGAAGGTGCAACTGACAAAAATTTCAAGCCAAATGAATACAAACAATATCCGTATTATTATTGCGAAATGACCAGTACAGATATAGATGAGTCAGGTGAAGTTGTTAAAGAATTCAATATAAAAAGTTCGGTGTGTCAAAACCAAACATACTATATGTTTGCTAAAGATAAAACTGAAATTGATTTTAAAAACAAACTCATTTACACTACTCAATTTGTTCAAAAAGATTTTTCTGATATCATTGGAACACAGGATACAACCACATTCCATGATGTTCCGTCTTATGCTTATTTATCGCATAAATATTATGGTACCGGTTCGTTGTTTTTCACATATAACAATGGTACTATATCGGAAATGTACACTTTGATTGTTCAAGGTGATATTAACGGTGATAGCGCAGTTGACGTGTTAGATGCACATACAGTTTCATTAGTTGCCAACAGTCAAGCTAACCTTTCAGATGAATATTTCCTTGCAGGAGATGTTAATACGGATGATGTTATTGACATAACCGATTATCAATCAGTTGTAAACACGGCACTCGCTGTATAGGGTATTTATAAATTTAAAAATTCGGTCAGGTGTAAATCCTTTGATTTACACCTAACCGATGAGTTTTTTGTGTTTGTTCTGTGGCACAGGCAAGCCGGTGCCTTACGGGTGAGATGGGTTAAGTGAGTTCGTTCGGTTAGTGTCATAACTGTAAGGTATAGGCTTGCCTATACCCTGCGATACAGTAAGATAGAACAATGTAGGGTCGGGTCTTGACCCGACCGCAAGGTTTTGTAACGATTTATGTGGCGGAACGGTCAAGACCGTTCCCTACGGTGCGCTACTTTTACTGCATTCTGTGGTATGGGCAAGCCAATACCTTACGGTTTGCACCTGACCGATTAACTAATCGATTCTTTCTGTTTATACAATGTAAATTCAGAAGAATAAGGTTGCGGTTTGTTAAGCCTCTTTTCGAAAAGAGGGGAACCGTCTTGAATATGTAAACCAATTGAATTATGTATTATGCGAGCCTGTCATAAAAGTTTTGAATATAGTATAGCGGAATGGTGGGATATTCTCTACGCGACCAAAGGAGCGTAGTTGAAGCGTTAGCTTCAATTATAATGCACCTATCTTCTGCATTTATATATTCTGTGGTACAGGCAAGCCTGTACCTTACAGTGCATTACAGTTTCACCTGACGGTGAAATGACGCTCCTGATGTCGCATCAAGAACCACCCACCACCCGACCAACTTTAATTTAGTTTTTATGTGCCACACGCTTGAAGCTTTATTCTAAAAAGCGTAAAAACAAGGTGGTCCCCCCGCCTTCGAAGGCAGGTATGAACCACCATCAATTTATTGTTCTGAATTTACCAATTCTTTTACGGCGCATTTTCGCGCCCCGAAACTTGCCACTTGCCATTTTCAACTTTCCACTACTACGGAACGGTCAAGACCGTTCCCTACATTCAGGCATCTGGCATCTAATCGCTATCTGCTATTTGCTGGCGACTGGCAGCTATTCCAACATTCGGCAACTTTTAAAACTTCCTCTTGCTACTCACCATAATATTTGATACAATAACCCCATACTACTTTTGGTGGTGATAACGTGTATTCATTAGGCATTGATATAGGCGGAACAAAATGTGCGGTAATTCTCGGTAAAGGTGAGCTTTCGGAGACTACCGAAAGCTTTATAATAGACAAAATAAAATTTCCAACAGAGGTTAGTCGTGGGTGGAAAGCAGTTCTTGGTGAAATTTTAGAAAAAGGCGATGAACTGCTTTCAAGAAATAATGTGAAAAATACTGATTTAATCGGTGTGGGCATCAGTTGTGGCGGACCGCTTAACAGTAAAAAAGGTACAATTAATTGTCCGCCAAATCTTCCTGATTGGGACAGTGTTCCTATTGTGAAAATAGTCGGTGAGCATTTTGGCGTAAGGTGTGTTCTTCATAATGATGCCAACGCCTGTGCCGTTGCAGAGTGGCGTTTCGGTGCAGGCAAAGGGTATAACAACCTCGTATTTTTAACCTTCGGTACGGGGATGGGTGCAGGTCTTATTCTTGATGGCAGGCTTTACTGCGGAACTAATGACTGCGCAGGTGAGGTGGGTCACATCCGCCTTGCAGAGGACGGTCCTGTAGGTTATGGTAAATCAGGTTCTTTTGAAGGCTTTTGTTCCGGTGGCGGAATTAAAAATCTCACTGAAATTACCGCGAGAAAATACCTTGCAGAAAATAAAGAAAGTATTCTTTTTAAAACAGAAAAAGATATAGAAAAACTTGATGCAAAACTTGTTGCCGAGGCTATGTATGAGGGTGACGAGTTCGCAAAAGAGGTTTATACTAAATGTGCCGAATATCTTGGCAGGGGTCTTTCGGTTATTATTGATATTCTTAATCCCGAAGCAATTATTATCGGTAGTATTTATGAAAGAAATCAAGAGTTTTTCTTGCCGATAATTAAAGAAATTATAAAAAAGGAAGCCCTTTCATACAATGCAGATGTTTGTAAAATTCTTCCTGCTGAATTAGGGGACAGTATAGGTGATTTTGCCGCTTTAGGAGTTTTGTTTTAAGGTGATTATATGAAAAATAATGTTGAAAAAATATATAATGATTTATTTATGAGATACCCTGCACTTTTATGCGTTAAAGAAGATGTTGAAAAAGTATTTGAAGCAATAAAAGAAACTTACATAAATAAAGGCAAGCTTTTAGTTTGCGGTAATGGTGGCAGTGCCGCAGACAGTGCACATATTGTGGGTGAGCTAATGAAAGGCTTTATGCTAAGCCGAGAGCTACCCGAAAGTGAAAAGTCAAAATTTAAAAATAAAGAAATAGCAGATGGTCTGCAAGGTACGTTGCCTGCAATTTCTCTTGTGAGTGAAACTGCTTTAATGACTGCATTTTGCAACGACTGCAATCCCGACCTTGTTTTTGCTCAACAGGTTTACGGATTGATGAATGAAAATGATACTCTTCTTTGTCTTTCAACCTCAGGTAATTCAAAGAATGTTGTTGCCGCTGCCGAAACTGCAAAGGTCAAAGGCGGAAAGGTTGTTTCAATAGTAGGAGAGAAAGGCGGAAAGCTTTTTGAGATTTCAAATGCAACCATTAAATTGCCCTCGCAAATAACACCCGAAATTCAGGAATATACCTTACCTGTATATCACACAATATGTGCAATGCTTGAAAGTGAATTTTTTGAATAATAAATGACCCTGTTACTTTTTCTTGTAAAAAGTAACAGGGTCATAAGTTTTTTATAGTTTATTTGCTTTTCTTGGGTTTCATAAGAGCCATACCAACTGCCATAATTACTGCGAAAACAATAAGGTAGAAGAGAACGGGGCAGGTGAAGCCCTGACCTGCTTCTTTAGCAGCAATGTAGGGAGCGTAGCCGTGTGAATAAAGTGCTGCAAATACCATAAATGCAGAACCGATAACACCGAGAGAGGGAAGAACGAATCTCTTGAGAGCGGGAAGCTCTTTTTCTTTTCTCATGAACTGAATGAACATGGGAATGTAAAGACCATAGATTGTGATAATGGGAAGTTCGGAGGAGTCAAAGCTGAATTTACCGAACCAAGGAGTAGTAAGGTTTGCACCGAAGAAATAAACGAGCCATGCAGCAACGATTACAAGACCAACGATACAGGAGTTGGAGGGCATACCTGAACCTTCATCAACCTGCTTCATAAGGTTAACCTTGGGGCCCATATTACGAACAGCAAGAGAATAGAAGCCACGGATGCAACCGATAAGAAGACCATTAAGAGTACCGAGGCAGGAAACTGCAACGAAAAGGTTAAGAATGTTACCGAAAACATTACCGAAAACAGTAATGAATGCAGGAGCAGTACCTTCGTCAATAAGTGTCTGAACGGGAGCACCGCCTGCAACGCCTATGTAGTAGAAAAGGTAAATAGCAATAATGATAATACCGCCTAAAACAAGAGCGATGGGAAGATTTTTCTTGGAGTTTTTGATTTCGGAGTTAATAGATGTAGCAAGAATCCAGCCTTCATAAGCGAAAGCAGTAGCAACAACTGCACCGAAGAGGGGTGAGAAATTACCTGTGCCTGTACCGAAGTTAGAAGCAAGGATTGATGTGGATTCACCTGCGAAATTGTGAGTCAAGCCGTAGATTGTGCCAACAACTGCCATTAAAAGAAGGGGAATAAGCTTGATGAATGTTGCACTAATCTGGAGCTTACCTGCAAGCTTTGAAGAAAGTGTGTTAACTGCGAAAACAAAAATAAGAATGAAACCTGCTAAAAGGAAGGTTTCAGAGCTTGTAACGGGGTCGCCGTTAAGCTGTAAATCGGGGTTAACAGATGTTAAGAAAACGAGGAAGTATCTTGCAGTAAGCCATGCAAGAACAGAAGTCATAGCGGGAGTGTAAATAACTGTTGAGAAGAATCCCATAAAATAAGCATATTTACCGCCTATTGTTGCTTCTGCATAGTCAACAAGACCGTTAACCTTCTCGTAGCGCTGTGCCATAACGCAGAAAGCGAGAACGCAGAAAATCATAACAGCGCCACCGATAATCCACGCAAGAATACCCATGGGCATATCGCCGTTAGTCTTTTGAAGAATTGCCTGTGCCTTGAAGAAAACACCGGAACCGACAACAGTACCTACAACCATGCAGATAGCCATTAAAAGTCCGTATTGCTTTTTAAGACCTTTTTCCATAAAAAACACCCTTTCGGATTAAATTTTGCTTCATTATACTACCACGTTAAAGTTTTGTAAATAGAAAAATGTAAAAAAATACATATTTTACTAGAAATTATTCATTAAAAAAACGTTTATCAAGGATTTCTGCCGCAGTTACGACAAAATGTACACAAGGACGGGTTTTATAGTACTCTGCAGTACGGGGAGATGACACATAAGTGCCTTTCCCGATATTACCTAAAAGTTCATTACAATTATATGTTTGGTAAACACCCTTAAATTCATTTGCAAGCTCCTGAATTAGTTTATAATGGTTATCTTTTGCTTCTTTATCACTTGTATCTGCATAGCCTTTAAGAAGTCCTGCGACCATAAACATACCTGTGACCGCACCGCAGGTTTCACGGAGTCTGCCCATACCCCCACCGAAAGAGGAGGAGAGCTTGAGTGCTGTTTCAAAATCTATACCGCAATCTTCTGCAAATGCACCGAAAACTGCTTGGCTGCAGTTGCAACCGCTGACGAATAATTCTGCCGCTTTTTCTGAGTGGTTTTTCATTTTTTCACATCCTACAAAAATTTATTAAATTATATCATATAAAATCAACTATGTAAAACAAAAAAGTTTACAATATTTTACCAAATATGATTTACTTAATGGAAATAATATGATAAAATCATTTTAATTATGTAATATGAAAGGACATTCTATATGTTATTGGACAAAACTTTATACATACCCGATTTAGGTGAGGTTGGAGTGGACAGTGGCTTCCATATTCTTCCTGCAACTGAAGACGGAAAATTTGTAGCAGGTAAAAACGGTGTTGAATTCGTTGTTGCAACAGGTGACCAGAAGGTTGAATTTGTTTCTTTTGGCACACATACTCTCGCTTGTGTTAAATCTGCAATTGCTTACCCCGTTTATTACCCTGTTTACCCTGTGAAAACAGAATACCCCATCAATGCAGTGCTTATGGACCTTGACGGAACAACAGTTCGCAGTGAGGAATTCTGGATATGGATTATTGAAATGACAACAGGGAGTATGCTCGGCAACCCCAAATTCCAGCTTGAAGAAGCAGACATTCCCTTTGTTTCAGGTCATTCTGTTTCAGAGCATCTTCAGTATTGTATTGATAAATATTGCCCCGGTGAATCTCTTGAGAAAGCAAGAAATTTCTATTTCGAGCATACTCACAGAGAAATGGAAGAAATTATGGCAGGTCGTGGTAAGGACGGTGCGTTTACTCCCACAGAGGGTGTTAAGGACTTCCTTTTAGAGCTTAAGGATATGGGCGTTAAAATCGGTCTTGTTACATCAGGTCTTTATGAGAAAGCATGGCCTGAAATTCTCTCCGCATTCAAAACTCTCGGTATGGGTGACCCCAAGGATTTCTATGATGCAATTATTTCTGCAGGCTTCCCCCTCAGAAAAGGTAGTGTAGGTACTTTAGGTGAGCTTTCACCCAAGCCTCATCCATGGCTTTACAGTGAAACATCCATTGTCGGTCTCGGTGAAGCCTTTGCAGACAGAAGCAAGGTTATCGGTATTGAAGACAGTGGCGCAGGTGCTTGCTCAGTCCGTCTTGCAGGTTATACCACAATCGGTATTGCAGGCGGTAATATTGAGTCAAGCGGTACTAAAGCAGTTTGTAATCATTTCTGCGATAACTTCCAGGAAATTATGAAGATTATTAAAGGTTAAGGTGAAAATTATGGAAAACAAAGAAAGAATCCAATGCCATTTTATATCAAACACCCATTGGGACAGAGAATGGCGTTTCTCCGCAAGAAGAACTCAGTATATGCTTGGTTATATGCTTGATATGCTTCTTGATATTCTTGATAAAAACCCCGATTATAAGCATTTCCATTTGGACTCTCAGACAATGCCTGTTCAGGATTATCTTGAGGTTTACCCCGAAAAGAAGGAAAAGCTCATTAAATATATTCAGGAGGGCAAAATTGCAGTTGGTCCCTGGTTCTGCCTTCCCGATGAATTTACAGTTGGCAGCGAAGCACTTATCAGAAACCTTCTTTTAGGTCATAAAATCGGTCGTGAAATGGGCGGTATCAGTAAAACCGGTTACTCTCCCTTCGGTTGGGGTCAGATTTCTCAGCTTCCTCAGATTTATTCAGGCTTCGGAATCAATTTCGCCTCCTTCTATCGCGGAATTAACGAATATAAGGCACCTAACTCCGAGTTCTTCTGGGAAAGCCCTGACGGAACCCGTATTTTTGCATCCCGTCTTGCAAAAAGACCTCGTTATAACATCTGGTATGTTGTTCAGAGACCTGTTTATTTCAATCAGGCAGATGAAAATAACCGTGATATGCTCTGGAACGATAACAATGGTGTGTTCAAATTCATTGACCGCGATTGGAAGCTTGACTATCAATATACTCATCCCTTCTATGAGTATCATAAAGAAAACATTCAGGCAAGAGCAGAGCAGGCTATGAAGGAGCAGGACGGCGACTGGACAACTAACCATCGCTTCTGGTCCATCGGTCATGACTCCTCATGTCCTGACGAGCGAGAGGTTCAGATGGTTAATGACCTTAATGAAGCTCTTCCCGATGCAGATGTTTTCCATAGCACTCTCAGAGAAATGGAGCAGGGCATCATTGATAACTTCAAAGCAGACTCTCCCGTTCTTAAGGGCGAAATGCGTGACCCCTATACAAAGGGTAGCGTAAGTGAGCTTTGCGGTTGGATTCTTTCTGCAAGAACATATATCAAGCAGGAAAACTTTGACACTGAAAGAAGAATCATCAACTATGCAGAGCCTATGGCAGTATTTGCAGCTCTTTCAGGTGCACCTTATCCCCAGAATTTCATTGACCTTTCCTATAACTATCTTCTTCAGAACCATGGTCACGATAGTATCGGTGCTTGCGGTCGTGATGTTGTTTATGAGGATGTTATGTCCCGTTACAGACAGGCAAGAGAGCTTTCAATGTGCGTATTTGAGCGCGCATTTATGGATATTGCAGGTGATATCAATCTCCGCACATTCTCAAAAGATGATGCAGCAGTTGTAGTATTCAACCCTGCACCCTTCAAGAGAACTGAAACAGTTAACCTTCGCCTTGAAATTCCTGCAGAATGGAAGGCAGATAGCTTCAAAATTGAAGATGAAGAGGGTAACGTTGTTAAATATCAGGTTATCTCAACGAATAAAGAAAATGCACAGATTATTCAGAACCCCAACGATACTGCAAACGTTCTTCATACTCAGCAGTATTATGTTGCCGCAGAGGTTAAAGATATTCCTGCTATGGGTTACAAAACCTTTAAGGTCAGTCCTCTTTACAATGTTCGTGCAACAACACCCGTAACACTTGTTAAAACAACAAATGTTATGGAAAATGAATATCTTAAAGTTTCAATTAACCATAACGGTACATTCAGCGTTGTTGATAAAGAAAGCGGTAAGGTATTTGATAACCTCGGCTATTTCAAGGATAGCGGTGAAATCGGTAACCCCTGGCAGCATGTTGCTCCCGAAATTGATGAAACCTTCACAACTCTCGGTGAAAAAGCAGATGTTACTCTTCTTGTTAACGGTGAGTTTGAAACAACTTATAAAATCACAATGCGTTGGGAGCTTCCCGAAAAACGCGCTTACGATGAAAAATCAAGAAGCGCTCATAAGCTTCCCGTTGATATCGAAAGCCTCGTAACTCTTCGTAAGGGTGCAAAGTTTGTTGAAATTGAAACAACAATCAACAACCGCTGTGAAGACCATTATCTTCAGGTTGCATTCCCCACAAATATTAAAGCAGAATATGCAGATGCACAGGGTCAGTTTGACGTTGTAAGAAGACCCATCAAAGCACCTGATTATTCACTTTATGATGAACCCCCAATGACAGAGCATCCTATGAATTCTTTCGTTAGCCTTTCTGATGGCAAAAACGGTGTTGCTCTTCTTAATACAGGTCTTAAGGCTTATGAAGCAGCAGATGACGAAACAAATACACTTCTTCTTTCTCTCATCCGTGCATATCCCTTAAGAATCTGCGTAACAAAGGATATGCAGAACTACAGCGACTGGGACAAGGGTTCACAGTGTATCGGCAAAAATACATTCCGTTATGCATTTATGCCTCATAAGGGTAACTGGGAAGAGGGTAATGTATGGCAGGAGAGCGAAAGATTCAATCTTTATCTTACAATCGGTCAGGTTGCTCCCACAGACCATGGTAAGAATCCTCTCACTCATTCATTCCTTGAGCTTAAGGATGAAAACCTTAATGTAAGTGCAGTTAAGAAGAGTGAAGACGGAACAGGCTATGTTGTTCGTCTCTTCAACTCCTCTGATAAAACTGTTAAAAATGCTATTCGTCTTAATGGTGGTATTGCTCCCATTGAAAAGGCACAGTCACCTGTTGAAAGGCAGAAGGCTGAATTCGAGCTTCCTGCATATTCTGGTAAAAAGTGGAATGAGGTTAAGCTTGTAACTCTTGAAGAGCTTGACGATAAAGCACTCACAATGAGTGAGGACGGCTTCGTAGAGTTCGAAATTACAGGCAAGAAGATTCTTACAATAAAGTTTAACTGAAATTTATTTACCAATAATAAAAACAAATTGATGCTGAAAGGGTAAACCTATGAAATTATCACTTGTTGTTCCTTGTTATAATGAAGAAGCAAATGTAAAACGCTTTTTTGATGAAGTGAACAGGGTATTTGAAAGTAAAGTCCCCGATTTTGAGTTCGTTTTCGTCAATGACGGAAGCAAGGATGGAACATATTCTGAACTTAAAAAGCTTTATAAAGAAAATAAAGCTTCAAATATTCAGGTTTTAACTTTCAGCAGAAATTTTGGTAAGGAAGCGGCAATTTATGCAGGTCTTTCCAATGCAAAGGGGGATATGGTCTGCATAATTGATGCGGATTTGCAGCAACGCCCCGAGGTAGTTTTAGAAATGCTCGGTGAAATGGAAAAAGACGAATGTCTTGACTGCGTTGCAGCTTTTCAGGAAAATCGTAAGGAAAGCAAAACTCTTTCAGGGTTAAAATCTGCTTTCTATAAAGTAATTAACAAAATTACAGATGTTGATTTTGTTAATGGCGCATCAGATTTCCGCCTTTTAAAACGAACAATGGTTGATGCCATTCTGGAAATGACTGAATATCACCGTTTTTCAAAGGGTATTTTCAGTTGGGTAGGGTTTAATACAAAGTACATTCCCTACACTGTTGAGGAACGTCAGTTCGGTGAAACCAAATGGTCTTACGGAAAGCTTTTTAAATATGCCTTTGATGGTATTATTTCATTCTCAACATTTCCTTTGAAATTAGCAACAGGCGTAGGTCTTGCAACTGCTTTTGCATCAATAATTTATCTCATTGTTGTTATATTACAGAAACTCATTTGCGGAATTGATGTACCCGGTTATGCAACAATAGTTGTGCTTGTCCTTTTCCTTGGTGGTATGCAGCTTTTCTGCCTTGGTATTTTGGGAGAATATCTCTCAAAAATCTATGTTCAGGTTAAGAACAGACCCATTTATATTTTAAAGGAGCATCTTGGTAAGGATGACTAAAATCAAAGAACTTATTTTAAAGTATAAAGAACTGCTTTTATATCTTGTTTTCGGGGTTCTCACAACTCTTGTGAACTTTGCAACATTCTGGATTTTTACAAAAATCCTCGGGGAAGAGCTTTACCTTATAAATAATGCAATCGCTTGGGTTGCAGGTGTTGTATTCGCCTTTGTAACAAACAAGCTTTTTGTGTTCGAATCAAAAAGCTGGAAAATCAGTACAGTAGGAAAAGAATTGCCTGAATTTGTTGGTGCAAGACTTTTCAGCTTTGGTGTTGAAGAGGGCGGAATGTGGCTCTTTGTTGATATTCTGAATTTCGGTGAGAAAACCCTGACCTTTTTCGGTTTCACAATTTCAGGGCAAATAATAGCAAAGCTTTTCCTTGCAGTTATTGTAGTAATTCTCAATTATTTTTTCAGTAAATTTATAATTTTCAAAAAATCAAGGTGACAGATAATTCTGTCACCTTGACAAACTAGACATATTTGATATAATACCAAAGTAAAATTTAATATTCGCCCGCATAGTTCAATGGATAGAATAAATCCCTCCTAAGGATTAGATATAGGTTCGATTCCTATTGCGGGTGCCAAAAAAATTCCGTACACGAAAGTGTGCGGAATTTTTACTTATTTACTATTCAATTTACACAAATAATACATAAAAAATATGATTACTATAATTGATTTTTGTTGAAATTTGTGATATAATTCATATTTGGAAGATTATGGGTTGTTATGACCTTTATTTTGATGTTTATTTGCCTGTAAAAAACAAAAAATTCCTTCTGGTGGTGAGAAAATGGCACAAAAAGATTCAAGGATTAAATATAATGTTATTTCCGGATTCTTATATCAGTTGGTTTATATTTCTCTTAGTTTTCTTTTACCACGATTGTATCTTGAAAGCTTTGGTTCTGAAGTTAATGGTGTGCTTTCATCAATAAAGCAGGTTTTTATATATCTAATATTGTTGGAAGCGGGTACAGGCTTGGCAACAGTTCAGGCACTGTATAAGCCTGTTGCAGAAGGCAGGTATAAGGATTCCAGCGCTATTCTTGCTGCAACTAAAAATTACTATATAAAAACAGGCATAATTTATTCAGCAATTGTAATTGTGATTGCGTTTATTTATTCATTTGTGATTCCTGCGAATGTAAATAGCTTAACAGTTTTCAGTATTGTTATACTAACGGGGCTTCCTTCAATTTTCAGTTATTTCTTCTTGTTAAAATACAGAATTCTTATGGAAGTTGACGGAAGAAAATATGTTATTACAAATTCCGAAACCGTACTTCAGTTATTATCAAGTGTTGCTAAAATATTAGTTCTGTTTTTAACTGATAGCCTGGTTCTTATTCAGCTTTCTTATTGTGTTCTGGCACTTTTGCAGATGTTGTACTTGTACATATATGCAAAACGCAGATATAAGTGGGTAGATTTAAAAGTAAAACCTGACTATAAATCAATATCTCAGAAAAAATCAGTGCTCATTCATCAGCTGTCCAGTATGGTGTTTAATAATACTGATGTAATTCTGATTTCTGTGATGTGTGACTTTAAGATTGTCAGTGTTTACACAATTTATAATATGTTCTTCACACAGGTGCAGTCCTTTATAACAAGCCTTACATCAAGTGTTATTTTTGCGCTTGGGCAGATGTTTCAGGTAGATAGAAAAAAATTTGATAAAATCTATTCTATGTATGAAACTTTTTACATAATGTGCTCGTTTGTTATCTTCACAATAATGGCAGTATTTTTGTTGCCGGTTATTCAGCTTTATACAGGCGGTATTGATGATGCTGAATATACAAATGCCACATTGTTGTTCTTATTTGTTTTGATGAACATCTTATCAAATATAAGAATACCCTGTACTCAGGTTATGGAATTTGCAGGTAAATTCAAAGACACTCGCTCACATGCCGTAATTGAAATGATTCTGAACATTTCAGTTTCTGTGCTCAGCATTTTAAAATGGGGCGTATGCGGTGCAATTTTAGGCACAATAGTCGCGTTATTGTTCAGAGGCATAGTAACAATTTATTATGTTAATAAAAAAATACTGGACAGAAGCCAGTTAAAGACATATAAGCTTTGGTTAATAAATGGTCTGGCTTTTGCTTTTGTTATGGGAATGTTCTCTGTAGATAATTTCAGTGGTATCGGCTTTGGAGAGCTTGTCCTGAAGGGTATAATTCATTCTGTCTGGATAGTAGGAATGTATATAGCGGTTAACTTTATTTTTCAAAGAAGTGCCTTCCGTACATTGTTTGAAATTTTCAAGGGGGAGGAGAAGATATGAGTATACCCAAAGTGATACATTACTGCTGGTTCGGTAATAACGAAATACCGAGAATAACAAAAAAATGCATTGATAGCTGGAAAAAGCATTGTCCTGACTATGAAATAATATGTTGGAATGAAGATAATTTTGATTTAAGTCAGAATCAATATGCTGCTGAAGCGTATAAAGCAGGTAAATGGGCATTTGTAACAGATTTTGTTCGCCTTAAGGTCATATACGAATATGGCGGAATTTATTTCGATACAGATGTTGAATTGATTAAATCTCTCGACCCGTTGTTAGAATACGAAGGCTTTATGGGGTTTGATAAGAGGGGTCTGGTTTCAACAGGCTTAGGCTTTGGTGCAGAAAAGGGTAATGAGATAATTGGTGAATTATTAAAAGATTACGATAATATTCACTTTGAGTTGCCCGATGGTAGTCTGGATTTGACTCCATGCCCCGACAGGAATTCGGCAAGCCTTGTGAAAATGGGGATGGATTTGAAAAACTTTGACCAGATTTTTAAAGGTGTGCGTTTTCTTCCTGAAGATTTTTTATCACCAAAGGATTATTATACGGGTAAGAAACATATAACCGAAAATACATATTCGATACATCATTATGCTGCTACGTGGACTTCTGCGGTGTCCAAAAGAACCACACGATTGAAGCATATCATAGGTGTGAAAATGTATGATAAACTTTATGGGAAGTTTTTATATAAGTCTAAATTTTTTGAATGGTAAACAGGAAAAAGAAAATAAAGGGAAAATGAAATAGGAGTGGGTATAATGCCATACATTGATTATCAGCAGGTAGACGAAAGAACAAAAGAAAAGCTGGATGAATTCTATGCGAAATCGTATAAAAAGTATTGGGCAAAGAAAAGAATTTTTGATATAGTTTTTTCCGGTCTGTTACTTTTGGTTTCATTTCCGTTTTTACTTATAATTGCGTTAATTATATTTATAGATGACCCTAAAGGAAGTCCAATTTTTAAACAGACGAGAGTAGGTCGTCACGGGGAAGAATTCTGTATGTATAAATTCCGTACAATGAGAGTAAATGCAGAAGAACTTTTAGAATCATTGAAGGATAAAAATGAAATGGACGGACCTGTTTTTAAGATAAAACACGACCCTCGTATAACAAGAGTTGGTAAGATTTTGAGAAAAACAGCTCTGGATGAAACATTACAGTTTATCAATGTTTTAAAAGGCGATATGACAATGGTTGGTCCTCGTCCTCCGCTTCCCAGAGAGGTTGCACTTTATTCGGATTATCACAAGCTTCGTCTTATGGTTACTCCCGGTATTACAGGTGCATGGCAGATTCATCCAAACAGAAATGACATTCCTTTTGAAAAATGGATGGAAATGGATTTGGATTATATATTGAATCGTAGCTTTAAATATGATTTTAAAATTATATTCAGAACCCCTTGGGTTATGATTACAGCAACAGGACGATAATTTATTTTGATTGGAGAATAAGTATGAAGGTTGCAATGATTGGTCATAAGGTTGTTCCCTCAAGAAGAGGCGGAATAGAGAATGTTCTTACAACATTGTGTCCGTTATTGGTAGAAAACGGTGTGGATGTAACTTGCTACAATCGTTCTTCGGATAAGGTCGAGAATGAGTATGTGGGTACTGTTGTAAACAATAAGTATAAAGGAGTTACCATAAAAAAGGCATTGACCATTGATGCAAAAGGCGCTGCAGCTATGGTTGCTTCTTTTACAGCAGCTATAAGTGCTGCTTTTGGTAAATACGATGTTGTTCACTTCCATGCGGAAGGTCCCTGTGCTGCTTTGTGGATTCCGAAGCTATTCGGTAAAAAATGTGTTGCAACAGTTCATGGCTTGGATTGGCAAAGAGAAAAATGGGGCAGTGGTTTTGCCTCAAAATATATAAAATTCGGTGAAAAGATTCTTGTGAAGTTTGCCGATGAAGTGATTGTGCTCAGTGAGAGCGCCCGTGATTATTTCAAGGAAACTTACAACAGAGATACCGTAATAATACATAACGGCATAAATAAGCCTGATAAAAGAGATGCAGAAAAAATAACTGAAATGTATGGTTTAGAAACCGGTAAGTATATTTGCATTATTTCAAGATTAACATCGGAAAAGGGTGTGCATTATTTAATAGATGCATATAACAGTATAAAAACAGACAAAAAATTAGTAATAGCAGGGGATACCAGTGATACGGATGACTATGTTGCTATGTTAAGAGAAAAAGCCAAGGATAACCCTGATATTATTTTTACAGGCTTTATTTCAGGTGACGTGCTTGAGGAAATGTACAGTAATGCATATTTTGTTGCATTGCCATCAGACCTGGAGGGAATGTCACTCAGTCTTCTCGAAGCTTTAGCTTACGGTAATGCAGTTGTTTGTTCAGATATACCCGAAAATACTTTGGTTGCAGACGACAGAGCGGTATATTTCAGAAAAAGCGATGTGGAGCATCTTGCTGAGAAAATGCAGATGCTGTGCGATAATGAGGATTATGTGTCCGAATTGAAAAATGGCGTAGATGATTATATTACTCAAAAATACAATTGGATTGATGTGGCAGATTCAACTTGTGAATTATACAAAAGTGTATTGAAAGATAAACGGAAGGATTAATTTAACATGGATGAATTTATGTCGGTTCTGACTGAATCAAACGGCACAAATGAAAAGCAATTAATCAAAGAGCATCTTAAGGGCGTTGTACCCCAGGATGTTTATGATAAATGGATTGAGTATTTTGTGGTTGAAGAGATTGATGATGAGCAGATAACAATCGGCTATTACGGCAAAGCATCTTTAAGAAAATTCGAAAAGAAATACAAAAAGATGGTCTGGCTTGAAATATGCTCGTTTATTGGTTGTGTAAAAAAACTTAATATTTATAAAAGGAAGCAACAGCCCTCTGATGTATTTGCCGAAAATGATATCGAAAATTATATGGATGAACCTATAAATGAAGTAGTAATAAAATCTGCAGAGCATAAAGTTGTTGATGATAGCGAAGATTTTTTGAAGATAATATCAAAAAAGCCTTTGCGTTTAATCAGGGTTCTGATTGTTTTTGCAATAATTGCAGGCTTGCTTTCAGTTGTTACTTTGGTAGGTGTTAATTATGTCAGCAACCAAAACTTTCTGGAAACCTTCTATAATGTAGGAAGCATAAAAGCAAATGAAAAAATCAGAATAATCCAGATTTCAGATTTACATAGTTCAACCTATGGCGAAGATAACAGTTTTCTGATTGAACGTATAGAAAAATTGAGTCCTGATATTATCATATATACAGGTGACTGTATCGAGCTTAATGAGGCAAGTGTTAATGCAACTGTAAAATTATGCTCTGAATTATCAGAGGTTGCGCCATCATACTACGTTTACGGAAATAAAGAAGTTGATTTAGTTTATGGTTTCCCGTTAACAAAGGGTGAGCTTGACGAGAGATTCGGTTTTGATGACGATAATCGTAAACCTGAAAAGCTTTTCCGGTTAGAGGATGCATTTGAAGAGAAGCTGGAAAAAACAGGTGTAACCGTTCTGAAAAACGAAAAGAAAACCATAAAGGTTGGCACAACAAATGTGGATATTTATGGTTCTCTTACCTCAAACCCCTCAGCTTTCTGGCCTTATGGTGGCGAAAGCTTCAGTGATTTTATTTATTCAGACACAGATAATTTAAAGGTTTTTGCTATTCATGAGCCTTTTGTATTTGAAAATTATCTTTCAGAGTCCTGGGGCGATATAATGTTGTGCGGGCATACCCACGGCGGTATGATAAGAGTTCCGCTTCTCGGACCTTTATATACCCGCGAAGGTGGTTTGCTCCCTGAAAAGAAAGATTGTTTTGTCAGTGGTCGCTACAATATTGACGGTAGGCCATTGATTGTTAGTGCCGGTTTGGAGAATAGCAGTTTTCTCAGAATTAACAACAAACCGGAATTAAGTATTATTGACATCAACAGATTTTGATAAAGGAAGATTACAATGGTTTGGACTTCATTGTTACAGAAATTGCCGGTTATAGCAGTCGGTATTGTTATGGTTATAGCTGTAGCGAGAATTTATTTGCGTTGGAAAAATGTTGATTTAGCCAAGGTTATAAAAATATTAAAAACAACAAACTATTTACAGGCATGGATTTTGTTAGTTGTGTTTTTGGTTACAGGTGTGTTCAGTGTTTTTAATCATTTTCATTCAAAGCAATATACATATGCAATTATTTCTTTGAACTATTCTGAAGCGTCCCGTGCCCTTAATTCAAACGGCACAAGATACAGTATGTCAGAAATAACCTGCAAAGAAGTTGTAAAAAAAGCTATTGAAATGGGCGCTCTTGAGGATGTGTCAGTGGCAGAGCTCAAAGAATGTTTAACTGTTAAGCCTCATGTGCAGGGCGATGCTTTTGATGAATATAAATATCATATCTCAACTGAATTTATGGTTGAATATAAGGCAACCAAGCACACTCAGCATCTGAATGCTGAAAATGTAGTAAAGCTGCTTGCGAGTGCCTACAAAGAATACTATATAGAAAAATACACCAATGATTTCAATCTGGATATTCTGGATGAAAAACCTGATTACAGCGAAATGGAATATATGGATGTTGTGGCTTATCTGAATAAAGAGGCAACCTCTGTTTTGAATTACCTTTATGGTATGGCAGGTGAAAGCTCCAGTTTTGTAACTAAGAATAACAAAACCTTCAACTCAATTGCTGCTGAGGTGTATCAGTTTAAAACCACACAGATTAACGAGAATCTTAAGTCCTTGATTCTTCAGAACGGAATAGCAAAAGACAAAACATCATATATTGAAAGACTTATCTACCAGAATAAAAATACAGATTTTCACAGACAAAAAAATTCAGTTTCATTTAATCTTTGCAATGATGCGATTGATATGTATTCTGAAGAGATGACGAGAGTTGTTTTGGTGCCTACGTGGGACCAAAGCGGAAAATATTATATGGGTAGAACAAAAGTCGGTATTGATGAATTATCCGTAATGGCAACTGATTTCAGTAATAATGTGGCAAATAATGAGAAATCCATAATGGATAATGAGCTTATTATAAATAAAATAACAGGCGCATCAAACAAAAAAGCCATAAGGAAAGCGGCAGATGAGTTGATTTTATCACTGGATAAGTCTATTACTGCTTTTGCAAAAGAAGCGGTTATAGCAGGTCGCGAGTATTTAGACCATACCATGAATCAATGTGTTGCCATAAGCTTTCCCGGCGGAAGCGTTTTCAGAGAAATTAAAATGATAGTACTTTTCGGTGGTTTCTGTTATGTTACAATGGCACTGTTTGAAATATCGAAAAAGTTTCCTAAAAAGAGAGCTAAATAACCATATTGGAGTTTATGTAAATGAAAGATTTTCAAATTTTGAAATATGTCAGAAAGATACTACCCTTGATATTGGTGTTTTGTCTTTTAGCAACTTTCGTAGTGTATAGCAAATTGGATTCCTCCAATACTTATACAGCTTCTGAAGTAATTCACTATAATGATGAACAGGCAGAGCTCGGTTACGCACCAACAGGTGAAGAGCTTGATGTAAACGAAATTAAATCCTCGGCTGTTCTTTCAAAGGTTGTTGACAGATTGGGTTTAGCAGGTACATATTCAGTAGATACCCTTATTTCCAGAATGTCAATCACACCTGTGCCTGATGCAGATAAGCTGGCACAGAAGGAAGCGAAGCTTGAAGAGGGCGAAGAATTAATTTATGAGCCCAGCACCTTTATAGTTTCTTTCACGGCAAAAAGCTATGAGGGTGAAGAGTTTGCAAGAACCGTCCTGGACGAAATTCTGGATGTTTATTTTGCAGAATATAGTCGAAAATATGTTAATATGGAACCTGCCAATAATGTTATTGAGAACCTGAATAATGACAATTATGATTATATTGAAGTTCTCGAACTTATTGATAGTAGTATTGACGACACCCTGAAGGTGTTGTATCAGCGAATGGAACAAAATCCTCATTTCAGATCAACACAGACGGGTGTTTCCAATGATGACCTTGTAGAAGAGTTTTATTATCTGCGTCAGGTGAAGGTTTCGGAGCTTTTCTCAAAAGTTTATAAGTATCAGGTAACTAAGAATAAAGAGATTCTTGTATCAGACTATACAACAAGAATAGATAACAATGATATTGCAAATGTCAAAGAAGAAAGCCTTATTGAAGATGTAGTTATCGTTATTGACGCTTATGTTGAAAAAATGAGAGAGTCAGGCAACACAAATATTTCATACGAATATATTCTTGATGATGTTCACGAGAAAAATCTTATTGACCAGAATTTTGTAAGCGACCAGACTGTAACCTATGATGAATTGATATATGGTTGGCGCGACCACAATGAATATAAAGAGCATTCTATAATTGATTCTGCTTATTGCGAATATGTAATAGATACTTTTGAAAAGTGTAGCGGTAAATGTGAGAATGAGGAATGCAAATCATCTGCTTTGACCTGTACCGAAATTCATAATAAAAATTATGATAAAATCAGAATGGAAATTGATGCGGAAATAGAGAGTCTTCTTGAAGATTTAACAGAGCTTTACAGGATTACTAAGGAAACCAATGATGAGTACAATGAATATATAGGTGCAAAGTATATTTCGGTTTTATCAACTGCATCTGTTAAAGAAAGCATTAATGTCACTTTATATACATTACTTGCCTTTGCTTTTCTTGTTATAGGTTGTTGTGGCGGTACTGTATTGATTGTCAGATTGGCAGATATTATAGGCTATGTATTCTATCGGGACCATCTGACAGGCTTTAATAACCGAGCCTTCTTTGATAAATACATAAAATCGCACAATAAAAAGAATCCCGGAAAAGGTGAGGTTTATTGTGTGTTTGATATTGATAATTTTGATGTTATCAATACTGAATCAGAATTTAAAGTCAGCGATGAGATAGTTAAGCTTTTTGCAAAACGCATTAAAGATGTGTTCGGAAAAATTGATGCTACATATATTTACAACGGTAACGGAAGCTTTGTGGTGTTTGCTAAAAAGACTGATGCACAAACAGTCAATGAAATAGTTGAATTGTTTAAACTCAGTCTTGATGAAAGAGAAGATTATACCGATGTAAAAATTGAGTATAAAGTAGGCGTAGCAGCCGCTGAAGACGGAATCAAGTCTGTAAGAAAACTCCTTACAGAAGCTGTAAAAGATAAAAAGTTATTTGTGTCCGATATCTGTAAATGATAATCTGATTAAGTGAAGGGAGGGCGAATATGTCTGTAAACAAAGTGACCAACAGAATAATATGTTTTTATTTTCTGATGGTATCAATACTTATGTATTACTTTATTACAGAAGTATTTGAATTTAAAATTCACATAACATACAGACATCTTTTTGCCCTCGTTATTGCCTTTTCTGCAATTTTTTGCTTTTTTGTAAAGCCCAATATTGCAAGAGGTGTAACCTCGTTAAAATCCGCCTTTGTTTATAGTGCACCATTGTTAGTCACAACAACAGTATCTTTGTTGATATGGTCTATAAATTTAGCTGATTTTGACGTTATTTCTCGTGGATTGTCGGGTTCCTTTTTCTTTTTCAATATGCTTTCCTGCGCGCTTGCTGCCGCCGGAATGTTGTATATTTTCGGCGAAAAAGGGATTTGGTATAATCTTATTGCAATATTGGTGTCTAATTTATTAATGATCGCGATGATTATTCTGGAAAATGGCATTGGTGCGTTTATATCAGAATTAATAACTTTAGTTGTGACATTTGCAGGTGAAACAGGCGAGGTTATTGTTAAAGCGGAGATTCACGAGCTTGCTTTTTGTCTGGGTGCGTATCTTGTTTATATGTGCTTTAAGCCTAAAAAAGATGTGGTGTTCTGGATTTTACTTGCACTTGCAGCATTTTGTTTTGTTGCAGCATTCAAACGAATTGCAATAGTTGCTGTTGTAATTGCCGTAGTATTGGGTTGGGGCTTGCTCTTTATCAACAAGCGTAACAGTAAAATCGCTTTCAGATTAATACAGGGTTTAACTATCTTTATTATAGTAATTTTGATTGGCTATATAGCCATAATCAAAATGGATGTATTCTCCTATCTTCAGCAAGCGGGTCTTGAAACAAGCGGTCGTGATACAATTTATAAAGTTGTTGATGATTTTTATGAGTTTTCTCCAAGCTTTATGGGTAACGGAATAGGTTTCCTTACATATCAGTTAAATACAGGTGTTGCATCCGGTAGCGGTGTTGCTGCCGTTCATAATGACTTTTTACAACATTTCATTGACCTGGGTTTTTGGGGCTATATAGTCTGGCTCGCTTCAATGACGATTTTGCGTGTAAACCATTTCGGGAAAAATGGTAAAACTGAAAATGCAATTGTAGTTTTTATACTCCTTGTGTATCTGGTAGTTGTTTCTTCAACAGATAATACAATGAACTATCCTTTGTTAACAACAGTTCTTGCTATTTTAATGATAGGTCATGGATATGATGATAGGGTCAGAGCAAGTGAAATGAAGATATTCGGTTATATTTCGGATGTGAATAAAAAGCGCAAGAGTAGGTGGATTTTGTGAGAATTTTGATTGTTAATAAGTTTCTTTACCCCAGAGGCGGTTCAGAAAGTTATATGTTAAAATTAGGCGATTGCTTAAAGAAGCAAGGTCATCAGGTTGAGTATTTTGGTATGTACGATGATAAGAATACAGTTTCCAATGCTCAGAATATCACCACTCAGAATATGGATTTTCATTCTGAGGGCTTAAGCCGATTTCTGTATCCCTTTAAAATTATTTACTCTTTTGAAGCAAAGAAAAAAATCGGACAAGTTCTTGATGAATTCAAGCCCGATATTGTTCATATGAATAACATCAATTTTCAGTTGACTCCCTCAATAATTTATGCAGTTAAAAAGAGGGGGATAGCTCTTGTTCAGACTGTTCACGATTATCAGATGATTTGTCCTAATCACTTGTTTTATAGCTTTAGTGAAAACAAGCCTTGTGAAAGATGTCTTAAGGGGTCAAAGCTGAATTGCATCAAATATAATTGCATTCACGATTCAAAGGTTAAAAGTATTTTAGGTGTAATTGAAAGTTATTTGTATAAACTTCTCAAAACCTATAAGCTTGTGGATTTGTATGTTTGCCCCAGTAATTTTCTTGCAGGAAAGTTGCTTGCTTCCAGTGATATTTATAAAGGAAAGACCTATACAATACATAATTTTATAGAAAAGAAAACCGATTATAAAATAATTGAGAACAAAGAGCCTTATATAGTTTTTGTAGGTCGCTTATCAAAGGAAAAAGGCGTTGACCTTTTGGCAGAAACTGCAAAGCTTTTGCCACAGTATAAGTTCAAGGTAGTTGGTAATGGTCCCGATGAAGCAGTTTTGCATAATATACCAAATGTTGAGTTAACAGGCTTCCTTACAGGACAGGCTTTAACAGATACAATGGCAAATGCCCGTATTCTTCTTGCACCATCAGTCTGCTACGAGAATTGTCCTTTATCAATTTTAGAGGCTCATTCAATGGGTGTTCCCGTTGTAACTATGAATAGCGGTGGTATGGCAGAATTGGTTAAGGATGGCGTTAATGGTTCCTTAGTTCACTCTCCAACTGCTGAAGATGTAGCCAATACAATTATAAAAACTCTTGATAACGAAGAGTATTACAATCTGTTAAAGCTCAATTGTGAAAAAGAATGGGAAAATATAGCAGATGTTGAAGCTTACTGTGAAAATCTGATTGATAAATATAACGAGTTTGTAAAACGGGGGTAAGGTTGCGGTGTCACCAAAGGTTAGCGTTATAGTGCCTGTGTATAAAGCAGAAAAATATCTTAACAGATGCGTGGATTCATTGATAAATCAGACTTTGGAAGATATAGAAATAATTCTTGTTGATGATGAATCTCCTGATAAATCACCTGCCATTTGTGATGACTATGCAAAAGTGGATTCCCGGGTAAAGGTAATACACAAAAAGAATGCAGGCGCGGGTATGGCAAGAAATTCTGCCTTGGAAATAGCCACAGGTGAATATTTAGGCTTTACCGATTCCGATGACTATGTAGATTGTCAGATGTTTGAAGCGCTTTATAGTGCGGCAAAAAAATACGAGGCTGAGCTTGTTGTTTCGGGAGCTCGTTTTGTAGGTGGAAATGTTTTTGCCAAAGAAGGCGCAGATGAGGAAAAAAACTGTTTTGATAAAGAAACATATTTTTCCGAAGATAAAATAAAAGATTTGTTGCTGGGGGTAGTGGGTGCGTTGCCCCATGAGCCGGAGGATAGTCGTTACGGTACAAGCGTCTGGAAAAATTTATACAAAAGAGATGTAATCGAAAAGAATAATATTAAATTCTTATCAGAAAGAGAAATAATGTCGGAGGATGCATTGTTTACTATTGATTTTATACATCATATAAAATCAGCAGTTGGAATTCCCGGTGTTTATTACAATTATTTCCGTAATGAAGGTTCAATTTCAAAATCTTATAAGAAAGATAGATTAGAGCAGAATCTTGTGTATCTCAAAGCAGTTGAAGACCGTATAAAAAACGATGTTTCTGCAGACGAATATAAGATTTATTTGGACAGAGTAACCCAGGGCTATGCAAGAGTATTGTGTTCTCAGGAAATTATGTATGCCCGTGAAAACGGAATCAGCTTTTTTGAGTTGAGAAAAAACTTAAAAAAAATATGTACCAGTCAGGAAATTGAGAATGCTCTGAAGCATTACCCCTGGTACAAATTACCCATAAAGCAGGCAGTGTTTGCATTTACAATGAAATATAAATTATATCTCTTGCAAAAGATTGTTGTAGTGTTAAGAAACTTATAAGGAGGCGCGGGTGTGTTTTTCTCTGTTATAGTTCCTATATATAAGGTTGAAAAATATTTAGAGCGTTGTATCGAAAGTGTACTTTCGCAAACCTTCGGCGATTTTGAGCTTATTCTTGTGGACGATGGCTCTCCCGATAAGAGTCCTGAAATTTGCGATGCATACGAGAAAAAAGACCAACGAATTGTTGTTATTCACAAGGAGAATGGTGGCTTGGTCAGTGCAAGGCAGGCAGGAATAAAAATAGCAAGGGGCGAGTATGTGCTGAATCTGGATGCAGACGATGCCATTGAAGGCTATACACTTGAAACCGCCTATGAAATAATAAAATCCACCGATACCGATGTTGTTACATTTTCACTTAAGCACTATATTGATGGTAAAGTGGGAGAAAAAATCAGTGATATTTTAGATGAGGGCTTGTATTCAGGGGAGGATTTGGAAAAAAAGGTTTACCCGCGATTGCTGTCAGATAAAAATATGAATCATATTGCATATTTTTTATCAGGCAAAATAATCAGAAGAAGCCTTGTAACACCTAATCAGCTTAATGTAAGCACCAAAATCACCCTTGGTGAAGATATTATGTGCGTTGTGCCTTGCTTTTTGCAGGCAAAGAAAATATATATAAGCAAAAAGGCTACATATTTATATACCATCAGAAACGATTCAATGTCTGTAAGCTCATTTACTCATCAGATAAGCCAGCTTAATGTGGTTATGAGCAATATTAAAGCCCTTGATGTTTCGGTGCTTGCCGATTTTGAAGAGCAATTTTCAAGATATTATTGCTTTATGTGCTTTTCCTTGTTGGCTTCTGCAGCCCGGAGCAACGCCTTTGGTAAAATCGGTGAAATTGAAGATATTATATTGAAATCTGAATTTGCCGATGAATTGACAAAAGCCGAGTTTGAGGGCATTTCGTTGAAAAGCAGAATCAGTATTTTCTTGTTGAAAAGAAAACAAATCAGACTTTCATTTTATTTTTTGTATATTTGTAACAGAATAAAAAGGATAATAAAAAAGGCGGCGTAATGATTTTGAACAAGATACCAAAAATTTCAGTAATTATGAGCGTTTATAATGGAGAGGACTATCTGGAGGAAACCCTTGACAGTATATGTAATCAAACCTTCAAGGATTGGGAGTTGGTTGCCATTAATGACTGCTCAACAGATACTACTCTCAGCATTTTAGAAAGATATGCTTCTACTGATGAACGCATTAAGGTTCATACCAATGAGGTTAATTTAAGATTGCCTGCCTCTCTTAATAAAGCATTAACCTTCGCTCAGGGAAAATATATTGCACGAATGGATGCAGACGATATCTGCCTCCCTGACAGATTTGAGAAGCAGTATGCTTTTATGGAAAAAAATTCTGACGTTGCTCTTTCCTCTTGTCGTTTTATGACCCTGAAAAATGGTGTGTATACTTCAGGTGGTGGGGGAAGCAGATGCGACTACGATTTTATAAAAGCAAGATTATTACTGACAAATCCCATTCTCCATCCGGGTGTTATTGCAAAGGCTGAGGTTATAAAAGAATTGAAATATAGCACCAATGTAACCTGTACAGAAGATATGGAGCTTTGGACAAGAATTGTAAAAGCGGGTTATAAAATTCAGCTTCAGCCGGAATATCTGATGATATATAGACTTCACGAGAAACAAATCACTCAAAACAGTCTTGACCGCCAACATAAAGAGGTTGCGAAAATTCTGCAGGATTACTATTCCTATTTCCTTGAGACTCTTAATGAGCAACAAATTGATTTTTGCATTAACGGCTTATATTTCAGAGAAAAAACAGATGTTAGAAAGTTTTGCAAATTTTATAAATGGCTCAAAGCTACAAATAAAAAGAAGAAAAACTTTGAGAGCTTCGCTCTTGATTATGTTGCATTCGAAATTTTAGCAGAATATAAAAGATGTGGAATAACAAAGGCGGAACTAATTAATGCACTGGTTAATTTCAATCTTTTCTTCTTATTGAAGGAAATACCTGAAAGGAAGAAAAGGACAACCGAAGATGGCTTGAAATGTATTGCTGCCGCAGAAAAAATTGGTTTGAAGCATACAAGTGGTCCGGTAGACTTCCCTGTATTTTCTAAAATTAAATAAAAAGCTTAAGGGGATGTAAAAAAAGCGCAGACCGTATAAAACCAGCTATAGCAAGGGGTTCTGCAGGTGTATAAAGCCTGTAGAACCCCTTAAAGAATATAAAAAATATAAAAATGATGAAAAAATTATGTTTTATACTACGAACAAACTTCGCCACTCGACGTACCTTTGTACGCCTTCGGGCAAGCAAAACCAAGTCTGAAGCCTTGATTTTGCTCAGTTTGTCCGTTCTGCATCTTTTTTTCTATCCCCTGAAAAGGAGCTGTAAAAAAACTCGCCTTTTTTTACAGCCCCTTTTGTTTTAGTTAATATTTACGTCAACGGAAGTTTTACAACCGCTTTGAACATATCGCCGTCAATTTCAATATTGAAAATACCGTTCTGAAGCTCTGCAAAGCTTCGTGCTATGGAAAGACCGAGACCGCTTCCGTCTGTTGTTCGTGAGTTATCACCGCGAACAAATCTTTCTGTCAGCTCCTGTGGGTCAATGTTAAGCTTTTCACGGCTTATGTTCTTGATTTCAAAAACACCGAAGCCGTTTTCTTTATAAACATCAACATAAACTCTTGTTCCCGTAAGGGAGTATTTACGAGCATTGGAGAAAAGGTTGTCAATAATTCTGAAGGTATGCTGGCTGTCTGCGTTAACAATAATCTCGCTATCTTTTTCTGTTAAAACAACATCAAGCCCTGCATTTTCAAGCACATCGCTGTTTTCGCCAACTGCCTGAAGAGCCATTTCATTGAGATTAACCTGGGCAACATTCATTTTTATATTGCCTGAATTCGCCTTGCTTGCCTCAGTTAAATCCTCAATAAGTCTTTTCAGCTTCTTTGATTTTTCATCGAGAATATCAATATACTTTTTCTCTTCCTCGCCCTCAATGTTACCCATTTTAAGAAGAGAAACATAGTTGATAATAGAGGTGAGGGGAGTTTTTAAATCGTGGGAAACATTTGTTATAAGCTCGGTTTTAAGATGTTCACCCTTAATAGCCTCGTTAATGGCATTTTTAATGCCATCACGGCAAGCACTTAAATCAGATGCGAATAATCTTAATGGTTTAACATAGTTTTTGGTGTTAATAACTGTTTTATAGTTTCCGCTTCTTATTTCTTCCGCAACCTTTGCAAGTCTTACAACATCGCTTATATAAAGCATAGCGTAAACAAGAGCTAAAGAATTGAAAATTATAAGACCAATAATAGATACAGGGAATAACTCTGCAACAGCAAGAATGTAAAAGAAAACGTTTATAGCCACATACCCAACAAAGAAAAGAATTGTCTGTGTTTTAATTCTTCTTTTAATCTGGTCAGGTGTTATTTCCTTTTCTGCTGCCTTGCTCTTTGCTTTTTTTACACATTTATTTATTTTACGCTTGAAATAAATGAGCATAAATTTGTTACCAAAGGTGCCTGCTCTGACATTTCTTATAATATAAAGCACAAAGCTCAAAAGGAAAAGTGAAATAAGCGCAAAGCCGATGCCGATAGCCTTATGAATAAAGCTGGGTGTTAATAGCCATATATAAGAGGAATAGTTTTCTATAATTTCATCAACCTCTATAAAGTCCATATATGCAAGGCAACCAATGCCGAAGCCAATTAAACCAACCAAGGCAATTGTGCAAGCAAGGTAAATAACAAACAGGATTTTATCTGTTGGAGCTAATTTTATGCTGCCGTCCTTTCGTTTTCCACTCATAAAGCAACAAGCAATAAAGCAAGCTAAAGAAAGTATTGCTGAAATTAAAGTGAAGCTTAAAAATGTATCTGCATCTGTTTCAGGCAGGCTATTCCATACCCGATACATATTGTAGTATGCATCACCGGGTGTGTTAAGTGCTTGTATTTTATCAATTTTTAGGTAAAGGGTGTAACCCTCAAGTGCAGATAAAAGTAAGGCTTCGTCAACAGCTTTCCTCTGTAACAAATAAGTGTCCGTTAAAAATTTCAGAAGGTCGGTTGATTTGTTGATTTCTTGTGGTGCTGAACAAAGCTTTTCACCATCAAATTCAATTGTGTAAAGGCTATTGTTATAAAGGTTTTTTATAAAAGAGCTGTGCTCTGCCTCATCCATTGTTGAAATGAATTTACCTGTTTTGTTGTTTTTTAGAATAAAATCAACGTTTACAAAATTTTCGAGTGTTTCGGCAACCTCTTTGGTGCTCTGGTAATAAGCCTCCTCAAGCTTTTTATTTTTGGAAGCCGTAAAGCTGAGCCTTATTTGTTCAACTGAGGTAGCGTCAGTAACAATGTCAAAAATAGCACTTCTTAATTGTTGGTATTTGTTATTCCAATCAGCGTAAGAAGAATAACTATCTTTAATTTTAAAAAGCTCCTCATCATCAGAAGGGTATTTGACTTCATTCCCTTCATAGTCGTAGATTACAACAGCGGTAACCTGTTCTGTATAATTACCATCGTAATAATATTCGTTATAGTAATCATAAAACTCATTAGCAGAGATATATGCGTCTGTTTCAGGAAAATAAACAATACCGTTTTCATCAATATCGTAAGTGTCGTTATTTGTTTTGATTTGGTTAGGGCGAAGCTTTTTCAATTCCTGAATTGTGTTAAAAAGCTTAATTGCTCGTTCCTCTTGCTTGTTGAGGGTTTTAACAATGTTTTTTGCTTCAACTGTTTTAAGAAATTGCTCGTAAGTCAAATTCTTATTATAGGAATTCACCTTTTCTTTAAGGTAGGTAAGCCTATATACCTCATGAATTATTTCAGAAGCGAAGATAGGTGTATTTTTAAGCTCACCGTTAGTTGAAGCATAATAAATTCCTTTTCTTATAAAGCTTAATGCATTAATACCCGTAAAAAATGCAAATATGATTGTCAGAAGCACCGCCACCAATTTTATAAGCGGATGATACTTAGAGTTTTTCAATTTTGTATCCAATTCCCCACACCACCTTTAAATATTTTGGCTCCTTCGGGTTAATCTCAATTTTTTCGCGTATGCGCCTGATGTGAACTGTAACGGTTTTGTCGCCCACCATACAGGGCTCACCCCAAACTGCCTCGTAAATCTGTGTTGTAGAAAGAATGCATCCCAGGTTTTTCATAAGATGCTCCACAATGCCGTATTCCGTTGCAGTAAGCTTAACGGGTTCTCCGTCAACAGTTACCTCGTGGGCAATTGTGTCAACTGAAAGACCGCCATTCACAATAACGCCCTGCTTTTTTTCAAGGCTACCCAAAGAGCAGTATCGCCTTATCTGGCTTTTTACTCTTGCAGTAAGCTCAAGGGGGTTAAAGGGTTTTGTAACATAATCATCTGCGCCAAAGCCGAGACCTGTGATTTTGTCGGTGTCCTCGCTTTTAGCGGAAAGAAGAATTATCGGAATGTTCTTTGATTTTCTGATTTCCAGAGTTGTCTGCAGACCATCAAGCTCGGGCATCATAATATCAAGAACAATGCAATGAATTTCGTTTTCCTCGATGATTTTCAAAGCCTCTTTGCCGTTGGTGGCAAGAAACGGCTTGTAGCCCTCCATATTAAGATAAATCTCAATGGAGTTTAAAATAGCTTTATCATCATCGCAAATAAGAACGTTATACATAAATCTACCCCCAAATTTCTTTCTGCATTTTTATTGTAAGATGGGTATATTACAAAATAATAAATAAAATTATTACAAAATTCTTAAGAAATAAAAGAAAATTTCTTTTTTCGCTTTTTTTCTTCAAATACAGTTTAATTATAACAGAAAAATATATAAAAGTACAACGGAATGCGACCCTTTTTTCTGATGCTTGTCCGTACAATATAATTACCAATGTAATTAGGAGATTTTGTATGAGCGTAAAAGTAGCAGAGCGTGTGGGAAAAAGCAGATGGGAGAAAGCAAAAAATACAGAATTAAAAGGATTTATTTTAAGGCATACCATAACCTTTGTTTTGGGTGTTCTTTTCAGCCTTGCAGGCTTTAATAATGAGTTTTCACCCTTTGGCGTGGCTTTCTGTGGTAGTGTTCCGAAGGATTTAACAATAACTGCTGCTTTGGGTGCAACGGTAGGTTGGTTTTTTAGTCTCGATTCCGTTTCTGCTCTTCGATATACCTCGGCAGTTCTGGCGCTTTGCGTTATAATGAGCGCTTTAAAGCCCTTCAGGCAAATCCGAGATAATGCAGTAACACCACTGATAACGGTTTTTATCTGCCTTTTTGTTACGGGTCTTGCTATCGTTTTTGCAGAAGATGCAACCCTTCTTTCTGTTATGCTTTCCTTTGCCGAGGGTGCAATAGGCTCTGCAACAGCTTATTTGCTCTTTAAAAGTCAGACTGTTCTTTCGTTAAAGGGCGGACTTACAATGCTTACCTCCAAGGAAGCAACCGCCGTAATTATAAGCACTATGCTTCTGCTTCTTTCTATAAGAAAAATTGATTTGTTCGGAATACATCCTGCAAATATAATCACAACCTTTTTAATACTCGTTTGTGCTTTTTATTGCAAGGAAGCTGGTGGAGCAATTGTGGGGATTTGCGGTGGGCTTACAACTGCTTTGGGTAGCTCTGATATTCTGCTTTTAAGCTTTTATTCCTTTGGGGGGCTTTTGGCAGGTGCTTTTTCATCTTATGGTAGAATTGCATCATTTTTAGCCTTTGTTTTTTCAGGCGTTGCGGTGACGGTTGTTTCCTATGAAAACGACAGTTTACCCATAGTGTTAATTGAAACAACGGTTGCAGGAATGCTGTTCTTTGTTCTGAGTAATGCTTTTGATGAGAAAATAAGAACTATTCTAAAACCGAATGTTACTTCGCCCATATTAGATACAGTAAAAAATGATATTTTCAATAAACTGAAATATGCTTCAAAAACCTCTGCGGAAATCTGCGCTTCACTTTCAAGTGTCAGCGATGCTTTAAGTAAATCTGAAAAATCAGATATAGGAAATGTGAGTAAAAAAACCAAAGAGCGTATTTGTGGTTCCTGTGGGCTTTATGATGTTTGTTGGCAAGAAAACAGGGAAGATACCCAAGATATTTTCAACACCCTTCTCACAATGAAAAAAGAGGGGAAATACCTTGAGTATAAAACAGTACCTCAACATTTTGCCGCTAAATGCATAAGAACGGAGAACATAAGCAGTAGCTTTAATAAATTGTATGGAGAATATAAAACCCGACAACGCTTTGAAATGCGCTTTAATGAAATGCATAGATTGGCATCAGAGCAATTTATTAATGTTTCCGCTCTTCTTGATTCTTTGTGCAGTAAAATTGATGAGGACATCCGCTTTGATATGGACTGTGCTAACAGAATAAAAGCTGCTGCGGTAACCTGCGGTTTTGAAGTGGTTGAGTGCTGCTGTTATATAAATTCTATGGAGAAAATGACAGTTGCTTTAACTGTTCAAAATTTTTCCCGGAAACCCAATTTAAGCAGTTTAAGCACTCAAATCGGAATAATTGCAGGAAGAACCTTTGAATTGCCTCTTGTTGAGAGGGAAGAAGAAATTACAAAAATTACTTATAGAGAAAAATACGAATATAAGATTGTAAACGCAGGTGTGCAGTTTTGCGCCAATGGTGAAAGGTATTCGGGTGATACCTTTTCTACCTTTGAAGACGGCAACGGATTGTTTTATGCCGTTATTTGTGACGGAATGGGCACAGGCACAAAGGCGGCTCTTTCATCGGGTCTTGCAGTAACTCTTTTAGAAAAGCTTATAAAAGCAGGCTTTGGTATTAAAGCCTCAATTAACACAGTCAACACATCCATTATTTCAAAATCAGGTGAGGAATGCTCGGTTACCCTTGATTTAACTGTAGTTGACCTTTTTACAGGCCATGTGGAGTTCTATAAATGCGGTGCACCCAATACAGTTGTAAGGAAGAACGGGAAAATTATTGATGTGGGCTTTTCCTCTTTACCATTGGGAATTATAAGTAATACCGAAATCAGTTGCGGTTCAGGAAATTTAGGCTATGGTGATGTTCTTGTTATGTCCTCGGACGGAATAAGAGAAGAGGATATGCCATTTTTGAAAAACGAACTGAAGAAATTTTCGGGCGGTAATGTACGAGGCTTTACAACAGAGCTTTGTGAAAACATCCGCCGCCTTCAACCTGAGAAGCAGGATGATTTAACAGTTCTTACATTAGCAGTAATTCGTAACGAATAGGAGATTTTATGTATAAATTTACAGGGTTTACCCAAAGCGCAAATAACGCCCTTAATTATTCCATTGAAGCGGCGGAAAATTTAGGACACACTTATATCGGTAGTGAGCATATTTTGTTGGGGCTTTTGTCAGATTCAAGGATGGTTTCCGCTTCAATTTTAGGGAGTAAAAAAATAACCTTAAAAAAAGCGGAAGAGCAGATAAAAAACGTAGTAGGTATAGGACTTCCCACTAATCTCACACCTGATGATATAACCCCTCGTTGCAGAAAAATAATAGAAAATGCCCTTGCTTCAGGCAGAAATGCACCTTTGGGTGAATCAGGCACCCAGCAGCTTCTGAGCGCTCTTTTAAGAGAAACCCAATGTGCAGGATGCAAAATATTGAGTTTATTAGGTGTTACTCCTTATGATGTCAGTTCGGATGTTTTAAAAGCAAGTGACATTCCCGAAAGTAAAAACAGTAAGCTTTCCGAAATGAAAAAAACTATGATTAGTAAATACGGAAAGGATTTAACGGAATTAGCAGAAAATGGTGGTATTGACCCTGTAATCGGCAGAAATGCTCAGATTAAAAGGGTAATAGAAATTCTTTGCCGGAGAACTAAAAATAACCCTTGCTTAATTGGTGAACCGGGTGTTGGTAAAACTGCGGTAGCAGAGGGCCTTGCTTTACAGATAGCAAGTGGTGATGTTCCCGAGCTTTTAAAAAATAAACGGGTTATAAGCGTGGATTTAACCTGTATGGTTGCAGGCACAAAATATCGCGGTGATTTTGAAGAACGAATTAAAAATATTATTGATGAGGTCTGCAAGGACGGAAATATAATTCTTTTTATTGATGAACTTCACAATATTGTGGGAGCAGGTTCTGCGGAGGGCGCAGTTGATGCGGCAAATATTTTAAAGCCCTCTCTTGCAAGAGGTGAGATTCAGGTGGTGGGTGCAACCACTTTAGACGAATATCGGAAATATATCGAAAAGGATGCAGCTTTAGAAAGGCGTTTCCAGACTGTCAGTGTTGATGAGCCTGACAGAGAAACAACAATTTTAATGCTGAAAGGTCTTAAGGAGAGATACGAGAAACACCACAATGTAAAAATAAGCGATGAAGCTATAAATTCTGCGGTAGATTTAAGTGTGCGCTATATTACTGACAGATTTTTGCCTGATAAAGCAATTGATTTAATTGATGAAGCCTCTTCGCGGGTTCGTCTTAAAAATTATACACCACCTGCACACATAAGAGCCCTTGAAAGCAGACTTAAGGAAATATGCACTCAGAAGCATCAGGCAATTGAGAAACAGGATTTTGAAAAGGCGGCAGCGCTTCGGGATAAAGAGAAAGAAGCCACAAGCCTTTTAAGAGTGAAAAATCAACAGTGGAAGGACTCCGCTAAAGCAGAAATAAAAACAGTTTCTCCGGAAAATATTGCGGATGTTGTTTCTGCATGGACGGGAGTTCCCGTTTCTCAATTAACCGAAGAAGAAAGTCAGAAGCTTCTGAAGCTTGAAGATTTCCTTCATAAAAGAATAGTGGGGCAGGAGGAGGCTGTCAGCGCGGTTTCCAAGGCAGTCAGAAGAGGACGCTCCGGTTTCAGAAATCCTAAAAGACCAATTGGTTCATTTTTATTTTTAGGTCCAACAGGTGTGGGCAAAACCGAGCTTACCAAAGCTCTTGCAGAATGTCTTTTCGGCTCGGAACAGCAGATTATAAGAATTGATATGTCCGAGTATATGGAAAAGCATTCCGTTTCCCGTCTTGTTGGCTCTCCTCCCGGTTATGTGGGGTTTGACGAGGGGGGACAACTGACGGAAAAAGTAAGAAGAAACCCTTATTCAATAATCCTTTTTGACGAAATTGAAAAGGCAGACAGTGATGTTTTCAACATTCTTTTGCAGATAATGGAAGACGGGGTTTTAACAGATTCTAACGGACGAAAAGCCGATTTTAAAAATTGCGTTGTTATAATGACCTCCAATATCGGTGCAGAGTTAATTTCAAACAATAAAAGCACTATGGGCTTTGCGGGAGAAAGTGCTGACAATGGTAGACGCGAAAGAATTAAAAACCTTGTAAACGAAGAAGTGAAAAAGTTTTTTAAGCCTGAGTTTATAAACCGAATTGATGAAATTATAATTTTCCAATCTCTTGATGAAACTCAGATTAAAGAAATTGCACGGCGTATGCTTTCAGAACTTGAAAAAAGATGCAAAAATACAGGCTTTGATATTACTTTTGATGAAAGCGTTGTTGAAGAAGTTTCCCGAAAGGGTCTTGATAATATTTACGGCGCAAGACCTTTAAGAAGAGCAGTAACATCTTTAGTGGAGGATACCCTTGCAGAAAAGTATTTATCCGGTGAAACCAAAAATAAAAAAAATATAATTTGCAAATGGGACGGAGAAAAAATAACTTTAACATAAAAAGGAAAGAAAACAACGAGGCTTATTGTTGTTTTCTTTCCTTTTATTGACTTTTTTATTTTATAATAATATAATATATAATTGACGTATCATAAATTAAAAGGAGAGGTGTTTATGAAAAGATTAGTTTCAGTCTTGCTTGTTCTTGTTATGAGTATAAGTATATTTTCATCTTTAAGCGTAACAGCGTCTGCTGGCCTTTTGGACGGGGTTGTAACAGGTCAGATGCAGGATACCTCTGCCGATGATAACGGAACAATTTATTGGGAGCTTTCCCGTGGTTTAACAACAGCAACACTGAGAATCAGTGGTGATGGTTATATGCCAAATGGTACTGACCAATGTTGGAAAACAGCTCTCGGAAACCGTTATATTACTGAGCTGATTATTGAAGAGGGCGTAAAGAGCATTATGGAAGGTGCTTTTTATGGTGAAGAAAAGCTTGAATCTGTAACCTTGCCCGATTCCATTGAATTTATCGGTGATTCTGCTTTTGCAGATACATCAATTTCTTCTGTAACCCTCCCTAAAAATCTCAAAGAATTTGACGGAACAATATTCAATTCCCAAAGCCTTACTCAATACAGCGTAAGCCCTGAAAACCCCTATTTCAAAGCGGTTGACGGAGTTGTTTATTCCAAGGATTTAACAAAGCTTGTGGCATATCCTATCGGAAGATATTCTGATGGTGGAAAAAACAATTTTAAAATCCCGGATACCGTTACAGAAATCAGTAGATGTGCTTTTCTTAACTGTAAGCATACCTCATTTAAGGTTCCCGGCACCGTAAAAGATATTCAGTATCAGGCATTTGCAGGGAATACTGAGTTGAAATCCGTAGATATTGAAAATGGTGTTAAAAATATTTACGACAACGCATTTATCTCTTGTAACAATCTTTCATCAATTCACTTGCCCACATCAGTTAAATATATCGGTTATTGCTCATTAGCTTTCGGTTATGATTTTGATTTCGAGGGTCTTGAGTTTATGCTTGACCAGAAGGGTATCAGTCACGAAGAAGTTAATGAAGATAATTTTGTTTATTATGCCTCATTAACAGGTTTTACTGTTGATTGTTTTATTATCTGTGAAGTTAACGAAAAAGCAAAGATTTATGCACCCACAAATTCTGCAGGTCATAATTATTGCAAGATGTTCGGTGTTGAGTATCGTGCTTCCGAAGCAATAACTCCAAAGCCTGTCTCTGCAACGCAAACAGAAAAGGGTGTAGAAATAAAGTGGACTTATTCTTCCGATGCAGATGGCTATTATATTTACAGAAAAAACAAATCAGGAAAATATGAGAGAATTACAACTGTAAAAGGGAAAGGGAATCTTTCTTATACGGACACAAAAGCATATTCTTCCTACAACAATACATACACAGTCAAAGCCTATAACGGGAATGGTGTAAGCAGATATTTCAAAGATGGCGTATCAACATATTATATTGCAACACCAAAGCTTTCCTCTGCAAGTAACCATAACAGTGGTGTGAAGGTTTACTGGGAAAAGGTTTCAACTGCAACCAACTATAATATTTACAGAAAAACCGAAAACAGCACAACATGGAAGCATATCGGTACAGTTGAAAAATCAAGGCTTTATTTTATTGATAAAAATGTAGAAAATCTTGAAACTTATAGCTATACAGTCCGCGCCTATGATGATAATAGTATAAGTGACTACAACAAATCCGGTGTCACCAAGAAGTATATTGAAGCACCTGAGATTTCAACCTTTAAAAACACAACAAAGGGTGTGCAGATAGGTTGGGAAAAGGTATCAGTTGCCTCTTCTTACAGAGTTTACAGAAAAATCGAAGATGGTGATTGGGTGCTTCTTAAAAAGCTCAATAACGGTACATTTACATACACAGATGAAACCGCCAAAAGCGGTATTAAATATAGCTACGCTGTCAGAGCTATAGGCTCGGGTGTGTCCAGCGGTTATTTCACTCAAAAAACTGTTTACCTTGATAAGCCTGTAATTTCAAGTGCTACAAGCACAAATTCTGGCATTACAGTTAATTATTCCAAATCATCAGGTGCTACGAAATACCGTATTTATCGTAAAATAAGCGGTGATCCTGATTGGACTTACCTTGGAACCGTTAAAGGCGATTCAAATCTTTCTTATAAAGATGAAACCGCTGAAAAGGGCGTTACTTATTATTACACAGTAAGAGCCTTCAAAGGTTCATATAAGAGCGCTTATGATTATAAAACAGGTTACAAAATAAAGGACAAATATTAATATGTTTGATTTTTTAAAAAAGAAAAAAGAACCTCAGGGCTATGTTCATAAGCCCCGGGATTTTGACAGAGATGAAAGAATAGAAATTCAGAAAATTGTTTCATCAATTCCCGTTACAAGAAAATTGCTTTCTCAGGATTTGCTTATAACGGCAATTAATAACTATGTTGTTAAGAACATTAAAATCGGTGCAACTGCCGCAAGAAATGTTAATACAACAAAATACCCTCAGGTGTTTTTCAGTTCCTTTAAGGATTTAATAGAAAGCACGGAAAGGCTTATGAAAATTGAACCATATTGGCGATTTGAGGGGAATGGTCCAACTGACCAGATGAATGATATAAATGCCCGAAGAGATAAAATTATCCGTGGCTTTATAAACGAATCCTTTAATGATTTGGTAAAGCAAATCGAGCTTCAGCGCAGTCCTGCAAAAAAGCAGAAGCTTTTTGATGATTATCAGAACTCGCTGATTAATAACATTGATATTTGCGGTGAAGAAAATTTTGAGTTCTTCAAAGACCTTTGCCGTGAGAAATTAAATATACAAGAATAAAAATTCTATAAATAGGGGAGAAAGAAAAATGGCATATCTTACCGATATTGAAATTGCACAGAGCTGTAAAATGAAACCTATCACCGAAATTGCTGAAAAAGCAGGTGTGGGCAAAGAGTACCTTGAACCTTATGGTTGGTATAAAGCAAAAATTGATTTATCATATCTTAAAAAGAGTGACAAGAAAGGTAAACTTGTTCTTGTTACCGCTATTACACCTACTCCTGCAGGTGAAGGCAAAACAACAACTACCATCGGTCTTGCAGATGCAATGAACCTTTGTGGTTATAATACCTGCGTTGCTCTTCGTGAGCCCTCTCTCGGACCCGTTTTCGGTGTTAAGGGCGGTGCAGCAGGTGGCGGCTATGCTCAGGTTGTTCCTATGGAAGATATTAACCTTCACTTTACAGGTGACTTCCACGCTATCGGTGCTGCAAATAACCTTCTTGCTGCTATGCTTGATAACCATATTCAGCAGGGTAATGCTCTCGGTATTGATGTTAAGCGCATTACATGGAAGCGTTGTGTTGATATGAACGACAGACAGCTTCGTAATATCGTTGATGGTCTCGGCGGAAGAATGCAGGGCGTCCCCCGCGAGGATGGCTTCGATATTACTGTTGCAAGTGAAATTATGGCTGTTTTCTGTCTTGCAACCTCTGTAACAGACCTTAAAGAAAGACTTGCAAGAATAGTTGTTGCTTATGATTACAGTGGCAAGCCCGTTACTTGTGGTGATATTAAAGCTCAGGGTGCTATGACTGCTCTTCTTGTTGATGCAGTTAAGCCCAACCTTGTTCAGACTCTTGAAGGTACACCCGCTTTTGTTCATGGTGGACCTTTTGCAAATATCGCTCACGGATGTAATACAGTCCTTGCAACAAAAATGGCAATGAGCACTGCAGATTATGCTATTACAGAAGCTGGCTTTGGTGCAGACCTTGGTGCAGAGAAATTCCTTGATATCAAGTGTCGTGCTGCAGGTATTAAGCCCAATGCAGTTGTAGTTGTTGCTACTGTAAGAGCTCTCAAAATGCACGGTGGTCTTAAGAAAGACCAGCTTGGTGAGGAAAATATCGAAGCACTTGAAAAGGGTATTCCTAATCTTCTTCGCCATGTTTCAAATATCAAAAATGTTTACAAACTTCCTTGCGTTGTTGCTGTTAACCGTTTCCCCACAGATACAGATAACGAGATTGACTTCATTATCAATAAATGTAAAGAGCTTGGTGTTAATACTGTTCTTTCAACTGTCTGGGCAGATGGTGGTAAAGGTGGCGTAGAGCTCGCAAAAGAGGTTGTTCGCCTTTGCGAAGAGGAGGATAATTCAGGCTTTACATTCTCTTATGAAACAGAATCTTCAATTGAAGAGAAAATCGAAGCAGTTGTAACTAAAGTATATGGCGGTGACGGAATCGAGTTCACAACCAATGCAAAGAAACAGCTTGATCAGCTGAAAGTTGACGGCTTCGGCAATCTTCCTGTATGTATTGCAAAAACACAGTACAGCTTCTCTGATGACCCCACAAAGCTTGGCGCACCCGATAACTTCAAGGTTACAGTAAGAAACCTCAAGGTTTCTGCAGGTGCAGGCTTCATTGTTGTTCTCACAGGTGATATTATGACTATGCCCGGTCTTCCCAAGAGCCCTGCAGCAGAGCGTATTGATGTTGATGAGAACGGCAAAATCACAGGTCTTTTCTAAGAAATATAACTAAACGGAGTAAATACAAATGGAAAACCAGATTCCCGAAAGAAAGAAAATAGTTTTGAGTTGCATTCAGCCCACAGGTACACCCACTTTGGGTAACTACCTTGGGGCACTCAAAAACTGGAAAAATATGTGCGAGGATTATGACTGCCTTTATGGTGTTGCGGATTTGCACTCAATAACAGTGCCCACATTCCGTGAAAATCCCCAGCAGCTTAAAAAGAATACACTTGAGCTTTACGCGCTTCTTTTAGCACTTGGCATTGACCCTGAAAAGAATGTTGTTTTCGTTCAGAGCCATGTTCCCACCCACGCTCAGTTAGGTTGGATTCTCAACTGCTACACTCAGTTTGGTGAAGCTGCAAGAATGACTCAGTTCAAGGAGAAGAGTCAGAAGCTTGACGGTAATATTTCCGTAGGTCTTTTTGACTATCCTGTGCTTATGGCAGCAGATATTCTTGTTTATGGTGCAGACTTCGTGCCAATCGGAGCAGACCAGAAGCAGCACCTTGAGCTTGCAAGAAACATTGTTGACCGTTTCAATGCTATTTACGGTAATGTTTTCAAAATGCCCGAACCCTTTATCGGCAAAGCAGGTGCAAAAATCTGCTCTCTTCAGGACCCAACTCATAAAATGAGCAAATCCGACGATAACCCCAAATCATATATTTCAATGCTTGATGAACCCAATGTGATTATGAAGAAAATCAAATCTGCGGTTACAGATAGTCAGGCTGTTGTTAAATATGCAGAGGGTAAGGACGGCATAAATAACCTTATGACAATCTACTCCTGTTGCACAGGCAAATCCTTTGAGGAAATTGAAAAAGAGTTTGAAGGCAAAGGCTACGGCGACTTTAAAACCGCAGTCGGTCAGGCAGTAATTGATGAGTTAGCACCCGTTCAGGCTCGTTATAAGGAGCTTATTAACGATAAGAAATATCTTGAAGAATGTATGAAAAAAGGCGCAGACCTTGCAACAAGAATTTCCCAAAGAACACTTGATAAGGTAATGAAAAAAGTAGGCTTCTATCAACCTAAATAACCTTTATTTGAGCGAATATGGCGTTTTGTTCGGCTCGGAGTATCGCATACACCGTCGCCTCACAAATTCGCCATCTTCATCTCAACTAAAAGTTATTTAAAAATAAACTTAACTGATAAAGATTCAGGATAGTAAAGTCTTGAATCTTTTACTTTTATTATGCCGTGCGCAGCACCCGAAACTTTCTACTTGCCACTTCCAACTTGCAACTTAATAAAAAAGAAACCCCACAGCATTTTGCTGTGGGGTTTCTTTTGTCCAACAATTAGTTGGATTTGTTAAGCTTGTTAACGAGCTGTGATTTCTTGTGTGCAGCGTTGTTCTTGTGAAGAAGACCTTTAGCAGCAGCCTGGTCAAGTTTCTTAACAGCAACCTTAACAGCTTCAGCCTTTGCTGCATCGTTAGCATCGATAGCTGCATTAGCTTTTTTGATAGCAGTTTTAAGAGCAGAGTTTGTAGCTTTGTTTCTTGCAGCCTTTGTTGCATTAACAATAACTCTCTTCTTTGCAGATTTAATATTGGGCATTACGGCACCTCCTTGTCGTTATTTTCGTATCATACAGTCATATATAATAACATAAACACTTTTTAAATGCAAGAGATTTTTTCAATAAAAACCCTAAAATTTTGATTATTTTCCGAATTTTTCTTCGTACTCTTTTATAGCCTCTTCAATGATTGCAACTGCGTCAAGAACACCCTTAACCTCATCAATGGCAGTGTCCTTGTCCTCAAGTGTTTTATATACTGAGAAAAAGTGCTTCATTTCATCAAAAACATGGGAAGGAAGCTGACTGATGTCTTTGTATGAGCTATATGTGGGGTCATTAAAGGGAATGGAAATAATTTTATCATCAGGTGCACCATTATCAAGCATTGTAATAACGCCTATGGGATAGCATTCAACAAGTGACATAGGCTGAATATTGCCCGAGCAAAGCACAAGAACGTCCAAAGGGTCATTGTCTTTAGCATAGGTTCGGGGAATAAATCCATAGTTAGCAGGGTAGTGAGTTGATGTATAAAGAACTCGGTCAAGTCTTAAAAGACCGGTTTCCTTATCAAGCTCATATTTCATTTTACTTCCCTTGCTGATTTCGATAACAGCTACATAGGAAGAACGTGAAATTCTTTCAGGATTGATATCGTGCCAGATATTCATATTGTCACCTCATTAATCAAACAAAAACTTCTTGAATGTTTCAATATACTCTTTTGCTCTTACGGGATTAGTGCTTTCTGCAAAGATTCTGAGAAGAGGCTCTGTGCCGGAGAAACGGCAGATAACGAAACCATCTTCAAAATAAACCTTGCAGCCATCTTCGTAATTTACTTTTACAATTTCGTCCTTGAAAACGGGAAGACGCTTTTCAACCATAAGCGTTTTTTCAACCATAGGTTTTACTGCAGGGTCAAAGCGCATATCATCCTCAACCATTGAAAAATCTCCGAATTCCTTACGGAGTTTTTCGAGCGTCTGTGAGGGGGATTCACCCATAACACTTACCATTTCTGCAAAAAGAGAAGCTGCATAAACGGAGTCCTTACCGTGTATATGCCCTCTTACTGTTAAACCGCCTGAGGATTCGCCACCTAAAACTGCATCAACCTCATCAATTTTTGAGGAAATGTATTTGAAGCCAACAGGAACCTCGTAGCATTTTTCGCCAAAAGATTCTGCGATTTTGTCAAGCATATGAGTTGTTGCAAGGTTTCTTACAACAGGACCGCGCCAGCCTTTGTGCTTAACAAGATAATAATATAAAAGGCAAAGGATTTCGTTGGCGTTAATATATTCACCGTTTGCGTCGATAATGCCCAATCTGTCACCGTCGCCATCCATACCGATACCGAAATCATAACCGCCCTTAACAACTGCATTTTTTAGATTTGTAAGACTTTTTTCAGACGGCGCAGGCATAACACCACCGAAATATGCGTCTTTATTTACATTCATTGTGTCAATAGTGCATCTTGCAGTATAGAAAATAACAAGAAGGGGATATGTACCAGAACCGTGCATCGTGTCAAAAAGAACACGAAGACCTCGGTTGCGAAGAGCCTCCATATCAATAACATCAATAATATCATCAAGAAATTTGTTAAAAGGATTGTTTATATATTCAACAAGACCTTTTTCTACTGCATCATCAAAAGCAGTAAAATCAACCGAATCAACTTTTTCGATAAGCTTTTCAAGACGAGAGGTTGTTTCAACAGGAGCATCTCTGCCTTCTTCAACAATAAGCTTAATGCCGTTATAATTTGAAGGGTTGTGACTTGCGGTAATTTCAATACCAAAATTAAGTTCTCTGTCCTTAACGGTGTGCATAACAAGGGGAGTGGGTGCAGAACGATCCATAAAAAGAACTTTTATGCCGTCATTTGTAAGCACTTCAGCAACCCATTTTGCAGCGTTTTCGGAAAGAAAGCGTCTGTCAAAACCAATAATAACAGGCTTGTCTGTTTTATTGTCTTCTTTCATAAGAAGGCTGATACCCTTTGCAACCCAGCGAATATTTTCGCAAATGAAATCCTCACCGATAACAGCACGCCAACCACCTGTACCAAATAAAATTTTATTCATAAAAATCACCTCGGACATTATATCACATATATATTCATAATAACAAAATCAAAAAAATTTGTAAATAGAAGATATGATAGTTTTTAAAGGTTTATTTAACTTGTTTTTATTGAAAATATTATGTATAATAAGAATAACAAAACTAAAGGAGTTCGGTATGAAAATTTTAGTTCTTAATGGCAGTCCTAAGGGTGATTACAGCATAACTCTTCAAACCTCAATATATCTTTCAAAGCTTCACCCTGAACACGAGTTTGATTTTCTCAATGTAGGGCAGAGGATAAAGGCTTTGGAAAAAGACTTTTCTGAAGCGGAAGAAAAAATAAATAATGCGGATTTGCTGATTTTTTCTTACCCTGTTTATACATTTCTTGCCCCATATCAGTTACATAAATTTATTTCCGTTTTAAAAGAAAAAGGTGTTAATCTTAAAGGTAAATATGCAACACAAATTTCAACCTCAAAGCATTTTTATGATGTAACTGCTCATAGATACATTCAGGACAATTGTCAGGAAATGGGCCTTAAATTTATAAAAGGTCTTTCTGCTGATATGGACGATTTACCCTTGAAAAAAGGTCAGGAAGAAGCAAAAGCATTTTTCAGCTTTTTGATGTGGTCTGTTGAGAATGATGTTATTGAACCCTGCTTGAATGCTTTCACAACTGCTAAAAATATTAATGTAGATATACCCCAGGAAACAGAGGCAAATAAACCGGGCGATGTTGTAATTATTGCCGATTATTCTGAAAATGACACTCAGCTTCAGAATATGATTTCTCGTTTTCAAAGGGTGTTCAACCGTAAAACAAGAGTTGTTAATATAAGAAATTTTCCGTTTAAAGGTGGTTGCCTCGGTTGCCTTAACTGTGCCACAAGTGGTGAATGTATTTATAAAGACGGCTTTGCAGATTATTTAAGAAATGAGCTTAATTCTGCCGAAGCAAGAATCTTTGCATTTACAATAAAAGACCATTCTATGGGTACACAGCTTAAGCTGTATGACGACCGCTCCTTCTGCAACGGTCACCGATCTGTTACAATGGGTAAGCCTGTTGGTTATCTTATCAGCGGTAATTACAGCGAAGAAATTAATCTTCAGACAGTTGTTGAAGCAAGAGCAAGCACAGGCGAAAATTTCCTTTGTGGCGTTGCAACGGATGAATTTAACCCCAATGCCGAAATAGATAAAATGGCAAAAACCCTTGAATATGCCCTTGAAAATAAACATACCTGTCCTCAGAATTTTTATGGTGTTGGCGGTATCAAAATTTTCCGCGACCTTATCTGGATTATGCAGGGCTTTATGAAAGAGGATCACAAATTCTTCAAAGCTCATAATCAGTATGATTTCCCACAGAAGAAAAAGGGAATGATGCTTTTGATGTACCTTTTGGGCGGTGCACTTTCCTCACCTAAAATCAAATCCAAAATGGGCAACAAAATGAACGAAGGTATGCTTATGCCATACAAGAAAGTTCTTGATGATTTGGAGAAGCATAAGTAATTTAATGATTTTTTGTTGTACATTATAGGAATATATGCTATTATAAATATTGCAAAGCATTAAATTTAAAGGAGTGTTATGTATGAACAAAAGACTCAGTAAAGTGTTAATGGTTTTATTGGCTGTTATAATTACTTTATCAAGCGTTCCCGTTAGTTCGATAAGTCAGATTGCTTCCGACTCATCTATTGGAGTAGTGGCAGAGGCTGCTTCTGAAAAAACACATCTTAACAAAACTAAAAAGTCGGTTTATATAGGCAAAAAATATACCTTAAAGCTTATTGATAAAAACGGAAAAACAATCTCCAATTCAAAAATCAAATGGTCAAGGTCCAACAAGACTGTTGCATCAGTAAGCCAAAAAGGTGTTGTTACCGGTAAAAAGGCAGGTAAAATTAAAATCACTGCTACATATAATGGTAAGAAATATATTGCGGTTATAACTGTAAAATCTGCGGTAAGCTTAAGTAAATCCAAAATTACATTTAAAGCCGGTGACACAGCCAAAAAAACTATTAAAGTTACCTGTATGGATTCCGAGGGCATAAGGTGGAAAACTGTTGAAGGTAGCGGTATTGTTACACTTTCCCAGGCGAAAAAATGGAAAAACAATTCCAAAAGCCTTTATATTACCCCTACCGGCAAGAAATTTGGTACAGTTAAAATCAAAATTTATTCCAAGGAAAATTCAAATAGCTACGACTATATAACAATTGAAGTAAAAAAACCATACACACTTAAAGTGAAAAATTCTCTTCCTTGCTCAATCAAAAATTACGCAAACCAGGAAAAATATGAGGATGGCGTAAGAAAATCCTCATTAAAAATAACAAATGTTTCTTATAAAACACCAGACACAAAAACCCTTAAAGTTACAGTTGCCTTTGAAGCTCGTTATTCTAAAAAAACAGAAGACTATTATTATATAAGATACAGAGTTTTTGATAAGGAAGGCTATCTTGTTAAGACAGGCAGAGTTAAGTCTGAGCTTATGATGGTTGGTGATAAAACAAAAGAAGTAATCACGCTTGAAAACCTTGATAATGGTGCTTACACCATTAAATTTGTTGACTATATCGGTTCTTCAAAATCCGATAGTGGCTCAAGCAACACAACTCCCTCAGTTCCGGATAATGATACCACTACAAATAACGGCAACCTTACTGCCGATGAAGCACTTGCAATGTATCAGAGTGCAGCTGAAGATATCCACCGTCGTGGTGTTGCAGGCTATTCGAAAAAATCCTGGCAGAGCGTGGATCGCTTCGAAACGAGTAATAGTGCAGTTTCCGGGCTCCTTCCGGATCTTATAGACGGCTTCCTTGTAACAGAGGATGAGGCTGAGGTGAAAGTGAACGCGAAGGGTTCGTATGAAGCAAAAATGCGTATGCCTGTTTCCGATTGCTCAATGCGTTATATAAAGAGCGTTACAGCGAAGCTCAACAATAATGATAATTACGTTATCACAATAGTTATGAAGGATGCAGTTGATCCGTCCTACGACGATAGTGATGGTCTTGCAAGAATGTCAAACGATTTTCTTGATATGGATGATGTTGAAGATACAATTGAAAATGATGAAACAATCAGAACTTTAATAAAGGATATCGATAACGAAGAAATTGTATATAGAGATTACACAATCAAGGCAGTTATGACGAAGGATGGTAAATTTGTAAGCATTGAGCATTCCGGTCCCGCAGATATGAAGGCAGATATGAAAATGATGGTTGGAAATATGTCTGTATCGGGTACTATGAGCTTTTACGCTAAATATTACAATTTTAAATATTGATTTTCAACAAAAAAGGAACACAATCCGTGAAAGCGGATTGTGTTCCTTTTTATAATGATACTGTGAAATTGTTCTCACCTTGGGTGAGGGCGATTTCTTTATTTTTATATCTGAAAACAGCCTTTGTGTTTTCGGGGATTTTTATTTCAAAATCAACCTTACCATTATTGTTTTTGTAGCTTACTGCCACAATGCCCTGAACAGCTTCGATGCTACCCCTCATTCTGCCGAATCTGTTAATACCCTGTGGTTCAATAATAAGCGACTTGTAGCCTGCCGAGCCGTCTTCTTGCTTTATTCCTAAAAGATATTCGAAAAGGTAAGCAACAGGTGCACCAAACATTGGGTGGGAGTGTGAACGGCTACGGTTTGAGTCCCAATATTCGTGGAATGTGGTTGCACCGTTTTTGCGCCAATGCTCAAAGCCCTGATCGCCATCGTGGGTTAAAAGGTCAATGGCAAGATCGCTGTCGCCATTGCGGAAAAGTGTTCGGGTAACAATGTCTGTTGCAAAAATACCCGTATCATAGTAGCCTAGTTTTTTATAATAACTGACCATATTTTTATAGGTGTTTTCGTTGCCAAGGTCAATATCAACGGCAAAAGAGTTTGCACCCTGAACATTCATTATGAAGTTATCGTCAAAAGCGTTGAAATATGCAGCAGTAATTGCACCCTTGCGATATTTGATTTTCTTTTCATATTCGGGAATATCTTCATCCTTACCGATGATTTTTGCAATTTCACACATTTTTTGCAAGGACTTAACCATAAAATATGTGTTTACCATGGAAGCAGGGAGGACAACCTGCTGGTTGTGTGATGTTATATCTCTGTCAGGGTAGAGAATATTAGGTCCGCACCAGTCACCAAGGCACCAGTTGCCCTCTTTGTCACTTGTAACAAGACCATAATCGGAATGTGCTTCAAGGTAGTCTATGTAACGGCGCATATTGTGGTAATATTTTGAAAGAATTTCTTTGTCGCCATAATGCTTGTATAACTGATAGGGGACTTCAACAATAGCAGAGCCCCAACCACCCGGACCCCCACCGCTATGAAGATAGGGGGCTGTGTATTGAATGTGACCGCTTAGAACATCCTGACAGTCGCCGATGTCCTGCATCCATTTTTCATACAGCTTGCGGGCATCAAGAGTTGTTAAAACTGCGTGGCAGGTAAGCTGACCGTCACCTGTATAGCCTCGTCTTTCAAGGTGAGGGCAGTCAGATGGGTGCCCTGTGTGCATATTGCAAAGCATTGTGTGAATAAAGGTTTTGTAAATCCAGTTAAGTGTTTCGTTATCGCAGTCAAATGTTGAATTAACAGGCACATCGGCATAAATAACCTTAACGCATTCGGGTGTTGCGTTACCGATAACCTCGAAATATCTGAAGCCATACCACGTGAATTCAGGTTGAGCAAAAACTGTTTTACCATCGGAAACAACAGAAAATGTTTGACCTTGCTTGTGTTCGGGGTCTAAAGTGTTGTCGGGTAAAACCTCTTCAGAGAAATTAACAATAATTTTTTCGCCTTTTGGAGCATTGATTTTTAAAACAGGGTAGCCTGTTGTGTTTTCGCCACAGTCATAAACAACTGAGGTTTCGGTTGTTTTAATTGCTTTAATAGGTCTTTCTTCAATGAGCTTGTCAATAGGGCAGTCGGTTGTGCAGTAATCGGTTACAAGCTCTTCTGTTAAAACGGCGTTATCCCAATGGGAGTCGTCAAAATCCTCATCGAAGCAATCCTCGTATTCAAGCAAATTGTGGCACTCTTTATGTGTGAAATTGTATTCAGAAACAAAGCTTTTACCGATTTTGCACTTTTCATCAGATACAAAATCAACAGTGTTGTTTTCACCTTCAGCAGTTATACAGTAAATAGCCTTCGGCAAACCGAAGGTGCGATTTTCAAAGGTGTACCAGCCACCACCATAGTGAATAGCAATAGTGTTTCTGCCTTTCTTTACAAAGGGTGTAATATCAAATTGAGGTACATAAATTCTGTGGGCAGAAATAACCTCATCAACAGGGTCACAACCTGATTCAAAGTCAGAGGAAAGGGGTAAAAATGTATCGGGATTAATACATTTTCCGTTTATGTAGCATTTAAAAAATCCAAGACCCAATATATTAACATTTACTTTTTCAAAATTTTCAAGCTCAAAATTACCTCTTAAAACGGAAAATGCTATTGGTGTGCGCTCTTTCGCACCAACCCATTTGGCATTTTTAAAATAAAATTCCTGTGTCAATTTGAACACCTCTTTATATAAGTATGGGACGGATTTGTCCGTCCCGATTTATTTGCTTATTTCTCTTCGTGATATTCCTTCTCGGTGTTAACATTCCATATATTATCTTTCTTTGTTTCGCCTGAAAGAATATTTTTAACTGCTTCAAAGGATGTGCACATACTGTGGTCAATGTTGTTATAACGATGCTGACCGTTTCTGCCAACGCAGAAAAGATTTGGAATAGTGTTAAGATACTCTCTTAAATCATTCATCTTTTCGTAGGTGTCAAAATAAGCAGGGTAAGCCTTTTTAACTCTTTCAACGTGAGTATCAAGAACATCACTTTCGCTATCAATTAGCCCCATTGTAACCATTTCTTTAACGGCGGATTTTGCAAATTCTTCATCTGTCTGCGACCACATTTCGTCACCCTCGTTGCAGAAATATTCCAATCCCATCCAAATGGTATTCTGCAAATCCTTAACCATATATGGAGACCAGTTGTTGTAAATCTGAAAACGACCCATTTTCACGTTTTTGTCGTGAACATAAACCCAATTATCAGGTACAATGTTTCCTATGGTCTTAATCTTTGTTTCGTTTTTGAGATTGAGCTTTGGAATAAGAACACCAACTGTCATATAATCGCGGTAGGGAAGACCCTTTGCAATTTCTCTGTATTCATCGGGAACATCATTCATGCCCAAAACCAAATCTTTGACAGGCATCGAAGAAATTATATAGTCACCATCAACTGTGATTTTTTCATCGTCTTTTTCATAAACAAGACCTGTGATTTTGTTGTCAGCGTCTTTGATAATCTCTGTAACCTTGGCGTTTTTGATAATCTTACCGCCTGTTTTCTCAAATTCAGAAGCGGTAAGCTCCCAAAGCTGACCGGGACCTAATTTGGGGTAAGCAAATTCTTCAATAAGAGAGGTTTCAACAGTTCTGTTCTTTTTATTGAAAATTTTACCGAAAATATCTTTGAGAACTGCCATAATAGAAAGCCCTTTAACCCTTTGAGCGCCCCATTCGGGAGAAATTTCAGAGGGGTGCCTGCCCCAAAGATTTTCTGTGTAGTTTTCAAAGAACATTGAATAAAGCTTTTTGCCGAAGCGGTTAATGTAAAAATCTTCAAGGGATTTTTCTTCACGCTTGTAAACAAGGGTTTTTAAATAACTGAAGCCAACAATAACAGTTGTAACAAGCCCCATATTTTTTATGGTGTCAAATTTTAATGAAACAGGGTAGTCAAAGAATTTATTTTTGAAGAAAATTCTTGAAAGACGGTTGCGCCTTAACATAACTCTGTCGGTCTTTTCCGGGTCAGGACCGCCTGAAATTACAGTTGACTCTCTGCTTAAAACAATATCATCAAAGGGCTTACTACCTTGAGTGGGGAGCATCTTTTCCCACCATTCATTTACCTCGGGCACTTTGGAGAAGAAACGGTGACCACCCATATCCATTCGGTTGCCTTTATAATTAACAGTTTTGGAAATACCGCCGAAAGCACCGCTTTCCTCGAAAACGATGATTTCAAAATCCTTTGACTTTTCCGCTAATTCATAAGCTGCAGTAAGCCCCGCAGGTCCTGCACCTATTATCAAAACTTTTTTCATTAATCTTTCAAAACCGACTTAACGGTAACTCCTTTTTTACGGGGAAATATTCTCTATATAAAATAGTTTCCATTATTTTGCAGTATATTTAAAATAATATACTAAAATAGAATAAATATCAATCTTTTTTACAGGGTAACTTGTTAAGATATTATTAAGAATTCAAAAATTTAAATAATGTATAAAAAACTCTTGACAACATATAATTATAGTGTTATAATACTCAAGCACTCGAGAGAGGGCACAAGTAAATATCGCGGAGTAGAGCAGCCTGGTAGCTCGTCGGGCTCATAACCCGGAGGCCGTGTGGTTCAAATCCCACCTCCGCAACCAGTAAGAAAGACATCCAACAGGGTGTCTTTTCTTTATATACAGTGGAAGAAAGGAAATAATTATGACCCGAGAACAACATCTCAAAAATTTATCAGTTCCACAAGGAAAAGTTGATGTTATTTTGGATACAGATGCATATAACGAGATTGATGACCAGTTTGCTATCGGTTATATGTTGAAATCTACGCAGAAGCTTGATGTAAAAGGCATTTGTGCCGCACCTTTTTTGAACACAAGGTCTGAAACTGCTGCTGAGGGCATGCATAAGAGCTATGATGAAATTATAAAATTACTGCAATTAACAAAAAGAGAAGATTTGATTTCGGTTGTTTTTAAAGGCTCAGAAAACTATTTGCCTGATGAAACAACACCCGTAGAATCTCAGGCAGCAGATTTTATGGCAGATTTAGCTAATGAATATTCGCCTGAAAATCCTCTTTATATTGTTGCTATCGGTGCTATAACCAATGTGGCATCCGCTATATTAAAAAATCCTGTAATGAAAGAAAATTGTGTTGTAATATGGCTTGGTGGTCATGCTGTATGGGAAGATTATGGCGCAACGGAATTCAATATGAAGCAGGATATTGCTGCAGCAAGAGTTGTTTTCGGTTGCGGTATTCCGTTGATACAACTGCCCTGTAAAGGCGTTGTTGACCATTTTGCAACTTCCAAATATGAACTCGAACATTGGCTCCAAGGAAGAAATGAATTGTGCGATTATTTATATAAAAACACAGTAGATGAAGCAGACTCCTATGCGAAAGAAAAGCCCTGGACAAGAGTTATCTGGGATGTTACCGCAGTAGCGTGGCTTTTTAATGACGATTTCAGATTTATGAATGCAAAGCTTATTCCAAGCCCTGTTCCTGAATATGACGGCAAATATGCCTATGATGTAAACAGACATTTTATAAATTACGTTTGCGATATTAATCGTGATGCGTTGTTTGAGGATTTGTTCAGGGTATTGGGAGAATAAGATATAAAATTAACGACACTTATCATAATTGATAGGTGTCGTTTAACTTTATTATTCACTTTCTATTGCTTCTACAAGCGCCTCTTTAATAACCGAAAGCATAAATTCGATGAAGATTGTTGATTCGCCTTCGTCATTTGAAGAGTTTATAGCATTATAATAATCAGTTTGATTGTTGTGTATAATTGATTCAATAGGTAGCCAAGCAAAAAGGGGATTCCATTTTGAAAGAAGAAGAGTATGCCACAATCTTCCCAATCTGCCGTTGCCATCTGCAAAGGGATGAATAAGCTCAAATTCATAGTGGAAAACGCAACTGCTGATGAGTGGGGGAACATCGTTGTATTTAGCCCAATTCAATAAATCTTCAACAAGTGATGGAACATATTGGGGTAGCGTTCCGAAATGTATAATATTGCCGTCACCATCAACAACGCCTACCTGACCTGAGCGGAAAATACCACTTTCGTCTACAAGATTTCGTGTTAAAACACCATGTGCAGTCAGTAAGTCATCAATAGAGTAGGGGTCAAGTTCATCTAACCGTTCATAAATTTCAAAAGCATTTTTGACTTCTGCAATATCTTTGGGTGGAGCAAGAACGTGTTTGCCGTTTATAACGGCAGTAACCTGTTTAATACTTAGTGAGTTTTGTTCAATAGCAAGAGAGCCTTGAATGTTTTTTATTCTGTTTGTTCTTCTTAAGGTGGGGTTTGATGATATTTTGTTAATTGATGTAAGTTTATCTGAAAGCTCTGTGATTTCGGCTACATAATTCAGAATTTTCTGTGTGATTTTAAAAGGCGGTTTGTTCATATAATAACCTTTCTTTATGTTATTATTGTAATTATATCAAAATGTTTTTTATAAATCAACAATTCCTTTTTGTTTGCGTATTTTAAAACTACTTTTTTGTCAAACAAAATTCTATGTTTTTATAAAAATTCTATTTACAAACTAAAACTCTGTGATAAAATGGTATGTGGAATTATTTACCTATGGAGGTATTGTTATGGATAAAATTAAGTTCGGTATATTTGGTTTAGGTCGCGGAAGCGGTTTCTATGACGGCGTTTCCGCTAACAACGGCGAGGTTGTTGCCGTTTGTGATTTTGATGAAAAAAAGCTTCAGAAAGCAAAAGCAGACCATCCCGATGTTACTACATATACTGATTTCGAAGAATTTATAAATCACGAGGGATTAGAGGCAGTTTTTCTCTGCAACTATTTCCACGAGCATACTCCCTATGCTATTAAAGCATTGGAGAAAAATATTCACGTTTTAAGTGAATGTACCTCTAATATTTCAATGGGTGAGGGTGTTCAGCTTGTAAGAGCAGTTGAAAAAAGCGATGCTTTTTATATGATTGCTGAAAACTATCCCTTTATGAAATTCAATCAGGAAATGCGTAAGGTTTATCAGTCCGGTGTTCTCGGTAAGGCTTTATTCTGCGAGGGTGAATATAACCACCCCATTATTTCACAAAAGGAAATTGCCCACTATTGCCCAACTTCAAAGCATTGGAGATACCATATTCCCAGAATTTATTATATTACTCACTCTCTCGGACCGCTTATGTATATCACAGGCGCGTTCCCCAAGAGAGTTACTGCAATGCCCGTTTTCGGACCTCTTAACGAGGAAAATGGCGGTGGCGACCTTTACTGGAGATTGCCCGACAGAAGTGCAGTTGTTACCTGCCTTAATGACGATGATTCTGTTTTCCGTGTAACAGGCTGGTCTCATTTTGGTGGTCACGCTAATACTTATCGCGTTTGTGGTGAGTTGGGTCAGATTGAAAACCTTCGTGCAGAGGATGGCAAGGTTCTTCTTTCATTTAATGAACAGCATACTCCCGAGGGTATGGAAAGAGTAACAGCTTATGAAGCAGACTTTGAGCCTGATGCAAAAGAAGCTGCAGAAAAAGCAGGTCACGGCGGTGGCGACTTCTTCATTGTAAGAGAATTCTTCAATGCTATCAGAGAAAACAGAAAGCCCGTAATGGACGAGTATTTCGCAACAACAATGGCTTCTGTTGCAATTCTCGGTCACAGAAGTGCTATGGAATACGGTAAACCCTATGATATTCCGGATTTCCGTAAGGAAGAGGACAGAAAGCTCTGGGAAAACGATTTCCTTACACCTTGCTTCGATTCAAAGGGCAATCCTCCCACAATAGCTAATACCGAAAGAGCAGAATATGTTCCCACAGAGGAAACTATGAAGGCTTATGACGATGCAGTTGCAGCGTACAGAGCTGCTCATCCTGACGAGGATTAATATGGATTGGGAAAACTTATTATATAATCCTGATGAAAAACCTCTTGACAGGTTAGTTTCGGGTTATAGCTATACATCAATTTTCAGGACTATCGCCTTTATTGGCGATAGTCTTTCCTCAGGTGAGTTTGAAACCCGTGGCGAGCAGGGGAATAAAGGCTATCACGATATGTTCGACTATTCATGGGGGCAATATATCGCAAGAAAAAATGGGCTCAAAGCCTATAACTTCTCTCGTGGCGGTATGACTGCGAGAGAATATCTTGATTCCTTTGCAGAGGCAAATGGCTTCTGGGATGAAGATAAAAAATGTCAGGCTTATGTTATCGCCCTTGGTGTTAACGATGTTTATAATGGCGGTTTAGAGGTCGGTGGAGTTGAGGATATCGACCCCGAGAATTACAGAAAAAATAAGCCTACATTTATCGGAAATTATGCACAGATTATAAGCCGATATAAAGAAATAAGCCCCGATGCAAAATTCTTCTTTGTAACCTTCCCAAATGACGATATAAGAGGAACTCAAGAGCAAAAGGAAAAAACGATAAAAGCCCTTTATGATTTAACGAAGGTTTTCAGCAATTCTTATGTTCTTGATATTAATAAATACGGTCCCGTTTATGATGAACGCTTCAGAGAAAAGTTCTATCTTTACGGGCATATGAATCCTATGGGTTATATTTTTACTGCAAATATAATTGATTCTTATATTGATTATATTATTCGTAAAAATCCTGATGATTTTAAAAATATTGCGTTTGTTAATCCTGATATAAAATATAGCTTTTATTAATCCGTTTCAGAAAGAAGTTAAAAAATGTCTTTATCTGTTGTTTCAGAAAAAATTATCAGATTTGTTAAAAAGAATACTGTGACCGTGGTTGCTTTTGTAGCCGCGGTCATTACCTGTTTTTTCGTACCTTTTGATAAGGAATATATAGGTTATTTTGATTTCAAAACGCTCACTTGCCTTTTCTGCGTTTTGGCTGTTGTATGTGCTTTGAGAAACATCCGTTTCTTTTACACTTTGGCAAAAGCAATTGTTCAGGTTTTCAAAAATGCTCGATTAAGCGTTATTGCCCTTGTTTATATAACCTTTATAGGCTCAATGCTTATTGCAAATGATATGGCGCTTTTAACCTTTTTACCTTTAGGGTATTACGTTCTTCGAAAAACTCGAAAAGAAAAATATATGGCGTTTACCTTTGTAATGCAAAATATTGCTGCAAACCTGGGTGGTATGTTGACCCCCTTCGGTAATCCTCAAAATCTTTATTTATATTCGAAATTCAATATTGATAACCTTGAATTTGTAAAGATTATGGCGCCACCATTTATTTTAGCAATAACTTTAATAACAATTTGTTGCATTGTTGCGGTTAAACCTGAACCGCTTTCTATAAAAGAGGATTACTCAAAACTACCACCTTTAAGAGTTGCATTGTATTTAGTTCTTTTTGCTTTAGCAATTGCAATTGTTTTCAGAGGTGTTCCTTATGTTGTGGGTCTTGTTGTAATACCCTTGGTTCTCATTTTTGCTGACAAAAGTGCATTGAAAAAGGTTGATTATCCCTTACTTTTAACCTTTGTTTTCTTCTTTGTTTTTGCGGGAAATATGGCAAGAATTGATATAGTAAGAGAATTCTTTTCCTTCCTTTTAGAGAAAAACACTTTTTTGGTGAGTATTCTTTCTTGTCAGTTTATAAGCAACGTACCATCGGCAATTCTTCTTTCTCAATTTACAGAAAACTATCAGGATTTGTTGGTTGGTGTTAACATAGGTGGGGTAGGAACACTTATATCATCCCTTGCAAGTCTTATCACATTCCGCGAATATACAAAACGAAACCCGATGATGACAGGACATTTTATGAAGCATTTCACTCTTCTTAACCTTTTGTTCCTTGTTGTGCTTACAGGATTTATGTTGATTTTAAAAGTTATATAATTTATAATAAATTGAGCATATTATTATAAATAATATCAAGGAGTGACAAGTATGAAAATTGCTTTTTTTGATGCAAAGCCCTACGATAAACCGTCTTTTGAAAAATACGGTCAGGAAAAAGGTGTTAAATTCAAATATTTTGAAACAAAGCTTAATGAAGATACTGTTGAGCTGGCAAAGGGTTTTGATGGTGTCTGCGCTTTTGTTAATGATACAATAAATGATGTTGTAATTGATAAGCTGAATGAATTGGGGGTTAATGTTCTTGCCCTTCGTTGCGCAGGCTTTAATAATGTTGATATGAAACACGCCTATGGCAAAATACATGTGTTGAGAGTTCCTGCATATTCACCCTATGCGGTTGCTGAGCATACAATGGCTCTTCTGTTAACATCAATCCGCAGAATTCATAAAGCATACATCCGTTCGAGAGATTATAATTTCAGCCTTGCAAATCTTACTGGCTTTGATTTGTATGGTAAAACAGTTGGCGTTATCGGAACGGGACGAATCGGCAGAGTATTTATTGATATTTGCCGAGGCTTCGGAATGAAGGTTTTAGCATACGATAAATACAGAGCAGAGGGACTTGATAATGGTGATACCATAAGATATGTCGAGCTTGACGAATTGTTCCGAAACAGCGACATCATATCACTCCATTGTCCCTTAACAGATGAAACAAACCACTTAATAGACGAAAACGCTCTTGAAAAATGCAAAAAAGGCGTGGTGATTCTCAATACCTCAAGAGGTGGTTTGGTTGATGCAGAAGCACTCCTTGCAGGAATCAAATCAAGAAAAGTCGGTGCGGCTTGTCTTGATGTTTATGAAGAAGAATCTGATATTTTCTTTGAAGATAATTCGGGTCATATTATGGAAGACGATACTTTGGCAAGGCTTATTTCCATGCCCAATGTTATCGTTACATCCCATCAGGCGTTCTTAACAGAAGAAGCCCTTGAAAACATTGCAGAAACAACTGTTAACAACCTTGTAAGTTTCTTCAAAAATGAAGAATGTGAAAATGAGCTTTGTTATCGTGGCGGTAATACACAAGATTGTAAAAGCGGAAAATGTTTTTAAGGTGGTATTTATGAAAAAAATAAAAATCGGTATTTTAGGTGCAGGTCGTGGTATTGATATAGCAGAAAACTTTATGCACTTTGATGATTGTGAAATTATTGCCCTTTGTGAAATCAATGAAAAAAGAGCAGAAGAGGGGATTGAAAATCTTGGTGTTGAAGTACCGGTTTATAAAGATTTTGATGAGTTTCTTGAAATTCCGATGGATGCAGTTATTATTGCAAACTATTTCCATGAGCATACACCATTTGCAATAAAATGCTTCGAAAAGGGGATTCATGTTTTCTGCGAATGCATCTCAAACGGTACAATGGCAGAGGGCGTTGAGCTTATAAGAGCTTATGAAAAATCTGATTCGATTTTTATGCTTGCAGAAAACTATCCGCAGATGATTTTCAACAGAGAAATGAAGAAAATCTGCGATGGCGGAACTCTCGGTAAAATTCTTTATGCCGAGGGCGAATATAACCATCCTCTCAATCCTAATGATATTGATTTTTATAAGGGCTATGTTTATTTCCCTGAGCATTGGAGAAATTATCTTCCTCGTTCATATTATGTAACCCATTCTCTTGCACCGCTTATGTGGTCAACGGGAGCAACACCGAAAAAAGTTTCTGCTTATGGCATTTTCTCTCCTATGGAAGAGTATGGCACAACCCGTTATGTTGGCGATAGCGCAACAATTATGCTTACTCAGAATGACGATGGTTCAGTTTTCAGATTTACAGGATGTGGCGCTTTTGGTGGTCATCATAATGCCTACCGTATCTGTGGTAAAAACGGACAGATTGAAAATGTCAGAGGTATGGGAAATAAGGTTATGCTACGCTATAACCATTGGCAGATTCCCGAAGGTATGGAAGAAAATAACCTTTACGAGCCCTCATGGAATGATAAAGACGAAGAACTTATAAACAATGCGGGTCACGGTGGTGGCGACTATATTGTTGCAAGAATGTTCCTTCAGTGCATTAAAGAGGGACGACAACCTGAATTCCCTTATGATATTCACTCTTCAATAGCGATGTCCTCCGTTGCAATTCTTGCTCACCGTTCTATGCTTGAAAATGGCAAGACTTATGAAATTCCTGATTTTAAAAGGGAAGAATGTCGCAAGGAATATGAAAACGACAGACTCACACCGTTCTACTATACAGACGGCAGAAAACCCAATATGCCCTGTTGCTCTGTAACGGATTATAAACCCACAGATGAACAGATTGAAAAATATTTTGAAATTTTAGAGAGTTAAATATGCTTAATTACATACTTGTTTTTAGTGCAACAATTTTGTTTGCTCTGCAGTTTTTCTTTAATCAGAGATTTGAACAGAGCAGGGGAAGTGATTTGAAATCTGCCCTTGAATTTACCCTTTATAAAAGTGTAATAATTGTTGTAATGATGCTTTTTATAAGCAAATTCAATATAATCGTTACGCCCTTTAGTGTGGCTCTGGCGACTGTTTATGCTATCGCTTGTATATTGATGACTTATTTTAGTCTGAAAGCCTTTGCAATTGCAAATCTTTCGGTATATTCCGTTTTTTCAATGCTTGGCGGAATGCTTTTGCCATTCCTTTTGGGTGTTGGATTTTATGACGAAAAGCTTACACCTTTCAAGATTATCTGTTGCATTTTAATAGTGGTTTCCGTTCTTCTTAACATCAAGGGCGGAAACGGTAATAAAAAGGCAATTCTTTACTATATGGCAGTGTTTATGCTCAATGGTAGTGTAGGTGTGATTTCTAAAATCCATCAGTCCTCTGAAATTGCTCATACAGACAGTACAGGCTTTATGTTTTTGTCCTCAATGGCAAGTATTATAATAAGCGCTGTGTGGCTTCTTGTTAAATACAAAAAAATCCCTGTTGTAAAAGGTAAACCATTACTTTTCGCAGGTGGTTACGGAATATTCAACGGCTTCGGCAATTGGTTCTTGCTTATTTCTCTTGTGAATTTACCTGCCTCTGTTCAGTACCCCTTGGTAACAGGTGGAGTTATGGTTTTTTCAACCATTATAAGCGCATTGAGAAAAGAAAAACTGACGAAATCGGATTATATTGCTGCTGCAATTTCCTTTGTGGCATCAGTGCTTATGGCGTTTTAAGATTAAGTTGTTTATCTTAAACTGTTGCAGTATGTGTTGATATGTGATAGAATTACGATAAATGAGGTGTTTTTATGAAAGAAAATAAAAAGTCCGTTTCAATCGGTAAAAAGATATTAACAGTTCTTCTTGCGGTTGTAGTAGCTGTTGGAGTTTTTGGTGCAATTATCGGAATTAAAACTGCAGTTGAAGATAAAAAATATGCTGATAGTTTAAATAACGTAACAACTGAAAAAATTAAAATCAGTAGAAAAGATAAAGTGTTTTCAACAGATAAATTTTCAATTACTTTAACTGAAGATTTTGAGGTTTTTGAAGATGAAGCTGCTGAAGTTGGTGCCGTTGCAAAGGGTATAGAGGTATATGCTATAGCAGATACCTTTGAGGAAGGTTCTGAAGAATCCAAAATGAATGCCACGGAATATGTTGATAGTCTGGTTGCTACCACAGATACTGCCACGAAAATGAGCGACCATAATGGTGTGCCCTATGTTGATTATAAGTATAAGGGCGAAAATGATGATGTGGTGAAAAATTACAAGGTTTTCTGCTACAAAGGTGAGGATTGCTTCTGGATGGTTCACTTTATAACAGAAAGCGGTTATGCAAATGTTTATAAACCCCATATTTTTGAATGGGTTGAAACTATTGAGGCTAAATAATTTATACTAAAACTTATATAAAAAATACCCGTTCTTTGTTGTTAATTATGATTGACAATAATGAACGGGTGTGTTATATTATTGACAACCGATAGAGGTGCATTTTGTTAAGAGTAATCGTAACATTAAGGTTTGCCAAAGCTGTTGCGATGAAAGGGGCAGGTGCCGAAGACGATTTATGGCAAAAAATCGGTCTGGCAGTACGGAATAATATCTTTACTGTTGTCACCAATTTGGTGGAGAGCTATCTTACATAATATTATACTCGTATTGGAGTATCTATTTTTGTGTGGGTAGTTGCTTTTCGGCAACTATTATTTTTTTGTGAGGTAAAAATTATGAAAAACACAGTTTTCACAGGTGTTGCAACAGCACTTGTAACTCCCTTGAATGCAAATGGCGTTGACTACGAAGCATTCGCAAAACTTATTGATTGGCAGATTGAAGAGGGTATTAATGCTCTTGTAATTGCAGGCACAACAGGTGAAGGGTCAACTCTTACTGATGAAGAGCACAGAGAGGTTCTTCGTTTTTCTGTTGAAAAGGTTGCAGGCAGAGTTCCCGTTATTGCAGGCACAGGCTCAAATGACACAGCTTATGCTATCGAACTCACCAAATTCGCTTGCCGGGTTGGTTGCGATGCAATGCTTCTCGTTACACCTTATTATAATAAAGCAACTCAGAAAGGTCTCATTGAATCCTTCAGAGCAATTGCAGATGCTTCAACAAAGCCCTGTATTCTTTATAATGTTCCCTCAAGAACAGGTTGTAACCTTACTCCTGCATCCTGCGCAGTTCTTGCAGAGCATCCCAACATCGTTGGTATAAAAGAAGCTTCTGGTAATATTTCTCAGATTGCAGAAATTGCTGCTCTTACTAAAGGCGAATTCGATATTTATTCAGGTAATGATGACCAGATTGTTCCTCTTATGTCCTTAGGCGGAAAAGGTGTTATTTCCGTTCTTTCAAACATTCTTCCCAAGAAAACAGTTGAGCTTTGCGATAAATTCTTTGCAGGTGATTTAGAGGGTAGCCGTGCGCTTCAGCTTGAAATGCTTCCTCTTATTAACTCTCTTTTCTGTGAGGTTAACCCCATCCCTGCAAAAGCGGCGGTTGCTGCTATCGGTTTCGGTGAAAACTATGTAAGACTTCCTCTTACAACAATGGAACCCGAAAACGAAGCAAAAATGCTCCAGCTTATGAGAGAACAGGGCTTGGATGTTTAATATGATAGCTAACAATTTGTATATAGAAAATGATACTTTATTCTTCGCAGGTCACAGTACAAAAGACCTTGCTGAAAAATACGGCTCTGCCATTTATGTAATGGATGAGCAAAAAATCAGAGAAAATTGCCGTAAATATGTAAACGGGATGAAGAAATATTTCGGTGATAATGCAAAGCCGTTTTATGCAAGTAAGGCTTGTAGCTTCAAGAAGATTTATAACATTATTGGCTCTGAGGGTATGGGCGCTGATGTGGTTTCTGTTGGTGAAATCTATACTGCTCTTAAATCAGGCTTTGATATGAAAAACGCTTGCTTCCATTCCAATAACAAAAGCGATTCAGATATCAAATTTGCTTTGGAATGTGGCGTTGGTTGCTTCGTTGTTGATAATAAGGAAGAGCTTGACGCTATTAACTGCTTTGCAGGGGAAAGAGGAATTAAGCAGAAAATCCTTTTCCGCGTTACACCGGGTATTGATACTCATACCTACGAAGCCGTCAATACAGGTAAGGTTGATTCTAAATTCGGCTTCCCTGTTGAAACAGGTGCCGCTATGGAGATAACCCAATATGCCCTCACTAAAGAGAATATTGACCTTGCCGGCTTCCATTGTCACGTTGGTTCTCAGCTTTTTGAATCTTCCGTTTTCATCCGTTCTGCAGAAATTATGCTCACCTTTATCGCAGAGGTTAAAAATACTCTGGGCTTTGAAGCAAGAGAGCTTGACCTTGGCGGTGGCTATGGTGTCAGATACACTGAAAACGACCCCGAAATTGACATTGAAGATAATATTCGTCAGGTAGCAGTTTATTTCAAAAAGAAATGCGCAGAGCTTGATATAAACGAGCCCTTCGTTAGTATGGAGCCGGGCAGAAGCATAGTTGCAGATGCTGGTATCACTCTTTATAGAGTTGGTAATGTAAAGCGAATTGAGGGCTACAAAAACTATGTTGCCATTGATGGCGGTATGACCGATAACCCAAGATACGCTCTTTACGAGTCCCAATACACAGTTATCGCTGCAGATAAAGCAAACGAGCCTTGCAATTTCCTTTGCGACCTTGTTGGTAAATGCTGCGAAAGCGGAGATATTATTCAACCTAAGGTAATGCTTCCCGAAAGCATAAAAAGAGGCGACCTCGTTGCAGTTCTTACAACTGGTGCCTATAATTTCTCAATGGCTTCTAACTACAACAGAATTCCTCGTCTTCCCGTTATTATAGTAAACGGTGACGAAACCTATGTTGCAGTAAAAGGCGAAACCCTTGAAGATATCATTAAAAACGACCTTTAATTTAACAACCCTATTAAGAAAAAATCTTTCTTAATAGGGTTGTGATTTTTATACTTTTAAATTCTTACCTATGGTATAAATACCAATCAGCATTAAACCTATTGATAAACCAAGAAAAATACCTGAAAAGAAATCTGTGAAATTTGTTCCGCCTAATAGTTGTGAAAGCACTAAAAATGCAACCCCAAGAACAACAACTAAAAAACCGTATATTAATTTGTTTTGTTTTTCAAGTCCGTGAACACGTCTTAATAAAAACATTATTCTCATATCTTCAGCATTTTCGGGAGTGTTGTCCTTTTCTTCTCCGTCCATAAGCTCAGAAACAGTAATTCCCAATTCCTTACAAAGTGGTTTGATTATGCTATAATCAGGCATACAATTGCCGTTTTCCCATTTCGATATGGTTTTATTCGATACACCAAGAATTTCTGCCAATTGCATTTGAGTAAGATTTTTCTCTTTTCTCTTTTGTGCAATAAAATTACCGATTTGCTTCTGGTTCATTCTTCTTTCTCCTCAAAATTCCCGTAATATGACATGTTTTCTCTAAAGAGAGAGGGGATGGGCTGTAAATTATCTTTTGTTTCCAAGGATTTTTCCGAATCAACACATCCTATTATTTGTTCAAGTAATATATTTACTGCCGTACTTTTTGAAGCACCGTAATCAAATGTTGCAACAACATCATTGAAGCGTATAGTACAATACCAGTAGTCATTAATGCCTGTAAAAAATTCAATATCCTCTTCTGTTAAAGTTAGAACCTCATTGATGCGCTCTTTCATTGAACCGATTTGAGCTTCATTCAATTGGATTTGTGCTTGTTGCGTATTATTGCCTGCCTTGTATTCCGCAAGCAGTCTGTTGTCCGGAGTCAGACCAAAGGTATAACAGTCTCCTGCATAACCACCAATCATATTGAAACTTATAATAAATTCTTCTTGTTCAATATCAAAATTGTTATCGTTTTCCTTTGTTGCTATATTGCAAGATGTAAAAATTATAATAAAAGAACAAGCTAAGCAGAATAATTTAATAAATTCTTTTTTCATATTTACACCTCCGATGATTTTACATTACCTCTTTTAAATTCTTTTTTACATCCACTGAAAAGAGAATTTAGGTGGAATATGTGAATTTAAAGTAATTATATCATATAAAATAAGCTTTGTAAAAGATTAAAGTAAGAAGAAAAAAGTTGTTGAATTTTGAACCTGCCTTCGAAGAGAGGTATGACCACCATGAATAATTTGTTCTTTGTCGGTTGCTTGCGAATGTAAGTTTTTTTGATGATGCTTATTTCTTCTCCGCAATAAATGCCCTGAAAAGTGGCAGGCAGGCGTTGAAAAAGGCTTTGTAGCTTTCGCAGTAGCTTCTGTCTTCCTTTGAGCGTTTGCATCCGCCTGCACGGCAGATGGGATAAAATCTGCATTTCTTACATTCTTCGGGAACATATAAGCTTTCTCTCAAAAACTCTGTGGCTTTCTCACAATGGGCAAGGGTATCAAAGCTTTTTGTTGGAGTATTGATATTTCCTAAAAGCCATTCATCCGTACAGTAAAAGTCGCAGGGATAAATATTACCGTTACCCTCAACAACAAACTGGTGCATACAGTGACCGCACATACCACATTGTTCCGTAGGGTTGCCCAAATATAAATGCACAAGGTTGTCAAAATATCTTATGCTTGTATAATTGCCCTGAACATAGTCTTTAACATAAGCATTAAAGCCGTGAATAAGAAAATGCTTGTATTGTTCCACTGTCATATACAGCTCACTTTCGGTTTTATCGCCAAAAGGACGAAGGCAGGGGATGAACTGCAAATATCTGAAGCCACGCTTTTTGAAATAACGTAAAATTTCATCAATATTATCAGCACATTTGCCCGTAAGAACAGTGAGAATATTAAACTGCACATTGTTTTTTGTGAAAATATCAGCGGCTTTTATTATCTTATAAAAAGCATTTTGATTGTTACTGTCAATTCTGAATGAGTTGTTGTCAAAATCACCGTCAAGGCTTAAACCGATAAGAAAATTTTTTTCTTTAAAGAATTTAGCCCATTTTTCGTCAATAAGAGTGCCGTTGGTCTGGAGACCATAATAGATTTTACTTTTCTTTATGTTCAGCTCGTCCACCTTGTTGCAGAAATATTCAAAGTATTCAATACCTCTTAAGGTTGGCTCGCCACCCTGAAAGGCAAAAGCAACGCTTTCACCATTGGCAAAATCCAAAGCTTTTTCTATTAAATTATCAGTTGTTTCTTCAGTTATCATACCAAAGCTTTTAATATCTCGATGGTCTGTAACATCGTGATAGAAGCAATATTTACACCGCATATTGCATAATGCAGATGCAGGTTTAATCATTATTGAAAGTGGGGGCATATAATTTTCACCGTTTCTGTAACATTAAACCTCGGAGATTTTCCGAGGTTTAATGTTACTTGTTTTATTTATAATATTCCTCGTTCATACCACGGCGGTCGGATTTGAAATGCTTCATAATCTCGTCCATTTTTGCATTCATTTCTTCTGCAATTGTGGGGTAAACTGAAGAGCGGTTAAGGTTTTCACCTCTGTCATCGCTTAAAATATGTAACCAATTCTTTCTGTATTTATCAAAGAACGCAGAGTTATCATTCTGAATTCTCTTGAAATATTTAAAGGTGATGTTTTCATTATCTGTGAGAACATCATATTTGTAATCCTTGTATTCTTCTCGTGAGAGGATTTCTTTAGTAGGTACCGTATATTGAATTGCCTTGAGGCTTTCTCTCTTCATATGAAGAATGGGGTAGTCCTCTGTGTGAATAACCTTGTCATTCTTAAGAAGTGGCACAATTGAAACGCCGTCAATATCTCTGTCAAAGGGGAGATAATTCTTTTCTCCGCTGTTACCTGTAATACCGCAAAGCTCAACGAGTGTGGGCATCATATCAACAAAGGTCGCACTGTTGTGTCTTTCTTCTCCTGCTTTCCAAAGACCGCCATTGTTACCCCAACGAATCATAAAGGGAACCTTCTGACCGCCTTCGTATGCAAGGTATTTACCGCCACGGTGACCTCCAACAGAGCCTTCAAGAGCAGGGCCGTTGTCACTTGTGAAAACGATAATGGTGTCGTCCATAACATCAAGGTCTTCAAGGGTTGTGAAAAGCTCACCAAGGTAGTAGTCAAATTCTGTAAGACAGTCTGCATAAGTGCCCATACCTGTTTCACCGTTGAATTTATCACCAACGAAAACAGGGGCGTGAGGCCAGGGAGTTGCATAATATGCGAAGAAAGGTTCATCGGATTTTTCAACCTTATCTGTAATCCAATCGGTGATTTCCTCGTGAATCCATTCTGTTAACTGCCTTTGGTCTTTCTTGCCGTTTTCGTCACGAAGCTCTTCAACACCGTGAACAATTTCAAACTCACCATTTTCTTCTGCTACGTGGTAGAAGGGTGCCATATCGTTAACATGGTGGCTACCATAGAAATAATCAAAGCCCTGGTTTGTAGGAAGATATTCTCCATAGTCACCTAAATGCCATTTACCGAATGCACCTGTGTTGTAGCCTGCTGCCTGGAAGGTTTCTGCAAGAGTAATTTCGTCACCAAGCATACCATCGCAGTTGTTACCCATTTCAATTGAGTTGAAAATACGGGTCTGTGCGAAAGGTGAAAGTGTATCATAAGTGGGGTAAATAACGTTATCAGCATAGCCTCTGAATGGGTATCTGCCTGTCATAAGAGCAAATCTTGCAGGAGAGCAAACAGAATAGCTTGAGTAGAAATTATCAAAGTTAAGACCCTCTTCGCCGATTCTGTCCATATTGGGAGTTTCGTAAATAGCACCATTGAGAGAGGTGTCACCGTAACCCATATCGTCCATAAGAATGAAAAGAACATTGGGGCTTTTTGATTTTGCTTTATCAACGCCATCAAGATAATCATCGTGGCCTTCCCAGAGTCTGTCAACATTGGGCTCTGCACGAAGATTCATCGTGAGAACATAAACAACAGATGTACCTGCGAGAACAATACTTAAAACTGATGTTAAAAGTTTATGTAAGCAAGCCTTTCTGAAGCTTTTCTTTGCAACAAGAACGAGAGCTATAACTGCAAGAGCGCAGGGGAGGAGTAAAAGAATGTTTCCGCCTAATCTTGTAAGGAATGATCCCTCTCCGCTGAATAAGGGGTTGTCCGCACTTGCCCAACCTGTTTTACCGCTTGAGAATGCGCCAAAGCCTGCATCTGCACCCCAGATTAAGAAATAAAGGAAAATACCGATTGCACTTGAGCAATAACCTATAACATTAAAAAGATAAACCTTTTTCTTTGCAACAATGCCGATGAAAATAAGTGCAGACATAATGCACATAAATCCAACGTTTACTACTGCAACTATATTAAGTCTAAGAACTAAAAGTGCGATTGCAAGTCCAATACCGATTATTGCGGTAATAAGGGGAAGAACCTTTTTACCTTTATCAAAAGTGATGTTGTTTTTCATTTTTAAGCTCCTTTACCTACTTTATTAAACAGAAAGAGAGATGACATATTCATTACCGCTGAAAATTTTGCTGATATCATCGGGATTAATGTGAGATTTTGCACGGATTGTGAAAAGGCAATAGTATTTTTCATTTTTCTTTTCCACAGAGCTTGAAATAATAATATAGTCGTTTTCTTTGAAAAGGTTAGTTATGCTTTCAATGGCTTCGGGATTATCAATTAATTTCAAGCTTACTGCGGTTGTGCTTGTGTTTTCAACGGGAAGAATTTTGTGAATTACAACCTGAACAATAAGAAGAATGAGGGTAGCATATACTGCTATACCATACATTCCTGCACCGGCTGCAAGACCGATACCTGCTGTTGTCCAGACACCTGCAGCAGTTGTAAGACCTTTAACGGTACCCTTGAAAACAATGATACCTGCGCCAAGGAAGGAAATACCTGTAACAACCTGCGCCGCAAGGCGAGAACCATCAAGGTTAACATGGTCTGCAAGACCGACAATATCAAAGAAGCCGTATTTACTTACTATCATAATGAGCGCTGAACCCAAAGCAACAATAATATGGGTTCTGATACCTGCTTCTTTCTGGCGGAAAGTTCTTTCTACACCGATTAAAGCACCACAAATAACAGCAGTAACAAGACCTAAAAGATATGGGAAGAAACTTTCAAGCTTGAAAGTTGTAATAAAAGTATTGATAACTTCCATTACATCATATGTAGGTGTAACATTGAGCATCATAACAAATCTCCTGAAGCATTTATAATTTATTTATACATTATAATATATAATTCTTTTTGTGTCAAATTATGCCTGTTTTCATTTTGCTCTTTAGTCATAAAGTGTAATCGCATTTCATAGCATTTATTGAAGATTTTAAAAGGTCTATGGAGGTAGATTTATGACAGATACAAGCATCTATAAGGATATTGAAATCCGTACAGGCGGTGATATTTATATCGGGGTTGTGGGACCCGTAAGAACAGGTAAATCAACCTTTATCAAGCGTTTTATGGACACCCTCGTGTTGCCTAATATGAATAGTGCCTATAAAAGAGAAAGAGCTCAGGATGAGCTTCCTCAATCTGCCGCAGGAAGAACCATTATGACAACCGAGCCGAAATTTATTCCTGAAGAGGCGGTAAAGGTGGATTTGCCTGATAACGCATCGTTAAATGTTCGCCTTATTGATTGTGTTGGCTATATTGTACCAAGCTCCCTGGGGTATATTGAAGAAGATAAACCGCGAATGGTGAAAACTCCTTGGTATGACCACGAAATACCCTTTAATATGGCTGCAGAATTGGGCACACAAAAGGTTATAACCGAGCATTCTACTATTGGTCTTCTTATAACAACAGACGGCAGTATCAGTGATATTCCCAGAGATGAATATGAAGAAGCGGAAGAAAGAGTTGTGGCAGAGCTTAAGGCTATAAACAAACCATTTGTTGCTCTTCTGAACTGTACGTACCCTCATTCGCAGGAGGCAATTTCCCTTGCCTCTCATTTAACAGAAAAATATGGTGTTCCTGTTATACCTGTAAACTGTCTTAATATAGATGATGATTTAATCAGGGAGATTCTGAGTGCGGTTCTTTTCCGTTTTCCTGTTAAGGAAATCGGTATTTCTCTTCCCGGTTGGGTTATGGGCTTAAGTCGAGAGCATTGGTTGAGAAAATCTATTTGTGGTTGTGTTAAAGAGAGCTCAGCAGATGTTTCCTGCGTAGGTGATGTGGGCGTTGTTGTTAAAGGTATCTGTGATAATGAATATGTTTGCTCTGCAGAGATTTCCAAGCTTGATTTGGGCAAAGGTTGCGCAGAAATTGAAGCAGTGCTTTCGGGTGAGCTTATATATAAGATTATCGAAGAGAAAACCGATATTCACATAGAAAACGACCAACAGCTTGTTGAACGGCTTGAAGAACTGACTCTGATTAAAAAGAAATATGATAAAATCAAAAATGCTCTCGAAGAGGTAGAGGCAACCGGCTATGGAATTGTAATGCCTGATATTGATGAGCTTACCCTTAAAGAGCCTGAAATCGTCAAGCAAGGTGGAAGATATGGCGTTCGTCTTTCTGCTTCTGCTCCTTCAATCCATATGCTCAAAACCTGTATTGAAACAGAGGTTGCACCCGTTGTTGGCACTGAAAGTCAATCAGAAGAGCTTCTAAAATACCTTCTCACAGGGTTTGAAGAAGACCCCCATAAAATATGGGAGTCTGATATCTTCGGAAAATCTCTTAATGAACTTGTAAATGAGGGGCTTCGCAACAAGCTTTGCCATATGCCCGTTGATGCAAGAGGCAAAATTCAGGAAACCCTCGAAAGAATTATTAACGATGGTTGCAGTGGCTTGATTTGTATTATTTTATAATATTAAATTAATCCTCTTCGCTTTTTAAAACGCCATAGCTTCTGTCAATAACCACAACTGCGTAAAGATTGCCGTTACCGGCTTCATTTACGCGGTTTTTTATTGTTGAGATAAGCTCATCATCGGAGTATTTATATCTTGGGGGAACAACAATATCAAAAAGAACATTTTTGGATTTGTCGCCATAAACAACCCTGAAATCGTGGAAGGTGATTATGGGGTCAATATCAAAAAGAATGTTTCTTACAACCTCTTTCAGCTCATTGGTTTCTTCGCAGTCAAGAACTGTGGGGTCAAGGTGAACAACGATATGTATATTGTCCTCCCTTGCGAAATCTCTTTCAATGGTGTCCATAATGTCGTGGCAGGTGAGAACATCAATTTTCGCATCCATTTCAATATGTGCAGAGGCAAAATAACTACCGGGACCATAGGAATGAACCATAAGGTCGTGAACACCAAGAACATTTTCATAAGCAAGAATTTTATTTTCTATCAGCTCATACATTTCCTTTGAGGGAGCCTGACCTAAAAGAGGTCCAACCGTTTCTTTAACAAGCCCGATACCTGAAATGATGATGAATGCTGCAACGCAGAATCCCATATAACCGTCAAGATTAAACCCTGTAAAATGGGAAATAACAGTGGCTAAAAGAACCGCACAGGTGGAAATAACATCATTCCTGCTGTCAGCGGCAGTAGCCTCTAATGCCTTTGACTTGATTTTCTTACCAAGAGCTTTGTTGAAAAGAGAAAGCCATAGCTTAACAAAAACTGATAATGCAAGAATAATAACGGAAGTCCAGTTGAAAATGATTTCCTCGGGGTTAAATATTTTTGAAACAGATGTTTTTAAAATATCGTAACCGATTATTAATGTTAAAAAGGAAATAATGAGCCCGGTTATATATTCAATTCTTGCGTGACCGTAAGGGTGGTCTTCATCGGCAGGTTTTTCAGAAAGCCTGAAACCGATAAGTGTAACAATTGATGAACCTGCATCGGTTATATTGTTTGTTGCATCAGCAGTGATAGAAACGCTGTTGGTAATTGAACCGATTGTGAATTTAACAATGCTTAATAAAACATTGCAAATAATTCCTACAATTCCTGCAACTCGTCCGTAGGCTTCTCTGCCGTGGGGCGAAGAAGCATCCTTATCTTTAAGGAATAAATTTATCAGTAATTTTGTCATAAATACCACCTGTAAAAATATGTAAATCCATTATATATTTATTTTATGAAAAGTCAAATGAATTTGTTATGGTAGACAAAAAAGATTTTGTGTGGTATTATAGTTTTAAAATAAAAAATAATATGCCGAAAGGTTGGTATAAAAATGGATAAAACTCTTGTTATTTTAGCAGCAGGTATGGGTAGTCGCTATGGTGGTCTTAAGCAGATTGACCCCGTAGGTCCCAACAATTCAATTATTATTGATTATTCAATTTATGACGCTATAAAAGCGGGCTTTAACAAAGTTGTTTTCATTATTAAAAAAGAAAATGAAGCACTTTTCAAAGAGGTTATCGGTGACAAGGTTTCAAAGCATGTTAAGGTTGAATATGTTTTCCAGAGCTTAGAGAAATTGCCTGAGGGATTCTCTTGTCCCGAAGAAAGAGTAAAGCCCTGGGGTACCGCACACGCAGTTCTTTGCTGTAAAGGTGTTGTAAACGAGCCTTTCGTTGTTATTAACTCTGACGATTTCTATGGCAGTGGCGCATATTCTAATCTGGCAAATTGGATTGAGAAAACTGATTTTTCAGGTGATAAATACAAATTTGCAATGGCAGGCTATTACCTTAAAAACACTCTTACAGATAACGGTACTGTTTCCCGTGGCGTTTGCGATGTTGATGAAAACGGTCAGCTTAAGGATGTTATCGAAAGAACAAAGATTATGCGCGTAGATGGTAAGATTTCATTTACTGAGGATGGCGAAAGCTGGACAGAGCTTCCCGAAAACGGTGTTGCTTCAATGAACTGCTGGTGCTTCCCTGCAGAAATTCTCGGAGAAATTGAAAAATACTTTATTGATTTCCTTAAAAATGAGGTTCCCGAGAATCCTCTTAAATCTGAATTTTTCCTTCCTTTCCTTGTTCGCGATATGTTAAGTGAGGGCAAATGCACAGTTGATGTTATTGAAACTGCAGATAGATGGTTCGGTGTTACATATAAGGAAGATAAGCCCGATGTTGTTGCATCAATTTCTGCACTTGTTGAAGAGGGCAAATATCCCGAAAAATTATGGTGAGAAGTATGAAAAAATTAAGTTTATTACTTTGTCTTGCTTTTGTTGTATGCTTGCTTGCGGGTTGCGGTGCTAAAAGCGATAGCGATGCCGAAAGCGGTAGCGGTGCCGAGAGTGGTAATAATACCACAACAACTGAGTCAACAGTAGAAACCACCAAAGGAAAAGCAAAGGATGTAACAATTTCAATAAAAAAAGACACTGTTGTTGATGCAGAGGAATTCATACAAGGTATGAAGGATTTCGGCGCAGATGTTGAAAATAAAAAGGATGCAGATAGCTTCATCTTTACTTTTACTGCTTCAGAATATAAAAAGCTTCTTGATACAAGGCATAAGGAATGTGTTAAAGCCTTTAAGGGCTTAGAAGAAAATCAGGATCACTATGTTGAAAAAATCGAGTACGATGATAATTTCCGTAATCTGAAGGTTATCGTAAATAAGAAAATGTATGAAGCAAGCACAAAGGCTGATAATTATGTAATTGCAGCGTGCGCATTGGCATATCAGCTTTATATTAACGAAAAACAGTACACTAATGTAAGCATAGTTTATTCAGGAACAGAAGAGGTTGTTTCAACATTCTCCTTGCCTTTGAATTACAACATAAAATAAAAAATACTTCGCATTGAGTAAATTCAATGCGAAGTATTTTTTATTTTGCTCTTTTTTCAATTTCTTTTAAATTTGCTTTAAATTCCTTTTTTATCCAGACAAATGATAAAATCCAAGCACCGATAATAGCAAGAAAAATATCAATTCTGCCTAATGGGAACATTGAAACAATTGTGAAGAAAATCATTGTTCCCATGTTCTGAATTTTTAATATCATCAAAAACCATTCAAGAACAATAATCATTCTGCAAAAGGGGAGAACGCAAACAACTGACCAACATAAACAAGCAGTCTGAGGGCCCCAGTTTTTCGGTAGCCTCCACATCATCGGAACGTATTTATCAGGGTCGCCATAGTTGATGTGGGCAAGATAACGCTTCATATCAGTTTCGTCTGAAACAGGGGGCTTGTATTTTATAAATGCGTAATATGACATTAAAACATAGCCGATAAAAGTAACGATATTAATTACAATAAGCCCCGTCCAACCAAAGTTCAAAGAATCATAAAGGGGGTTGCCCTCTAAAAGCAGATTTGGTGTGGCAATATATGTGAAAAGCAGGTCAAGAATAATCGTCAGAAGATATGCTGAGCAAGTTATATAAAACATTTTCTTTTTCGATTTCAAAAAAATTCACCCTTTCACATATATTGTGCCGATAAATTTATCAGAAATTGTAGTCAGGCTTAACAATTTTACCTGTGTTTGCAGATTCAACAATAGCAAGACAAGCAGCAACCGTTTTTGCACCCTCTTCAACCGGTGTGGGAACGGGAATGCCTTTAGTAATTGCATCACCGAATACCTCGAATTCTTTAACGAAGTTGTGGTTGTTAACCTCAAGCTCAATGATTTGGGGTTCTTCGGGAGCAACGCCGTTTTCGTCTGCAACAAATAACTGCATTGTGGGAGATGTGTTATCGCAGATGATGGTGCCCTTTGTACCGTAAATAACAGTTCTCATAGTGTAGTCGCGTTTGCAACCTGTTGAAACATAAACCTTACCTGCAACGTTGTTGGGGAATTTCATAATAGCGATGGTCGAGTCGTCGTATGTAACTGTGGGTAAAAGCTTGTGAGTACCGTAAGCAAAAACTTCTTCAGGGTCACCTGCAAGCCAACGGAGAAGGTCAACTGCGTGACAACCGCCACCGATAACACCGTGACGAGCATTGTCTGCTCTCCAGTTCTGCTTGTTGGAAACAATATTCATATAGTCGTGAGCATATTCACTTTCAACGAAATAAAGCTCACCAAGAGTGCCGTTGTCAATAAGCTCTTTTGTTTTTGCAAAAGAGGGGGTGAAACGGCAAATCTGACCAACCATGAAAATACAGTTGGATTTTCTTGCGGCTCTTACCATTTCAGTAATGTCCTCTTTTGTAAGAGCAAGGGGTTTTTCGCATAAAACGTGTTTGCCTGCCTCAAGCATTTCAAGGGCAACCTGTTTGTGAAGCTGGTCGGGAATACCGATTGAAACAGCATTAATTTCAGGGTTGTTGATAATATCGTGATAATCAAGAGTGCATTTCTCTTCGGGAATATTATATTTATCGGCTGCAAATTTAAGTGATTTTTCATCGCAGTCGCAAATAAGACCAATTTCTGCACCATAAGCCAAAGCACCCTCAAGGTGAGCTCTGCCGAATTCAAGGCCGATAATACCGGCAACAATTTTGTTTTCCATAATGTGTTTCTCCTTTTGTATGTACTTTTATATCATTTTACCATTTATGATAATAATTGCAATACCTATTTTCACACAGTAGCACTTTTTTCATATCATACTATCAGGAGGTAGAGCAATATGACTACTCTTGATAAGATTTCAACGGGAGAGTATGCAACAATTATTGCAGTAGATACAGGACTTTCCCTTAAGCAAAGATTATATGATATTGGTCTTGTACCCAATACAAAAGTTAAAGTGGTTCATCAAAGTCCATCGGGAAATCCAAGAGCATATCTGGTAAGAGGTACGGTTATTGCCTTGAGGAATTGCGATGCGGAGAAAATATCGGTGCGAGCTGATAATGATGGGTAAAAACGAGATAACCGTAGCACTTGCAGGGAATCCCAATGTGGGCAAAAGCACCGTTTTTAATGCCTTGACAGGTCTTAAACAGCATACGGGCAATTGGACAGGAAAAACAGTTGATTTGGCTCAAGGAAAAAGAGAACATAATGGCGTAATATATAATTTTGTTGACATTCCCGGAACATATTCTTTAAAGCCACATTCTGAAGAGGAGGCAGTTGCAGGGGAATATATCTGTTTCGGAGATGCCCAAAGGGTTGCGGTAGTTTGCGATGCAACAAGCCTTGAAAGAAATCTTTACTTAGCTCTTCAGATTATAGAAACAGGAGCAGATACCGTTATATGTGTTAATCTTCTTGATGAAGCAAAGAAAAAAGGTATTAGCGTCAATACAAATTTGCTGGAGAAAGAGCTTGGTGTAAGAGTTGTCGGAATGACTGCACGTGATGGGGTAGGAGTCAATGAGCTTCTGGATACACTTTGTCAAAAAGAAAAACGCAACCCGATAAAAATTCAATATAACGAAAATATTGAAGCTGCAATTGAATATATCATTCCTGTTTTAAGGAAAAATAGAATTGAAAAAACAAACCATCGCTGGCTTGCGTTACGGCTTTTGGAAAACGATGCTTCTGCAAATAATTTTATTCATAACGATGACGGTTTTTCACAAGGTCAGAAGAACGAGATATTAAAGGCTGTTGCCTTGGGTCAGACATTTCTGAAGGAAAAAGGAGAATTAATAGATCTTTCGGAAAATATAGCCTCAACCCTTTATGAAAAAGCATCAAAAATAAATGAAGCAGTCACTATGAAAACTAAAAAAAATGATAAAATAACAAAGGGAGAAAAAATATTTACTAAAAGATTTTCTGCATATTTTGTTATGTTTCTGATGTTAAGTGCAATTTTTTATATTACAATTGCAGGAGCCAATTACCCGTCACAGTGGTTGGGAGATTTTTTTAATAAATGTGAAATATATCTTCTGCAGCTTGCTGAATATATAAATATGCCTGAAGTTATGAAAGGTATGTTGATTTCAGGTGGATTTCGTGTTTTGGGGTGGGTGGTATCCGTTATGTTGCCACCAATGGCAATATTTTTTCCTTGCTTCACGCTTTTGGAAGATTGGGGTGTTTTACCTCGGATTTCCTATGTTTTAGATAATAACTTCAGAAAAGCCCAAACCTGCGGAAAACAAGCTCTCACAATATGTATGGGTTATGGCTGTAATTGTGTGGGAATTTCGGGAGCTCGTATTATTGATTCAAAGAGGGAACGGCTTATTGCCATTTTAACCAATACTCTGACTGTCTGTAATGGCAGATTTCCTGCTATAATAACCCTTATTTCTGTTTTTTTGGTGTCGGGTAGCGGTTTTGTAAGAGGAGTTTATAGTGCAATAATACTTGCATTAATAATAATTTTAAGTCTTGCTTTAACGCTTTTCCTTTCTAATTTTCTATCAAGAACCTTGCTTAAAGGTGAACAGTCCCATTATATACTTGAATTACCACCATACAGAAAACCTCAGATATCAAAAGTCATTATAAATTCTGTTTTAAACAGAACTCTGATTGTTCTCTTCAGAGCTGTTGCAGTGGCATTTCCTGCAGGTGTGGTAATATGGCTTTTTGCCAATATCAATATAAATGGAGTTAGCATTTTAGGTTTTGTAAATAACATTTTTGAGCCTTTGGGAAATATAATGGGTATGGACGGGAAAACCCTTTCTGCTTTTTTCTTAGGTATCCCTGCAAATGAAATCGTTCTACCCATTGTTCTGATGTCCTATATGGGCGCAGGGGAAATGAGCAATATAGAAAGTACATCTGTAATTGGCGAAATCCTTGTAAACAATGGTTGGAGAAATATTACGGCTGTATGTTACATTATTTTTTCCGTTGTTCATTTTCCTTGTGCAACAGCGCTTCTGACCGTTTTTAAAGAAACCAAAAGTATTAAATGGACTGTTCTTGCGTTCTTGATTCCTACTGTCTTAGGTGTGTTTTTGTGTTCTCTTGTTAATCTTATAGGTAAGATTTAAAATAATTTCATTTTTTTGAAAAAAACACTTGCTTTTTCACTTGCTTTGTGGTAATATTCTTCTGCTAATGTGTTACTATACATCAAAGAGGTGAAATTAAATGAAAGAAGGACTTCATCCCAAATACGGCGCAACACAGGTAAAGTGTGCATGCGGCGCAGTTCTCGAAACAGCATCCACAAAAGACGGTATGCGTGTTGATATCTGCTCAAAATGTCACCCCTTCTTTACCGGCAAGCAGAAGCTCGTTGATACAGGCGGACGTGTTGAAAGATTCAATAGAAAATATAACCTCTCTAAGTAAGTTATATCTGCTTGATAAGTCGGTGAGTTATCACCGACTTTTTGCGTTATATGGAGAATGTATGTTATGAGTGATTCTTATAAAACTCTCGCAAGGGAAGCCTGTGATGAGTATATAGTTAAACATTCAAGATTTATCGGGTATGCAAAACCCGTCAAAACCGAAAAAGAAGCTGTTGATTATATAAACGAGATTTCAAAAAAGCATTGGGATGCAAAGCATAATGTTTATGCTTATTCTATAAGAGAAAGCGGAGTTAAACGCTACTCTGATGATGGTGAGCCTCAGGGTACAGCAGGGATGCCTGTTCTCAATGTTATTTTGCAGGAAGAGGTTACTGATTGCGTTGTGGTAGTAACCCGTTATTTCGGCGGTATTCTTTTGGGTGGTGGCGGTCTTGTGCGTGCCTATACTCACTCTGCAAAAATCGGTATAGATGCGGCAGAGATTATAACACTTTCCAAATGGACTGTTTGCGAAATTCAATGTGAATATACCTTTTACGGAAAGCTTGAAACCTTCATTCGGGATTTTGGCGGTGTTATGGAAAGCTGTGATTTCGGTGAGAATGTAACACTTAAGTTCCGTATAAAAAAAGGCGCTGAAGAAGCCTTTAACAAAAAACTTCAGGATTTAAGCAACGGAAAAGTCGGTTTTTCTCAAATTGGCGAAGTAATCGCAGGGGATTAATTCGAAAAACAACAAAATATAAAATTTTTTTCAAAAAAATCCGTCAAAAAAAGAGGGATTTTTTTGTTTTTATTGTATTATTAATTGTAAGGTGAAAAGCAAGGGTAAAAGGCGGTGTTTTCTATGAATGGTGAAATAAGAAAAAGAACTCTTGCAAGAGAGCGAATTTCTTTTTCAAGATATGCAATGCTTTGTGATAATTCCAAAGGAAGACTTGTTCCTGAGGAAGAATGTCCTGTCAGAACTGCCTATCAGCGCGATAGGGACAGAATTATTCACTGCGCCGCGTTCCGCCGTCTTAAAGATAAAACCCAGGTGTTTTTAGCCCCCGGTAATGTTCATTACAGAACCCGATTAACTCATACTCTTGAGGTATCACAGATTGCCAGAACAATTGCCCGTTCTCTCGCTCTTAATGAGGATTTAACAGAAGCAATTGCTCTTGGCCACGATTTAGGTCATACCCCTTTCGGTCACGCAGGTGAACGCGCTCTTAATCAGGTTTATGAAAAAGGCTTTACCCATTTTGAGCAGAGCCTTCGTGTTGTTGATATGCTTGAAAGAGGCGGTAACGGTCTCAATCTAACATATGAGGTGAGAGACGGAATACTCTGCCATACCCGTGGTAAAGAGGCTGACACTCTCGAAGGCAGAATTGTCAAATTAAGCGATAAAATTGCTTATATGAACCACGATATTGACGATGCAATCCGTGGAGATATTATAAGCGAGGATGATATTCCTTTAGAAATCCGCCTTGTTATCGGTTTCTCAAAGGCGCAGAGAATCAATACAATGGTTATGTCTGCTATTAATAACACAAAGGATGAATTAAAAATGGCAGACGATGTTCAGGCTGCTTTTGACCAGTTGCATTCCTTTATGTTCAAATATGTTTATACAAACCCTAAATGCAAAAGTGAAGAGGGTAAGGCGGAAAGTATGATAAAAGAGCTTTTCCGTTACTATTCAAATGACCCCGAAAAAATGCCCCAATTATATCAGGAAATAGCCAAAAAGGAAGGCGCTCAGCGCGCTGCCTGCGACTATATTTCAGGTATGTCCGATAGTTACTCTCTCAAGGTTTACAACGATTTATTCGTACCAAAGACTTGGGATTTATAATGTTTGGAAGCGAAGCTTCCCCAACATTCCGCATTTCTCATTCCGAATTCCGAATTTAAATTAAAGGTAGGTGATACACTTGGCTCGTTTTTCAGACGATTTTATTCAGCAAATCCGTGACCATAACGATATTGAGTCCGTTATCGGTAGCTATATTGATTTAAAAAGAAGAGGGAAAAACCTTGTGGGTCTTTGTCCTTTTCATAATGAAAAAACGCCTTCCTTTACTGTGTATCCCGAAACAACCTCTTACTATTGCTTCGGTTGTGGTGCAGGCGGAGAGGTAATAAGCTTTATAAGGAATATTGAAAACCTTGATTTTACTGAAGCAATAAAGCTTCTTGCAGACAGAGCAGGCTTAAAGATACCTGATACTGACTATGATGATAGCGCATCAAAAATGCGCAGAAGAATTTATGAAGCAAACCGCGAGGCTGCAAGATTTTATCACGAAACTCTTTTCACTGAACAGGGAAAGCAACAGCTTGATTATCTTTTAGGCAGAGGTGTTTCACCTAAAATGATTAAGCATTTCGGCTTGGGTGCCGCACCTGATGATTGGCACGCCCTTGAAGACCATCTCAAAAGCAAGGGCTTTCATAGAGATGAGCTTGTTGCGGCTAACCTTTTAAGAATGAGCGAAAAAAATGGCAAACGCTATTATTTTGATGCTTTCAGAGCTAAGGTAATGTACCCCGTAATAGATTTGAGAGGCAATGTGGTTGCTTTTGGCGGACGAGTTCTTGATAACAGTAAGCCTAAATATATAAATACATCTGACACTCTCGTGTATAAAAAAAGTAATGAGCTTTTTGCTCTCAATTTTGCAAAAAACGGAAATGACCGAAAGCTGATTCTTTGTGAGGGGTATATGGATGTTATTGCGCTTCATCAGGCGGGGTATGAAAATGCCGTTGCGGGTCTGGGTACAGCGTTAACACCCGAGCAAGTAAGCCTCATTTCAAGATATGCAGACGAGGTTGCTCTTTGCTATGATTCTGACGAAGCAGGGCAGAAGGCTGTCAGAGCGGCAATGACACTTTTCTCAAAAACAGGTGTTAAAGTCAAGGTTATTCGCCTTGAAGGTGGCAAAGACCCTGATGAAATTATAAAAACTCACGGAAAAGAGCGTTTTGCAAAGCTTCTTGACAAAGCTGATAACGACACAGAGTATAAATTGTCAAAGTTACGCGAAAAATATATTGTTCAGACTGATGACGGAAAGTTGAATTTCCTCAGAGATGCAGTAAAGGTTCTCGCATTTTGCGATTCCATTGAAAGAGATGTTTATGCAATGCGCCTTTCGGACGAGCTTGGTGTTGGTAAGGATGCAATTCTGCAACAGATTAATGAGCAAAGGCAAAAAGAAAATTATAAAAAACGCAAAGCAGAATTTTCCACAGCTCAGAAGCAGATGAATACTCTCGAGGTTGCGGCAGACCCTCAAAGATTGAAAAACATAAGAGCAGCAAAGGCAGAAGACACAATTCTTATAAGTCTTTTAAACAATGCTTCATTTTATGAAAAAATAAAAGAACGGCTTTCAAAGGATGTTTTTGTTACACCTGTGAACAAACATCTTTTAGAAATAATTAAAAAACGTCTTGAAGAACACGAAAGTGTAGATATTTCTCATTTGTCCCAGTATCTGACATCGGAAGAAGTAAGCGTTGTTGCAAAATTACTTGCAAATCAGGCGATGGTTTCAAATACTGTCAGGGAATGTGAAGATTGTCTTTTAGTTCTTGAAGAAGAAAAGAGGAAAAGAGAAAAGCCTGATATCTCTCAGATGAGTGATGATAGCTTTCTCGAATTATTCAATTCTCTCAGAAAAGACGAAAATAATTAAATACAGTTTATAAAGTGTGAAAAAGAAAGGTGATGCTAAAATGGAAGGTTGGGAGAAAAAACCGCAAATAAAAGCCCTTATTGAAAAGGGTAAGGTAAGCGGTAAACTTGCAACGCACGACATCGACAATGTCATTCTTGAAATTGAAGGCTTTGATGTTGACGATATCGAAAAACTCTATGAGCTTATTGAAAGCAACAGTATTGAAATTATTGATGATATCGGTGATGAAATGCTTGATGCTCTTTCAATGGACATTGAGTCAACAAAAACACCTGACGAGGAAAACCCCGCAGATGCAAAAGCTATGGCGATTGACGATCCCGTTAAAGTGTATCTTAAGGAAATCGGTCGAGTTCCGCTTCTTACTTCTGAAGAAGAAATTGAGCTTGCTATCAGAATTTCTGAAAATGACCAGGAGGCTAAGAAACGTCTTTCCGAAGCGAATCTTCGTCTCGTTGTTAGTATTGCAAAACGATATGTGGGCAGAGGTATGCAGTTTCTTGATTTGATTCAGGAAGGTAACCTTGGTCTTATTAAAGCAGTTGACAAGTTTGACTATACAAAGGGTTTCAAATTCTCTACTTATGCAACTTGGTGGATTCGTCAGGCTATTACCCGTGCTATTGCAGACCAGGCAAGAACAATCCGTATTCCTGTTCATATGGTTGAAACAATCAATAAAGTCAAGAAAACAAACAGTCAGCTTCTTCACGAAAACGGCAGAGACCCTACTGCAGAAGAAATTGCAGAAAAGCTTGATATGCCCGTTGAAAAGGTTCGTGAAATCTTAAGAGTAGCTCAGGAGCCTGTTTCCCTTGAAACTCCTATCGGTGAAGAGGAGGATAGCCATCTTGGTGACTTTATTCCCGATGATGATGCTCAGGCACCTGTTGATGCTGCATCAATGGCTCTTATGAGAGAACAGCTTGCAGAGGTTCTCAAAACCCTTACTCCCAGAGAAGCAAGAGTTTTAAGCCTTCGTTACGGTCTTGAAGATGGTAACCCCAAAACTCTTGAAGAGGTTGGTAAGGAATTTAATGTTACACGTGAACGTATCCGTCAGATTGAAGCGAAAGCACTTCGTAAGCTTCGTCATCCATCTCGTTCAAAAAAACTTCGTGACTTTTTGGATTAATTGTGTTACAATATATTGGTAAAATTAATAAAAAGGAGATTTACTATGAAAATGTCAAAAAAACTTATTGCTATTTCACTTGTTGTTTCTCTCGTAATGGCATTGTTTTTGCCCATTGGTGCCTTCGCAGGTCAGGTATCTTATGAAATAACAAGTCCCTATGAAACTGTTGATTGGGATAGATGGAATCAGTACCAGGCACAGCTTCATACTCACACTCTTTATAGCGATGGTACAGTTGATGTTAAGGATGTTGTTGAAGAGTATTACAGATTAGGCTACGATATTCTTGCAGTTACAGACCATGGTGTTGTTAACAAAGGTTGGAACAGAGTTCCCGAGGTTCTTGACCTTATTGGTTACAATCAGTATATCAATGATTTTGAGCCTATGAGCCAGGAGCGTTACGAAGAAATCACAATTGAAGGTGCGGGTCGTAACGGCAGACCTATGCTCGATGTTCCTTACGGTATTGAATTAAATGCTCTTGTTGTAAGAAAAAATCATGTAAATGGTTTCTTTGTTGATTATGGTCAGGGTATTTTAGGTCAGGAAGAGGATTACGAAACTGTTATTGCAGGTAACAGTGCTGCAGGTGGTATCACATTTATTAACCATCCCGGTGACTTTATTGCTGCTAATAAAGAAAACGGAAGAGCAGAAGATTATAATCAGCTCAAGGTTTTCATTGATCCTCTTATGAAATATGATAGCTGTGTAGGTATTGAAATTTTCAACCTCAGAGATACAACTGACCGTGCAGACCGTATTTTATGGGATACAATTCTTCAGTACACAATTCCTCAGGGCAAAAACGTATGGGGCTTCGCAAATGACGACTCTCATGCACTTGATGATATTGATGTAACTCGCGAAATTATGCTTATGCCTGAGCTTTCTAACGAAGCTCTCCGTACAGCTATGGAAAACGGTACATTCTTTGCTTGCTCAAGATATGCTCGTTATGAAATGGGTGAGGATTTTGTTGGTGAAGGTGCATATGCAGAAATTCACGAAGTAATGGTTGACGATGATAACGATATAATTTCTGTTGCTGCTTCAAATTATGATGTAATTGAATGGATTGCTGATGGTGAAATCATCGCAACAGGCGAAACACTTGATTTGAGAGAGTACAGTGATGAAATTGGTTGCTATGTTCGTTTCCAGATCAAAAATGAAGGCGGTATTGTTTGCTCACAGCCATTCGTTTGCGATGACGGTGATATGAGTGATGATGCTGTTGAATATCCTGAAGAGCATGTTCCCAATAATATTATTGCAGCGTTCTTACAGGAGCTTCTTGAATTCCTTAGAAGAACTCTTATCGGCGAAGTTATTTACGATAATTTCTTCCTTTAATATCTAAAGAAATAAAAAACCACCGACTCGTTTGAGTCGGTGGTGATTTTTTTGTCATTCATCAAAAAGGGGAGTAGAAAAGTATCTTTCTGCAGTATCAGGAAGAACAGCAACAACAGTTTTTCCTCTGCCTAATTTCTTTGCAAGCTTCTTTGCCGCCGCAACATTTGTGCCGCTTGAAATACCACAAAGTATGCCCTCTTCAGATGCAAGCTCTTTTGCAGTGTTGAGAGCTTCTTCATCGGTAACAATGCAAATGTCATTGTAAATTTCAGTATTGAGAATAGGTGGAATAAGACCATCACCAATACCCATCTGAATATGTGTACCAATAAGACCGCCTGAAAGAATAGCCGCATCCTCAGGCTCAACTGCCCAGATTTCCATATGGGGATTTGCTTGCTTGAGCACCTCGCCGATACCTGTTAAAGTACCACCTGTGCCGATACCTGCACAGAAACCGTCAATTGGTTTTCCAACCTGCTCGAGTATTTCTTTTGCAGTTTGCTTTCTTTGTATTTCGGGGTTTGCAGGGTTTTCAAACTGCTGAGGAACGAAAATATTTTCATTCTCATTCTGCATCTTGAGCGCTAACTGCAAGCATTCATCAATACATTTGCCTATGTTACCCGCATCGTGAACAAGCTTGACCTCTGCACCATAGTGCTTGACGAGCTTTCTTCTTTCTTCGCTGACAGAGTCGGGCATAATGATAATTGTTTTATAACCCTTAACTGCACCAACAAGAGCAAGACCGATACCCTGATTACCGCTTGTAGGTTCAACAATTATTGTATCTTTATTAATTCTGCCTTGCTTCTCTGCCTCTAAAATCATATTGTAAGCAGTTCTCGTTTTTATTGAACCGCCAACATTAAGACCTTCAAATTTAACAAGGATTTCTGCGCTGTCTTCATCCACAATTTTATTAAGACGAATAACAGGAGTATTGCCCATTGCTTCTAAAATATTGTTGCAAATCATTTATTGCACCTCAAAAAAATAAGATATTACCATAATATGTAATTAAAAACATACAGTTACAAAGTTTAGCATATAATCAGTTTAATTGCAAGAAATTTATAAATATTTTTAAAGATGTCAGTCGCCAGCAAGCTTCGCGATATGTAACAACTTGTAGGGAACGGTCTTGACCGTTCCGCAGAATTCTAAAAATATATTGATAAAATTTTTATAATGTGATAAAATATTTTTGCGAAACGAATTAAATATGTTTTTTTAGAAAAAATGTGAGTATGTGTTTGTCAAAAACACGTGCTTTTATCTCATGTTTTTTCTAAAATTTTCGAGATTCGTTTCGCAAACGAAGCATCGTGTTTTATTGCGTAGCTTCGGCTACGCATTTTTTGTTTTGGGGTGTTTTATGACAGATTTAGCAATTATCAGAGAATTACATTGTTATAAAAAAATGTATAATTCTCTTCAGGAGACCATTACCGAGTGCATTAAGGAGTGCCGAGATCTTGTCGTAAGAGAAAAGCTTATTAAGACCCAGCAGGCAGCAGAGGATGTTTATATCGGTGAAATATACGACTACAAAGAGTTGAATGAAGACGAGCGTATAATAGTTGCATTGCTTTCTTTTATTATGAATACTGAAATTTCTCGTGTAACTGATGTGGATATGAACATTGTAAATGATTGTATTGAATGGTCATTAGTTATGCAGAATAAAAATATCGAATTAACAAAAGAATTCATTGAAGCACAAGTGAAGAAGATTTTTGCTATGGTAAACGAAAAAGAGGATTCAGAGCAGTAATTGTTCTGAATCCTCATCTTTTTTTCTTTATTTTTGATTATTGTATCTGGTAAGGGATTCTTCTCGCATTTTGTATTTGAGAATTTTACCTGCAGCGTTCATTGGAAATTCGTTTACGAATAAGAAATATTTAGGAACCTTATGCTTTGCAATAGAAGCATATCCGTATTCCTTCATTTCTTTTTCATCGGCTGTTTCGCCCTTATGAAGAATAATCCATGCGCAACATTCCTCACCATATTGTTCATCAGGAACACCAACAACCTGAACATCACGAACCTTGGGGTTTGTAAGGTAGAATTCCTCGATTTCTCGTGGATAAAGGTTTTCACCACCACGGATAATCATATCTTTAAGTCTACCGGTAACCTTGTAATAGCCATCAGGAGTTCTCATACAAATGTCACCTGAATGAAGCCAACCTTCACTGTCTATTGCCTGCGCAGTTGCTTCGGGCATTTTATAGTAGCCCTTCATAATATTGAAGCCACGGGCAACAAATTCACCACTCTGACCATCAGGAAGCTCAAGACCTGTTTCAGGGTCAATGATTTTGCATTCAACACCGGGGAATGCGCTACCAACGGTGTCAACACGGTGGTCAAGGTCTTCGTTAACCTCACCCATAGTGCAACCGGGAGAAGCCTCTGTCTGTCCGTAAACAGAAATAATTTCTCGCATATTCATTTCCACGGAAGCACGGCGCATAAGGTCTGCAGGACAGTTTGCACCTGCCATAATTCCTGTTCGCATATATGAGAAATCAGTTTTTGCAAAATCGGGATGACCAAACATTGCAATAAACATTGTGGGAACACCGTTGAAACAGGTGATTCGCTCATCGTTTACACAAGCAAGTGAGGATTTGGGAGAAAAATAGGGTATAGGAGAAAGTGTTCCACCGTGAGTCATCATAGATGTCATAGAAAGCACCATTCCAAAGCAATGGAACATAGGAACCTGAATCATCATACGGTCAGCGGTTGATAAATCCATTCTGTCACCGAGTGTTTAACCATTATTGATGATATTGCGATGTGTGAGCATAACACCCTTGGGGAAGCCTGTTGTACCTGATGTGTACTGCATATTACAAACATCGTCAGGCTTTACAAGGGAGGCGCGTCTGCGAACCTCCTCGCGAGGAACAAGTGCAGAGCGAGATAACATCTGCTCCCAGTTAAGACAACCATCCATATCAAAGCCAACAGTTACAACATTACGAAGGAAGGGGAGATTTTTGGAATATAGGGGTGAACCGGGCTCGAGATTTTTAAGCTCGGGACAAAGCTCCTCGATAATTTCCTTGTAGTTGATATCCTTGCAATACTCAATCATAACGAGTGTATGAGTGTCTGACTGCTTGAGCAAATATTCTATTTCGTGGATTTTATAAGCTGTGTTAACGGTAACAAGAACTGCACCAATTTTTGTTGTTGCCCAGAAGGTAAGGAACCATTGGGGAACATTGGTTGCCCAGATAGCAACGTGGTCGCCTGCCTTTACGCCAAGAGAAATCAATGCTGCAGCACATTCGTCAACATCGCGACGGAACTGCTCGTAGGTTCTTGTGTAATCAAGAGTGGGGTATTTGAATGCGTATTGGTCAGGATATTTCTCTGCCATTTTGTCAAGCACATCAGAAAATGTTGCGTCAATAAGATCATACTTTTTCCAGGGGAAAGTACCTGATTTATCACGGTTGTAGTATGCGTGGTCATAAACCTTTTTCTCGCGACCTAAAGAGGAAATGTAGTTTGTGAAGTGGGTAAGAACAATGTCAGCATCGCTGATTTCTTCGTTCCATGCAGCACAAATGAAGCCCTCATAATTAAGTGAAGAAAGAGAGTTCAATAATTTCTCAACATCCAGATTGCCCTCACCAATTAAAACGGTTTTTCCATCCTTCATATCGCCAAGGCGTACATATTTAATATATGCACCCAGATTTTTAATGGTAGTTTCAGCGGTTTCGCCTGCATCAAAATATGTTCTTCTTACGTTCCATGATGCACCAATAACTGAGGAAGCAAAGTGGTTGATAATACCAACGACTTTTTCTGTTTTTGCAAGGTAGCCAACAGTTTCAAATAAAATATTAACATCACTTGCCTGGGCGCGCTTAATAGCTCCACACATTTTTGCATCCAATAAATCAAAGGAGGTTTCGGTATATGTGTGAACAATAACATTCTCAATACCTGATGCAGCCGCCATACTAACATATTTTTCAATAAGCTCGGCAGTGGTTTTTTCACTTTCGATAGGGTCGGGCATACGCAAAGCCGAAACAGAGAGGCTTCTGTTTACAAGCTTCCTTTTTGCATCGGCAATACGTTCACGCCTTAATATACTGTCGTGATGGCTGCTTCTTTCCTTTATGGCATCATATATTTCAAAGCCTTCAAAACCATAATCAAAGGCATAACGACAGGTGTCAAGGAATGAGGCTCGACTTACATTTTTAGTCGAAAATACAATTTTCATATTATGCCTCCTCGAATACGATTTTATTCAATGCATTGATATATGCTCTGATACTTGCGGCAACAATATCAGTAGATGTGCCGTTACCTGAATAAAGCTTTCCGTTATTGCGAAGTCTTACAAGGGCAGAGCCAAGCGCTTCCTTACCCTCTGTTACGGACTGAACCTGAAAATCATCAAGCTCATAGTGGTGACCAATGCACTGCTCAATTGCACGGAAAACAGAGTCAATAGGACCATCACCGTTGCTTACACCACAAATGATTTCATCATTACATTTCAAAGTAACCTGAGACATTGATGTGGAAACATTACTGCTTGTTGTTGTGTATGTTTCAAAGTGATAGGTGGAAGGAGCCTGCATAGCAGAGCTTGCGATAATTGCTTCGAATTCTTTGTAACCAACAGCACCCTTCTTTTCGCACACCTTTTTAACAGCCTTGTGTACGTTGCCGACATCAGAATCCGAAAGCTCATAGCCTAAAACAGCTGCTGCCTGAGCAACCTGGTCAATTGTGCAATCAGAATCAAGGAGGATTTTTTTACCTTCGCTTACGGTTTTGTTGTTTTCATAAGCCTCGTGGTTAATGCTTGATAACATATCTTCGATACTTGCGTGGATTTTTGTGTTGTTAAGCTTGATTTCAGCATCAATCTGTGTGCCACAAGCATTAATTGCATCGGAAATTTCACCTGTAAGAAGTGAGTTTTTTCCTGCCATTGCGCATTTGAGACCATCCGCACCACATTTGATAGCAGAAAATGCAGATGCAACTGCCATATTAATTCGGTCTGATACCTGAACATAAACGGGAATACTTACGGCATTTTTTACCTTTGTAACCAAATCTGCAATATCGTCAGCAGTTGAAACGCCTGCATCATCACAGATTGTTATCATACTTGCACCGCAGCTTTCAGCTTCTTTTACTGCAGAAATAAGGAAATCCTCATCTGCTCTTGTAGCATCAAGTGCAGAAAACTCTACATCAGAGCAAGTAGCTTTTGCATCTTTGATAAGTGTTGAAATTTTCTCAAGCATTTTTGCCTGTTTTACGTGATATGTGTATTCCATTTGAATAGTGGAAACAGGAAGTTCAATCTGAAGACGAGGTTTCTTAGCCTCCTTGATGCATTCCCAGGCAATAGCAATGTCTTCGTTGTTGAAGCCAACAGGGATTGCCAAAATGGCATTCTGCACATTCTGTGCTATTGTTTTGTAAATGATTTTATCTTCAGCGGGGGATTTTACTGCAGGAAACTCAATTACATCAACACCAATTTTATCAGCACAGCTTGCAATTGCTGATTTTTCACGGAATAGTAAGCTTACAGCTCTGTCTTCTGAAATTTTTTTAAGTGTGATGTCTGAAACATTAATTTTTTTCATTTTGTTCATCCTTTCAGCAGTATGAATAATTAATGTAATATAAAATAGCAATAGAAAAGTCCCTGAGATAACTATTTTATCTCAGGGACGAATTTACAATAAATCCGCGGTACCACCCCGGTTACTGACAATAGTCAGTCACTCATTAGGACTCTTAATAAAGCCTGTAGCCATGGTAACGGGGCTGCCGTAACTCCTTACACGGATATTCGGTTGGGGAGTTCTGCTCCGGAACGAGACCGAATTTTTGCAACACACTGACTTGCACCAAACGTCAGCTCTCTGAAGTGTCAAACCAAAATTTCGTAATTCCTTCATCGCATTTGAAAAATATGTGTAGTATTATAATATTGATTTTGGTAGTTGTCAACAGTTTTTTGAAAAATAGTTTAATATCAAGATGCCAGATACCAGATGCCAGATACCAGATGCCAGTATGTAAAAGTAATGCAAAGCCTATCCCTCTTTTTTCGTGAAACGAAAAAACGAGGGGGGACCGCGTTAGCGGTGGGTGGTACATTGTTTGCGTAATAAAGTAAAATCAGTGCAAAAGTAGGGGACGGTCTTGACCGTCCCGCAAAGTTTATAATTTTCTTTTGTTCCTAACCAAAACGACATCAGCAATTGCTTTAATGCAACTTGTTCTTTTCATCATAATCACTCGCAACATTTGCTGTACACAAAAAAACGGAAAGAACTGAGAAAAGTAAAACACCACCGGCTAATACTACGTGCTCCTCAGTTAATTCGGGGATGATTTTGGAAATGATTCCTGAGCGAGATAAATAGACACCTAAAACTGCACCGAGCGTTGCACCAATTTTGGGGAGTTTAGAAAAACGAGTTGGTGAAGTTTTTGTGTTACCGGACCGCGATTTCTTAATTGAGTAGGCAATTAGCAATTTCATTAAATAGTAAATGATTGCAACAACTATTATACAAAAAGTAAAAATCAAAGCCGTATGTTTCGGTTCTGCATTAAAAAGTAGTGAAAAGTATAAGCTCATTACAATTGCGTTGAAAATGCTGACAATACCCCAAACCCAACCGAAATTACTAGCAGTTAATGGTTTTCTGAATAACTTGAAAAATGCTATTGCCAAAGATATAAAAACAGAGCAACATGCGATGATAATAATCGGAAGATCAAATTTTAAAATTAGCCCGGCAATTATGTGAGCGCCTATAACCATACCATAAAGTAATTTGAAATCACTTTTTCTTAAAAGTCTTTGAGGTTGTTGCATGTCAGAACTCCTATAAAACAAAATTTACAATCATTATAACAATTGTACCACATTAGAAAATCTTTTTCAATCACTTTGCCTTTTGCATTTTATAATGCCGCACGCTTCCCCTTAATTTCCCACTTTCCATTTTCCATTTTCAATTCCTAACTCCTCACTCCTCACTCCTAACTCCTCACTTTGAAATACCGGCGATTAAAAATTTCTCAAAAAAACTCTTGACATATTAAAACCAAAGTGTTAAAATCCTCTCAATTGAAAATATCACAAATAAAAGCTGTGACGAAGACGGTTGAAATTTACAGTTTACAGAGAGTCGGCGGTTGCTGTGAGCCGATAACTTGATTTTTCAAAACCCATCCCTTCTGAGCTGAAGGTCCGAAAGATTTTTTAAGTAGGCGCCTTCCGAGAATGCTACGTTAGTGCAACGGAGTTGATGGACTCCTGAGTGGCAATTTTTATTGCAATTTGAGTGGTACCGCGGAATTTATTTCGTCTCAAAGTAAAACCAAAAGGTTTTGTTTTGGGGCGTGTTTTTATTTGTGTGCTTCAACTAAATTAACTTTTCTTTTGAAAGGACTGAAGGAAATGGCAGACAAAACAGTAACAAATAAATTGGCAGAGGTTGCGCAACGTATTGAGGAGCTTCGCGAAATTTACAGCTTTTCAAATGCTGAAATGGCAGAAAAAACCGAAGTAACTCTTGAAGAATATTTGTCCTTTGTAAAGGGTGAAGAAGATCTTCCTTTCTCATTCATTCATAAATGTGCTCTTGCTTTTGATGTTGAAATCACAGACCTTCTTGAAGGTCAGAGTGCAAAGCTCACAACCTATAACGTAACCCGCAGAGGTAAGGGTCAGACAACTGCAAATGAAGAAGGCATTTTGATTCAGAACCTTGCTCCTAAATTCAGAAATAAGCTTGCAAATCCCTATTGGGTAAAATATGAATACAGAAGTGAGCTTCAGTCAAAACCCATTGAAGTTACAACTCACTCGGGTCAGGAATTTGACCTTGTTATCAAGGGCTCTCTCAAAATTCAGATTGGCGACCATACAGAAGTTCTTCACGAGGGTGACAGCATCTATTATAAGAGCTCAACTCCTCATGGTATGATTGCCGTTAACGGTGAGGATTGCCTCTTCTTAGCTATGGTTATGGCAGAGGATGAAGCAGTTGCCGATACTCATATGAGCACTGTTAATGTTGGCAGAGCACCTAAAAGCTTCCCGCTTATCTGCGACAAGTTTATCAAAACAACAGAGGATGAAAATGGTGTTTGCACCGGCATTTCCTTTGAAAATGAAGATAAATTCAATTTTGCTTTTGATGTTGTTGATGAAATAGGCAGACAGTATCCTGAAAAGCTTGCAATGCTCCATATTGCAGACGATTTAACAGAACGCCGTTTCACATTTAAAGATATTAAAGAAGGCTCATCTCAGGCTGCTAACTATTTCAAATCTCTCGGTATCAAAAAAGGGGACAGAGTTCTCCTTGTTCTTAAGAGAAACTATCAGTTCTGGTTAGCAATTCTCGGTCTTCATAAGCTTGGCGCAGTTGCAATTCCTGCAACAAATCAGCTTGTTACTCACGATTATGAATATCGTTTCAATGCAGCAGGTGTTTCTGCAGTTGTTGTTACTGCTGACGGTGTTGCAACAGATTATGTTGACGAGGCACAGAAAAATTGTCCTACTCTTAAAACAAAAATCGTTGCTAACGGCAAAAAGGATGGTTGGCATTGCTTTGACGAAGAGTACGAGCTCTTCAGCCGTCGTTTTGTTCGTGGTGAGGATGCTCCCTGTGGTAATGACCCTATGCTTATGCTCTTCACCTCAGGTACAACAGGCTATCCCAAAATTGCAACTCATAGCCATAAATATCCTCTCGGTCACTTTATCACAGCTAAATATTGGCACTGTGTTCAGAGAGACGGTATTCACTTCACAATTTCCGAAACCGGTTGGGGTAAAGCTCTCTGGGGCAAGCTCTACGGTCAGTGGCTTTGCGAGGGTGCAGTTTTCGTATATGACTTTGAGCGTTTCGATGCAACCAAAATTCTTCCGATGTTTGCAAAGTATAATATCACAACCTTCTGCGCACCACCAACAATGTACAGAATGCTTATAAAGCAGGATATCTCACAGTACGATTTATCATCAATTGTTCACGCAACAACAGCAGGTGAGGCACTTAACCCGGAGGTTTTCAAGCAGTTTGAAAAATCAACAGGTTTAAGAATTCACGAAGGCTTCGGTCAGACTGAAACAACTCTTTCTATTGCCACTCTTAACGGAACAAATATTAAGATTGGTTCTATGGGTAAGCCCACACCTCTTTATGATGTTGATATTGTTGACCCCGACGGAAAGCCTGTTGCAGATGGTGAAACAGGTGAAATCGTTATCCACACCGATTCAACTGTACCTTGTGGTCTCTTCCTAGGCTATTACAATAATGAAGAAGCAACAAATGAGGTTTATCACGACGGTCTTTACCATACAGGTGATACCGCTTGGCGTGATGAGGATGGCTATTTGTGGTATGTAGGTCGTGTGGATGATGTTATCAAGTCATCCGGCTACCGTATCGGACCATTCGAAATTGAAAACGTTATCATGGAGCTTCCCTATGTTCTTGAATGTGGCGTTTCTGCCGCACCAGATGAGGTAAGAGGTCAGGTTGTTAAAGCAAGCATTGTTTTAACCCCCGGAACAGAAGGCACAGAGGAGCTTAAAAAGGAAATTCAGCAGTATGTTAAAAAGAATACCGCTCCTTATAAATATCCCCGAATTGTTGTGTTCAGAGATGAATTACCAAAGACTATCAGCGGTAAGATTATAAGAAATAAGCTTTGATAAATAGCAGATAGCAAATAGCAAATAGCAAATAGCAAATAGCTAACTGCTAATTGCTAACAGCTAAATTTAATAAAAAACTTGACATTTACCTTATATTATGGTATCTTTGAGGAAATTGAATAAAAGGCGTTGAAGAAAAGGGCGCAATTATTTCACCTTTCAGAGAAGTGGCGGTTGGTGCAAGCCATAGGTTGAGAGATTGATGTTTGTAGTTTCCGAGCCGGGAGGAAGAAAGGCTTTTGCTTAGTAGAACCTCTCCGTGATTGCTGCGTAAAGGCATAGAAGTTGATGGACTTCGAGAGAGGCAGTTTTTAACTGCAATTTGAGTGGTACCGCGGGTATAAATTTTGATTTTTACTCGTCTCAAAGAATATCTTTGGGACGAGTTTTTTATTGTGTCCCACCGAAAATGGAGGATTTGAAGAATGGACAAAATGACCGGACTTGATTTTAAAATCAAGGAAATGGCCGCACGTATACGAGAGTTACGTGAAATTGAAGGCTACACCATTGCAGAAATGGCGTCTAAAACAGGTGTAAGCGAAAGTGAATACCTTGCTTGTGAAAACGGCGAAAGCGACCTTAACTTTGCTTTCATTTACCGTTGTGCTCTTGCATTCAATGTTGATGTTTCAAGCATTATTGAGGGTAGCACACCAAAGCTTACAAACTATGTTTTTACAAAAGCAGGTAAGGGACAGAAGATTGAAAAAGCTCACGGTATGACTTATTTCAACCTTGCTTCCAAATTTAAAAACAAAATTGCTGAGCCTCTTTTTGTTGAAGCAACATACAGCGAAGAAAATCAGAATAAAGATATTGAGCTTACCTCTCATGACGGTCAGGAGCTTGACATTGTTGTTGAAGGTAAATTGAAAGTTCAGGTTGGTGAACATTCCGAAATTTTAGGACCCGGTGACAGTATCTATTACGATTCTCTTACCCCTCATGGTATGATTGCTGTTGATGGTAAGGATTGTACCTTCTATGCTATTGTTCTCAACCCATCAGGTGAGCCTATTCCTGAGCTTCAGCATGTTAAGACTGAAGAATATAAAGCACCCGCAAAGATTAAGGAAGATAAAAAAGAAAGAATTTATCATAAATTTATTGATGTTGAGCGTAACGAAAAGGGTACACCTACATCAATTAAGTTTAAGAATACAGAAAACTTTAACTTTGCTTTTGACCTTATTGATGCTCTTGCAGACAGAGAGCCTGATAAAATGGCTATGCTTCATATCGCAAGAGATAAAACCGAAAGAAGATTTACCTTTAAGGATATGAAGAAAGGCTCTGCTCAGGCAGCTAACTATTTCAAATCTCTCGGTATCAAAAAGGGCGACAGAGTTATGCTTATACTCAAACGCCATTATCAGTATTGGTTTGCAATGCTTGGTCTTAATAAATTGGGCGCAATCGGTATTCCTGCTCCGAATCAGTTGCAGGAGCACGACCTTGAATATCGCTTCCAGGCTGCAGGTGTTAAGGCAATTATTTGTACAACCGATGGCGATGTTGCAAATCAGGTTGATATGGCTGCAGCAAAATGCCCCGATTTAAAAATCAAAATTGCAGTTGGCGAAGAACGTGATGGTTGGAGAAACTATGACGAAGAAAGTAAGCTCTTCAGCTCTCACTATGAAAGAGGGGAGAATGCTCCCGGTGGCGATGATTTGATGCTTATGTTCTTCACATCAGGAACAACAGGCTATCCCAAAATCGCTGCTCACAGCTATACATATGCCCTCGGTCATTTCCATACTGCAAAATTCTGGCACAATGTTGACCCTGATGGTCTTCATTTCACCATTTCCGATACAGGTTGGGCAAAGTCTATGTGGGGTAAATTCTACGGACAATGGCTTTGCGAAGCGGCTCTTTTCGTTTATGACTTTGACCGTTTTGATGCAGCAGACATTCTTCCTATGTTTGCTAAACACAATATCACAACCTTCTGCGCACCACCCACAATGCTCAGAATGATGATTAAGCAGGATATTTCAAAATATGATTTCTCATCTGTTAAGCATATGACAACTGCAGGTGAGGCTCTTAACCCCGAGGTTTATCGCCAATTTGAAAAGGCAACCGGACTTCAGATTCTTGAAGGCTTCGGTCAGACCGAAAGCACTATGATTATCGGTAATATGACAGGTGCACCTCATAAAATCGGTTCAATGGGTAAACCTGCACCAATTTATGATGTTTGCCTTGTTGATGCAGACGGCAATAAAGTAAATGTCGGTGAAAACGGCGAAATCGTTGTTAATGTTAAAGATGGAGCACCCTGCGGTCTCTTTAAAGGCTATTACAACGATGAAGAAAAGACCAAAGAGGTTTGGCATAATGGCTATTACCATACAGGTGACGTTGCCTGGATGGACGAAGACGGCTTCTATTGGTACGTTGGTCGTGTTGATGACGTTATCAAATCATCCGGCTATCGTATAGGACCATTCGAAATTGAAAGTGTTATTATGGAGCTTCCATATGTTCTCGAATGTGGCGTTTCTGCTGCACCTGATGAGGTAAGAGGACAGGTTGTTAAGGCAAGTATCGTTCTCGTTCCCGGTAAAGAGGGTACAGAGGAGCTTAAAAAAGAAATCCAGCAGTATGTTAAGGAGAAAACAGCTCCTTATAAATATCCGAGAATTGTTGTTTTCCGTGACGAGCTTCCAAAAACAACCAGTGGTAAGATTCAGAGAAATAAATTATAATCTAATTGAGGTGATAAGATGCAAAGTAAACGAATGACCCTTTTCGCAGGGCACTATGGTAGCGGTAAAACAAATATTGCAGTGAACTATGCTTTGTATCTTAAAAGCCTTGGTGAAAATGTTGTTATTGCCGACCTTGATATAGTAAATCCCTATTTCAGAACTCGTGACAGTCTTGAAGATTTGGAGAAGGCAGGAATTAAGCTTATTTCTTCTCAGTTTGCAAGTTCAAATGTGGATTTACCTGCTTTACCTCAGGATGTTTATTCTCTTCTTGACAAACGGGAAGAAAAGGCGATAATGGATATTGGCGGTGATGACCGCGGTGCTTATGCTCTGGGAAGATATGCAGACGCTATTAAAGAAGAAAACGACTATGAAATGCTTTTTGTTTTCAATAAATATCGTCCGTTGACTCCCGATGCAGAATCTGCATATGAAATAATGCAGGAAATTGAGGCGGCGTGTAAAGTTAAATTCACAGCAATTGTTAACAATTCCAACCTTGGTGAGCTCACCACAGCGGAGGATGTTATAAATTCGGTAGGCAGTGCCGAAAAGTTATCAAAGTTAACAGGTTTGCCTGTTAAGATGACAACTGTCACAGAAAAATTAGTAAATAATCTCAACGGAAAGGTTGAAAATCTGTTTCCGCTGACTTTACAAAAAAAGATAATTTAGGAGGCAGAAAAATGGCAAAAGTAACATTCGCAGAAAATGTTTGCAAGGGTTGCGGTTTGTGCGTAACTGCTTGTCCCAAGAAAATCGTGGAACTTGATTCTGCAAAGCTTAACGCAAAAGGACACCATCCTGCACATTGCATCGATGAAAGTAAGTGTGTTGGTTGCGCTTTCTGTGCAACAATGTGCCCTGACTGTGCTATAACTGTTGAAAGGTAAGGTGAAATAAATGGGTGAAAAAGTTTTAATGAAAGGTAATGAGGCTATTGCCGAAGCTGCAATCCGAGCAGGTTGTATGCATTATTTCGGTTACCCCATTACACCTCAGACAGAAATTGCCGCATATATGGCAAAAAGAATGCCTAAGGTAGGTGGCGTATTCCTTCAGGCAGAAAGTGAAATTGCCGCTATCAATATGGTTCTTGGCGTTGCTGCAACAGGTAAACGCGTTATGACATCTAGTTCAAGCCCCGGAGTTTCTCTTAAGAGCGAGGGTATTTCATACATAGCAGGTTCAGATGTTCCTGCACTTATTGTTAACGTTCAGCGTGGTGGCCCCGGTCTTGGTGGTATTCAGCCTTCTCAGTCTGACTATTTTCAGGCAGTTAAGGGCGGCAGCCATGGTGACTTCAAAAAAATCGTTCTTGCTCCCGCGTCAGTTCAGGAAATGGCAGACCTTACAAGCACTGCATTTGACCTTGCTGATAAGTACAGAATGCCTGCAATGATTCTTGCAGACGGTACTCTCGGTCAGATGATGGAGCCTGTTGAGCTTCCTGATACAGCTCCCAATACTTTTGATAAACCTTGGGCGCTTACAGGCACAAAAGGGGAGAGAAAGCACAATATTGTTAATTCTCTTTACCTTAAACCCGAAGAGCTTGAAAAAACAAACTTCGAGCGTTATGCAAGATATAAAACAGTAGAAGAAAACGAAGTTCTTTTTGAAGAATATCTTATGGATGATGCAGAAATCTGCGTAGTTTCCTTTGGTATTACTGCTCGTGTTGCTAAAAACGCTATTGTTGAAGCAAGAGCAAAGGGTATCAAGGTCGGTATGATTCGTCCTATTACCCTCTGGCCCTTCCCTGAGAAAGTTCTCAGAGCTGCAGCAGATAAATGCAAAGCATTCCTTTGCGTAGAAATGAATATGGGTCAGATGATTGAAGATGTTAAGCTTGCAACAGAATGCAAGAAGCCTGTATATCTTTGCAACCGTACCGGCGGTATGATTCCCGCACCTGAAGAGGTACTGGCAAGTATCGAAGAAATCAATGAAGGAGGTAACAAATAATGGTAGTATTCGAAAAACCGAAAACATTAACTGATGCACCGCTTCACTATTGTCCCGGTTGCACTCATGGTATTATTCACAGACTTGTTGCCGAGGTTATTGATGAGCTCGGTATTGAAGGCAGAACTATTGGTGTAGCTCCCGTTGGTTGCTCCGTTATGGCTTATGATTATTTCACCTGCGACTTTATTCAGGCTCCTCATGGTAGAGCTCCCGCAGTTGCAACAGGTGTAAAAAGAGCAGACCCCGAAAACAATGTTGTTTTCACATATCAGGGTGACGGTGACCTTGCTGCTATCGGTACTGCAGAAACTGTTCACGCAGCAGCAAGACGCGAAAATATCACAGTTATTTTCGTAAATAACGCAATTTATGGTATGACAGGCGGTCAGATGGCTCCCACAACTCTTCCCGGTCAGGTTACACAGACCTCTCCCTATGGCAGAGATGTTGAAACAGTTGGTTATCCCGTTAAGGTTTGCGAGCTCCTTCAGAATGTTGATGGTGCTGCATACCTTGAAAGAGTTTCCGTAAATAACCCCTCAAATGTTAAAAAGGCAAAAGCAGCTATTAAAAAGGCTTTCCAGAATCAGCTTGATGGTAAGGGCTTCTCTCTTATTGAGGTTGTTTCCACTTGTCCCACAAACTGGGGTATGACACCCGCCAAAGCACTCGAATGGCTTGAGGAAAATATGCTTCCTTACTATCCCTTGGGTGTTTATAAAGATATCTACGCAGAGGAGGCAAAATAATGAGTAAAGCATGTAACATTCTTTTTGCCGGTTTCGGCGGTCAGGGTATTCTTTTTGCAGGTAAATTCGTTGCATATAAAGGTCTTCTTGAGAATAAGCAGGTTTCCTGGCTTCCTTCTTACGGTCCTGAAATGCGTGGCGGTACTGCAAACTGCAGCGTTATCGTTAGTGATGAGCCCATCGGTTCTCCCATCGTTGGTAAACCTGATGTTCTTGTTGCTATGAACCTTCCTTCACTTGATAAATATGAAAATGAGGTTGTTTCAGGCGGTAAAATTTTCGTTGATTCAACTCTTATTACAAGAAAAGTTGAAAGAACAGATGTTGACGTTTTCTATATTCCTGCAACTCAGCTTGCAAATGAGCAGGGAATCAGCACACTTGCAAATATGATTATCACAGGTAAGCTTCTTAAAGAGGTTGAGCAGCTTGGCTTTGACGGTATTGATGCACCTCTCAGTAAGGTTGTTTCTGCTCGTCGTCAGAATCTTCTTGAAGTGAATAAAACTGCACTTAAACTCGGCTATGACTATTAATTGAAAAGAGGTATTTTCAATGAGTTACGATTTCAAAATTGAAAGAACAACCGCTCCCAAGGCAAAGCCTCAGGACGAGAGCAAGCTTGGCTTCGGTAAAATCTTTACAGACCATATGTTTATTATGAACTACGATGAAGGTCAGGGCTGGCATGATGGCAGAGTTGTACCTTACGGTCCTCTTTCTCTTGACCCCTCATCAATGGTTTTCCATTATGCTCAGGAGCTTTTCGAAGGTCTTAAAGCATACAGAACTGCAGACGGTAGCATTCAGCTTTTCCGTCCTCAGAAAAATATTGAAAGAATGAACAACACTTGTGACCGTCTTTGCGTTCCCAGACTTGATCCTGATATGGTTCTCGAAGCTATCAAGACTGTTGTTGATGTTGATAAGGATTGGGTTCCTCATAATGATGGTACATCACTTTACATCCGTCCTTTCATTATTGCAACTGATGCTTTCCTTGGCGTTCACGCTTCTCACAGCTATATTTTTGCTATTATCCTTTCACCTGTTGGCTCTTACTATGCAAATGGTATGGACCCCGTTAAGATTTACATTGAACGTGAATATGTTCGTTGTGTAAAGGGCGGTACAGGTATGGCTAAAGCAGGCGGTAACTATGCTGCATCCCTTATCGGTCAGGAAAAAGCAGATAAAATGGGCTATGCTCAGGTTCTCTGGCTTGATGGTGTTGAAAGAAAGTACATTGACGAGGTTGGCGCTATGAACGTTTTCTTCGTTATTGATGATACAGTTATCACACCTTCTCTTGAAGATGGCAACATCCTTCCCGGTGTTACAAGAGCATCCTGCATTGAGGTTCTTAAAGCAAATGGCTACAAGGTAGAAGAGAGAAAGCTTTCTGTTGATGAAGTTAAAGAGGCTCACAAAAACGGCAAGCTTACTGAATCCTTCGGTACAGGTACTGCTGCTGTTATTTCTCCCGTTGGTGAATATATCGATGGCGATGAGCACCTTGTTATCAATGATTCAAAAATCGGACCCGTTGCACAGTTCCTTTATGATGAGCTTACAGGTATTCAGTGGGGCAAACGTGAAGACAAGCTCGGTTGGATTGTTAAAGTAAACTAAATTATTTGTAAAACACTTCTTGTATTTGATGCAAGAAGTGTTTTTATATGTATACACTTGAAAAAAGAGTGAAAAAAAGATATAATCTAATAAATGAAACATCAAAGGAGGTAATTCTATGTTGAAATATGAAATTGAGGGTGGCAGCTTGCCGGTTGTTATTTGTTATCCTGAGCAGGGTCAGACCCTTTGCACTGAAACCGGTTCTATGAGCTGGATGAGTCCGAATATGAAAATGGAAACCAATGCAGGTGGCGGAGTTAAAAAGGCTTTAGGCAGATTGTTTTCAGGAGAATCAATTTTCCTTAATGAATTTACCTCTGTAAACGGCACAGGTATGATTGCATTTTCATCAAGCTTCCCCGGAGGAATTATTCCTTATGAGGTTACACCCGGTAATGGCATAGTTGTTCAGAAAAAAGGCTTTCTCGCTATGGAAAAAGGGCTTGATATTTCTATTTTCTTTCAACACAGAGCAGGTGCAGGCTTCTTTGGTGGCGAAGGCTTTATTATGCAGAGAATTACCGGTACCGGTATGGTGTTTATCGAAATTGACGGTAATTGCAAAGAATATACTCTCGGCGCAGGTGAAAGCATTGTTGTAAATACAGGTCACCTTGCAGCAATGAGCGAAAGCTGTTCTATGCAAATTGAATCTGTCAAAGGTTTGAAAAATATGTTCTTAGGTGGCTCGGGTATGTTCCATACTATTGTTACAGGACCCGGTAAGGTTTATCTTCAGTCAATGCCCGTCAGTAAGCTTGCTAATGCTATTCACCCATATCTCCCAACACCTCCGAGCAGTGATGGTAACGGTGGAATAAACATCAAATTAGGTAATTGATTTATAAAAAATTTATAATATAGTGAACGGATTTGTTGGTTTCACAAAAAAGGAGAAGTATCTTGGCAGATAAAAGAAACCCTAATGAAGACAAGAAAATGTCCATAAATGACGATTACATAGAGCTTTTAAGCTATGTAAAAAATAAAGATGAATATGAAGATGTTTACAGTTACTCTTCAGATGCTGAAGATGAATTCGAAGATGTTTTCAGTGATTCCTCAAAAGAAGATATTTATATAAGTAAAGGTCAAAGAAAGCAAATTGATGAGGATGGGATTTATATAAGCAGAAGTAAAGCTGTTCACCAGACTCAGGAATTTAATGAATATAGCGATGAAGAGTTTTCTGTGGAAATACCTGCAGATGCTCCTCCATTAAGCCGAAAGAAAAGCTTGCAGAATACTGATGAAATTTCTGATTTTGAAGCAAGAAGAGGTAAGCTGGTACCCAAAAAGAAGGGTTCAAAAGGCAAAAAAATAGTTGCAATAATTCTTGCGCTTATAGTAGCTTTCGGTGCGGTTTTATATTCAATGGCGAATAGCGTTGTTGGTAATTTTGCCAAGGCAGAGGAGGAAATTGAGCACGTAGAAGGCGTTGAGCTTATAAATGATAAGAACGTTCGTAATATTCTTCTTATCGGTTGCGATAAATCCAACGGTGGTTCTTCCCGAAGCGACAGTATTATGATTGCTTCAATAAACAAAGCAACAGGCAGAATTACAGTTTGCTCCATTCTTCGTGATACACATTTGTATGTTCCCGGCAAACAGGAATCAAAGGTTAATGCAGCATATGCCTGGGGCGGTGCAAATCTTCTTATTCAAACCATCGAACATAATTTTGGTATTAAAATTGATGATTATGCAACAGTGAATTTTGAAATGTTCACCGACCTGGTTGACGGTCTTGGTGGTGTTGAGGTTGAGGTAACAGAGGATGAAGCTGATTATATAAACAACCGCCATAGCTACGGAAAAGAGGAAAAACCTGATCCCGTTGAAAGTGGTGAAAGTGTTCATCTTAACGGATATCAGACTCTCTGGTATTCCCGTATCCGTAAATTGGATTCGGATTTTATGAGAACCGAGCGACAGAGAAAGGTTTTAAGCGCAATTGCCGCAAAGGCTAAAGCTCAGATTAATCCTGTTGGCATTTTCGGTCTTATTTCAACTGCAAAGGATGTTGCACCATATATTGAAACAACTCTTTCAGCAGGTGATTTTTGGAGCCTTATTTTCAGCCTTTCAGGTTGCCTTGTGAAGTCAGGTGCAGATATGGACAAGCTTCTTGTTTCACAGCAGATTCCTTTTGACGATACCTGGTGGTATTCAACTCAGTGGGATGGCTCAAGCATTTCCATTGACCTTGAAGAAAATAAGCAAATGCTATATACTCTTCTTTATGAAGAACCCACTGAAGAAACAACAGAAGATGTAACAGAATAAAAACTATATCGGCGGGTTTTTACCCGCCTTTATATATTTATATCATTGTCATTATCATTGTCATTATCATTATCATTGTCATTATCATTGTCATTATCATTGTCATTGTCATTATCATTATCATTATCATTATCATTATCATTATCATTATCGGCATATCTGGCATTTTGTTTTTTGCCAAATTTGCCACTGGCATTTTTGGGCTATTGAAAAACCCACTAGGTTTTCTGGATTTTTATATATTATAGCGAAGCTGATTCCGCATTCCGAATTTTCAAAATCTATCATACCTTAACTCCTTTAATCATATACTTTCACAGAAGGTATATGAAGGGAGTTAATTTTTATGGACATAGCCTTAAAAAGAGAGAACTATAAATTATTGCGAACTGTTAAAGATAATTCAATCGAAGAATGTGTTGAGGCGGATTTTTCCTTGCCTGAATATATGCCTGAGATTCTGAGAATTATTAAGTCCACCGCTCAACCAAAGGTTAATTCTTGTAAAGCGGTGGGCGAAAGGGTAACAATAGATGGTGAGTGCGAATTAAGGATGATTTACACTGCAGAGGATGGCGGAATTTATTCCTTTACTCAATCAAGACCCTTTACCCGTCATTGTGAAAATATTGTTTTTAATGATGCAACAGATATTAATTCTGAAATAACTGTTTCTTATGTTAATTGCCGTGCCACAAGCACCAAACGGGCAGAAATAAAAGCAGGCCTTGTTATAAAGTTTTCAGCTTTTCTTGATGAAACAGAAGAAATAATTTCTTTGGAAGAGAATACTTGTATTGAAGAAAAATGTGTACCCGTAAGAGCAATGTCGTTAGGTTGCAAAAAAACAAGAGCATTTTCAATGAGTGATACAATTTCACTTCCTGTATCTTGTGCTTTTATAATTAGTGCACGCGCAAGTGCAAGCTGTAGCGAAATTAAGAAAATCAGTAATAAAATTATGGTAAAAGGCGATGCCATAATTGAAATATGCTATGTAAATGCTTCTGATAAAACCTGCACAGAGCGTATAAGGCACAGTCTGCCTGTTAATCAGATTCTTGAATTCGAAGGTATGGAAGAGCGCTTTACGGGAAATGTTACATTAAATGTAACTGCAGTTGATGTTATTCAGAAAAACGAGCAAGACGGAAACGGCACTGCTCTTGACATTGCTTTGGGTATTGATGCATCCGTTTGTATGTGGGAGGAAAAAGAACTTGTTGTTATAAGCGATGCTTATGCAGTAGGCGGTAGCATTGATTTAAAGAAAAAGTCATATCTGTTTTTTACACCCCTTGATGAAATCCGCGACACATATATTTTCAGAAACGATTTTCAGGTGAGTGGTGAGGGTGTAAGCAAGGTTCTGGGTTCAACCTGTGAATTGTCAAATATTACTGTAAAAAAAGAAAATGAAATGCTCTGCTTGTGCGGTAGCCTTACAATATCTGCATTGATAAAGGATTCCTCAGGAACAATTTCAAATATTAATAAAATACTCGATATAAAATATGAAAGAAAGGCAGATTACGAAGAAACTGAAATCTTTTGTGAACCACAATTGACTGTTTTGTCACTGGATTGCATTGAAAAGGGTAGTAGCGGAATTGATATTCGTGCAGAAATAGGTGTTACTGCAACAGTTTTCGGTAAAATTTATATTGATGCAGTAACAGATATAACTGAAAGTGAAAACCAAGCGAAAAGAAACTCAAATGCTATTACAGTTTATTTCCCTGAAGAAGCGGAAAGCCTTTGGTCAATCGCAAGGCGTTATAATACAACAGTAAAGGCAATTGCAGAAGAAAATAATCTTTCAGGTGATACAACTGAAAATCTGAAGATGATTTTTATTCCTGCGGTATAATTATTAATAAAAATCAACTGTTTTAAAAAATATAAAAAAACAGTTGATTTTTTGCTTTTGTTGTGATATTATTATCAAGTCTATGTGTGCGTTGTTTCGAGACAACGGCAGTTAATGGCAACATTAAAGCTGGCGGTCCGCTGTTTATAGTTGCAATAGCTATATAATAAGAACGCTTGAAAAAATTCGGAGGTTTATTATGGACGCATTAAAACTTATTGCACAGGACAGCCTTAAGGCTGAGAAGCCCGAGTTTAACGTTGGTGACACAGTAAGAATCGACGTTAAAATCCGTGAAGGTCAGAGAGAAAGACTTCAGGCTTTCGAAGGTACAGTTATTGCAAAAAATGGTAGTGGTATCAGCGAAACATTCACAGTTCGTCGTGTTTCTTACGGCGTAGGTGTTGAAAGAGTTTTCCCTGTTCACTCTCCCAACGTTGCATCTGTTAAAGTTGTTCGTCACGGTAAAGTTCGCCGTGCAAAGCTTTATTATCTTCGTGATAGAGTTGGTAAGGCTTCTAAGGTTAAGGAAAAAATCGGCTGATATTGGTCGAAAAACGGGGCAGATGTATAATCTGCCCTTGATTTCTTTAATAGGGTTATTGTATTTTTTATTGAGAGGTGAGCACTATGCGCAAAACCGAAGAGTACAACATTACATTAAATGAAGATAAAGCCCTGAAAGTGAAAAAAGCTCGTGATAATAAAATGAATGTTTTTGAAGTGTTTCAGGCAATCATTTCTGCTCTTGTGGTAATAACAATTCTTTTCACGTTTGCTTTCAGAGTTGTAAATGTTGAAGGCTCATCTATGAAGCCCACTCTTCAGAATAACGATAAGGTTATTGTTTCAACAGTTGGCTATGAAGCCCAAAGAGGCGATATTGTTGTTATTTCAAGCACTGATGGTCTGAAAGAACCCATTGTTAAGCGTATTGTTGCTGTTGGTGGAGATACTGTTGATATTAATTTTACGACAGGTATTGTAACAGTAAACGGAACTGAAGAGGAATACACCAACGAGCTCACATCACAGCAGTTTGATATTGCGTTTCCCATAACCGTTCCCGAAGGAACAGTTTTTGTTCTTGGTGATAATAGGGGCAATTCTCTTGACAGTCGCTCAACAAGAGTGGGCTGTGTTGATGAAAGGCTTATTGTAGGGAAGGTTTTGTTCAGGTTTTTCCCTTTAGGCGATTGGAAGGTTGAATAATATGAATAACGATGAAAGAATTATTGATATAGACACAGAAGAAACAACTAAGTCTGATAAAAAAGATTCTAAAAAAGGTAAAAGCGGTTTTCATGTTTCTGTTTATGATATGGTTTCAATTGTAATGTCCGCTTTCATTATTATAGCTGTTGTTTTTACTTTTGTGTTCCGCTTAGTTGGTGTTGATGGCACTTCTATGACTGATACCTTACAGCATGGCGACTGGCTTCTTACTGTTAATAAAGAAAGCTATGAGCGTGGTGATATTGTTGTAATCACAGAGCCCAACTATTTTGATGAGCCCCTTATTAAGCGCGTTATTGCTAAAGGTGGGGAAACAGTTGATATAGATTATACAACAAGCACAGTTTATGTTGATGGTGTGGCACTTAAGGAGCCTTACACCCGTGAAGATTTTATTCTTCAGAAGTTTGATGATATTGATTTTCCCTATACAGTTCCTGAAGGACACATTTTCTGTATGGGAGATAATAGAAACGGTTCAACCGATAGCCGTTCAAACCTTATCGGTTCGTTGGACGAAAGATATGTTTTAGGCAAAGCAGTAGTAAGAATTTTGCCTTTTGGAGATTTTGATATATACGATTATGAGTGATTACCAGAAACAAACTGTTCAATGGTTTCCCGGTCATATGGCTAAAACGCGCAGGCTTATTAAAGAAAGCCTGCCGTTTGTGGATTTAGTGACAGAAATTGTTGATGCAAGAATACCAATGAGCTCTTCAAATCCCGAGCTCAAAGAAATGATAGGAAATAAGCCCAGAATTGTCCTTCTCAATAAATGTGATGTTGCAGATGAAAAAGCAACTGCAAAATGGGTTGAATATTATAAGAGCAACGGAATGTATGCTATTCCGGTTGATTGCCGAAGCGGTAAAGGCTTAAATGCTTATCTGCCTCTTGTTCGTGATGTTTTGAAGGATAAAATTCAGCGGAACACCGAAAAGGGTATGGTTGGTAAGCCTTTGCGCGTAATGGTTGTAGGTATACCAAACACAGGCAAATCCTCGTTTATAAACAAAATGGCAGGGCGTAATCGTGCAAAGGTTGCCGATAAACCCGGCGTTACCCGTTCAAACAGCTGGTTTGCGGTGGGTAATGGAGTTGAGCTTCTTGATACACCCGGAGTTTTATGGCCAAAGTTTGACGATAAGGCTGTTGGTGATAAATTAGCCTTTATAGGCTCTGTTAAAGACGAGATTCTCGATAGCGAGGTTCTTGCCATGCGTCTTATTAATGTGCTTAAAAACGGCTATTGTGACCGAATAAGTGAGCGCTTTAAGATAACAGGGTTTGAAGATAAAGAGGATTATGAAATTCTCGAGATGATTGGCAGAAAAAGAGGTATGCTTATTTCCGGTGGCGAAATTGATACCGAAAGGGCATCAATAATGCTTCTTGATGAATATCGCGGAGGTAAGTTGGGCAGACTTACTCTTGAATTACCCGAATAAATGTATTAAAATAATCTTAGGGATTTCCCTGAGATTATTTTTTATGGTGATATTATGTTAGATTATTCTTATGAAATACAGGCTCATAATGAGGGCTTTTCAGTTGTATGTGGTGTGGATGAAGCGGGTAGAGGACCACTTGCAGGACCGGTTTTTGCGGGTGCGGTTATTTTACCCGAAAATTATACTCACGAAATTCTTAACGACTCAAAGAAGCTTTCTGAGAAAAAGCGTGATTTAGTATATGATGATATAATAAAAGATGCTGTTTCCTGGTCGGTTGGTATTGCAACTGAAAAAGAAATTGACGAAAAAAATATACTTAACGCCACATTTCTTGCTATGAAAAGGGCGGTTGAGGGTCTGAATATTAAGCCCGACCTTGCGTTTATTGATGGCAACAGATACCCCAATACAGGCGTTAAAGAGGTAACTATTGTAAAGGGTGACAGTAAATGTATGTCTGTTGCGGCGGCTTCAATTATTGCAAAAGTAAGCCGTGACAGATTTATGCTTCAGATGGCTGAAAAGTATCCTCAGTATCAGTTTGAAAAGCATAAAGGCTACGGTACAAAGCTTCATTACGAAATGATAAAGCAATTTGGTGTTTCTGAAATACATAGAAGAACATTTCTCAAAAATATTTTAGGTGAGAATTTATGAACAGTAGTTTAATCGGTGCTTATGGGGAGCATTTGGCAGCCAGGTATCTCAGATGCGAAAAATATAATATAAAAGCTGCAAATTTCAAAACATATACCGGTGAAATTGATTTAATTGCAGAAAAGAATGGGGTTTTGTGTTTTATTGAGGTGAAAACCCGTCAGGTAGGTGGAATGCTTCCACCTGCCTCGGCAGTAGATGTTCATAAGCAGGAGAATATTAAGAGTTGTGCATCCGTATATTTAAACAGATGGGCAAAAAATGTAAAAGAAACCCGTTATGATATTATTGAGGTTTTAATAGATGACAAGGAGCTTATTAAGCTTAATCATATAAAAAATGCCTTTTGAGGTAGCTATGAAATATTTTGATTTGCATTGTGATACAATTGGTGAATGCAGTAATAACAATTTAAGTTTGAAAAACAATTCACTGCATATTTCTTTGGAAAGAGCCGAAAAAATAAATGAATATACTCAGGTTTTTGCTATATGGATTCCTGACGAGCTCAGGGGAAAAGAGGCGGTAAAATATTTTGACAAAACCGCCGATTATTTCTACAAAGAAATTGAAAAGAATAGTGAACTGATATCTTTATATGATTCAGATAAAAATACTCCCGTGAAGGCGATATTGTCAGTTGAAGGCGGTTCTGCCTGCGGTGGCACAATTGAGGGGCTTTACCACCTTCATGAAAGAGGGGTAAGGCTTGTAACATTAACATGGAATGCACCAAACGAAATTGCCTGCGGTGCATTTTCTGAGGGCGGATTTACGAAATTCGGGAAAGAGTTTGTGAAGGCTTCAGAGGAGTTGGGAATAACAATTGATGTTTCTCACCTTAATCGCCAAAGCTTTTTTGAATTTGCAGAGATTTCACAAAAGCCTTTTGTAGCAAGTCATTCTAATGCAGATATTGTTAATAATGAATATGGCAGAAAGCGAAATCTTGATGATCAACAAATTAAAATTGTTAAAGAACATAATGGATTAATCGGCTTGAATTTCTGCCGTGATTTTATTGAGAGTGAAAAATCTCAGGGTGTTGATGCTCTTTATGAGCAAATTGAGTATATGCTATCATTGGGATGCGAGGATATTCTCGCTTTTGGTAGTGATTTCGATGGTTGCACAATCCATAATGATTTAAACGGAATCGAGAAAATGCCAATGATATATAGCTTACTTAAAGAAAAGGGTGTCAGTGAAAATATATTAGAAAAGATTTTTTGGAAAAACGCAAAAAGTTTCTTTTTATAACCTTAAATATAAAAACCGTGTTGTCAGAAAAACTGGCAACACGGTTTTTTGTTTTAATTAGTAAGTGATAGATGATGAAGATGATGCTGATGAAGCATAGTATGCAACATAGTTGCTGATAATCTTCTCAATAGGTTTAACGAAATAGTTGATAACACCTTCGGATTTTTCAATTTTTTCAGAAACTGTATCATAAAGCTCTGTTGAGTAGTCAGTAAACTCTTCTGATGCGATAGCATTACGAACATCGCTTTCCCATTTTTCTGTTTTGTCTGCGCCAACAAAGTACATAATGTGGTAACCATAATCTGTTTTGATTATGCCTGTGTCACCAACCTTGTGTGAATCGAGTGCCCAATCAAGGAATTCGGGAACATAACTGCTTGTTGATGTGATATCCTCGTAAAGACCACCGGTTTCTTTTGAACCTGTATCATCTGTCTTTTCAGTTGCAAGAGCAGCGAATGAAGCTTCGTTAGCATCGCCTTTCTTCCACTCTTTGAGAATCTTTTCTGCTTCTGCTTTAGCATCGGCAAAGTTTTTGTCGATTTCTTTCTGGGAGAGATTAACCTCTTCGCCTTCAGAATTTTCCTTTGTTGTTTCAGCCTGAACAAGAATGTGTCTTACATCTGCACCCGCAGTCTGTTTGTCGGGAGTGGGGGGAGTCAAGACGTAAGCGATATAGAATACCTTTGAATCTTCTTCGTCGATAACTGCAATATCACCTGCTTTACGAGCGCTGTCAAAGAGCCAGTTTGCAACCTTTGCTGCGCTGATTGAGGGCTTGTCAATATTTTCTGCAAGAGTTGCGCTATCTTTTGCGTAAGATTCTTTCTGAGAGGGAAGCGCATATTCTTTTGCAAGGTCAACGAATGAAGCTTCGTCAGTTACTTTATCTTTAAATTCGTTAGCAAGCTTCTTTGCTTCTGATTTTGTGTAAGTGGGGTCATCTTTGTTTGCATCTTCACTTGCTTCTGCATAAGAGATTGCGAAAAGTCTTGCATCAACAAGGTCGAATTCATCGCGATGCTCTTTGTAGTAAGCTTTAACATCGTCCATAGATGTTGTTTCAGAAATATTTTCCTGATACCATGTAAGGTATTTTTCAACAACTAAATCTCTGTTGATAAGCTCTCTGTAAGATTTTTCCGTAAGACCTTCACCACATGTTTTTGAAATGTAGTTGTCAACAGAGAAATCCTGTTCTTCTGCATTTTCAATAATAGCCTTAAGTGCTTCGTCAATCTGCTCGTCAATTTCTTTCTGAGCTGCTTCGTCAATTTCAAAGCCTGCTTTTTTAGCTTCTTCGCTTAAAGCTTTTGCATAAAGAGTTCTTTGAATAACTGCTTTTTCCGGAGCCATAAGTCTGAAATAATCAGCCCATGTTTCAACACCCTCGGGAGCATCTTCGCCGATATAATCCTGCTCAGCAGGGTCAACCTTTAAGTCAAAGCCTGTATAAGCTGCACCGGCACCTGAACCATAGTAGGAGTCAATTTGCTGAGATGTACTAGAAATCTGGTTGTAAAGGCTCATATAGTAGTAATTGTATTCTGCTACATTGATTTTTTCGTCTTCATATGTAGCAACAGAGAGAACCTTCTGAGGAAGGCAGAAAACCTTTGTAAGAATACTGCCTACACCGTAAAGAACAACACCTGCAACAAGTAAAATGCAAATTGTCTTAACGAGAATTCTGATGATTTTGTCACCTTTGCCGTTTTTCTTTTTCTGCGCTTTTGCAAGGCGTTCCTTACGCTGTTCGCGATAAATTTCGGCATTGGTTTTAATTTCGTTGTTTGCCATTTGTTTTTCATCCTTTGCTTTCTTTTATAATACAACATATAATGTTGCAAAATATCATTCCTATTCTATACCAAAAATCAAAATTTTACAAGAGTATTTTTTATATTTACAAGTATTATTATCTAATTTACAATTTATTTATATTTATTTAACATTAAAATTGAGTTTGTATGGTTGATATGGTTGCATAAAAGAGGTGGGTGTGGTATTATATTTTAATAAAATTAAACGGATAGGTGTTTTATGGCTAAGAAAAACCGCAATAAAATCAAAATAATTATTCCTGTGATTTCTGTATTGTTAGTTATAGGCATATTATGTGGTGTTTTTATTATTCCCCGTTTGCAGACCAAGGGCATTATTCAGATGAATTTATGTCAGGGGGAGCAAAAGGGATATGATTTCGGCGAAGGGTACAAGGCGTTTGTCAGAACTGCTTCAGGTACACTTTATATCAATGAAAAAACATCGGCAGTTGCTATAACCGATACTTCGGGAAAGGTTGTTTTTAATTCCCATTCAAAAGATGCAGCTGATAATAAGCTTGCCTGTGTACTTGCTATGACTGTCAGAGATAGAATAGGCAATTCCTATGTAGAAAACAGTTCAATAAACAGCGTTGAAAACGGTGCGTTTGAGATTACCGATAAAAAGAAAAATACAGTAACAATTACTTTTTCATTCGTTACGGATAGAACGGGTGCTGTTTCAGAAAAAATTCCAGTCAAATTCAGCGAGAAAAACGGTGGCATTAAGGTTGAAATCGACACTAATAAAGTCACTTTAAAAGAAGGTTACTGTATCGAAAAAATCAGTATTCTTCCCGGTCTTTTTTCAGAAAACAAACCCAAGGGTGAATGCTTTTATACAGTGCCCGATGGTTGTGGCGCCCAGATTGATTTAACTGCTAAAGCGGAAAAATCTTACTCTCAGACTCTTGATGTTTATGGTAGCGATATAACCTTTGCAGAATATTCTCAGGGCGCAACCTTACCGTGCTTTGCTATGACTAAAAATGGTGTTATGGTAACAACTGTTATTGAAGAAGGGGATGCTCTTTCTTCGCTCAGCGTAAAGCACAATAAAAATACCGGTGGCAATCTTTATAATACATTCATTATTACTCCTTATGCAAAGGTTGATGGGAAGCTTGTAAAAGGTGCATCATATGATGGTGTTATTTCCCAAACCTATTATGTCTCATCATCCGGTCAGAGAAACTATAATACGATTTCTGCAATTGTCCGCGATGCATTAATAGCAAAGGGTTATCTTCCTTCAAAAACAAGCGAAGCTTTTGTGGATTATCCCTTCTTTATCACTGCAATAGGTAGTGATAACGGCAAAAAAAACAGTGTTTATACCACTTTCGAGAATGCTTCTGAAATGATAGCGCTTCTTAAGTCAAGAGGTGTCAGAAGCATAGCCTTGCGTTTTGCAGGTGCAGGTAAAAACGGTTTGAATTCAGGTGCTAAAAAGGGTACAGATATAAGCTCTGTTCTCGGTGGAGAAGGTGAATATAATAAGCTTTGCAGTGTGGCATCAGAGAAAAACAGCTCTGTTTGGTATGATGTGAATCTGGCAGTTACCCCCTCAAAGAACGCAAGCAATAAAAACGATATATATAAAGAATTCAGAGAATATCTGTCAAAAGATTATGTGAATTCAAGAATAGGCTCATATAATTATGCTTATTCCAATATTTCCAAGGTTTATAAAGCTGTTTCAACGCTTGAATCGGGAAATGTTTGCATCAATGATTTGTCATATATTTTGTATACAGATGTTATTGGTGGTGTTAACAGGCAAATTGCATTGGAAAATCTTAAAGAAAAAACACAAGCTTTAGGTGTAAATGGTGGAGTTATGCTCTCTGAACCTGCAGTTTATCTTATGAATCAGGCGGATGCCGTTTTTTCAGTGACTCAAAGCGCATCTCTTTCTGAATATGCAGGGGTTAAAACAGTCCCTCTTTTGCAAATGGTTCTTCACGGAAGTGTAATTTATGGTTCGGAGCCCATTAATCTTTTTGAAGATAATGAGAATGCCGTTTTAAAAGCGGTTGAATACGGTGCATCACCTTCGTTTATATTTACTCACGATAATTGTGCAGTTCTTGATTATGGTGTGTATGCAACCCAGACATCTAAATTCTATTCTTCAGTAAAGAGAATGTTACCTCTTATGGATATGAAAATAACATCCCATGAACAGATAGTGTCGGGTGTTTATAAAATCACCTATGATTACAGTAAGGTGGTTTATGTGAACTATAACCCATCAGTTGTTGAGGTTAACGGAATACTTGTTTCTGCAAAGGATTTTGTGGTAATTTAATGATGAAAGGGGCTTTCGGTTTACCCGAAAGTCTCTTTTTGTCGATAGATTGAGAAATAGTTATTATTTTAACAAAAAAGTATTTGCTTTTTATATGTTTTGTGATAAAATATAAGGGTATAAATTAGTAACTTTAGAAAGGATGAATCTAATGGACTACAAAATGGAATTAACCCCCGAACAGTCCGCCATTCTTAATGGTGAAAAAGGGGAAGTAATGGCAAAGGTTATGAAGACCCTTGTTATGTACGGCGAAGCTTTTGGTGCAACTAAAATGATTCCCGTTACAAGCGAAAAAGGTCACCTTGTAACAAGCTTTGGTCTTAAGGTTATGAGTCCTGTTTATGACCTTATGGATCAGCTTATTGAGGCTGGTATCAAATCAACTCAGAAATTCTCTGTTGACCCCAAGCCTGTTGACCCCAAGGTTCCCTCAAACTTTGCAAAGAACCTTGTTTTTAACAAATTTATGTACACAAAGCAGGATAGCTATGATGAACAGCTCAGAAAGCTTGGTCTTTTAAGCGATGATGCATATACCTGCACATGCTATATGGACCAGGTTGGCAACGTTCCCAAGAAGGGTGATATTCTTTCATGGGCAGAATCCAGTGCGGTTGTTTATGCTAACTCTGTTCTTGGTGCTCGTTGTAACCGCAACTCCGGTATTATCGAGCTTTTCGGTTCTATCGTAGGTTGCGTTCCTTATTTTGGTCTTGTTACAGATGAAGGCAGAAAAGCAACTTGGATTGTTGAAGTTAAATGTAAAAAGAAACCCGAAGCACAGATTCTCGGTAGTGCTATCGGTATGAAGGTTATGGAAGATGTTCCTTATGTTAAGGGCCTTACAGACTGGATTGGCACAGAGCTTGACGATGCTGCAAAAGCATACCTCAAAGACTTTGGTGCTGCAACAGCATCCAACGGTGCGGTTGGTCTTTATCATATTGAAGGTCTTACTCCTGAAGCAGTTGAAATGGGCGATAGCCTTATTGCAGAAAATGCACAGGTTTATGTTATTGACGATGCAGAGCTTGAAAGAGTTTACAAGTCATATCCTATTATGTGGAAAAAGAAAGATAAAGCTCCTCAGCTTTGCTTTATCGGTTGTCCTCACCTTTCTCTTCAGCAGCTTAAAGAGTGGACAGATAACGTTTGCGAAGGCCTTAAAAAGAGCGGTAAAAAGAAAGTTACAATTCCCACAGTATTTACAGCAGCGCCTGCAGTTTGCGATGAGTTCAATAAAACTGAATACGCTGCAAAGCTTGCTGCAACAGGTGTAACTCTCAGCTATATTTGTCCTCTTATGTATATGAATAACCCTCTCGCAAAGATGGGTAGAGTTATTACTAACTCAAACAAACTCCGTACTTACACAACATCTCGTTACTACACAAGTGAAGAGATTCTTGACATAATCACAAAGGGGGCAAAATAAAATGAAAACTTTTAAAGGTCGTCCCGTAGTACCGGGTACAGTAGAAGCTACAGCACTTGTTTCACACGGTGGCTTTAATACACTCGCTTCATTCCAGAATGCTCTCCAGTTCGATAAGCCTGAAGACAAAACTGCAAAATGTGGTGACCAGAATAATACTGATATTTTTGAAAAACCCATGGGTGGTTCAGCACTTTGCCTTCCTCAGACAATCGGTTCAACTACCGGTGGTATGGTTCTTTACTGTGCAAAGGTTTTAGGCAAAAGCCCTGCTTGTATGCTTTTCTCAGAGCATATTGACTCTCTTGCAGCAGCAGGTGCAATTCTTGGTTCTGTCTGGACAGATACTCCTATGCCCACAATTGACTGTCTTGGTGAAGAATTCCTTAACACAGTTAAAACAGGCGATAAGATAAAAGTCTACGAAGACGGTACAGTAGAGATTTGTGACTAATTTTGCGGATTTGCGCGTTTGCTCACGCTCGCAGTACCTTTGTACGGCTTCGGTTCGCAATTCACGCAACTCCATCAAAATTCGTTCACAAATCAAGATTGTTGACTGTATTTGCGAAATCGGGAGTTTGCTCACGCTCGCAATAAATGTAAACAAAAATCGTGTATGATGTTTTTGCATCATACACGATTTTTTTAAAATTATTTTTCAGCCTTGTGACAATCTCCATCATTACCGCCGTCACAAGTAACCTCTACTTTAGGAACTCCGCTGTTTTGCGGAATAACTGTTACTGTTATTGTACCGCCTGCGGCACAATAGGGGACATTTCCTTTGAGGACATCATCCCTTAAAAGTGCTGTATCCGCTTCATTTTGGAAAGCGTTTCCGTTTGGGTCAGCAACATGGCCTGTTTCATCCTCTTGATTGGAAACAATTGTAAAGACATAATCTGCATTAAAGCTGTTGTCAAGGCACCATTCTTTTGCTAAGGTTGCTGTTGTTCGTTGATAAACACAGCAAGCCTTAATTCTGTTGGTTTTAGATACACCTCTGTATGCCGGAATACCAACAGCGAGGATTATACCTAAAATCAAAACAACCACCAATAATTCAACAAGTGTAAAGCCAACTTTTGTTTTGAAAAACTTTAACATAAACAAACCTCCATTCAGTTGCGAAACAACCGAAACTGTTCCGCAACTCTTACGAAACTAAATTAACATATTTTTACAACAAAGTAAATGATTTTTTTATATGTTTTTCAAAAATGTGTAGTGTTACAAAAAATAATGGTAGTGTTAGTGGATTTTGCCAAACAAAAAGGACGATAACTGTTGGGAAAAAGTTATCGTCCTTTAATTATATTTGTTTAGCTTAGATAATACCCTGAGCCATCATAGCGTCAGCAACCTTAATGAAGCCTGCAATGTTTGCACCTGCAACAAGGTCATAACCAAGACCGTATGTTTCAGAAGCTTCTGCAGAGGCATCGTGGATGTTTTTCATAATCTGTTTGAGCTTTGCATCAACTTCTTCAGAAGTCCAGCTATATCTCATTGAGTTCTGGCTCATTTCAAGAGCAGAAACAGCAACACCACCTGCATTAACTGCTTTAGAAGGAGCAACAACCTTAACATTTTCTTTAAGGTACTCAAGAGCATCGTTTGTTGTAGGCATATTAGCAACTTCAATGTAGTACTGAACGCCGTTAGCAACAAGCTTCTTTGCTTCGTCCATATTGATTTCGTTCTGGGTTGCGCAAGGCATAGCAACGTCAACCTTTACACCCCAGGGCTTCTGACCGGGGAAGAATTCTGCACCGAATTTATCGGCATAATCCTGAACCTTGTCGCGACCTGATGCGCGCATTTCAAGAAGATATTCGATTTTTTCATCAGTGCTGATACCGTCTTTATCATAAACGTATCCGTCAGGACCGGAAATTGTAAGAACCTTACCGCCAAGCTCTGAGATTTTCTTTGCAGCACCCCAAGCAACATTACCGAAACCGGAAAGAGCAAAGGTTTTGCCTTTAATATCTTCGCCAAAGTGCTTGAAAACTTCAACTGCATAGTAAGTAGCACCGTAACCTGTTGCTTCAGGACGGATAAGAGAACCGCCGTAGGAAAGGCCTTTACCTGTAAGAACATCGTTTTCAAAAGCACCACGGATTCTTCTGTACTGACCGTAAAGGTAACCGATTTCTCTACCACCAACGCCGATGTCACCGGCAGGAACGTCAACGTCGGGACCAATGTGTCTGTAAAGCTCTGTCATAAATGCCTGACAGAAACGGAGAATTTCCATATCGCTCTTTCCGCGAGGGTCAAAGTCAGAACCACCTTTACCACCACCGATGGGAAGACCTGTAAGGCTATTTTTGAAGGTCTGCTCGAAAGCGAGGAATTTCATAATACCGGAGTAAACAGAGGGATGGAAACGAAGACCACCCTTGTAAGGTCCGATAGCACCGTTAAACTGAACTCTGTAACCGGTGTTTACATTAACCTTACCGTTATCATCAACCCAAGTAACACGGAAAGAAATCTGTCTTTCGGGTTCTACCATTCTTTCAAGTAAAGCGGCTTTTTCGTATTCGGGATGCTGGTCAATAACAGGGGCAAGAGAGGTGAGAACTTCAGTAACAGTCTGAACGAACTCAGGCTCATTTGCATGTTTCTTTGCAACATCGTCAATAACATTCTGGATGTAACTCATAGGGGACAACTCCTTTATAGTTCCGAAGAACTGAATAAATATACTATTTTTATGAAAGTTATTTTATACCACGTATTTTTAAATTGCAATAAAAAATTAACAGTTTTTTCATTATTGTAACTTTAAATAAAAATGCACCTTTTTAAATTCAATTTTTTTTGCAATTAGTATTCTTTTTTCTACAATTTTGACTAAAAAACTACCTAAAAAACGAGCAAAATAGTGAATTTTCATTCACTTTTTAGTGCAAAATAACAACAAATAACTGTTTTTTTATGAAAAGTGTTTGTTTTGTGATGATTATTTTATTATATGTTTGGATGAAAAAATGGTGAGTTGAATTAATATTAAAGGGCAAAAACTTGACAATATTAAAGTAAAATATTAAAATAGATAAGATTTGTATAATTTTGAAAGGATTTTCTACTATGATTAAACCCGAAAACAGAAATTGTTTTGAGTTTTTCAGAGATTGTACCAAGGATTTTGGTGTGTATGATGTGTCTGAAAGCTTTGGTAATCTTGTAAGCCGTAAAAAGTTTATGAGAGATGTTGAGGCTATTGCAGGCTTCCTTGATAGTAAAAACATAAAAAGGGGAGATGTAATTACAATTTTTCTCCCTAATACAGTGCAGAGCTTTGTGGCATTTTATGCAGCAAATCGTATAGGCGTAATTGCTAATATTGTTCATCCCTTAACACCGCCTGATGTTCTTGAAGAGATTTTAAAAGCATCTCACTCAAAGGCGATTTTTATTCTTGATGTGTTAATGGAAAAATATGTGAGTATGCTCAGAAAGAGAAATAAGCTTGTTGTTGTCTGCTCTCCTGCAGACTATGCTTCAACTCTTATGCGTCCTGCTCTTAAGGTTTATTCAAAAATCAAAGGTAAGGATACACCATCTTCAAATACCGAGTCTTACCATACGATTTGCCATTTAAACAAGATAGCTCCCAAAGTGGAAAACAATGGTGACGATATTGCGGTTTACCTTCATGGTGGCGGAACAACAGGGAAGAGCAAAACTATTCAGCTTACCTCAAAGAACCTTAATGAGCTTGCTTATAAATTAAGCTTCTTTGATGCTCCTCACGCTCCCGGTGCAGAGTGTTCACTTGCGGTATTACCACTTTTCCATGCTTTCGGTTTAGGCGTTGTAATGCATTTCAGTATGTGTGCAGGCTTCACCTGTATTCCTATGATGAACTTCTCTGCAGATAAAACCAATAAGCTTATTAAGAAGCATAATATCACTTATATTGTTGGCGTTCCCAATATGTTCAAAAAAATGTATGAAGCCAATAATTTTGATGGACCCCATCTTTCAAAGCTTCGTCTTTTGTGGGCAGGTGGCGATATTATAAGTGATACATTCCTTAATTCCTTCAACTCCAAGCTCGAAAAATATCATGCAAAAGGCAAGCTTTATCGTGGTTATGGTCTTACAGAGGTCAGCTCTGTTTGTACTGCAAACATCAAGGGTGCTTATAAAGAGAATTCAATCGGTAAGCCTCTTGATGGAATGACTGTTGAAATCTGGAACGATAAAGGAAAGAAGCTTCCTCCAAACACAATTGGTGAAATTGTTGTAACCGGCTCAACAGTAATGGCGGGTTACCTCGGTAGTGAGGAAAGTGGCGTTTATACCGATAAAAAGGGTAATCGTTGGATAATGACGGGTGACCTTGGTTACATGGATGAAGACGGCTTTGTTTTCTTCACAGGCAGAAAGAAGAGAATGATTATCATTTCAGGCTATAATGTTTACCCCAATGACATTGAGCAGGAGGTTCTTAAGCTTGATTATATCAACGAGGCTTGTGCAGTTCAGGGTTATATTGACACAAAACCTATTATTAAGCTTTTTGTTTCTCTTTATCAGCCAACGGATAATCCTGATGAGGTTTGCAAGCTTATCAAAGAATATTGCGACAGTAAGCTTGAACGCTTCTCAAGACCAAGTGCAATCACAATTCTTGATGCACTTCCCAAAACCCGTATGGCAAAAATTGACTTTATGAAGCTCACTGATATGCCACCTGCACCTCAGGCAACAAGAAAAGAAATCCGCGAAGAGCGTAAGGCAAAGCGAGAAATTGAAAAAGCTGCAGAAAAAGCAGGCAGAGAGGCGGAAAAGCAGGAAAAAGAAGAGCGTGAAGCTGCAGAAAAAGCAAAAGGAAGCACAGTTCCTACGGAGGTAAATAATGGACGAGATGAATAAAAATAGCCTGTCCTATAAGATTCAGAAAAACCCTTTCTTGTTAGGGTTGTTTGTAATAGTTGTGGCAATTGCACTTGTGGTAATATTCAGCCTTTCTTCCGCAATAAGCGAAAAGACCAAGGAGCTTGAAACCACAACAGAAAAAACAACAGTTGCAACAACTGAAGCACCTGTTGTTGAAAAGGATGATTCTATTTCTCTTGAAGGCTTGAAAAAACGAGTGGATACAATCAAAAATGTATCTGCAGACTATAATAAAAACAGTGCAAAAATAATTGTTGAATTTGAAGATAAAGAGGCACTTTTAGATGCTCATTATGCTTCAAATGACTTTACCATTGATGTTGTGCCCGTATTCTGCTTTTATATCAACAATGGTACTCAGGTTGCTTGTCCCGGTGAGTTTAAATTCCTTTCTGATGGAAAAAGCGTTGAATATACCCTTACTAAAATTGAAGACCTTGTTAATGTTGTCGCTCTTACTGATGAGCTCACAGTTGATTATAAAAACATTTTTGAAGTGCTTAAATTCAATATTTATCTTGAGCATCAGTCCAATGAGGGTGTTGGCAGAACCATTGTGGGAACTTATCCCAAAACAGCTGAAAGCTTCAATAAAGAGCACCCTGTAACACCTGCAGTGGTTTCAAGCCTTAATGAAGGTGTCGAAACAGTTCAGGTAACAACAGCGGATGAATTTATCTGGATTGATATCTATTTTGCAGATGAAGAGTCTTATAAATCATTGAACCACGATTTCGAGAATAATTTTATTTGCTTCGGTTTTGAAAAAGGCGGAAAGAAATTTGATTGGAAATTTATTTCAACAGAGTATGATGATTTATGTATGATTCGTTGCAAGCTTGATACTTATGCTTTAACTCAGCTTGCTGATGAAATCGGTGATAAATCAATAACAATTCCCACTCTTTTTAAGGATTATCAGATAAATGTATGGACATCTGATTACGATACGGAAACAGAACTTTTTACATTAAATTAAAAGAAAGCATCGAACCTTTAATTACAAAGGCTCGATGTTTTTTTTATTTATTCAATAAATATACACTGAAATTCAATACCGCCGCAAAGGTTACCCAAATAAGATAGGGTATAAGAAAATATGCAGCACGGGCTTTAATCATTTTAAATTCAAGAATTGTTCCAATAATGAGAAGCCATAATAAAATAATCCACACAAAAGCAAATAAATAGTTTCTGTTGGAAAAGAAAATAAAGCTCCATACAAAATTAAAGAAGAGCTGAATATAATAAATAGTCAAAGCCCTGCTTTTTCGTGGACTGCTTGTGTTTTCAATAATATATGCAGAAAACCCCATTAAAGCATATAGTATAGTCCACACAACCGGGAATAACCATCCCGGAGGAGTAAAAAACGGTTGGTTTGCCGTTGCCATAAATTCTTTAACATCTGCATTAGTCAAAAATCCTGCCAAAGAGCCAACAAGTAACGGAATTGCAAGATTTTTAATTAAACTCTTCATCCTCACAGATAATACCATACACACACCTCGCAATGCTCAATATAAGTATATTATAGCATTTGCAAAAATATGTGATTTATTTTAGCTAATAGTAGTTAGCGGTTAGCAAATAGCAGTTAGATACCAGTATGTAAAGGTATTGCGAAGCTCTGGCATCTGGTATCCGGCATCTGGCATCTAATAGCTATTTGCTATTTGCTAGTTGCTAGTTGCTAACGGCTATCTGCCTTCCCATGAGAACGCCCATAACAGATGCCATCATAAGACCTCTTGTCCAACCGGAAGAATCACCTAAGCAGTGAAGACCCTTAACGCTTGTATTAAGCTCTGTGTCCATTTTGATTTTGTTACTATAAAACTTTAATTCAGGGGAGTAAAGGAGTGTTTCAGTTGAAGCAAAGCCGGGAACAACATGGTCAACCGCCTGAATGAAGTTGATAATATTTGTCATTGCTCTATATGGCATTGCAGCAGTAATATCACCTGCAACAGCATCAGGGAGAGATGGGCGGAGGTTTGACTGCGCTAATTCTTTAGGCCATGTTCTTTTACCATCAAGAATATCGCCATAGCGCTGAACAAGAATGTGTCCTGCACCCAGCATATTTGTAAGCTCGCCAACCTTCTGAGCATATTCAATAGGCTGGTTGAAGGGGTGGTTAAAGTTGTGTGAGCAAAGAATAGCAACATTTGTGTTGTTGGACTTTTTCTCTTTGTAAGAATGTCCGTTAACAACAGCAAGGTCGTTGTCATAGTTTTCCTGGCTGACAAAACCACCGGGATTCTGGCAGAAGGTACGAACCTTGTTTTTAAAGGGCTTGGGGTAGCCTATAAGCTTTGATTCGTAAAGCACACGGTTAACCTTTTCCATAACCTCGTTTCTAACTTCAACGCGGACACCAATGTCAACTGTACCTGCCTGATGCTCAATACCGTGCTCATTGCAAAGCTTTTCAAGCCAGTCTGCACCTCTTCTGCCTGTGGCAACAACGATTTTATCAGCATCAATCTGTAAATGCTCATCGCCTTTACTTATGAAAACACCCTTGCAAACGCCATCTTCAATAAGAATATCATTGCATTCATAACCGAACATCATATCAACATTTTCTTTGCGAAGATGGTTTTCGATTTCAAGGTAAAGTGTCTGCGCCTTTTCGGTACCAAGGTGACGGATAGGGCAGTCAACAAGCTTAAGACCTGCCTGAATGGCATTTTTTCTTATTTCCTTAACCTCAGCATCGTTACTGATACCCTCAATATGCTCATCTGCACCAAATTCAAGATAAATTTTGTCTGTGTAGTCAATAAGCTCCTGTGCGAAGTCCTCACCAATAAGAGAAGGTAAATCACCGCCAACCTCATAGCTTAATGAAAGCTTACCGTCTGAGAATGCACCTGCACCTGAAAAGCCTGTTGTAATATGGCAATAGGGCTTGCAGTTAACGCATTGCTTTGTTTTGGCTTTGGGACAGCTTCGTTTTTCAACAGGTTGACCTTTTTCAATTATAAGAATTGATTTGTTGCATCCTTTACGGCGCATTTCAAGTGCAGTAAATATACCGGCAGGACCTGCCCCTACGATAACAACATCATATTTCATTTTAATTCACCTTAATTTTCAATTTTTACGCCTGAAGTTTTTCTCTTCTCGGCAAGCTCTTTCTGAATCTGAGGCTTCATATCGTCAATTTTATAGAAGAACATGGGGATTGCGCAAAGAAGCATACTAACACCCGGAACAATTGAAACAAGAGAGAACATAGCAAAATTCTGGGTTCTTGTAAGGTCAGTTGCCGCCATAACGGCAGTGGAAGAAAGCATCTGTGCGGGGTCAATGTCAATAAACATATACATTAAAACAATACCGCAGGTTGCAAAAGCATTGCCGAGCTTGTTTACGAAGCCCTGGCAAGCCGCGCCGAGAGCATTGTCACGGAATCCTGTTTTTAGCTCCATAAAGTCAAGACAGTCGCAAATCATAGCGATTGAAATAACATTGATAACACCAAGAGGAATACAGGAAATAATAATGAAAGGAATACAAGCATAAAGGTTGTTTGTGAACCAACCGATAAGAGTTGTGAAAATGCTTGCACCAAAACCTAAAAGGCAAGTAAAAATAACGATTTTGCTGTATTTGAATTTTTTCATAAGAGCGGGCATAAAGAGCATTGCGCCAAACATACCCACAATAGCGCACACCTGGAAAATTGTTTTAATTGAAGAAACGCTTGCATCAATAAGAGCAGTTCTTTCTGCAAGAGTCATATCGGGAGTGAGCTCGGGACCTATGTAGAAAGCGTATCTTGCAACGTGAAGTGCTGCTGCCTGAACCATATAACGACCGCTTGAAAGCACGCCCATTGCAATAACAAGCATCAAGGGCTTACAGGTGAAAATTCTCTTGATAGTAAGAGGTTGACCGGGTTCACGTTTCTTGGGAGGAATGATAACTCTTTCTTTAACCTTGAAATATGTTCTTATATAAAGAACTGAACCAAGAACAACAGTTATAATTGCAATAATGAGATATTTCTGCTTGTTGAAAGCAAGAGGGTCTGATGTGTCAAGGAATTTGGGGAGTAAAAGACCACAAACAAGGAAAAGAACCTCAGGGATAGCAGAACCCACACCGTTAACGGTTTTACCGATAGAAAGCACCTGACTTCTTTCCTCGCTGTTGGGAGTGAGAATATTCGGAAGTCCCCAGAAAGGCACATCTGCCATTGTGTAAAGCATACCCCAACCAACATAAACAATTGCAGAATAAATGATTAAATATGTTTTTGGCAAATCAGGGCTTAAATACATAAGCACTGTGAAGATTGCTATTGGCATTGTGGCATAAAGTATATAAGGCTTCATTTTGCCACGCTTAGTTTGGCGCTTATCAACGATTATACCCATCAATGGGTCGTTGATTGCATCCCATACACGAGCAAGGAGCATCAAAAGCAAAACAAACATAAGAGGCAACTGAAGAACGTTAACATAGTAGTCACTTATGTAGCTTGACATCATAGCGTAAATCATTCCCTGACCTGCGCCACCGATAGCAAATGCCCACAATTCTTTTTTGCTTAAGAATGTGTCTTGCATTTTTTCTTTAACCTTTTCTTTAGACATTTTCATTCCTCCGTAATTCTTCTGGAATTTATATAAAATTCAATTATTTGAATTTATATGCATAAAATAAATTTGCGGCTTCTTCTGTATATTCACCATTTTCTTTTTCAATAATGAGAGGCGGCTGAATTCTGAAGCCCGGCGCAGAGCCTTTTTTGCCCTCAACCATAACAAGACTTGGTTCTTTCCCTGCTCTTTGAATAACCTCTCTCATTGACTTTGGCTCAATTTTAAATTTTCTCATAGCAGAGAAAATATCAGGTAGCCTTTCAGGTCTTTGGCATATACAGAACCTGCCACCGAATTTAAGTAAAAGTGCCGCCGCCTTTGAAGCATCTTCAAGAGTGCAATTGAATTCGTGACGAGCGTTTTTGTAATCCTCACCCTCGTTCACGATGCCGGTGCCAAGCTTTTTATATGGTGGATTAATGCTTACCAAATCATAGTATTCATTTGGTAAAACGCCCTTTAACTCCCTTAAATCACAATGAACAACATTAATCTTGTCGGTTAAATTATTTTCTTCAAGGGTTTTATTAAAAAGGTTTACCGCACTTTCGGAAAGCTCAACTCCTGTAATCTCTTTTGGTTGGAAATCTCTCAACCAAAGCATAGGTATAATGCCGTTACCTGTTCCTAAATCGCAGCATTTATCTTTGTGGCGAGGAGCACAGAATGAAGCAAGAACAATAGCATCGGAAGTAAAAATATGAGCATCGCTGACATATATCTTCATATCTTTAGAAAGCGCTTCCGTACGCTCTTTTCTTGATGCCATAAAAATACTCCTTATGTTAAAATCTGCGCATAATCATACAAATAATATTTTAACATAAGAAGTGTTTTTTTACAATGTGAAAAATGAGGTAACAAGTGGTTTTGGTAGAATGCACAAATATAATGAACTTCTTTTGTGTACTTGTCCTTTTTTATTTAACAATATACAAGCAAGCTTGTTCTATATATTTTATTTTATAAATTCGATATATTCAGCGGTGCTAAATTCGATATGATGTAAATCCTTCTTTACTCGTGCCGGAAGGCACATATCGCACCGAAGGTATATCGAATCGTTAGATATATCGAAAATCCGTTAGGATTTATATCGCTACAAAGTGGTTTGCATTTTGTACTACTCTTCCATCTGCTTTCCTAAAAATGCCGCCGCTACCTGTGCAAGCTTGATTTCTGTATCGGTAGGATAATCGCCATTTTCGTTTTCAAGGAAAATAACTGCACCGCCAATATCACCCGAAGCAATAATAGGGAACGCCAATGCGGCAGTAAGCTCCATATTATCAATAGGGTAGAAGGTTGGCAGACCTTTTTGCCTGATATAGTTTTCTCTGTTTTCCATTAATTCTTCCATTTCATGGGAAATATGTCGTTCAAGTACATCCTTTTTGGCAATTCCCGAGGCGGAAACCACATGGTCACGGTCGGTAATAAGAACGGGCATCCCGGATGTTCTGCTGAGTACCTCTGAATATTGCCCTGAAAATTGCGAAATTTCACCCATAGGGGAGTATTTTTTAAAAATAACCTCACCATCACTTGCGGTAAATATTTCCAACGGGTCACCCTCACGAATCCTCAAAGTCCTTCTAATCTCTTTAGGAATAACAACCCTTCCCAAATCATCGATTCTTCTCACAATCCCTGTTGCTTTCATATAATAAAATCTCCTTTGATTTACAAATTACGATGTTAGTATCTGTAAAACAAGGAGATTTATACTTTGTGGTTTTAAAGAAAACTCAAGTTATGATTATTCGCTTTTCTGTATAGAGGTAACTATACCATTTGTAAAATATATGTAGCGATTATTTGAATAAACCCACTGTTCTTTAATTCCATATAAAGTTTCGGTTATATTTTTCTTTTCAGGTTCTCCCCAAGTGGATTTTAAAACTTCATCCTTCGTCATACCTATTGACGGTTCTTTTTCAGTTTCTTGTATAGGTTGCTGCGTTTTATTATCTCCTGGGGAAATATGCTTTTTATGAACAATAATTTTATCGTTTGATGCAATTTTGCTATTATAATCAAATAAATGTATAGTTCCATCTGTTCTAAACGCAACAAACGCGCTATCTGTAGTCATGGTTTCAACCGCAACTATATTGTCTGTTTCGGTAATTTCAATTATTTCATTATCGGTATTCCAAACTACCATTTTTCCTGTATCATATAGGAAAACCGCAAAATTACTACCAACTGCCACATCAACGATACCTGTTTCATCAATACCGGTAATACTCATTGGAAGTCCTCTAGTCATAATTCTATCTGGTGTAGCCATCAAAACAAAGTTTCCTACATCCATTGCAACGAGCTTGTAATCATCATCTAAAAACTCATTATATTTTGTTGCTCTGGGTTTTTTCTCATTTGATAATGCTTGAATACCATATGTATAATCCGCCTTAAAATAAGAAATATCTTTCCAATTATACGAATCTTCAAAATTTGGTTGATAATATTCCATGTTTTTTTCATCAATTGAATATACAAAAGAGCCATCGTTGGTTAATCCGATAATGGATCTTCCTACTATTTCAACTTGTTTGATGTTAGACCAATCCATTGCTTTTTCAATGGAAGAGGATTTGCGCGAATCATCTTCTGCTGTCTTATATACTCTAACTTTACCTTCTTGGGTAACTCCCACTAGATAACTAAATGATGTCTCAATACGGCTTAAATTAGTTAAATCTTTTACACTTTCATATGCACTTAAATCACCATAAACTTCAAATGAATAATCATCGTTTATATATCCAATAGCAGTTTTTTGTAGATTATAAGCAATTGTTGAACGTTCTTTAATATTGGTAATTTCCTTTTGCGCTTCTAGTATTTTAGTTTCAGCATCGTTAAAAGAAGTACTTTTTTTAAAATAATTAATTGCATCTATGTATTCTTTCTTTTTAAACGAGTCCATACCTAGGTCATAGTATTGTTCTGCCGTGATGTGGTGTTCACTCATACTATCGCTACTTACACTGCTTGTAGTGTCACTTATGTTGTCTGTAGTGGTATTGCAAGATGTTAAAAAAAACAAAAGAATGATGGGTAGTATTATTGAATTTTTCTTGTGTAAAATTTTCTTCATGTTTTGCTCCTTCTATTTATTATCATCATATACTGTATTCTTCCATTCGGACAAAAGTTTAAACCTGTTTTTTCTAGCGTAATCAAGAACTTCTCTTTGCTTTTTGCGATTGCTAAATTTCCCTATAATATCAAAAGTATCGAGGAAAATTTTAATTGTTTCATCTGCATAAGTGGCATGTATGTGTGGAGAAAACAAATGACACTTTTCAGATGTGTGAAAGAATATAACAATACCATTAAATCTATCATATTCTTTTGCATTATTCAATGGTATCATACTGATAAAAACAAGTTGTAACAAATTATTGACAATATAATCTAAAATGTTAGTAGAATCAATATGTATAGACAAATTACGCTTTAAAGCAAAACGTCCACATTCAGTTGAATAACCATTATGAGAAATATGCTCATATAGTGACGCTAAAATATCTGTAGCGTTTTGATAAACACACTCTTTAATTGGCAATTTGATTCGCACAACATTATTAACAAAATATAATTGAACTTTAACCACACTCATGCCAAAATATCCTTTATTATAAAATGATTGTTGGTATTATAATACCATACTTATTGATAAAAAAACAAGGATAACACACAAATACAGCTTTAAAATTTGGCAGTGCTTTTCACTCCGCTGTTGCTCTCTCCACCACACTATGTATTGCAACACAAAACTTGTCGAATTACGTCAATGTTGTATGTGACGGCTCTCCCTCACGAATACGAAGTGTCCTTCTGATTTCTTTGGGAATAACAACCCTTCCCAAATCATCAATTCTTCTCACAATCCCAGTTGCTTTAATATATTTATTTCTCCTTAAACTCAAATTATGTTATTAGTATTTGTGATTAAAGGGATTTATACTGCGTGAATTTACTTTTTATGTTTTATATGATATAATATCTTATAGATCGATTTGCATAAAAAATGGGTTGTGAGGAGGTAGTTTGTCGTATTATGAATATAAAAAAAATAACTATTCAATGGACCGCGGCTATAGTGGTTGGATTTTTTATTGTAAACTTACTGTGTTTTGTTTACGAAAGACCAACGGGTTGGATTGAGACTCCAAATGGACCCAGTCCTGCGGGATGGAATCCAAATTCAATATTGGTGCACGGTACTGAAGGCTTCGGCATAGTCAAGGTTGATGAAAAAGGCTATCTGAACCCTGAGGGTGAATTGCAGGAAAAATATGTTTTGTGTATGGGTTCATCTCATACTCAGGGTAAAGAGATTTTGTCCGATAAAAAATACTCTTCTTTGATAAATGAGTATTTTTCAAAAGGGGAAGGCAGTCTCGCTGCATATAATATTGGTTCTGATGGCAATTTTTTACCCGCGTTAATCAAGCATTTTCCTGCAGCCATTCAAGCCTTTCCCGATGCTTCGGTTGTTACTGTTGAAATTTCAAGTGTGGATTTTTCTGCAGAAGAGCTTGAGGATGCTTTGCAACAGGTTAATTATGAGGAATGGAGCAGTGTTGTAAATCAAAAGCAGAACATGGGGCTTATTGATAATCTCAAAATAGTAATCAAGGAAGAATTACCCCTTATAAGCCTTGTTAAATCTAAAATAGAAACCACATCTGTAGCTGAAGAGGCAGGCATTTCAGAAGAGCCTGATACCGAGCGTGCTGCAGAAGCAATCAAAAAGGCGATGAAGCTGATTCGTTCACAGTATGGTGGCGAAATTGTATTTATTTATCACAGCCAGACAATTGTGCATCAGGATGGCTCAATTGTTTGTGAATATGGTGAGCTATGGGATGTGTTCAAAAAAGCTTGTAAGGACAATGATATCACCTTGCTTGATATGTGCCCTGTTTATCTTGAACATTACAAAAATGAAAAAAGCTTACCATATGGTTTTTCTAACACAAAGCCCGGTAACGGCCATCTGAATGAGTTGGGTCACAGATTGATTGCAGAAGAATTGATTGAGTATATTGAGGGGGTAATGGTATGATTTTTTATTCCGTACCTTTTCTGATATTGTTTTTAGTAAGCTCTGTATTATTGGGTGTTTCAAAAAATACAAAGCAACAGCATTTGGTTATGCTTCTTACCAATTGTGTTTTCTACGGATATTGGGATATTCGTTTTCTTCTCTTGTTGTTTTTGGAAATTGCAGTTTGCTATGTTATGATGCTGACTTTCGATAAAACCAAACGCCGAATTTTTATGGTTGTACCCACGATTTTATGTTTAGGTGTGTTGGGCATATTCAAATATTGCAATTTCTTTCTTAGCTCTGCGAGTGAGATTTTTGGCTTAGCTGATACCATTACTTTGAATTTAATAATCCCACTTGGTGTTTCCTTCTATACCTTCCAGGCATTGAGCTATATTTTTGATGTTTATCGCGGGGCTATAAAGCCTGAAAAAGATTTTGTTAAGCTTTCGGTTTATTTATCATTTTTTCCCCAGATTACATCAGGTCCTATTGTTAAGTCAAAGAATTTTTTACCGCAACTTGATTTTTTACACAAATTAGATAAGAAAAATATAAGTCAAGGGCTTCAATTGTTTCTTCTTGGATTAACCAAGAAAGTTGTTTTTGCAGACCGTATCGGCTTTGCGGTTGATGCAGTGTTCAGTGCGCCACAAGCTTATAACGGCATCAGTATTCTGTTTGCGGTTTTAGGTTATGCTATGCAGATATATTGCGATTTTTCAGGTTACTCTGATATGGCAATAGGCATCGCTTATATGTGGGGATTTGATTTGGGCAAAAATTTCAATATGCCATACCTTGCAAAAAATCCTTCGGATTTTTGGGGAAGATGGCATATCAGCTTGTCAAGCTGGTTTAAGGAATATGTATATATACCATTAGGTGGTAGCAGAGCTGGTAAATTTAAAACTTACCGCAATCTGTTTATAACAATGCTTCTCAGTGGTATATGGCATGGTGCAAGCTGGACATTTGTGGTATGGGGAGTTCTTCACGCCCTGTATTCAGTTATACATAAGCTATGCAGCTCTTCTTCAAAAGCTAAAAGGAAAAGCCGGCATCCTGTTTTATGTATGTCAGCAAACTTTGTGGTTATATGTGCATTGTGGGTTGTTTTCCGTGCAAGTGATATGGGTGTGGCTATTGATATATTCAAGGGCTTGTTTGCGCTTGATGGCATTACATACATAAATGTATATGTAGTTGTATTTTTGGTACTGATAGCTTTAAGTAATGTTTATTCTTATGTGAAAAATAATTCAGATGCAATAAAGGTTAATTTGAATCTGGATACTTTTAAAAATAAACTGATTCTCGTTATATGGATTGGACTTATAGCAATGTTTGCCTATGTAGGTGACTCGGCATTTATATATGCTCAGTTTTAGTTTTTGGTATAAGCTGAACGCTCTTCTTGAACTTAAACAGATTCAAGAAGAGCGTTTTTTGTTAAGTTATATAAAATATATCAGGGTTTACGAATAGTAAAATTAAGCCCCAATGCACCAACTGCTAAGATAAGAAGCATAACAAACGGTGCGGTGTAAGAGCCTGTTGAAATCAATAAAGAGTTACTGAATGTTGCGATAAAAGAAGCAACGATTAAGTTGAAGTTTGTGAGGCTATAGTTTGTTGGAAAATATTTTGCACCGTAGAAAGATGCGGTAAATGCAGAGGTCATAGTAGGGCAGGAGCCGTAGGAAAGACCTGTAAGGCAAAGACCGACAATGCAAAGTGGAAGAGAGTGCATTTGAACTGCAACAAGGGTAAGCCCTGCGGCAAAGATTGTAAGAATGTTAGAAGCCAACATTGTTGTTTTTCTTCCGAGAGCATCATAAACCGCACCTGTTAAGATACGACCAACGCCATTGAATATGGAAAGCACACCAACAAGTGTTGTTGCAAGGGCGGGAGCCGCGTCAACTGAAATAACAAGGTCTCTTGCAAAGCTGATAACAGAGTTGCCAACTGCAGTAATAAGTGCCATAAACACAAATGCACGCCAGAAGGTAAAGCTCTTAAGCATTTCTTTAGTTGTAAAATCCTTGGTTTCAAAGCTTTCTTTCTGAATATTTTTTTTAGCTTTCGGTGCAGGGAATTCAATATCTGATGACGGCTTCCTGAGAACGAGTGCTGCAAAAACAAGTACAACTGCAACAACAACACCTAAAAGAATATACGCTTTGCTCCAACCTACATTTTCGTTTTCAAACAAAGCACTGATGATATTACCAAGTAAAAGTGTGCTGATACCAAAGCCCATCATCAAGCAACCTGATGAAAGTCCTTTTTTATCAGGAAACCAACTGTTAACTGTTGATACAACTACGTTGTATGAGATACCAATACCTGTTCCTGCCAACACAGCATATGTAAGGTATAAAAGGTAGGGGATTTGAGAACTTAAAAGCCCTGTTGAAACAAAGCCTGTTCCAACCAATGCACCTGCAATAATAAGTGTTAATTTTGTACCAATTTTTTTGCATATCAAACTGCCGAAAAATGCACCTAAACAGAAAAAGCACATTGTTAATGTGAAGTTGAATGCTAAAACTGAGTCGTTCCATTCAAACTCGGTTTTAAATGGAATTTTTAAAATTGACCAAGCGTATAATACGCCTGAAAAAAGCATTGTGAAAACACCCGAAATCAAATAAAGCCAACGCTTGTTAAGATTAGAATTTGTTGCCATAATTGTACCTCCTTGTTATGTAACAACAAAATATCAGAAACAATTATATCACAACAGATTTACATTTCAATGATTTTTTGTTAGAATATGAAAAAATATACGAAAATATAAGGGGAAAAGGTATAAATATGTATAATAAAAAACCGAAGATGATACTTTTTGATGTTGGCGGAACACTTTTTGCAGGTGATAATTTTTCTGCAGAAAAAGGATTTTCTGCTCTTTTAAAGCTTGCGCAAAACCCCGAAATAACTGATGCCAAAGCTCTTACTGCTCTTTGGGATGAATATATAGAGGAAATAGGCTCCCTGTATTCTGAATCGGGAATACATCTTGATGTAGGCTTGTCTGCTATTATTAAATATGCAACAATGAATACAGGCTTACATATTGATTTGCCTATGGCACAGCAGGAAGAAATTTTTGACAGATATAATTCTGAGAGAACAGTGATTGAAGGTGTTCCTGAGCTTTTCAAGACCCTTGAAAAGCTGAATATCAGATATGCAATAATAAGCAATAATGCAATGAGTGGCGATGGGCTCGGTCTTGCTATCAGGCAGTGGATACCGTCTGCAAATCCCGAATTTGTTCTGACAAGTGCAGATTTGATGTTCACAAAGCCATCTGAAAAAATATTTGTTGCCGCTTCAAATTATGCTCACCTTAAGCCTGAGGAGTGCTGGTATTGCGGTGATGGTAAAATTCCCGATGTTGATGGTGCTCAGGGTGTGGGTATGGTACCTGTGCTTCTTGATGAAAAATCAGAAATCCCCCTCGAATTCCGTGAGGACGGAATAAAAGGGGAATATATCACAGTTAATAATTGGAATGTACTTAAAGACCTTCTTTATAAGCTATAAAAAATATGCCCTTGATGATAAATCAAAATTTATCATCAAGGGCATAAAATTAATTTTACATTTCGCCTTCGTGCTTTGAGGATTTTTTCTTATCAGGTGTCAAAGCAGTTTCACCGTTAAGATACATTGCAACCAATCCTAATAAAACCATTATGGTTGAAATATAAATGATTACGGGGAGAACGCTATTCTTGATAAAGTCGCAGATTGTAGCAGCAGTGTCACCACCGATAATAAGTGCGGCAACATAACCGAAGAATGTAAGACCGCCACCAAAAAGGGCAATCATAACACCGTACCCAAAGATAGTTTTGAGAACTGATGCAATTTTTTTACATACATTTTTCATTTTGCTACCTCCTTATAAGCCTAATATGGGAAGCCATCCCATAAGCACTACTACCTGAAGAATAAACTGAGCAGCAACCCAGAACATATTATTCTTAAATGTCTTACTGAAATCAGATTCTGCAAGGGTCATACCTGCGTACATACCAAGTCCGAGAGGGGGAGTGATACCGCACATAACACCACAGATGCAAGGAAGCATTGCAGCAACAAGTAAGGGTTCACAACCAACCTGTGCAAGTACCGTGATAAACATTGGTCCGAAAATAACAACAAGGGATGAACCGGGAATAATCATACCCATAAAGCAAGTGATTAAGCAAACCGCAACAACGGTACCTAATTTGCCAAAGTTCCAAGCGGTGATAATAGCACCCATTTCTTCAGAAACATTAAGCTCGCTGAATAATGAGCCTACCATATAACCGAATACACATACGCCTATTGAAGGAGCGATTGTTTTTACACCATCAGCAAACATTTTCGCAATATTGTTGATTTTAACAACTTTTTTATCTTTTGCAATAAGACATGTGTAAATTGAAGCAAGACCACCAATAAAGAGGAGAATGGAGCTTGAAAGTCCTTTTGCACCATCAGCACCAAGACGCTCTGTAAAGAATGTGTCTTTGAAAAGATAGTCAAGAATAAAGGGAAGGAGAATGATAACGGGAATCAATAAGCCCTGCCAACCGCTTTTGAGAGTGGTTTTAAGATCGGGAAGATCTTCTTTTGCCATAGGCTTAACTTTATAGTATTTACAGAAACCCCATACCATAACGATTCTTTGGATGACAAACCAAATAGCAATGCCCCAAAGAACGATCCAGAACTGACCGGTTGTAATGTTAAGGTTAGGATAAAGTGCAGCAAAAGCACCCATAGCGGCAACAATGTTTGATGAAGGAGGAATCATATTACCCATATAGCTTGAGTTGCTTTCGATGTTAGCTGCAAGCTCAGCAGGGAAGCCTGATTTCTTCATAGCAGGAATTGTAATTGCGCCTGTTGCCATAACGTTACCGGGACCGGAGCCGGAGAGTGCGCCCATAAATGAGCTTGCAACAACTGCGGCATAACCTGCACCACCGGTTAATCTACCAACAAGTGAGAGAATAACCGCAATACAGCTATCAATGATTTTAGTTTTGGTCAACAAAATGGACATGGAAACGAATGCTACCATTGAATATAAAAGCGAGGTAGATAACGCATCGTTAATGTAACCCCAGACATTGCCCCAGGTACCTGTGACTGTAAGTAAAACGAGGAAGCTGAGTAAAACTGCTTCGTAAACAGGACGTTTTACAACCATGAACCACACGATAATAACTGCGAGCATAATACCGAGATAAATTAAACATGAAGGCATTTTGTTTTCTCCTTTCTTTTTCATCTTTTGTTATTTTTAATTTGCAAGCCGCCAAAACCTTTTGGTTATAGGTTTTATTGCTTAACTGTTATATTATATATTCTTTTTTTGTTTTGTCAACAATTTTTTAGAAATTTGAAGTTTTTTTCTTAAATTCTCTTGAAAAATATAAAATCTGCGAGTATTATGTTGGTTGAAAAGCTTTAATTTTTGTTTTAGGAGAAAATAATGAACAGAAAACAATTACAATATGTTATTGAGCTTTCAGAGGATTTAAATTTTTCTGTTGTTGCAGAAAAATTAGGCATTACTCAACCTGCTTTGAGCAAACAAATATTATCTTTGGAAAGAGAGCTTGATGTAAAGCTTTTTGACCGTAATAATATTCCTATGACCATGACTGCTGCAGGTGAGCATTTTGTTGCCGAGGCTAAAAAACTTATATATAGAGAAGACCAGCTTCTTCGTTCAATGGAAGATTATAAATCAGGCAAGCTTGGTAAACTTGAAATTGGCATTTCACCGTTCAGAAGCCTTTATCTTATACCTAATATAGTAAAACAGGTTAAAGACAAGTTTCCCGGAGTTACTGTTGTGCTTCATGAAGAGGGAAGCGATACGCTTCGAAAAAATGCTACAGAGGGTAAATATGATTTTGCTTTGGTAAATCTCCCGGTTGATGAATCTGTTTTAGATGTTAAACTCATTGAAGCAGATACCCTTGTTCTTGCAGTACCTGAAAAATTATCTCAAGCACTTCCTGCTTCTTCTGAAAACGGTATTCCTGAAATTGATTTAAGTCAATGTAAAAATATTCCTTTTGTTGTTGTAAGTCCCGCTCAGGAAATGCGTCAACTTTTTGATAAAATGTGCGCGGAAGCGGATTTTGTTCCGTATGTTGCAACGGAGGTTGTTGGTGTTAGTTCTGCTTGGTCTATGGCAAGAGCAGGTGTTGGCGCGACCCTTTTACCTTTGCAATTTGTTGAAAATTTTGAGTTTGATAAAAGCATTGCTTTATTTAAACTGAAAAATTGTCAACAATCTCGTCAACCTGCAATTGTAACAAGAAGAGGACAGTATATTTCCGAATATGCAAAATATGCAATTGAATTATTAAACGAAAACGCTGTGGATTGATATTCACAGCGTTTTTTGTATGTGTATTAAATTAAAAAACAGAAAATTCATTAGAATTTTTAAGGGAGTTAATAAATGCTTCTGACTTTCTGTTGTCAGTGGTTTTAGTTAAAACAACAAATTGTGCTCTTTCATTTTTCACAATAACTCTGTCAACAAATGGCAAGTTCAGATTAATGAAAAAATCTTTTGTCTTTTCAAGATTTTCACCAAACACATTTATTAAAACCAAACCATTTTCTGCAATAGATTCGTATAAGGGGTTCAAAAACTCATCAGTAAATATGTCAGGTATTATTTGATTACTCTTGAAGATATCAACGAAAATTATGCTCTGTTTTTCAGTAAGATGGCGGTTTTCAATAAATTTAATTGCATCACCTTGCATTAACCGGAATTGTTCGCTGATTTGGTCAAGGAGAAAATGTTTTTTCGCAATTTCAATAAACTCTTCACAAAGCTCAACACCGATTGTTTTGCTTTCAGGGTAATGAAGGGAGATGAAACGTGGCACAGAACAACCTGCACAACCAAGAACAACAACATTTTTTATTGTGTTTTGTTCACCCCAAAGAGCGATAACCTTTTGTGGAATTGGTAAAATAGGTTGGAAATGGTATTTGGTGTTTAAGTATATAGCTGAGTGAGAATAAATTGCATTATCTCGCTTGAAAGATAAATTCCTTTTATCTTTAACAAAGGGTAACGGGTTCGTATAGTCGATTACCTTGTAAATGTCACCGTCGATATCAAAGGTTTCTATAACCTTTACTTTTGTTAGTTTTTTTATTATATTATGTTTGATTTTGCTAATCATTATGAATCAACCTTGCAATCATTATTATAAATTATTAAGTATATTCAATACACATCGTAATTCTTCCGGCTGAACCTTTTCAACAGGCGTGTTATTAATTACACAGTCTGCAAAATAGCGTATTTCATTTGCATAAGCGTTGCTTTTGGGAAGATTGATATCTCCCGTTTCACCTTCTGCCTCTTCGGAAAGGTCAATTTTCTTATCATCTCTCAAGTGAATGAGCATTTTACCGTTTTCATTAGCAACAACTGCATCTTCAAACTGGAAACGGAATTCAGCAGTGAATGGGTAGCTTGTTGCATACCAGGATGCTTCTGAATTAATCTGGAAATCACCGAAATTATAGCTGATGCTGATGAAGTCCTGGTCCGGAAGCTTAGAACGGAACTGATGGGCAACCTTAGGCATACCAAAAGCGTAAACCATAAAATCAAGGTCGTGAATATGCAAATCAAAGGGAACGAGACCGCTTCTTTTTTCGTCCATCATCCAACCATCCCAGCTCCATTTGGGGTAGCAGCCAAGTCTTGTCATAGTACCTGAAAGAAGCTTGCCATATTTCTTTGTTTCATAAATTTCTTTAAGAAGCTCATATTCCGGCCAGAAGCGGAGAACCTGAGCAACCATAAATTTAACATTGTTTTTTTCTGCGGTTTTATAAACTCTGTCAATATCCTCTTCTTTTAAAGAAATGGGCTTTTCGGTAATAACATTAATACCTTTTTCCATAGCCTTAACTGCAAAATCTGCGTGAAGATATGTAGGAAGACAAATATCTATAATATCAAATTCTTCGTTTGCAAGCATTTCGTCATAATCTGTATAACGATGCTTGTCCTCGAACTTTTCCATTCTTTCAGGACGGATGTCACACATTGCAATAAGCTGTGCATCCTCCATCTTTTCCCAAGCATCAATATGTGAATGACTTATTCCACCAACACCAACGAGACCAACTTTTAACATAACTAAACCTCCAAGGTCATAAATATAAACCTATTTTATCATATTGGAAAGAAAAAACAAGAATATATTAATATATTAGTATGGGTTTTCTTTCATTTTTGAATTTTTCTAATTCTGTTTCTTGAGTTTTTATATATTGATGAGGATTAAACTCATCCATATATATTTCTTTTGTTCCTGCCAGATTTCCCAAATGCTCTGAAAATTCAACTTTGTCAGGGTAAAGTGTTTTTATTGCTTTTATTAACTGTAACCCGGTTTCAAACATATTCACATGGTTTTTATCCTTGATTTCTATTTGTATTCCGTTACAAAGCTCGTTTTTATAGTCGCTGAAAGTGGGGGTAAAAGTGCAGGGAAGAAATTCAAGTCCCTTAAAAGCAGATTTTTCTTCATCAGGTAAAGAATGTAAGTAATCAATAACTTTTTTAGGCTCTAACCAAGGCGCACCGAACATCTCAAATGGCTTTTCGGTTCCCCGACCTTCAGAAAGATTTGTTCCCTCAAAAAGACATGTGCCTGCATACAGAAAAAGAGCATCAAGGTTTCTCATATTTGGTGAGGGTGGAATAAATGTTAAATCTGTATCTTCAAATAAAAACTCTCTCTGTAATCCTTCGCAAGCAATAACTTTTATATCTGTGCCTATATTTAAATGTTTATTGTACCATAATGCAACTTCGCCAATGGTTAAACCTGTAATTGTTGGTTGACCTGCAACTCTTCCAACCTCTGATACGCAATCGCTTTCTAATAAATTACCCTCAACTCTTAAACAACCCAGAGGGTTGATTCTGTCAAGAACTATCATTTCAGTATTGGTTTTCTTAGAAATGTATAAAGCATCTAAAAGAGTATATTGATATGTATAATACCGCGTTCCGATATCTTGAAAGTCAAATATAACCGCATCCAAAGCTTTAAAAACCTCTTCTGCTTTTCTTAAAGAATTTTCGCCGCCGAAAAGGTCATACACGGGAACACCGGTTTCTTTGTCTATAAAAACATCCGCATCATAACCGCCGGCTTGTTTTTCGGTATTAAAGCCGTGCTCACCACCGAACAAGGCGCAAAGGTTATAAAGCTCGTTCACCCTTGAGGCTGTTGTTTCAGAATCTCTTGTTAAAGCATGGGAGTTTGTAACAAGACCCAGTCGTTTTTCCGAAAGTAAATTCTTTACTTTCAATGTGTGTAACAAATCACAACCATTAAAAATTTTGTGTTTCAAAAAATCACCTTTTAGATAAGTTAAACTAATTTTAGCATTCAGTATAAGGAAAATCAAGGCGTTTTTCGTCAAAATATATAAAATTTGTTATTGTTAAACGAAAATACTTTACAAAGTATATAATTTAATGTAAAATATACTTAGCCACATACTTGGTTGAATATTAATTTTATAAAGGGAGGCTTATTTATGGTAGATGCTAATAAATTGCCGTTATTGCTGTTAGATAACAGTAGTATGATGTCTGTACTTAACGAGGGTCAATTCAAATGCTACAATATTTCATTCGAAGAGGCTAAACACATTCTTGAAATTTTTGATGAGAACGAATATATCAAATGCTTCACAAATGCGGATATTGAATCAGTAATGTTCGAGCAGTTGGGTATTCAGAAACGTAATTTTGAATATAAGAGCATTCGTAATATGCGTCCCGGTCAGAATGCAATAGTTTTTAAGCTTTATCGCACTCCATCTGAAACAAATCCCGTTATTCAGGCAGATGATGGGGTAGAGGCAAAGAAGATAATGAATGTGTATGCATATTGCCAATATCTTGTAAGAGTAGAATGAACTAATTGATTTGTGGTAATGTTGAAAAAATGTTTTTCAACATTACCACATTTTTATTTTTTGGTTTAATTTATTAAGAAAGTATGATAAAATAAATTAAATTAATTTGATTTGAGGGGAAAACTTGAAAGTCATAATTGCTTGCTTAAATTCAAAATATATTCACGCATCCCTTGCCCCATGGTGCTTGCTTTCAGGGGTCAGGGCTTATACTGTTGCATCTGTTGAAGTAAAAGTAATGGAAAGTACCATTAACAGCGACATAAATGCTTTTGCAGAACAGATTATAAATGAAAAGCCTGATATAATTTCTTTTTCTTCTTATATCTGGAATATAGAAAAAACATTGGAACTTTGTAAACTTATTAAGGGAAAAATCAACTGTACCATAATACTTGGTGGACCTGAGGTGTCTTACAGAGCCAAAGATGTTTTAGAAAAATACAATTTTGTTGATTTTGTTCTTTCAGGCGAGGGCGAAAAAAGCTTTCCTGTTTTTGTTGATACGTATATTAATAATAGTGATTTTAATAAGGTCAGCGGACTTTCTTTCAGAAATAATGAAAATATAATTTCAGTTCCCGAAGAAGAATATACTGAAACACCGCCAACTCCATATAGTGAAGAGTTTTTTGATAATCTCAAAGGCAGAATTTCATATATTGAAACAAGTCGTGGATGCCCTTACAGATGTGCTTTCTGTTTATCAGGAAGATGCTCACCCTTAAGATTTTTTGATATCGAACAAGTAAAATCAGATATTTTAAAACTATCTCAAAGCGGTACAAAAACGATTAAATTTGTTGACCGTACCTTTAATGCAAAAGCCGAAAGAGCAAATGAAATTTTAGAATTTATACTTTCAAATTACGGGTCAAAAATTCCCGAGGGCACTTGCTTCCATTTTGAAATAGCAGGGGATATACTTAAAGAAAGTACAATGGAAATCCTCTCAAAAGCACCCAAAGGCGTTTTTCAATTAGAGATTGGTATGCAGTCATTTAATGAGGAAACCCTGAAAGCAATTAACCGTAAAACAAATACTGAAAAGCTTATTGCAAATATTAAAAGGCTTATCTCATTCGGGAATATGCACATTCATATTGATTTGATTGCAGGGCTTACAGGGGAAAATATAAATAGCTTTGAACGAAGCTTTGATATCGGTTATTCACTTAAAGCAAATATGCTTCAGATGGGCTTTTTAAAGCTCCTTTATGGTGCAGAAATGCGAGAAAACAGAGAGAAATACCCTTGTGAGTTCAACGAAAAGCCACCCTATGAAGTAACATCAACGCCTTGGCTTTCAAAGGTCGAAATAGATAAACTTAAAAAGTGCGAGGATGCTCTCGAAAGAATGTATAATAGCGGTCGCTTCCTTTTTACGCTTGACTATCTTTTAAATGAATGTAGCTTTACGCCATTCAAGCTTTTTATGGATTTCGGTAACGAAATTGACGGCAATAAAATGAGTCTTTCAGATTATGCAATTCATATATATTACTACTTTAAAGAATTCGCAGACCCTGAAAGACTTCGTGAAACGCTTATATGCGATTTGCTTTCAAGCTCATCTGCCTTGCAGATTCCAGAGATTTTTAAAATAAAAAATGACCCTCTATATAAGAAGGTCAAAAAGCATTTTACAGAAGATAAAACAAAACTGAATAAAATCGCAATTCTTTATAAAACAGAAAAAGTTTTTGTTGTAAATCAGTGGAGTCAGAAGGATTTCAACGGAAGGTATGTAAGTAATTTCTATAATTTATCAGATATCGTGCAGTTATTGTAAAAGGTTTACAATGACTGCACGAATATTATTTTTGCCTTTTGATTTTAATGAATTTTATCAAACAACCGGTTCCCATTCCTATAGCAGAAAAACAGATTCCCATAAATAAAGCATCGAAACTTATCAGGTTGAATTTATCAAAGGTTACCATATTAGCAAGTGAGAACGTGAAATATTCACAAAGCATATACATTATTCCCATTAAAATAACAGTTCCGGTTTTTGCTAATGGTTTGAAATCATCTTTTCCTATAATAACGGAAATTATTAAGCTTGTAATAGGAAGAATACCCCAGAATACGAAGATGGAAAAAATAGCTGCATCAGTTGCACCGCTAAAAATCCAGAAGAATAAAATGCACATTGCCCAAATGGCGGTATATATTAAAATAGGAATTATTTTTCTCAGACGGTTTTTACTTTTGACAACATTTGTACTTTCATCAAGATGTTTAATCATATTTTCGTCCTCCTTTAACAAGGCATCAAGAGTGATTGAATAAATATCACTTAATTTAATTACGCTTATAATGTCGGGATAAGATTTACTGTTTTCCCAGTTGGATATTGTCTGTCGGCTTACACCGATTTTTTCTGCGATATCTTCTTGGGTAAAATTCGCTTCATTTCTTGCATTTTTCAGTTTGTTTCCGATATCCATTTTGTCCACCTCTTTGACTCAATTATAGACTTTTAGCAAAAATTTGTCTATCAAAATCCTTTTACATTTACATTTTTGCAATAAAAAACTTCTTTACAATCAAAGAAATCCTACCGGTTTTGTCGGCAGGACTTCTTTTTTTGTTTTATTTAGCCACAGGAACGTTGATTTCCAAATCAGTTAAGGGGAATGAACAGCAGGGGTGAATACAATCAAACTTGTAGTCTGCAAGTCTGCGGTATTCAAGGTGCTTAGGAACATAAACCTTACCTGAAATAAGGTGAGAATGGCAGAAGCCACATTCACCGCTACGGCAACGGGTGGGAGCTGCAATACCGTTCTTTTCAAGAATCTGAACAACAGAATCAGTTGATTTACCTTCAACTGTATATGTTTTATCCTGAATTGTAACCTTGATTTTCACTGTTTCGGGAATACCTGCAGGGTAGTCAGCCTGAGTCTGAGGATTATGGAACTCGCCGAACATTTCGTGACGAATATATTTCTTGGGAAGATTTAATTTCTCAAGCTCCTTGTCAACAAATTCATACATCTGCTGAGGACCGCAAAGGAAAACTGAGTATGCTTCGTTTTCGGGAGCATATTTCTTAATTAAATCTGCAGTAATGAAGCCTTTTTCTGTGCCCTCAGGTGCATTGTCATCATCGCTTAATACATGAACAACCTTGATTTTGTCGTTCTTTGCAAGCTCATCCAATTCCTCGCGGAAAAGAATGTTATCATAATTTCTGCTGCCGTAAAGGAGAGTCATCTCAAAGTCTTCGTCGCCATCGCAGATAGCATTTGCCATTGAAATAAATGGTGTAATACCGCTACCGCCTGCAAGGCAGAGAACCTTCTGTGCATCTCTTAAGGGCTGGTATTCGAAGTTGCCTGCAGGAGCAGAAACCTCAACGCTTCTACCAACTGCCCAATTATCAAAAATATACTGAGACATTAAGCCGCCTTCAACAAGCTTGATTGTAAGAACATATTTGCCCTCAAGGGAATCCTTGGGCGAAGAGGAGATTGAATAGCCTCTTGTTACAGGCATACCTTCAATTGTTTCAAAAACTGTAAGGTATTTACCTGCACCAAACCAAGCAAGAGCAGTTGTTCCTTTATCAGTATCTGGAACAAGAGTAAAGCTCTTGCAGTCTGCTCCGCGTTCCTTGATTTCTGCAATTTTAAGGTACTGTCTTTTGGGGTGAAGCGCTTTTGCAATAACAGTTGCCTGGTCTGAAACAGGCTTGAGGTCTGAATTTGCTTTTTCAAATCTTTCCTGACGAGCGGAGAGCATCGGGAAGAATTTCTTTGCACTTAATTTTTTGATATTAGCCATCTTATTTGCCCTCCTTACTTAATGCTTTTATAACAATTCCGGCTGCTTTTTCGCCTGTGTAGTAAGCGCAACCATAACCATCGCCACGCTCCTGAGAAGCACCGCAGAAATAGAAATTGTTAAATGGTTGATCGTTAAGATATTGAACTGTTCTCGGAATCATACTATCCCATTTTTCAAGCATATAGCCGTAGGGTGTACCCTCGGGAGTGTTAAGGTAACGGCAGAATGTTGGGGGAAGAGCGATTTCAATTTCTTCAATATAAGGTGTAATGGAAATGCCGAGCGCTTTTTCGCAGGTTTCAATCATATCCTTTGCAACCTTGGTTTTGAATTTCTTGTAATCCTGTGGCTTAACGTCCTTCATAACATCACCGAATGTCATTGTTGTAAGGAAAAGCTGACTTGTTCCTTCTGGTGTGCAATCGGGGATGATTTCATTAAGGCAGTTAATAATGCAGTAACCGCTGAAAAAGTCCTGAACGGCTTCATACTGTTTATCAGAGTCAGAATCAGGAGCAATAAATATTGAATAGTCCTTGATTCCTAATTCTTCTTTGGTTTTGTTCATACCGAGATAAACTGTTGTAAGAGCACAAGCAGTTTTTCTTGCATTAAGCATCTTAAGCTGCTTTTCGGGAACATCTTTTGTTTCAAAAAGATCGTTCCATACCTTGTTGGGTGAGGAGTTGCAGATGAAATATTTACCGTAAACCTCTTTGTTGCCGTTAATAACAACACCTGCAGGCTTTCCGTCCTTCATTATAACCTTTGTAACCTCTGAATTGTACCAGATGTCACCGCCTGCATCACGTATAACCTTATCAAGAGCAAGGCTCATTTCGTGGCTACGAAGCTCTGGCACACCTGTTCCGAACTCAACATAACTGTGAAGAACAGTCATATAGTAAAGGAAGTCAAACTGGGAGGCAGGTGAGCCCATATAGCACCAATATGTATTGAAAATATCCTGAGCCTTTTTTGGCATACCAAGTGCATCAAGACCATCTTTTATTGTATGAGAAACCATTCTTAAAATGTTGGGTATATCCTTGAAGCTTCCGGGTAATTTTTTAGGGTCATCAAGGGCAGCGAAAGCAACATACAGTCTTTCGCTGAGTCTGAATGCTTCCATACAGCTTTCATAAGAACCGGGAACAAGCTCCTCAAGCTTCTCTGCAAATTCCTTTATGCCTACGGGCATACGAGCATCAACGGTTACCCACTTACCATCCTCGTTAAGGAAAGCACCTTCATCACCCTCGTTTGCAGGCACTATAAGACGGAAGGTTGAATTATGGGTGTACCATTTAACATCACCACCCATACGTTTGAACATATCTTCAACCTGGCCTTTTTTGTCGGGTGCACCAACACCACAAAGCTCGTGAAGTGATGGTTCAAATTCAAAGCGACCTCTTACGAAAGATGATGCAGAACCACCGGGGATGTTGTGCCTTTCAAGTAAAAGGGTTGAAAGACCTGCTTTAGCACAGGTTGCAGCAGCTGCAAGACCGCCGTTACCTGCACCGATAACAACTACATCATAAGTTTTCATTTATTTAACCTCCATTTCGGATGTTTGTTTCTTCTATAATAAGTTCATTTTAGCACATAAAACTTAGTAAATCAATTAAATTTATACACCAAAAATAACGTAATCGTTTTTTGTACGAGCTTTAGCTAAATAGTCACTTTTTACTAATCCGTTTTTATTGTTTTTATAAGCATTCAAAAGCTCTCTGCTCATATTGGTCAAGTCGTCTCTTTCAAGAGCTTCATCAATAGTCAGCAACAATATTTCACTGTTTTCGTAACCATCAGACTCGGGTGTACCTGATTTATATTCCATTGTGAAAACCGCACACCATTGTTCACTTTTAAATTGCATTGAAAACAAGTCTTTTGCTTGGCAGTTAACACTTGTCTCTTCAAAAATCTCTCGTTCTATTGCAAAAGTGGGGAGTTCGTCTTCTTTTACATATCCACCGGGCAAAAGAATTCTGTCTTTTGCAACACCATATGTGTGCCTTACAAATAAAATTTTGCTGTCAATTTCAACTATGCCACAAACAGCAAAAAGTGGAGTGCTTTTATTTTCTTTTTTCTTTTTATCAAAAATGCTCATTTTGTGTTCTCCTTGGTAGTATCTAATAAGTATTGTTCAACCATAAATAAATTTATAAGTAATTAAATTTTTGTTTTCATAAATCACGCCAAAGGCGTGTATATCATCAATTTTGCAAAAATTGCATATCATCAAAACGAAGTTTGGTATATCATCATTGCGAAAGTAGTTATACAGCCTGACGGCTGATGATATGCACCTTCGGTGATGAGATACACGCTAAAGCGTGATGATATGCCATTGCTTTCGCAATGGATAAAAAAATCTCGTTCTTCAGAACGAGATTTTTTGGCAGGGATGGCGAGGTTCGAACTCACGCGTGACGGAGTCAAAGTCCGTTGCCTTACCGCTTGGCTACATCCCTATAAATAAAAAAAATGGGGTGGATGATCGGGGTCGAACCGACGACCTCCAGGGCCACAACCTGGCACTCTAACCAACTGAGCTACATCCACCATACAAAAATATTGGCACGGTTGGAGGGATTCGAACCCCCGACCTACTGCTTAGAAGGCAGTTGCTCTATCCAACTGAGCTACAACCGCGCATTGTGGAGCGGGTGATGGGAATCGAACCCACACGACCAGCTTGGAAGGCTGGGATTCTACCATTGAACTACACCCGCGTGCTGTCACAACAACAGATATATTATCACAACACTATATTATTGTCAAGATTATTTTTTGAAAATATCGGTAAAATTTATACAAATTTTCCTACACAATAATCATTATCTGCTTGGGTGATTTCTACCATTAAAAATTCACCTTTACATTTATTGTTAGAATAAACTCTTACAGGAGTATAATTTTTTGTGTAACCCTCGCAATAGTCATTCTTTTCAGTTTCAAAAAGAACTTCAACAGTTTTGCCGATTTGTTTCTTTAAAAAGTCTTCACGGATTTTATCAGAAATGACTGAAAGACGAGAAGCTCTGTCTTCCTTGATTGCTTTTGTAAGCTGTTCCATTTTTGCAGCTCTTGTGCCTTCGCGCACAGAGTAGGGGAATACATGAACTTTTTCAAAACCGATTTTTTCAACAAATTCAGCAGTTGTATTGAAATCTTCTTCTGTTTCAGTGGGGAAGCCTACAAGCACATCAGTTGTAATTGTTGCATCCGGGAAAGTTTCTCTTAATTTATTGGCAAGGTGCTCATATTCATTTGCAGTATAATGTCTGTTCATTGCTTTTAAAACACTGTCGCATCCGCTTTGAACAGATATATGGAATTGAGGACAAAGCTTTGTAACTGTTTTTAATTGCTCTATCATTTCGTCTGTGATGTGGTCGGGCTCAAGAGAGCCGAGGCGCACTCTTTTAATACCCTCATATTTCTCTGCAAGGCGCAAAGCATCGGGGAGAGAAAATGGCGTGTTTTTACCAAAATCTGAAAGGTTTATTCCAACAAAAACAATTTCTGAATAACCATTTTCTTCAAGTGCTCTTAATTCTTTATCAATATCATCAAGTGATTTGGAACGGGAGCGACCTCTTGCCGTGGGAATAAGGCAATAAGAGCAGAATCTGTCGCATCCGTCCTGGATTTTCAAAAATGCTCTTGTGTGACCATCAAAACGAGTTATGCCGATTCCACAGAATTCATCACCTGTTAAATGCTCAATTCGTCTGATTAACTTTTGTTTGTTTTTTAAATACTCATTTAATGCCTCGGCAATTTTCTCATTACTTCTGTTACCCATAAATATATCAACTTCGGGCAAATCTTTGATGATATGAGGCTCTGCCTGAGAAGCGCAGCCTGTTAACACAATGATATTGTCGGGATTTTGTTTTTTGAGTTTTCTGATTGTCTGGCGTGTTTTTCTTACACTTTCGGCAGTAACAGTGCATGAGTTAACAACTGCAACATCAGCTTCTGCTGCATTATATATTATAGTATATCCGTTTTTTTCCAAGAGTTCACTCATTTCCTGAGTTTCATATTGGTTAACCTTGCAACCTAAAGTGTAAAAATATACAGTCATTATAATTCTCCAAAAATAAATCACTCCCGAATTTCTTCGGGAGTGAAATTATATCACATATATATAATTAGTGCAAGTGTGTACTTAGCCGGGGAAAGGACCTGTCTGCGCAATGTCAGAGAAACCATTGCCACCGAATACCTCAAAGATAGTATCATCAACAAACTCAGCGATAACAGCGAGAGCATCTATTGCTGTGGTATCTTCTGCTTCACCTTCCTGACCAACTCTGCGAAGAGCATTGAGAAGTCTGTCAGTTACTGCTTCTGCTTCAGTGGCGTCACAGATTGTGTTATCAAGAAGTGCATTAGCTTCATCATAAGCAGCCTGGAGCTCAGCGATATCTTCGGGAGTATACATTGACTGGTCTTCTGCATTGAGAACCTCTTCAGCTTCTTCAAGATACCAACGAGTGAGATTTTTGGTATTTCTGTTGCCATTGAACTGAGGATATTTATCAGCCATATCGTTTACAGATTTAATTTCACCTGTAATAAGCTTACCGATAAGGGAGATAACAACGTCGTTTCTGCCAACCTCGTGGTGCTGACCTTCGAAGAGCCATACATTTTCGGGGAATGCACATGTTGAAATATCAATGCTTCCGTCAGGAGAGATGATAGCATTTTTGGAGAAAAGAATGTCGTCAGGAAGAATTTCGCCTGCAGGAGCATAAGTTGCGCCAAGTGTGGTTGAGTCGATATCGATGATAGCGTCACTGTTTGTTGTAAGTGAGGATTTCATAGCTGCAAAGAAGCAATAATCCTGAGCACTATAATCAAGACCATAACCTGCAACGCTGTGAACAAGTACATCGTTGTCCATAAGTGTTTCGAAGTTATCTACAAGGTTGGATGATGCTTTGTGGAATTTGTTGATTTTCTTAGCAAGCTTAGAATATTCAGCGTCTTCCCAGATGAAGCTGTATTTTTCTTTTGCATCATCAAAACGGTCTTCGGGGATCATTGCCCAGAACTGAGGACAGTTGAGCATCAATGAATCAAGAATACCATCAACTGCTGCGGTAAGAAGGGTGTAAACAACTTCTTTGGGGAAGATTTTAAGAGCAACGTTAATCAGGTATCCAAGAGCAGGACTGCCTGAAGTTTCATCCATAATCATAGGAATATATTCATGGAAGAAGAATTCATCTTCAAGGTTCCAGTTTCTGAGATAGAAGTCACCCATAATGTCTGTACCCTGGAGACAAGAAACAACGTTAACAACACGATTGATATCGGGATAGCCTGTGTTTTTGAAAAGCTCAAGGTAAGCAGTAAGAATAGTACCACCGAGAGAGATAGTAACTACGTTAACTTTATCAACGCCTTTGTCTGCTTTAATGCCCTGAATGTAGTTATCAAGACCCTTTGCAGATTCCATGGGGTCGCCGATAAGGGGGAAAGCATAGAGATAAAGGTTGTCCTCGCCAACATCATCCTTGATGCGTTTCATGGGAATCATTCTGTAGAAATAATCTCTGTCATCCTCAGACATTGCTGCAACAGAGGTGGGAACACCATTTTCATCTACATAAGAAATAGTCTTGAGGTTGTTAACAGGGTTACCGTCTTTGTCGCTGGACTGGATAGAGAAGAGCTGAGTAACAGTATTGTAAACACCTTCAGCAAGTCTGCCGTCTGCATCAGATTGAGTAATGAGAGATTCTGCAAGAGGTGCTGCAAGGTTAGCAGCAACAACGGGAAGAATCTGAGTGGAGTCAAGGATAAGAAGACCACCGGACAATTCCTCACCATTAGAGTTAACAACAGGGTCACCGTTTTCATCAGCAAGGTAAGAAATAGACTGGCTGATACCGGGGATGATAACTGTGGGGTAAATCTTGGAGTCCTTCTTTGTTTCTGCCTTAGCAGAGAGCTTTGCTTTAGCAGTAGCCTTGGGCTGAACAGAAGTTTCCGGCTCAACAGAAGTTTCTTCATAGAACATTTCTGGTGTAGCCTCCATATATTCGATTGCTTCTTCAACGCTGTTTGCGTTGATAACAGTTGAACCATCGGAACCGATAGTAACTGTGTTTGCTATTGCAAAACAAGCGATAGCAACTGCGCCGACGCTTATCACGGAAAATACCATTACAAGTGATAAAACAACGGCAAGTACACGTTTGCATGTCTTTTTCATAGAAAAAGTTCCTCCTTAGGTTTTTTATACAAAATATAATATAACATAAACCAATATAAATTACAATATTATGTTGATATTAATTTTCAACAAATTACCTTTCTGATATTTGTTGACTTTAACACCTGAAGCGTTTATAATTTAACTATATTAAAGTGACGACTATTCGTCGGAAGGGAAAGTTATGATTCACTTTTTTACAGCTTACATAGCGGCAATTATTTTTGTTTTCGGAACTGTTATCGGCAGCTTTCTTAATGTGTTGATTTACAGATTACCCATCGGAATGGATTTTAAAAAGGGTAGTTCTATTTGTACATCCTGTAAACACCAGTTGAATTGGAAAGACCTTTTTCCGCTCTTCAGTTGGATTTTTTTAGGTGGTAAATGCAGATATTGTAAAGCACCTATTTCACCGAGATATCCTATTGTTGAAGCTCTCAATGGTGTAGCGTATGTGCTTGTATATCTTTTTATTTCAGGTGGTTCCGCCTTTGATGGATTGAATCTCAAGCTTGCTGGTTATATGATAATGATGTCTGCACTCATTGTTGTTTCCTGGATTGATTTTGAGCATCAGATAATTCCCGATTCTATGTGGATTGCTATTTTTGTGGGTGGTCTTTTTATTGTGGGCGATGCTCTTATTACCGGAACATTCACAAAAGAATGGATTATTTCAAAAATAATTGGCCTTTTTGCAGTTTCGGGCTTGTTTTTTCTTATTGCTCTTGTTACAGGTGGCAGAGCAATGGGGGGCGGAGATATCAAGCTTATGGCGGCAGTGGGCTTTGTTCTCGGTTGGAAAGCAGTTCTGATTACATTATTTATGAGTGCTTTCCTCGGTGTGCTTTTCTCAATCGGAAGAAAACTTATCAGCAAAAAAGAAATGAAAGGTGTAATTCCTTTCGGACCATTCTTAGCTATGGCATCGGCAATATGTGCATTCATAGGCGAACCTGTTTTTGATGCATATTTAGGCTTGTTTTAATTAAAAACCACATTAAACTCCCTTATCATACATATATATTATTGCACACATATATGTCGTGATAAAGGAGTTATGTTTATGTTTGTGGTTTCTCTTTCAAAAAATAAAATCAAAAAAGTATTTTTTACTGCATTGGCAGTTGTAGTTTTAAGTCTGTGCATAGTTTTGTTGTTTGCTTTTGTTGGTCAATACCAGTCAACACAAACAAGTACAGGAACATCATTGGTAGCAACCAATGAACAAGAACGCTTAGCTTTTATTTCCCATTATGGATGGGAGGTAGATAAGGATGCTGTTGAAATTCAGGAGATTGTTATACCTGAAGTATTTGATGATGTGTATAATAACTATAACCAGATACAATTGGAACAAGGCTTTGATTTGACAAAATATGCAGGTCAGAGAGTCAAAAGATGGACATATATTGTAAGGAATTACCCTGATACTTCACCCGAAGACGATTATATAAGACTTAATCTTCTTGTAAGTGAAGGTATAATTATCGGTGGCGATGTTTGTTCGGTAAAGCTTGATGGCTTTATGCATGGATTTGATAAAGAGTAGAGTGATAGTATGAAAAAAGAAAGACTTGATAAGCTTATTGCATCTCAGGGGCTTTTGTCCCGTAATGATGTCAAGAACATGGTAAGACGCGGTGAAGTGTCAGTAAATGGTGTTGTTGTTAAAGACAGTGCGGTTAAAGTTTCCTACGAAGATGATATAAAAATCAAAGGGGAGAGTCTTCTTCAAACAGAGTTTACCTATATAATGCTTAATAAACCGAAGGGTGTCGTCAGTGCTTCGGAGGACAAGCGTGATAAAACAGTTGTTGATATTCTGCCCGATGAGCTAAAAAGAAAAAATCTTTTCCCCGCGGGAAGACTTGATAAAGATACAACCGGATTTTCTCTTATAACAGATGACGGGGATTTTGCTCACAGAATTCTTTCTCCTTCGAGGCATGTTGATAAAACTTATATCGCTGAGGTATCGGAAAAAATTAATTTTGAAAAGGCTCAACAAGCTTTTTCCGATGGTGTTGTTCTCGCAGACGGTACAATCCTTCTTTCCGCAAAGCTTGAACTTCTTGAAAATGGCGAAAAACAGATTTTCAAGGTTATAATCAAGGAGGGGAAATACCACCAGATTAAACGGATGTTTGCTTCTTTGGGGACAAGTGTTGTAGAGCTTAAACGCATAGCAATCGGTGGTCTTTTCTTGGATTCTTCATTAAAAGAAGGCGAAGCGCGAATTATATCAGAATCGGAATTAGAATTAATAGAGAAAAGATAATTCGACTCTTTTTTTATTTTATTGTTTTTTTGCTCTTTTTTGCAAATAAAACAACTTTTTCTTTAAAAAACTAACAAATTGCATAAAAAAAATCAGGAAATATCAAAAAAACACTTGCAAAATTGTGCAAAGTTGTGTATTATGTATAACGATTAAAAGGTAAAAATATTGGAGGTCATAAAAATGTCCAATAGATTATTTCAGGGTGTTATCCACCAGATGCGCGATGTTGTTGACAGAACTATCGGCATAATCGATGAAAGCGGTGCGGTTATCTCTTGTAGTGACCTTGGCAGAATCGGTGAAATCCGCAATGTTAACACTGCTGCGATTTTCTCTTCTGCAACTGTTGTTGCTTCCGATGGCGCTCTTTATCAGTCCTTCGGTACTCATATGCGCCCCGAATATGCTGTTTTTGTTGAGGGCGAGGATTCCGTTGCTAATAATTACATAGGTGTTCTTGGAGTTGCTCTTTCAAGCATTAAGCAGTTCTACGATGAAAAATATGACAGAAGCAATTTTATTAAGAACATTATTCTTGATAACATTCTTCCCGGCGATATTTATCTTAAAGCAAGAGAGCTTCATTTTAATAATGAAGCATCAAGAGTAGTTCTTCTTATCAGACTTCTTGATAAAAGTGATGTTTCTGTTTACGATGTTGTTCAGAATCTTTTTCCCGATAAAGTAAAGGATTTTGTTATAAATATCAGTGAAAATGATATTGCCCTTGTTAAAGAGGTCAGAAGTGATATTGATAGCAAAGACCTTGAAAAGCTTGCTCGTTCAATTTCTGATGCACTTTCTTCCGAGTTCTTTACCCATTCTCTTGTTGGTATCGGCACTCCTGTTGTAGGTGTTAAGGATTTGGCTCGTTCTTTTAAAGAAGCTCAGGTTGCTCTTGAGGTTGGTAAGGTGTTTGATACCGAGCGTAATATCGTAAGTTATGACCATCTCGGTATTGCTCGTCTTATTTATCAGCTTCCCACAACTCTTTGTGAAATGTTCCTTAAAGAGATTTTTAAGGTTGGTTCCATCGAAACTCTCGACCAGGAAACTCTTTTCACAATTCAGAGATTCTTCGAGAATAACCTTAATGTTTCTGAAACTTCCAGAAAGCTTTTTGTTCATCGTAATACTCTTGTTTACAGACTTGAGAAGATTAAAAAGCTTACAGGTCTTGATTTAAGAGAGTTTGATGATGCGATTGTTTTCAAGGTTGCATTAATGGTTAAGAAATATCTTGATGCAAATCCCGTTAAATATTAATAAATAGTTAATTTAGCACATTTTTATTGCAAAAGGGTTACATTTTGTAATAAGATGTGCTATAATTATTTTTGTCGAAAATTATAAAGATTGGGTGTTGAAATTGATAGAATTCAAAGGCGTCTCTAAGGTATATGAAGACACCAAAACAAAAGCCCTCGATAATCTTGATATACAGATTGAAAATGGCGAATTTGTTTTTATTGTTGGTTCTTCAGGTGCCGGTAAGAGTACTCTGTTAAAGCTTATGATGAGAGAAGAGGTTCCTACCTCAGGCTCTATTAATATAAACGGTTATAACCTTAACACTATGAAGAAGAAGGAAATCCCTTATTTCAGAAGGTCTCTTGGAATTGTTTTCCAGGATTTCCGTCTTATTCAGTCAATGAATGTTTATGATAATGTTGCTTATGCAATGCGCGTTATCGGTGCAAGAGAGGGTGCAATAAGAAAAAGAGTGCCTTATCTTTTAGGTCTTGTTGGTCTTAACTCAAAAGCCCGTTCAAAGCCTAACCAGCTTTCAGGTGGTGAGCAACAGAGAGTTGCACTTGCCAGAGCATTGGCTAATAATGCAAATATGATCATTGCAGACGAGCCAACAGGTAATATTGACCCTAAAATGAGTTATGAAATCGTTGACCTTCTTAACCATATTAACTCTGATGGTACAACTATCATTATGGTTACTCACGATTTGCATCTTGTTAAAACCTTTAATCATCGCGTTATAACAATCAAAGATGGTGCAATTGAATCTGATTATCCCGATGCATCACATATTGAAGCCGAGCCTTACACATTTGACTCACCTGAGAACGAAATCGGTTCATACTTCCTTAATGAAGATTCTTCAGATTTCGATTACCTTATGCAGACTTATGGTGTTGACCCTTCAAAAGATGCAGTTGAAACAGAAGAAGCAGATGCTCCTGTTTCTGCAGAAGAGGAGGTTGATGCTCAATGAAAGGTGCAAGTTTAGGTTATTTAACCCGTGAAGGTTTCAGAAACATCTGGGTAAATCGTTTACTTTCTTTAGCAACAATTGTTGTTCTTATTTCCTGCCTTATTATTGTTGGTACAGGTTCACTTATTTTCCTTAATATCAACGCAGTTCTTGATTTAATTGAAAGTCAGAATGTTGTTATGGTTTATGTTAATGACGCTGCTGATGATTATATGACTCAGTCATTAGGCGTTCAGCTTGAAGCACATACCAATGTTTTAGAGGTTGAATTTGTTCCTCGTGAAGAAGCTTTCCAAAGACAGATAGAATCTTATGGTGATAAAGCCGACGTTCTTCGGGGACTTTCACCTGATATTCTGCCTGATGCATATAAGGTAACTGTTAAGGACCTTGAGCAGTTTGATGCAACAGTTGCAGAAATCAAGGCTATGCAAAATGTTATCCATGTTCGTGAAAATAGTGATTTGGCAAGTAAGCTTGCAAGCATAAGAAATGCAGTAACATATATCAGTATCGGTATTGTTGCAATACTTTTCTTTGTTTCATTGTTTATTGTTTCCAATACAATTCGTATTACAATTTATAACCGTCGTCTTGAAATCAGTATTATGAAAGCCGTTGGTGCTACAAATGCTTTCATCCGTTGGCCCTTTATGGTAGAAGGTATTCTTTTAGGCTTATTCTCTGCTATTTTAGGTTTGGGTATTCAGTATGGTGTGTATTCAATTGCATCAATATGGCTTGAAAATATTCTTGCAGAGCTTGGTGGAGAAATTGTTAACTTCCTTGACTATGTATGGGTGATATTCGGAATGTTTGCCTTTATTGGTATTGTAATTGGTGCATTTGGTAGTATTATCTCTCTCAACAAATATTTAAAGGAGCACAGTAATGTTGTTGAAAACGACTGATAAATCTAAAAAGATTTTAAGCTTTATTCTCTCTTTAGTTATTGTTTTCGGTGTAATGTCTGTTTCTGCTTTTGCTCTTACTGATGCCGAAAAGCAAGAATATGAAAACAAAATTGAAGAGATAAGAGAACAAATTAAACAAAATGAAGAAAAAATTGCAGAGCTTGAAGCAGAGGCTGCTTCCTATGATGATGAAATCAATGCTTTGCAAGAAAAAATCGATGTTCTTTCAGACCAGATTGATTTATATAATGATGAAATTGCACTTATAGATGCAGATATTCAGGTTATTGATAATCAGATCAGAAGTATCGAAAATGAAATTGAAGATTTAAACGAACAAATCAAAGCCCTTGATGAAAGAGTAATTGAAATTCAGCAGGAAATTGCAGATACTTATACGCTTTTAGGTGAAAGAATCCGTGTAACTTATATGACAGGTGCCAACACCTCTTTAGAATATTTGCTTACATCTGATGGTTTTGATTTTCAGGAGTATCTCGAAAGAACAGAGCTTATTGACAGAATTGCAGAACACGATGATAAGCTCATAAAAGATCTTGAAGAGGATATTGAAACCCTTAAACAAAAGGTTCTTGAAATTGAAGATATGAAAACTCGCCTTAATTCTAAAGTAGAAGAACTTGATAAGGCGAAAAAAGAGCACGAAGCAAAGAAAAAAGAACAGGTTGATGCCCGTAAAATTATTGAAGATAAAGAAGCTTTAATCCAAAGAGACCTTGATAAGGTTATGAGTATAGTGAATAGCCTTAACTCAAAGAGCAAAGAATATGAAGCCGCAATGGAAAAAGGTGAGGCAACTATTCTTGATTACGAGCAAAAGCTTGCTCAGCAGAACACTTCTTTTGGTTCTGGTCAGGTTAGCGGTGATATGATTTGGCCCTTGCCTTATGACGACACCTATGTTTCTTCTTCTTTTAAAATGAGAACTCTTAATGGTGTTACAAGACAGCATAACGGTATAGATATCTGCCGTTGGGGAGGTACTCACGGAGCGCAGATTGTTGCAGTTAAAGAGGGTACTGTTGAAACCGCGGTTTACAGTGGTTACGGCGGCGGTTACGGGCTTTATGTCGTAATCGACCATGGCGAAGGCGTTAAGACATATTATGCACACCTTTCATCAGTACATGTTAGTGTGGGTGACTATGTAACTCAGGGTACTGTTATCGGTCTTGCCGGAAACACGGGTTATTCCTTTGGTGCGCATCTCCACTTTGGTCTTATGATTAACGGCGGATGGGTTAATCCAATGAATTATCTCACAAAACCTTCAGGACTTGAGATTAATGGTTAAATAATAATTGCGTCCCTTTTTCATATAATGAAAAGGGGCGTTTTTATGTTAATATTAAAGATTAATGAAGAAAGAGAAAAAATAAGAAGGACAAAGGGCATATTCCGTAAGAAAATAATTTATAAAAAAACAAACGATATAAAAAGATATTCAATAAATGTAAACGGAAAAACTGTAACAGCATTGGAATTATCTGCGGGTGAAATAGGAGATGATGATTTTTTATCTCTTTTGAAGATTTATAAGGGTAGGGTATTGGTTTCGGAAGAGTATTATTGTAATGATATTTTAGAAGGATATCTGTTTGACCCGAGAGAATATTATCAGAGAGCAATTCTGTCTTCATTAAAAAATCAAATAAGAACAGTTAACAGAGATTGGAAAAATGTTTGCATAAAAACAGATGAGTTTTCTCCTTTTGAGGAGCTTTTTCAAATAGTTAAAATATCTAAAACGCTTACATTGATTACGCAAAGAAGTGCGTTAACAGATAAATTTCTGGAAGAATGCTATTATGAGTTTGGCGCAATTGTTTCTGTTAAAGAGGTTTGCCCTTTGCAAACAGATGTTTTTTTAGATTTGGACCTGATAGATGAAAAAGGGAAACTTATGATAAATGTTAGAGGTCGGGATTTTATTCTGTACCCTGATGCAACATATTTTGACGGGAACGAAGAATATCAGAAGCTATTGATGTTTAATATTGAGCATAATAAGATATGCGCTGCATTTTCTGATAAATAATTTAACTTGACTTTTTCATTCAACTTATATATAATGTTGTTTATTGAATTTGCGCAAGTAAATTGCGCAATTAATTTTTGAGAGGATGTAATTCACAATGGCACAGGATATTGTTTTAACCAAAGAAGGCTATGAGGAGCTTTCCGCTAAACTTAAAGTGCTCAAATCCGAGGGCCGTTCCGAAATAGCAGAAAAACTCAAGGTTGCTCGTTCTTTCGGTGACCTTTCCGAAAACAGTGAGTATGATGAGGCTAAGTCCGAACAGGCAAAACTTGAGGCAGAAATCAACGATATTGAAACAATGCTTTCAAGAGCTACTATTATTGACGAAGAAGAAAATGCAAACACAGAGGTTGTTCACCTTGGTTCAATTGTTACCATTAAAGAAACAACAAGAGGTGCAGCAGAAAGAACATATACAATTACAGGCTTCGCTCAGGCAAATCCTGCTGAGGGAAAGATTTCTGACGAATCTCCCGTTGGTAAAGCACTTATGGGTCATAAAGTAGGCGATAAGGTAGTTGTTGAAGCACCCCGCGGAATTATGAATTTTAAAATTGTTAAAATTGAAGTTGACCAGAAATAAGATATTGAAAAACCGATTTATGCAGAAGTGCACAAATCGGTTTTTTAATAATGTTGTAATATTGGTGTGAAAAATGAAAACGTTTTTTTCTTGCATTTTGTGCCTTGCTGTTCTTTTTAATCTTGCTTCTTGCAGTAGTGTTGCCGAAAAATTTGAAGAAGAAAAAATTGTGGCAGTTAAATATGCTTCTGCAAATGAAAAAGCAAGTGATAGCTATGTAAACCGGGGCTACACAAAGGTTACATATAATTCAAGCTCTGATGTGGTTCTTGCTGTTGAAAACGGCAAAGCAGATTACGGAATCCTTGATGAATTTGAATTGAATTCATATATATCAAATCAACGGAAAATAAAAAAGAAAGAGCAATGCGAATATAGTATAGATTATTGTGCATATTTCAGTCTTGAAAATGAGGAATTACAAATGTCATTCAACGAAGCAATTGCTAAGTTGAAATCCGATGGTGTTCTTGATGAAATTAAAAATGCCCATTTAAAAGGAAAAAGCTTTTTAAACAGTGCAGAAGATAATGAAAACGGTACACTTACTATGCTTTGTGACCCATCCTTCGAAAACAGAGTGTATACCGATGAAAATGGTGGAATTGCAGGTCTTGACGTAGATATTGCCCGAGCTATTTGCAATTATTTAGGTTATGATTTAGAGATTGTCACTGTTGATTTTGATGAGCTTTTTATTAAGCTTCAGGATGGTGACGGTGATTTTATAATGTCTGCTTGTGAAGTCAAGGAAGAAAGAGCAGAGTATTTTTTATTAAGTGATACATACTATACTTTGAATAATTATTTAATTGAAAAAGAATAAACAAAACCTCTCACAGTTTTTGAACTGTGAGAGGTTTTAAGTTTAAGCTATATCAAAACTTATGCAAGTTCTGCAAAGTATTTGATTGTTCTAACCATCTGGCTTGTGTAGCTGTTTTCGTTGTCATACCAGGAAACAACCTGAACTTCGTAAAGATCATCAGCAACCTTAGAAACCATTGTCTGAGTTGCATCGAAGAGTGAACCGTATTTCATACCGATAACGTCGGAAGAAACGATGGGATCTTCGTTGTAACCATAGGATTCAGAAGCAGCAGCCTTCATAGCAGCGTTGTTGCCTTCTTTTGTAACATCTGCGCCTTTAACAACAGCTGTAAGGATTGTTGTTGAACCTGTGGGAACAGGAACACGCTGTGCGGAACCGATGAGCTTGCCGTTGAGCTCGGGGATAACAAGACCGATAGCTTTAGCAGCACCTGTTGAGTTGGGAACGATGTTAGCAGCGCCAGCACGTGCTCTTCTCATATCGCCTTTTCTGTGAGGACCGTCAAGAATCATCTGGTCACCTGTGTAAGCGTGGATTGTGCTCATGATACCGCTCTGGATGGGAGCATAATCGTTAAGAGCTTTAGCCATAGGAGCAAGGCAGTTTGTTGTGCAAGAAGCAGCAGAGATGATCTGGTCATCAGCTGTAAGAGTATCTTCGTTTACAGAGAAAACGATTGTCTTGAGGTCGTTACCTGCGGGAGCAGAAATAACAACTTTCTTTGCACCAGCGTTGATGTGAGCCATGCTCTTATCTTTTGAGCAGTAGAAGCCTGTGCACTCAAGAACAACGTCAACACCGATTTCGCCCCAGGGGAGTTCAGCAGCGTTAGCCATTGCGTAGATTTTAAGAGTTTTGCCGTCAACTGTGATTGTACCTGCTTCGTCGTCAGCTTCAACAGTGTGAAGACCTTCGCCGATTTTGCCGCAGTAACCACCCTGAGCTGTATCATACTTGAGAAGGTTAGCGAGCATTGAGGGTTTTGTAAGGTCGTTGATAGCTACTACATCGTAACCTTCAGCGCCGAACATCTGACGGAATGCGAGACGGCCGATACGACCGAAACCGTTAATTGCAACTTTAACTGACATTTGAATTACCTCCAAATATTTTTTGTTAGTTTATTTTTAACCTTTATCATTTTATCATAAAAATGAATAAATGCAAGGACTTTGACATAATTTTAACTTATATTTTTAAGTTTTGTCATAATGCAAAAAAATATAACAATAAAATTGAAAAAAATGGTTCAATTTCCAATATAATTAATTAGTTGACTACATTAGTGGGATTACCTTCGAGAAATGCCTTGACATTTCCTTCAAGAATACCCATAAGACGAAGCCTTGTTTCATAAGCTGCCCATGCAATATGGGGTGTTATATAGCAGTTTGGGGCAGTAAGAAGGGGATTATCGCTTTTAGGTGGCTCTGTTGATAAAACATCCGCACAGTAGAAGCCTAATTTGCCTGATTTGAGGGCATTTGCTATATCTTCTTCGTTTGCAACGCCGCCGCGTGCAGTATTTATAACGCAAACTCCGTCTTTTAGTTTACCGATAAAATCACTATTTATAAGCCCTGCGGTGTTTTCTGTGAGAGGGCAGTGAACAGTAATAAAATCAGATTTTCTGAGAACAGTATCAATATCAGTGAATTCAACATAGGGAGCATTGTCTTTTTTGCCGGAAGGAGTGTAAACGAGAACATTCATACCAAAAGCTTGAGCCAACTCAGAAACTCTTCTACCGATTTTACCAAAGCCGATAATACCAAGAGTTTTGCCGTCAAGCTCAAATAAAGGTTTATTCCAATAGCAAAAATCCTTGCAGTTTGCCCAGTCACCGCTTTTTACTGAGTCGGTATATTCGCTTACTCTGTTAACGGATTCGAGAATATAAGCAAATACCATCTGAGCAACTGCATTTGTAGAATATGATGGAATGTTTGAAAGGGGAATATTTCTCTTCCTCAAAGCAACACCATCAATCTGATTGAAGCCTGTTGCAAGAGTGCCGACAAATTTAAGGTTGGGGAGTTGGGCAATAATTTCTTCTGTGAGCTTAACTTTGTTTACAATAAGAATTTCCGCTTCTTTTGCTCTTTCGATAACAAGGTTTTCAGGTGTTCTGTCGTAAACTGTAAGGTCTGTTAAATTTCCGATACAGTCCCATGACAAATCACCGGGGTTTTCTGTATATCCGTCTAGTATAACGGCTTTAAATTTTTTATTCATAAAATCACCGAATATATTATACACATAATTACTTTTTCTTTCAATGATTATTTTATATTCTCTTGACCTTAATTGAATATTGTTATAAAATACCATATATGCAAAGGAGTGAGGATTTGGGCTTTAAAAATTTAACAGCGGATGAAAAAAGAAGCAGAAATCTTCGCCGTTTAAGTGTAGGTTGTTTTATTGGTGCGGTATTGGCAGTTGTTGTTATGATGATTATACCGCTACCTCAGTTCCAGAAGCAGCTTGCGGAAATAAACGCTTGGTTTACAAATATTGAATTGTTTATTGCTGAATTTGATAAGCTTGCTGCGGTTGCAGTGATTTTGTTTTTCTTTTTGTTTAAAACTGTCACAGGACTTATTCCTTTTTCGGTTTTATTTATCGGAACAGGTCTTGTTTTTTCACCGCCTATTGCGGTTGCTGTGAATGTAATTGGCTTTAGTATGTTAATAGGAATCAAGTTTTTATGGGGCAGAAAATTCGGCGGTGGCAGTTTTCATAAATTGCTTTTGAAATCGGAGTCATTGTCTGATTTTATGGATTTCCATGGTAAAGGTAACAAATGGATGCTTGTTATTCTTCGCTTTGTCCCTGTGGCTCCTGTGGGTACTATAAGCAGAGCATACGGCGCAACGGATATGAAAATAACACCTTTTGTTATTTTATCTGTTGTAGGCTTTTTACCCCGACTTATTTCATGGAGTATTATTGGTTGTAATGTTTTTGACCCTTTTACTCCTGCATTTCTTACACCAATTGCGATTTTATTGGTAATCAGTGGGGTTTCACTGTTGCTTCTTGATATACTTTTTAAATTAATCCGAAAGGACGATAAAAATGAAAAAGAATGATATTTTAACTGATGCTTTTCTTGAAAGACTTGTTGCAGTTTATGGCAACGACGAAGCAGCCTTTCAGCAGGAAAGATATGTAAAGCTTGCAGAAAGCTTTGAAAAGGATTTTGAGGGGAATGCAGATTTAAGATTTTTCTCTGCACCCGGCAGAACAGAGGTCGGCGGTAACCATACCGACCACAACAACGGTAAGGTTCTTGCGGCAGCAATTAACCTTGATGCAGTTGCAGCAGTTTCTGCCCGTGAAGATAGCATTATCTGTGTCAATTCCGAGGGCTATTCTCCCATTTGTGTTGACTCTGCAGATTTAGAAATTAAAGATGAAGAAGAGGGCAAGTCAAATGCTCTTATCAGAGGTATCTGTGCTCGTTTCGGTCAGCTTGGTTATAAATACGGTGGCTTTAATGCAAGCGTAACATCCCGTGTTCTTTCAGGCTCGGGTCTTTCATCATCTGCTGCTTATGAAGTACTTATCGGCACAATACTCAACTACTTATATAACGATGGTAAAATCAGTGCAGTTGAAATAGCACAGATTTCTCAGTATGCAGAAAATGTTTATTTCAAAAAGCCTTGCGGACTTATGGACCAGACTGCTTGTTCAGTTGGCGGATTTGTTCAGATTGATTTTGAGGATACTGCAAAGCCCGTTATCAATAAGGTTGACTTTGATATTGCAAAGCACGGCTATAATCTTTGCATTGTTGACACAGGCGGAGACCATGCAGACCTTACAGGTGACTATGCCGCAATCCGTCTTGAAATGAATTCTGTTGCAGAGTTTTTCGGTAAGAATGTTCTTCGTCAGGTTTCTGAAAAGGATGTTTTTGATAATATGGGCGAAATCCGTAAGAAAACAGGGGACAGAGCAATCGAAAGAGCAATCCATTTTTATAACGAAAACAAGAGAGTTGAAAGACTTGCAGATGCGCTTTCAAAAGGTGATTTTGAAAGCTTTAAAGCGACAATTGTTGAGAGCGGTAAATCCTCTTATATGTATAATCAGAACTGCTTTACACTCTCAAATCCCGATTCACAGCCCGTAGCCCTTGCACTTTGCATTACTGAAGAGCTTCTTAAAGGTAAGGGCGCATATCGTGTTCACGGTGGTGGATTTGCAGGTACAATTCAGGCATTTGTTCCTGTTGAAGAAACAGAAAATTATGTTTCTTCAATGAAAAAAGTCTTTGGCGGGAATTCTTGCTACATACTTAAAGTCAGAAGCCATGGTGGCTGTGAAATATGATTGAAAAAATGTATCAGCTTGCAGATATAAACGGTGGGTTTCCACCGTTTTTGTCTGTAATCAATACGGATTTTCTTTTTGCCCGTGGAAGTTCTGACGGAGTGTATTTTCAGGAAATTGATGGTGAAAGAACACTCCTTTTTTCTTTAAGAGGAGTAACTGCAACAATATGCAGATTAAGTGAAAAAGCAGATACACAGGAATTATTGTCTTTTTTTGAATTTCAGGGTATAAAGAATGTTTTATCAGATTTCTTTTTCGAGGAAATTTGTCTTGAAGAAAGGGCGGTTTTAAAAGCAACGCCTGAATGTGAGTTGTCAAGCGACACCATAGTCATAACACCATCTTCAAGCTTGAGTGATTATGAAAGTGTTTTTAATTTGCTTTCCCGTAATGGCTCCTTCGAAACGTGGTATCCCTTATTTTCTGCAAAGGTAAACGAGGGCTTTTCGTGTGGAGTTTATATGACGGAGAACACTATTCCCGTCAGTTGTGCAATTGCACCCTTTATTTTTGAAAATTCGGGTGTGGTTGCAGGTGTTTTTACAAATGAAAGCCATAGAAACAAGGGCTATGCAACAAGGTGCGTAAAAGCAATTTTAAGCGAATTGCAAAAGAAAAATATCAAAGATGTTTATCTTTGGTGTGAAGATAAAAATATAAAGTTATATGAAAATACAGGCTTTTCGTTATACGGAAAAATTTATATAAAAAAGGAAGAATAAAATGCCATTCTTTGATTTTAGTGAACAAATGAAAGAAATTTCTAAAAAAGCACTTTTAAAGTGTAGCAATAAGTTTTCAGAAATTGACAAAATAACAGAATTTAATCAACAAAGAGTTTTGAAAGCTTTTATTGATAATGGTGTCAGTGAATCTCACTTTGCAGGTTCAACGGGCTATGGCTATGGTGACAGAGGTCGCGAGGTGCTTGATGAAGTAACCGCACAGATTTTTGGGGCTGAGGATGCCCTTATCCGTCATAGCTTCGCAAGTGGCACGCATACCTTGGCGGTAATGCTTTTCGGTATTCTTCGCCCGGGAGATACTGTTCTTTGCGCAACGGGTACTCCTTATGATACAATTCACTCCGTAATCGGTCTTTCAGGCGAGGGAATGGGCTCATTAAAGGATTTTGGTATAGGCTTTGAAATTATTGACCTTAAAGAAGATGGCACGGTTAACCTTGAAGAGCTTAAGAATAGGCTTGCTGAAAAAGAATATAAAGCAGTTTATATTCAGCGTTCAAGAGGTTATTCATTAAGACCTACTTTAACATCAAAAGAAATTAAAGAAATTACCGATATTGTTAAAAATAACAGTAAAGCAATCACAATGCTTGATAACTGTTATGGTGAGTTTACGGAATATGAAACACCCTCAGAGGTTGGTGTTGATATTTTCGCAGGCTCACTTATTAAAAATCCCGGTGGTGGTATTGCTAAATGCGGTGGCTATATTGCCGGTAAAAAAGACCTTGTTGAGCTTTGCTCTTATCGATTTACAACTCCCGGTATCGGCAAAGAGGTGGGCGCAACCCTCGGTAATACAAGAGATATTTTTATGGGGCTTTTCCACGCCCCTCATGTAACGGGAGAAGCTCTTAAAACCGCTGTTTTCACTGCCGCAGTATTTGAAGAAATGGGATATTGGGTATCACCAGCAAGCACAGAAAAACGTGCAGACATTATTCAGAGCATAAAGCTTGGAAACAGAGAGAAGCTTATTGCATTCTGTCAGGGTCTTCAAAGCGGTTCTGTTGTTGATAGCTATGTTGTGCCTGAGCCTTGGGCAATGCCCGGTTATGACAGTGATGTTATTATGGCAGCAGGTGCATTTACAAACGGCTCTTCAATTGAGCTTTCTGCAGATGCACCCTTAAGAGAGCCATTTGCAGTGTGGCTTCAGGGCGGTCTTAATTTCCATAGTGCAAAAATCGGCGTTCTTTTAGGTGCGCAGAGAGTTTTAGACCTTGGCTAATTCATATCGTTTATATAAATATTTTCACTGATTTCCTTGAAAACGGGTGCTCCGTCTGTTCCGCCGGAGCTTCCGTTTTCTTTTAATATGCAGATAACATATTTTGGGTTTCCGATGGGAAAAAAGCCCACAAACCAACAGTATTTTATCTCAATTCCGTCTTCGTCATACTGTCCGCTTTGGGCAGTGGCAGTTTTCGTGCAGGAATCAAAAAGAGATGTGTAAGCGGTTTTGCCCGTGCCCTCAGTTGTGGTTTTTGCCATAGCATTTTTTATTGTCTGGCAAGTGGTTTTTGATAAAACTCTTTTTCCCTCATTCTGAATGATGGAAGTCAGATTTCCGTTTTTATCAATTTCGCCTTTGTAAATATAGGGTTTGTTATATATGCCATCATTTGCAATTGTAGCAAAGCAGTTGGCAATCTGAAGAGGTGAGGCGGTTAACTTACCTTGTCCGAAGCCTAAATTCCCGATTGCCGCAGAGCTATTCAGTTCCTTGGCGTCGGGTAAACTGCCTGAAGCGGTAATAAAACCGTTACCAAAATCAATGCTTTTACCGAAGCCCAATGATTTTGCGGTTTTTAAAAGGTTTTTAGCTCCTACTTGAGTGCTTAGTTCAATAAAATATGGATTGCATGACATAGCAATTGCTGTGTTGAAGTCAAGGCTTTGGTGCCCCTCTGTTTTGTTGCATTTGAATTTGTTTCCGCTTTTTTCAATGTAACCGATGCAGTTGTATTCATTTAAGATTATATTGTTCTCAAGTGCCGCCGCCGCAGTGACAGGCTTAAAAACAGAGCCAACAGGAAAACATTCAAGAGCTCGGTTAAGAAAGGGGGAATCAGGGGCATTAAGATGCTTTTCAATATTATCTCTTTCGTAAGTAGGGGTAGAAGCGCAGGCTAAAACTGCAGAGGTTTCAACATCAAGAACAACTGCTGCACCTTTGTCAATGATTCCGTTTTTTAAAGCCTTTTCGGTAATTATTTGCATATTTCTGTCTAATGTCAGCATAATTCCCCCTTGTGAATAATAGTTGTTATCTCTTACCTCAACGGCTTCACCAACCAACATTCTGCCTAAAGCATCCGCGGAATAGGCAACAGATAAAATCCCTTTGTGCTTATCTATTTCATTTTGATAGTATTTTTCAATGCCTGCAACACCATTTCCGTCAATGTCTGTGTAGCCTAAAATATGCAAAGCAACAGAGTCAGAATATCTTTCAAAAATCTCAAAGCCTCTGATATCATCGTTTTGTATTATAGAATTAATATCTTCAATAAAAAAGCTTGTGAAATACCCTTTAAGTATGGTGCTTTTTGCAAATTTTTTCCCTTTTAAATCGCTTACCAAAACAGAGCTTTTTGTTGTGGGCTTTGCACATATAATCGTTTTTGTTTCTCGGTTGGTAAGGGGATTTCCGTTTCTGTCATAAATATTGCCTTTTTTATTGCCTAATTCACGAACCCTTATATGTGGTTGCACCGAAACAAAATCTGCATCCGAAGAAATATAATAAATCCTGCCTGAAAGGGCAGTGAAAGAAAGAATGATAACCAGCAAAGCGGAAATTACTCTTTTTTTCAAAATTATCACCACCGAAAAATAATTCTCAACTTTAATTGTTGACAACTTTTTCAAGAGTATTATATAATCAATGTATATTATTTTAAGGAGTAACAAATGGACGAAAGATTTTCCCGTATGAGCCGTATTTTAGGCGAACAAAAAATGGAAAAGCTTAATAAATCATCGGTTATCGTGTTCGGTATCGGTGGCGTTGGTGGCGCAGTCCTCGAAGCCCTTGTAAGAGGTGGTGTAGGAACTGTTGCAGTGGTTGATAAGGATACTGTTGATATCACAAACATCAACCGCCAGATTATTGCAAATAACGATAATATCGGTGAGAAAAAGGTTGTTGTGGCAGAAAACAGAGCTTTAAGCATTAACCCCAATATTAATTTTAAAAAATATGATTTGTTTTATCTTCCTGAAACAGCAGAAGAAATTAACCTTTCAGAATACGATTTTATTGTTGATGCAATTGATAATGTAACCGCAAAGCTTGAGCTTATAGAAAGAGCAAATAAGCTTAATATTCCCGTGATTTCTTCAATGGGAACGGGGAATAAGCTTCATCCCGAGCTTTTTGAAATTGCAGATATTAATAAAACAAGTGTGTGTCCGTTAGCCCGGGTTATGAGAAGGGAACTGAAAAACAGAGGAGTTAAGAAATTAACCGTTGTTTATTCAAAGGAAGAGCCGATTAAAACAGAGGGCTCTGTTCCCGGCTCTGCTTCCTTTACACCACCTGTTGCAGGGTATCTTATGGCGAGTTATGTAATAAACAAATTAATTGAAGAGGTATAAATATGAATTTTACAGAAACAGAAAAGATAGGCTTAGTTGAGGGCTTTGCTCTTGTTAAAGCTTGTGACAAAAAAAGTGCAAAAAACGGTACATTTTATCTTGATATAAAATTAGGCGATAAGGATGGCGAAATGGTTGCAAAGCTCTGGGATTTCAGAGAAGATATGCACACTCTTCCCGAGGTTAACACAGTTGTTAAAATCCGCGGTACAATTCAGCAGTACAATGGCAATGACCAGTTTATTATTCAGAGAATCCGTCCTGCAACAGAGGACGAATTTGATATGGCAGATTTTGTTAAAACCTCTGATTACAGCGGTAACGATATGCTTGACAGTGTCATAAGACTTGTTAATGGCTTTGAGGATGAAGAGCTTAAAATGGTTGTTCTTTCAATGCTCAGAGATAATCAGGAAAGAATTTTAACCTTCCCTGCGGCAGAAAAGCTTCACCACGCTATGACAGGCGGACTTTTATATCACACTCTTTCAATTGTTCGTCTCGCAGAATGCGTTTGCAGTATTTACCCCTGCATTGACAGAGAGCTTCTTCTTTCAGGTGCAATTCTTCACGATATTGCAAAAATGAGAGAATATACAGTAAATGGTGCAGGTATCGTTGATGGTCACACTCTTGAAGGTATGCTTTTGGGTCATCTTGTTATGGGTGCAGAGGATGTTGGCAGAAAATGCGACGAGCTTGAAATTTCTCCCGAAAAGAAATATCTTCTTCAGCATATGCTCATTTCTCACCACGGAAAATTGGAGTTTGGTGCAGCAGTAAGACCCGCTTTTATCGAAGCAGAGGTTCTTTCTCAGCTTGACCTTTTTGATGCAAATATGTATGAAATGGCAGAGGCAGTAGGTTCTGTTAAAGCAGGTGAGTTTACAGGCAGACTCTGGATGCTTGATAACAGAAAGCTTTATAACCACGGCAGACTTGATGTTCAGCCACAAGCTAATATTATGAGCGAGGAAGAATAATGAATTATACGGAAGTTAAAATATATGTAAAAACTGAAGATACCGAAAGAGCCTCAAATATAGCGGTTATGGCAGTGCCGTATGGTATTTATATTGAGGATTACAGCGACCTTGAACAAGCGGCCTGGGAAATTGCCCATATTGATTTGATTGATGAGGATTTGCTTCAGAAGGACAGAGCTGAAAGTATTGTTCATATTTACATAGAAGAGGGTAATAACCCTGCAGAAGCGGTTTCCTTTATTTCTGATAGATTGACCGCGGAGAAAATCGATTTCAGAATTGAAACCGATGGTTGTTCTGAAGAGGATTGGGCAGATAAATGGAAAGCCTTTTTCAAGCCCACACCTGTTGGTGAAAGACTTTTTGTCCGTCCTATATGGATTGATGATTACGATGCAGGGGATAGAGCGGTTCTTAATATTGAACCGGGTGCAGCATTCGGCACAGGCACTCACGACACAACCCGCCTTTGCCTCGAAACCCTCGATAAAATTATCAAAGAGGGCGATACAGTTCTTGATATCGGTTGTGGTAGCGGTATTCTTGCAATAGCTTCAATGCTTTTAGGTGCAACCGAGGGCTTTGGTGTTGATATTGATGAATTAGCAGTTAAAACCGCAAAGGAAAACGGCAAAATGAACGGACTTGACGAGCCTGAGCTCAAATTTGTCTGCGGTGACTTGGCAGATAAGGTTACAAAGAAATATGATGTTGTTGTAGCAAATATTGTTGCAGATATAATCATCCTTTTCAGTACACAGGTAAGAGCCTTTATGAAGCAAGGTGCAAAATTCATTGCTTCAGGTATTATAGATACAAGAGCAGACGAGGTTGTTACCGCTCTTCAAAACGCAGGACTTAAGCTCGTTGAACGCATCGAACAAGGCGGTTGGGTATGCCTTGTGTGTGAATAAAAATTGCAAGTTGAAAGTGGCAAGTGGCAAGTTTCGGGGAAGCAAAGCTTCCAAACATTTTAGGCTTCGCATTACTTTAACTAATTGCTATTTGCTAATCGCTAATCGCTGGTGGCTGGCGACTTTATCGTGCGGAACACAAGACCGTTCCCTACGAATGTTCTATTTATAAAACTCTTTCATAAACATTCCATAAGGAGTGGTTTTATGAAAAGAGTTTTTGTTTTTTTATTAAGTATATTAATGTTTTTGAATTTTTCCTTATCTGTTTTCGCAACGAATAAAACAATCGTAAAAGAAAACGAAGATGTTGTAGTATCCAAAAATGTTATAACCCAAGAAGAACAGAATAAGCTTGAAAAATTACCCGTTGAAATCAAGGCGAAATCCGCAGTTTTAATGGAGGTTACAAGCGGTCGGGTTTTATTAGAATATAATGCAGATAAAAAGCTTTATCCGGCATCTGTTACTAAAATTATGACAATGCTTTTAGTGGCGGAAGCTATAAGCAGTAAGAAAATTACCCTCGCAGATGAAGTGGCTTGTTCAGCCAATGCCGCTTCAAAGGGTGGCTCGCAAATCTGGCTTGAGGAAGGGGAGAGTATGACAGTTGATGAGCTTCTTCGGGCTACGGCAATAGGTAGCGCTAACGATGCTGCAACCCTTTTGGGTGAGTATGTTGCAGGTAGTGAAAGTGCATTTATTGATATGATGAATACCCGTGCAAGAGAACTGAGAATGAAGAATACTCACTTTGAAAATGCAACGGGACTTGATGATGCAACCGATACCCATTTAACCACCGCAAAAGATATTGCAATAATGTCCTGTGAGCTTCTTAAATATGACTTTATAAGAGATTACACAACTGTCTGGATGGACTCTTTGAGAGATGGAAAAACCGAGCTTGTTAACACAAATAAGCTTGTTCGTTTTTATAGCGGTACAACAGGTCTGAAAACAGGCACAACGGCAAAAGCTGGGTGTTGTGTAAGTGCTTCCGCAGAGCGTGACGGACTTCATTTGGTTGCAGTTGTAATGGGTAGTGATAACAGTAACGACCGTTTCAATACTGCAAAAGCAATGCTTAATTGGGGCTTTTCAAACTATTCCTGTATTACCCCGAGAATCAGTAAAAAAGATATGAAAAAAGTGCAGGTTATTGGCGGTAAAGAGAATTATGTTGCACCCGAAATACCTAAGCTTTCACCTATACTTGTAAAAAAGGGTGAAGAGGAAAAAATAAATATAAAGGTTGAAGTTGAAGAAGCTCTTGAAGCCCCCGTGGTTGAAAAACAAACTATCGGAAATATAAAAATTTCAGTAGACGGTAAAAAGGTTAAAGAGCATAAAATAACAGCTAAAAACAGTGTTGAAGAGTTGGGTGTGTGGGGGTATATGAAAAAACTTGCAAATTTTGTTGCCAATGGTGAAAAAGAATACCCTAAAACCCTTGATAACGCTTGACATTTTCCCATCCCTTTGTTAAAATCAATTGATAATATATAATAGGTTAATTATGTAATTTGATTTTAATAAGGGATGTGTTTTTATGTTATATACATCAACAAGAGACAATAACGTAAGGGTAACTGCTTCAAAAGCAATTACTGATGGTATTTCTCCTGACGGAGGTCTTTATATTCCTGTTGAAATACCTTCTTTATCTGCAGATGAAATCAAAGCACTTTGCTCTGCAGATTATAAAGAACGAGCTAAAAAGGTTCTTGGTCTTTATCTTTCAGATTTCTCTAAGGAAGAGCTTGATTATTGTGTTGAAGGCGCATATGCTGACGGAAAATTCTCCTCAAAAGATGTTGCTCCTGTTGTAAAGCTTCACGATAATGTTAATATTCTTGAGCTTTTCAAGGGCCCCACTTGTGCATTCAAGGATATGGCTCTTCAGATTCTTCCTTATCTTCTCACAGTTTCTGCAAAGAAAAATCTTAAGGATAAAGAAATAGTTATTCTTGTTGCAACCTCGGGTGACACAGGCAAAGCAGCTCTCGAGGGCTTTAAGGATGTTGAGGGCACAAAAATTCTTGTTTTCTATCCCAACGATGGTGTCAGCCCCATGCAGAAGCTTCAGATGACAACTCAGGAGGGTAACAATGTTGGCGTTTGTGCTATCTACGGCAACTTTGACGATGCTCAGACAGGCGTAAAATCAATTTTTACAAATAAAGAAATTCTCAAGAGATTTGAAGAAAATAATCTTGTTTTCTCTTCTGCAAACTCAATTAACTGGGGCCGTCTTGCACCTCAGATTGTTTACTATGTTTCTGCATATTGCGATATGGTAAACAGTGGTGCAGTAAGCTTCGGCGATAAAATCAACATTGTTGTTCCCACAGGTAACTTCGGTAACATTCTTGCGGCATATTTTGCAAAAGAAATGGGCTTGCCGGTTAATAAGCTTATCTGTGCTTCGAATGCAAACAATGTTCTCACGGATTTCATAGAAAATGGTGTTTATGACAGAAATCGTGATTTCTATACAACAACATCTCCCTCAATGGATATTCTTATTTCAAGTAACCTTGAAAGACTTCTTTATATTCTTTGTGGCAGAAATTCCGATACAATCAATCAGTGGTTCGGTGAGCTTAAGGATTGCGGTAAATACACAGTAAGCGAAGATGTTAAAGCAAAAATCAATGAGCTTTTTGCTGCAGGCTGCTGTGATGACGATATGACAAAAGCAACAATCAGCGAAACCTATTCTGCTTACAACTATCTTGCAGATACTCATACTGCAGTTGCAATCAATGTTTGCAATTCTTATGAAGCTAAAACAGGGGACAAAACCCCCGTAGTTATTGCTTCAACTGCATCACCCTTCAAGTTCTCAAAAGCAGTTCTTTCTGCAGTTGATAAAGAGAGTAAAGAATATGAGGATGAATTTGCAACTGTATCTGCTCTTGAAGAAATATCATCACTTAAAGCACCCGAACAGCTTTCTGCACTTAAGGGCAAAGAGGTTCGCTTTAGTAAAGTAACATCAAAAGAGGATATGGCTCAGGTAGTTTTCGATATGCTGGGTATTTGAGGTGACGGACCTTGTCATTGTTCGTAATTGGTGACACTCATCTGTCACTTTCCGTTGATAAGCCTATGGACATTTTCAGAGGCTGGACGGATTATATCGACCGGATAAAAAATAATTGGAATAAAGTAGTTTCGCCTGAAGACAGCGTTGTAATTCCCGGTGATATTTCCTGGGCTATGAATTTCAATGAGGCAGTGAAGGATTTCTCTTTTCTGAATTCCCTCAACGGCACAAAATATATTCTCAAGGGCAACCATGATTATTGGTGGAACACAATGTCAAAAATGAATAAATTCCTTCTTGAGAATGGGTTTGACACTATTAAGATAATTCATAACAACGCTTATTCCGTAGAGGGCTTTTCCATTGGTGGCTCCCGTGGTTGGTTTTATGATGATACCGCAGAGGCAGATAAAAAGGTTATTCTTCGTGAGGCGGGCAGACTTCGCACCTCTTTGCAGGAGGCGAGTAAGCTTGGGGGAGAGTTGATTGCTTTTCTTCATTACCCACCTATAAGCGCAAATCAGGAATGTGAAGAAATTCTTTCTGTATTAAAAGAATTTCCTGTTAAGCGTTGCTATTTCGGGCATCTTCATGGATTTGTTGCTCCCGAAAATGCTAAGCTGGAATGGGAAGGTATTGAGTTTAACCTCATTTCTGCAGACCATTTGGGCTTTGTTCCTCGTCTTATTGCTCATAGTGAGGAATAATAAAAGCAAAAATTAATATAAAATCAATAAATTTTACATATATATGGAAATTTATTGGAAAAATAGTGGAAATTTGCAAATTATTATGATATAATTTCGCAGTTAATAATTATTGTACATTTCGCAAATGAAAGGATGTTTAAAAATGAGTTTAAAGTCTTGCGAAAAATTTGAAACAAACGTATATGCTCTTGAAATATCTTTTGAAGGCGATGCTTTCAAAGCGGCAGTTACAAAAGCTTATACAAAAAACAGAGGTAAATACAATGTACCCGGTTTCCGCAAGGGTAAAGCTCCCAAGCACATTATTGAAACTTACTATGGTAAAGAAGTTTTCTGGTACGATGCAATTGATGCAGAGTATCCCGCACTCTTCGAAGCAGCAGTAAATGAAGCTGGTATTGTTCCCGTTTCTGCTCCCTTTGAAGACGAAATCGTTTCTCTTGATGAAAACGGCTTCACAGTAAAGCTTAAAGTTACTGTTAAACCTGAAGTTGAGCTTAAAGCTTACAAAGGCATCAAAGCAGAAAAAGAAAAGGTTACTGTTAAAAAAGCAGAAATCAAAGAAGAAGTTGACAGAGCTCTTGAAAAAGATGCAAAGCTTGTTGCTGTTGAAGGCAAAGCTGCAAAGAAGGGCGATATTGCAACAATCGACTTTGAAGGCTTTGTTGATGGTGTTGCTTTCGAAGGCGGTAAAGGTGAAAGCTATGACCTTGAACTTGGTTCAGGTAGCTTCATCCCCGGTTTTGAAGAGCAGGTTATCGGTCACAAGGTTGACGAGGAATTTGATGTAAATGTTACATTCCCCGAAGAATACACAGAAGAGCTTGCAGGTAAAGAAGCAGTATTCAAAATCAAGCTTCATAAGATTATGAAGAAAGAGCTTCCCAAATACGATGATGAATTCGTAAAAGATGTCAGCGAATTTGATACAATCGCAGATTATGAAAAGAGCCTTGAAGAAGAAATCAAAGCTCGTAAACAGGCTGCTGCAGACCGTGCTTTTGAAAGCGCAGTTATGGATACTCTTTGCGACAATGTTATTGCAGAAATCCCTGCAGTTATGATTGAAAAGGAAATCGACAATCAGATTAACGAATTTGATTACAGACTCCGTTCTCAGGGTATGAGCATGGATATGTACCTTCAGTATCTTGGTATGGATGTTGCTGCTCTTCGTGATAGCTACAAAGACGGTGCAGAAAAACAGGTTAAGCTTCGTCTTGCTCTTGAAAAAGTTGCAGAGCTTGAAAAAATTGAGATTTCTGATGAAGATATCGAAACAGAGCTTAAAACTTATGCAGATGTTTACAATATGCCTCTCGACAAGATTAAAACTCTTGTTGCTGCAGAAGATGTTAAAGCAGACCTTGCTTGCAGAAAAGCTATGGACCTTGTAAAAGACACAGCTGTTGCCGGTGCTAAGAAGAAAGCTGCTGCTAAAACTGCAGATGCAGAGGAAGAAAAACCTACAAAGAAAGCTCCTGCTAAGAAGAAAGCTGATGCTGAAAAGGCTGAAAAGAAGCCCGCAGCAAAGAAAGCTCCTGCAAAGAAAAAAGCAGATGCTGAAAAGGCTGAATAATTAATATTTTTTCCGCCTCAGTTATCTTCTGGGGCGGTTATTGTGTATTTATTGATTAAAAATTAGTTTTTACCCAATAATTCATATATTAAATTTTATCAGGAGGTTGTGTTTATGGCACTTATTCCTTATGTTGTGGAGCAAACCAATCGCGGTGAGCGTTCATACGATATTTTTTCCCGTCTTTTAAATGACAGAATCATTGTTCTTTCTGATGAGGTTAATGATGCAACAGCAAGCATTATTGTTGCTCAGCTTCTTTATCTTGAAGGTCAGGACCCTGAAAAAGACATCAGCTTCTATATAAATAGCCCCGGTGGTAGCGTAACCGCAGGTCTTGCTATTTATGATACAATGCAGTATATCAAATGCGATGTTTCAACAATCTGTATGGGTATGGCAGCATCAATGGGTGCGTTCCTTTTCTCATCAGGCACAAAGGGTAAGAGATATATTCTTCCTAATGCAGAGGTTATGATTCATCAGCCCCTTGGCGGTGCAAAGGGTCAGGCAACAGAAATTCTTATTGCTGCAGACCATATCAAGAGAACTAAAGACAGATTAAATAAAATTCTTGCTGAAAATACAGGCAAGAGCGTTGAAGAAATTTTCAACGATACAGAAAGAGATAATTGGCTCACTGCAGAAGAAGCAGTAGCTTATGGTCTTGCAGATAAGATTATCGAAAAGAGGTAAAATCCTTTGGCACGTGACGATAATAAAGGAACAAACGATAAAATCCGTTGTTCGTTCTGCGGTAAACCGCAGGCGCAGGTAGGTCAGATGATTTCAGGTCCCGGAGTTTATATTTGTGACAGTTGTGTTGAGCTTTGTATGGATATCGTTGAAGGTATTCAGAGCCAACCTGAAGCAAAGCAGGTTAAGAAGGCAACTAAAAAACTCCCTAAGCCTCAGGAAATCAAAGCCGTACTTGATGAATATGTTATCGGTCAGGACGATGCAAAAATGGTTTTGAGCGTTGCAGTTTATAACCATTATAAGCGCATTTTCCGTTCTTCTCCCGATGATGTTGAAATTAATAAAAGCAACGTTCTTCTTCTTGGACCCACCGGTGTTGGTAAAACTCTTCTTGCTTCAACTCTTGCAAAGATACTTGATGTTCCATTTGCAATTGCAGATGCAACAACACTTACAGAAGCAGGTTATGTCGGTGAGGACGTTGAGAATATTCTTCTCCGTCTTATTCAGGCTGCTGATTTCGATGTTGAAAAAGCAGAGATGGGTATTATTTATGTTGACGAAATTGATAAGATTGCAAGAAAATCTGAAAATGCGTCAATTACCCGTGATGTAAGCGGTGAGGGTGTTCAACAGGCACTTCTTAAAATCATTGAGGGTACTGTTGCCAATGTTCCGCCTCAGGGTGGCAGAAAGCATCCTCAGCAGGAATTTATTCAGATTGATACTTCAAAAATCCTTTTCATTTGTGGCGGTGCTTTCGCAGGAATTGAAAAGCTTGTTGAGGACAGACTCGGAAAAAGTATTCTCGGCTTCGGTGCAGAAATTCATTCTAAATCTGAGCTTAAGAATATGGATTTGTATTCCAAGGTTATTCCTCAGGACCTTGTAAAGTTTGGTCTTATTCCCGAGCTCGTTGGCAGAATTCCTGTTATTACATCTCTTCAGAATCTTGATGCAGATGCCCTTATCAATATTATAACAAAGCCTAAAAACGCTTTGCTTAAACAATATCAGAGCCTTTTCAAAATGGATAAGGTAACTCTTGATTTCACAGATGAAGCTGTAAGAAGAGTTGCAGAGCTTACCATTGAAAAGGAAACAGGTGCCCGTGGACTTCGCGCAATAATGGAAAAAACATTAATGCCCATAATGTATTCAGTTCCCTCTGACCCAACTGTTGAGGTAGTTAAAATTACTGCGGATGTTGTTGATGGTAAGGGTGAACCCACATACGTTAAAAAGCCTAAAGGCACAGCAGAACAAACTGCATAAAATAAAAAATATAATGGAGAGTAAAGGTACAAAAAATCTTTATTCTCCATTGTGTGTATTTAGAAATCTTTATATAAAGGTACATATTATATATGGTAAACGAAATTTACGAAAAAAGAGCATTGCCGGTTATGGCTCTTCGAAACCTTGTTGTTTTTCCCGAACAAACAGTATGCTTCGAGGTTGGCAGACCGAAATCAATAAAAGCCATAAGAAATTCTGTTGATTCAACAGACAGGCTTATTTTCCTTGTAACTCAAAAGGATGCAACTGTTGAAGACCCAAAATTCGAAGAGCTTTATGATGTTGGCGTTGTTGCAGAAATCAAGCAAATCAGTGGCGACGGAAAAAGCTTCGAAATTGTTGTTGAGGGGCTTTACAGAGCTAAAATCACAGAGGTTCTCAAAGAAAGACTTTCTATGAGAGCTGTTGTTGAGCAATGTTCTGAAATTCTTCCTGATACAGAGGATTTGAAAACTGTTGCAACACTCCGTCTTTTAAAAGAGAGGGTGGAGGATTATGTAAGTGCAAGTCCCCGAATTGCGCCTGAAGTATTCCTTGCAGTGCTGGAGGAGTCTGATATTGCAACTGCAACCGATGGTGTGGCAGGGCATTTCCATCTTGAAATGGAGGATAAGCAGGCTCTTCTTTCAGAGCTTGATATTCTCAGAAGAACTGAAGCTCTTTGCACAATTCTTTCAAGAGAAGCAGAAATTCTCAAAATTGAAATGGAATTGAACGACAAGGTTCAGGAGCGAATGGATAAAAACCAAAGAGAATATTATCTGCGTGAGCAGATAAAAGCAGCTTCTATTGAGCTTGGTGAGGACGATTCTCCTTTGGCAGAAGCTAATAACTATAAAGAGAAAATCGCAACACTTCCCATTGACGAAAGGTCAAAGAAAAAGCTTTTTGACGAGTGCGAAAGGTTAGTTAAAACTACTCCCGGTAGCCCTGAAGCAAATGTTGCAAGAACATATCTTGAAAGAGTTACCTCGCTCCCTTGGGGTGTATATACAGAAGATAACCTTGATGTTATCTCTGCTCGCAAAACTCTTGAAAAAGACCATTATGGTCTCGAAGAGGTAAAAGAGCGTATATTGGAGCTTGTTGCAGTTAAAAAGCTTGCTCCTGATGCTAATGCGCAGATTCTCTGTTTAGTTGGCCCTCCCGGTGTTGGTAAAACATCAATTGCCCGTTCATTAGCAGAAGCTATGGGCAGAAAATATGTGAGAATTTCTCTCGGCGGTGTCCGTGATGAAGCAGAAATAAGAGGCCATAGAAGAACATATATCGGCTCAATGCCCGGTAGAATCATTACTGCTATTGAACAAGCGGGAACTTCTAATCCCTTGATTCTTCTTGACGAAATTGATAAATTAGGAAGCGATTTCAAGGGTGATCCGTCATCTGCACTTTTAGAGGTGCTTGACGGTGAACAGAACGATACATTCAATGACCATTATATCGATGTTCCCTTTGATTTGAGCAAGGTTCTCTTTATTACAACTGCTAACGATGCTTCTCAGATTCCGTCTGCTCTTTTTGACAGAATGGAAATTATCGAGCTTTATAGCTACACTGCAGAAGACAAATTCTTAATTGCGAAAAAGCACCTTATTCCTAAGCAGGTTAAAAATTTCGGTATGGATTCTAAAATGATAAGATTTACCGATGCCGCTATTCGTGAAATTATTGGTAGCTACACCAAAGAAGCGGGTGTTCGTACCCTTGATAGAACGATTACTAAAATAATCAGAAAAGCTGCAGTAAAGTTCGCAGAGGGCTTTGATGGTAAAATTACAGTTTCACCTGCAAATCTTCCTGAATTCCTTGGCGCACCAAAATATAAGCTTTCAAAGCTTGATTTTGAAAAAATGGTTGGCGCGGCAAATGGTCTTGCATGGACATCTGTTGGCGGAGAAATGATGCAGATTGAGGTAGCCGCTTTAGAGGGTAACGGAAAGCTTGAGCTTACAGGCTCTCTCGGTGATGTTATGAAGGAATCTGCAAAGGCTGCCATTAGCTACATAAGAGCAAATGCAGAAAAATTAGGGGTTGACGGTGATTTCTATAAGAATAAAGATATTCACATTCATGTTCCCGAGGGTGCAGTTCCCAAGGACGGACCCTCCGCAGGCGTAACTATGACTACCGCTCTTGTTTCTGCGTTAACTGAAATACCTGTTGTTAAAACAGTTGCTATGACAGGTGAAATTACTTTAAGAGGTAAGGTTCTTGCAATAGGCGGTCTTCGTGAAAAATCAACCGCAGCATTCAAAAACGGAATGAAAACTGTTCTTATTCCTGCAGAAAATGAAGCAGACCTCGAAAGAGTAAATGACTCAATCAAAAATGCAATTGAGTTTATTCCCGTTTTAAATCTTGATGAGGTTTTGAGCATTGCTCTTGAAAGCAAAAAATCTTCTAAACCGGAAACCAAGAAAAAGGAAAATACAAAATCAAACCCCATAAATAACGGAAAAGATACTAAATCAACTTCCGTTTACTGTAAGGAGGGTTAATTATTATGAACTATAACAAAGTTGAATTTGAAGCTGCGTTCGGTACTTTAAAGCAAATCCCCCAATCTGATTTGCCTGAAATTGTTTTTGCAGGTCGTTCAAATGTTGGTAAATCCTCAATGCTTAACAGAATTTTCAACAGAAAAAACCTTGCAAGAGTATCTTCGATGCCCGGTAAAACAATTACAATCAACTTCTTTAAAGTGGAAAATGATGTTCGTATTGTTGATTTACCCGGTTATGGCTATGCAAAGGTAGCAAAAGGTGAAAAACGCCGTTGGGCAGAAATGATGGAAGGCTATTTCCAGAGCCCCCGTAATATCAAGCTTGTTGTTCAGCTTGTTGATATGCGCCATAAACCATCAGAGGATGACTATATTATGATGCGCTTTTTGCAGGATGCAGGTCTTCCTTTCATAGTTGCCGCAACCAAGAGCGATAAGCTTAATAAAACACAGTATAATGAGCGCAAAAACGCCCTCAGAGAAGAGTTAGCCGAGTTCGGCGATAATATCACTATTCTTCCTTTCTCCTCAGAAAAAGGCGAGGGAGCAGAAGAGCTCAAAAAGATAATTGAAGGTGTTCTCTAAAATTTTATGCACCCCATACTTTTTAAGAAAAAGTGTGGGGTGCATTAGTGTTTATATTGCTTTATATAAAATTAATTCAGAAGAAAGCGATGCTTTTATATCAACTGCAATTCCGTTTCGTTTGAGCTTTTCGCCTGAAATGGTGTAAGTGAAGGCATCATTATCTAATGTAATTTTATATTCTTTTGAAATATCAATACCTTTTGGCTTAACCATTATGGTTTTCTCGTTTGTACCGCAAAGGGTAATAACAGTAATTGCACCCTTTGATTTATCGGGAGCAGATATTTCAAGAACAGAATAATCACTGACCTTTAAATCAGGTGTATGGTGATATATTTTTGAGTCTGCAAGGAATGGTCTTATAAACTCTTTATAAATATCTGTTGAATGCTTTATAAACGCCATCTGCGCCTCGTTGATTTCAGCACCGGCAGGGGAGATTACATTGAGAGAAATGTGACCAAGCATTGTATTTCTCAGATGTGCATCAAAAGAGCCTATTGTATGGCAACCCATACCTGCGAAAAGCCTGTCAACTCTTTCAGGGGGTAAAGCCATTGTCATACCATTTGTGATAGCAATTGAACGGGGCATTTTCTGCCAGTCTGAAACCCATGTATGGTTAAAGTTCTTCATCATTCCAAGGTCGGTTCTTCCACCACCGCCTGCACAGTTTTCAAAAATCACATTGGGAAAACGCTTTTTAAGATTTTCGTACATTTTGTAAACCGCTTCATTGTGCTTTATGCAAACACATTCAGGAATACCGAAGCCTGTATCACGCATACCGAAATATTCAGTGAAATCAATGTTGTGGTCAACTCTTAAAAGGTCAAGCTCATATTCAGGGATAATTCTTGCAAGCTCATTTTCGCACCATTCTGCACATTCAGGGATTGACATATCAAGGAATTTACCTGATCTTTCACCTAATGCGTTTACAGTACGCCATTCGGGGTGTTCTTCGTGAACATTACAATACTTTCCAATATTTTCAATATCAACCCATAAGCCGAATTTCAAGCCTTTGGAGTGGGCATAGTCACGAAGCTCTTTGATACCAGTGGGGTATCTGTCTTTATCGGGAATGTTTCTGCCGTTATATGCACCCCATTCCATTTGCTCGTCAGGTGGACATTCCCAACCTGCATCAATAGTGAATATTTCACCGCCCATAAGAGCGAATTGGTCAATAAATGCCTTGCTATCTTCAACATTCATGGTGTGCTCTGCACCCATCCCGCAGTTAATAAGAGCAGTTTTGCCCTCTGCTTCGGGAAGATTGAGAACAGATTTTCTTATATGAGAATGCATTTCGTTTATTGCATCATCAAGATTGCCGTGAACAAGCCCCATATATACAACGGGAGAAACAAATTTGCCTTTTGGTGCAATAACATAAATAGGGTTGTGACCTGTAACTTCTGCCTTGAAGGAAAGGTGAGTGTTGCACTTATCGGGTCTTGCGTTGTAATCAACAGTGTAGCGGTAGCCACCACTGAAGCCAATCTGTGAAAACCATATTTTTCCTGTAAGGTTATTTCTTATAAATAAAAGGGGATGGCGGAAGCGATCTCTGCCAAATCTTCCGTCAATTGTTGTGCCGTTTGGAGTCAGCTTCTCCCATTTAAACTGACCTTCGTTACCCCATGCATCGTTTTCAAAATATCCCAATGAATAAACATCATCAACGCTTTCTGTGTGGTCTAATGCATCATCGTCAAGTGATTCAATACCACCACTCATAACAGAAAGTCTGCTCAATTTTAAAGGCTCGTCTGAAAGATTTTCAATTTCAATCCAACGGGAAAGCATCTGCGTTCCGTCAATTAAAGTGTAAACCTTAATTGTAACGGGCTTTATATTGCTTTTTAATGTTAAAACAGATACTTCATTTTCTTCCGTTTTTTCAGCTTTGAAATCAACAAATTCTAAACCGAAATCAATGCTTTGTCCATCAACCTCAATATTGAATGAAAATGGCTCTGCATATCTTTTAGGATTTAAGTATGTAGGGCAGTTTTTCAATACATTGAGAGGGTAGCCGGAAGCATTCCAGCCTGCTGAAATAAGAGCACCATCTGAGAAAACCTCTTCATATACCATTTCACCACTTCTGAAACAGAAACGGTGATTTTTTTCGTTATGGTAATAAATATCAAAATAGTTGTTTTTCATTAAAATCAACCCTTTGGAATTTATTTTTATATATTTTATTTATCATCATCAAGCTTGAGAATAGCCATAAATGCTTCCTGTGGAACCTCAACAGTACCAAAGGTACGCATTCTCTTTTTACCTTCTTTTTGCTTTTCAAGAAGCTTTTTCTTACGGGTAATGTCACCGCCGTAGCATTTTGCGAGAACGTCTTTTCTCATAGCCTTAACGGTTTCTCTTGCAATAACCTTGCCACCGATAGCCATCTGAATGGGTATTTCAAACATCTGTCTCGGAATGTTGTCCTTAAGCTTTTCAGCAATTCTTCTTGCTCTGCCGTATGCCTTGTCAGAGTGAACAATAAATGAAAGTGCATCAACAATATCACCATTGAGAAGAACATCAAGCTTTACGAGGTTTGAACGCTGATATTCAGAAATTTCATAGTCAAGAGAAGCATAACCGCGCGTTCTTGATTTAAGTGCATCAAAGAAATCGTAAATGATTTCGTTAAGAGGTAAATCGTATTTTATTTCAACACGGTCGCCTGAAATATAGTCCATATTCTTGAACGTACCGCGCCTTTCCTGACAAAGCTCCATAACAGAGCCAACATATTCTGAAGGTGCAAAAATGTGAGCATCTGCAACAGGCTCTTCGCAATAGTCAATGTGTGCAGGGTCAGGGTAGTGGGTGGGGTTATCAATTTCAACCACTTCGCCATTTTTGAGATGAATTTTATATACAACGCTTGGAACTGTTGTTACAAGGTCAAGGTCATATTCTCTTTCAAGTCTTTCCTGAATAATTTCAAGGTGTAAAAGACCTAAGAAGCCACAACGGAAGCCAAAGCCTAAAGCACCCGATGTTTCAGGCTCGTATGAAAGGGAAGCATCGTTTAACTGCAATTTTTCAAGTGCTTCGTGAAGGTTTTCGTAGTCTGCACCATCTGCAGGGTAAATACCGCAATAAACCATTGGTGTTGCCTTACGATAACCGGGGAGAGCCTCTTTGGCAGGGTTAGTTGCAAGGGTAACAGTATCACCGACAACCGCATCTCGTACTGTTTTGATTGAGCCTGTAATGTAACCAACCTCACCTGAGCAAAGCTTACCACAGGGTTCAAGAGATGTTGCTTTCATTGTACCAACCTCAACAACATTGAATTCTGCACCTGTTGCCATCATTTTCATTGTGTCGCCAACCTTAATTGTACCGTCAACAACACGAACGTAAACAATAACACCCTTGTAGTTATCGTAAACAGAGTCAAAAATCAATGCTCTTAATGGTGCATCATCATCGCCTTCAGGTGGGGGAACAAGCTCAACAATCTGCTCAAGCACCTGTTCAACGTTCTGACCTGTTTTTGCAGAAACACGGGGTGCTGTGTCACAGGGGAGACCGATAATATCTTCAACATCTGCTGCAACTCTGTCAGGGTCTGCAGAGGGTAAGTCGATTTTATTGATAACGGGCACAAGCTCAAGATTGTGGTCAAGTGCAAGATAAGTGTTACCTAAGGTCTGCGCCTCTATACCCTGAGAAGCGTCAATTATAAGAATTGCACCCTCACAAGCCGCAAGAGAACGGGAAACCTCGTAGTTAAAGTCAACGTGACCGGGAGTGTCAATAAGGTTTAATTGATAGGTGTTGCCGTCATTAGCTGTATAATCAAGTCTTACAGCATGGGCTTTGATTGTGATTCCTCTTTCTTTTTCCAAATCCATATCGTCAAGAATCTGAGCAGACATATCACGCTTTGCAACCGTTTCTGTAAGTTCAAGAAGACGGTCAGCAAGGGTTGATTTACCGTGGTCAATATGGGCAATTATAGAGAAATTTCTGATATGTTCTTTCTTTACAAGGGACATTAATCTGATTCCTTTCGGTGAGTTTCTTCAATGAAATTTTTATAAGTACTCATTTCAAATATCTCTTTTATGCGCTTTGATTCACCGCATAAATAAAGATAGCCGTAAAGAGTTTCAAGTCCTGTGGCGTAGCGATAATCTCCTGCTTCCTGATTTTTAGGGGAGTGACCGCTATGAGCGTTTCTGCCTCTTTTAAAAACTGCAGTTTCATTCTCGGTGAGAGAAGGAAGCAGTTCTTTAATCATCCGGGCTTGAAATGCCGCATTAACATATTTAACGGACTCTTTATGTAGCTTCCCTGCAGGTTTGTTTTCCTGCATGGAAAGCATATTTCTGACAAGTAAGCTGTAAACTGCATCACCTAAAAAAGCTAGAGTAAGTGGACTGTACATTCTTGCTTTTGGCTCTTCTAATGGTGAGCAAATGCCATTTAAAATATCATCAGGGTACATAGTCAAACTCCAAATCGTAAATACTTACTGTGTCGCCCTCGGTAATTCCGCGGTCAACAAGACCCTGAATAATTCCGCTCGTCTGCAGAACATTCTGAAAATACTGAAGAGAAGAGTAGTCGTTAAGGTCAGTTTTCATAAGGATTTTTGCAAGCCAGGGAGCTTCAACAATGAAAACATCACCTTCAACACGGATTTTGAAATCACGCTTTGCAGTTTTGAGAATATCTTTAGGTGTGATTTCCTGTTTTTCATAAATCTTAACAGGAGGAAGCTTCTGAAGCTCTGCAGCAACTTTGTTAATAAGCTCCTGAGTGCCTTCCGCAATAGGAGCGATAATCTCAAAATAAGAAAGACCTTTGGATTCGATGTAGTTTCTGAATTCTTCTCTTTGTTCGTCTGTTGCAAGGTCAATTTTGTTACCTGCAACAATCTGAGGATATTTTGTTAATTCTTCATTATATTTTGCAAGCTCTTCATTAATTGCCTCAAAATCAGCAATGGGGCTTCTGCCCTCGCTACCGGCAACGTCAACAACGTGCACAAGAAGTCTGCAGCGTTCAATGTGACGTAAAAATTCGTGACCCAGGCCAACACCAGCGCTTGCACCTTCAATAATACCGGGAATATCTGCCATAACAAAACTGCTTTCAGGACCCATTCTTACAACACCGGGAACGGGGGTAAGTGTTGTGAAGTGATAGTTAGCAACAATGGGCTTTGCTTCACTTACAACAGAAATGAGAGTTGATTTACCAACATTCGGAAAACCAATCAAGCCAACATCTGCAAGAAGCTTCAATTCAAGTGTAACATCCCATTCTTCACCGGGAGCACCATCTTTTGCAAAACGGGGAACTTGTCTTGTGGGTGTGGCAAAGTGAGGGTTACCCCAACCACCATTACCGCCTTTTGCGGCAATAAAGGTTTCCTCAATACTCATATCCGCCATAACAAGACCTGTTTCTTCTTCACGGATAACAGTACCGCGGGGAACCTTGATAATTAAATCTTCACCGCGCTTGCCGTTACAACGGGAGCCACGACCATTTTCACCATTCTGGGCTTTATATTTTCTTTTGTAACGGAAATCGGAAAGGGTAGAGAGGTTGTCATCAACCTGAAAAACAATATTACCACCGCGACCGCCGTCACCACCATCGGGACCGCCTGCATTAACAAACTTTTCACGATGGAAGGCAACTGCACCATTACCGCCATTGCCTGCTATAATTTTAATTTTCGCCTTATCAACAAACATAATTCCTATTCCTTTTTAAAATTGTATAGTCATAATCCACAATATTATACAATATATATTAATAAAATAAAATACATATTTTAATTATTTTTGCCGTTTTTTATTTAAAAGTTGATTTGAAAGCGAACATCAACCGAACAAAAAATAAATATAATTTCACCAAAAATGTAAAAAAATCGATAAAAAACGGCAAAAAAACTAAAAAACACCTTGAAAGAACCTAAAAAGGTACTTGAAAAAGCAAGAAAAACGAACATATGTGTTGACAAATGGAAAAATGGTGCTATAATAGAGCCATAAAACAAATGTTCGCAAAATGTTTGGAGGTATATATATGTCAGTATTCGTATTTATAAGATTTTTCCTTGAATGTGCCGCAGTTGGTCTCGTTTGCTATGCAATTTACCGTGAAAAAGATTTAATCAGATTTGAAAGAAAAGTCTGGAAATATACTAAAGCATTTTTTAAAGCAGTTTATTTTTCAATCCGTGATAAATTTGTAACCCAAAAGAAAGTTGAAAATGTAACACCTTTTGTTAATACAGAATTTGAAGAAATGCTTGAAGCTTTAAATAAAAATTCTAAGGTTGTTGATTTTCAGATTGCCTCTTGATTTGTTGACTAAAGCTATATATAAGGGTATAATAAAAGGGAAGTTGAAAGTTTAGATTAATTTAAGTAATAGGAGTGACTATTTTGCTTAACAAAAACTCCCTTGATATAAAAACTGCATCAAAGCTCTTACCAAAAAGAGAACCTTTCTCCCACAAAGGCTCTTTTGGTAGGGCTTTGCTTATTTGTGGCAGTAAAAATATGGTTGGCTGTTGCTCTCTTGCAACAGAGGGGGCTTTAAGAAGCGGAATTGGTATTGTTAACCTTGCGTTTCCTGATTGCCTTTATAATGCGTTGTCATCACGATTAACCGAAAATTTATTCTTACCACTTTCAACAAATAAGGATGGCTGTATCAGTTCTGATAGCATCAAAAATATTCTCAATGCTTGTAAAAACAGCGATGTTATTATGGTTGGTTGCGGTCTTGGAACAAGTGAAAGCATAAAAAAACTTGTTAAAGCCCTTGTTACTGAAAATGAAAAGCCCTTGATTATGGATGCAGATGCTCTGAATTGCCTTTCAGAATTTAATGATGTTTTATTAAATAAACAATGTGAAATTCTACTGACACCCCATCCCGGTGAAATGGCTCGTTTGTGTGGTTTGAATGTAGCAGATATTGAAGAAAACCGAGAAGAAATAATTGTTGATTTTTGCAAGACATATAAGGTTAATGTTCTTCTTAAGGGTCACGAAACCCTGATATGTAATTCTGAAGCAGATAGCCTTTATATCAATAAAACAGGCAACACAGGTCTTTCTAAAGGTGGAGCAGGGGATTTGCTTTCAGGAATAATTGCTGGGCTTACTCCTTCAATGAAAGGTAATCTTTTTAATTCTGCGGCTTTAGGTGCTTTTGTTCACGGAATAAGTGCAGATTTATTGAAAAAAGAAATGTCGGAATATTCAATTTTGCCATCAGATTGTGCTAAAGTTTTAGGAAGGGTTTATTCTCTTATAGAGAATGAAAAAGCGTAAAACCAGAGGCTTTTGTATTATATTTCTTGTTTTGTTTTGCTTGATAATATCTTCTTGTGAACTGCCTGAAAATATTTTACAAGGTTCATCGGAGGTCGATTTTTCAACACCTCAGAAGGTGCAGATTAGTTTTAATGAGCATATTTACGATACAACTATCGTTTTAAATGACTCAAAGCTTGAAATCAATTTAACAAATGAAAAAGATTTGTTAAACGGTGCTTATGTTTGTTTAACGAACAGCAGTTACAAAATAACATACAAGGATATGGCTTTTAATGGAGGTATATCTGAGTTAAGCTCTTCTTTTTTGCCTTGTGTTATTAAAAACTTCCTTTATTCTTTTGAAAATAAAATTATATTGGACTCTTATGATAAAGAACGACAGTGTTATTATATAAAAAAGAATGTAAGCGGTTATTTTGTAACATTGGAATGCTACGAATATAATGATAATAAATTTTACTCAATGGAAATAAAATAAACCTCGCATTATCAAAGCTTTTGACAATGCGAGGTATTTTATTGATTAATCAAGTAAAGAAGCAGCAGCTTCATCAAGGAAAATGAGAACATCATCATGCTCCTGAAGAATTGATGCAGGAACAAGAGGGGTAACCTCTCCTTTTATCATATTTTTAATTGCTTCTGCTTTTTTGGGTCCTGTTGCAATAAGAATAATTTTCTTTGCAGCCATAATCTGCTTAACACCCATTGTAAGTGCATAATGTGGCATAGGGTTTTCGTCAAAGTAAATTTTATTAGCTTCAATAGTGCTATCTGTAAGTTTAACCTTAAAAGAACCATCAGTAAAGCTTTCTGCAGGCTCATTGAAGCCGATATGAGCATTGTTACCGATACCTAAAAGCTGAATATCAATTCCGCCTGCTTCGTTGATTTCGTTATCATATCTTTTGCATTCTGCATCGCAGTCAACTGCATTACCATTAAGGAAATGAACGTTTTCTTCAAGAATATCAAGACCGTTGAAAAGCTGTTCGTGCATAAAAGTATAATAACTGTTTTTGTCAGATTTAGGAAGGTTGCAGTATTCGTCAAGGTTATAAGTTTTAACGCCTTTGAAAGAAACATTTTCTTCCTTGTGCATTTTTTTGATGTTTTCATAAGTGGGAATTGGGGTTGCACCTGTAGCAAGACCTAAAACACAATTGGGGTTTGTTTTAACCTCATCAACAAAAATTCTTGCAACTGCTACACCGATTTCCTCGGCAGTTTTAAAAATATTAACTTTCATCAAAATCACCTTTATCCAAATATTATTGATATAGTATAACATATTTATGAAAAAATTAAAGGGAAATTCTTGAATTTTTCTATAAATATTGAAATTTTTTTATTAAATGGTATAATAAAGAAGATATAGTGTCTGTATTAAACCATATCGGTTCTGTTGCACTCACTTTAAAAGCCCGTTGGTGGTGATTATTTGGTAAAGAATGTTGTTTTTGATATGGGTGGCGTTCTTATTGACTTTAACCCAAAGAAAACCATCAGTACATATTTTCCGGAGGAATATCACGATATTCTTATGAATGAGGTTTTTGATAGTGACCTCTGGCACAGGCTTGATGGCGGAACACTTCGGCATGATGAAGCAATTTCATTGGTTTTGCCTCGAATTCCCGAATCAACAAGACCGCTCATTGAGGAAATGCTATCGGATTTTTATTCCTATATGCCACCATTTCCTCAAATGTATGAGTTTATAAAAAGAATTAAAGATGCAGGGTATAATGTATATTTGTTATCAAATGCAACTCCTCGTTTTTTTGATAACTACCTTAACATTCCTGCTTTAACATTGATGGATGGCTTTTTCATTTCTTGTGTTTATAAAATGCTCAAACCCCAAAAAGAAATTTATGAAGCTTTTTGCAATAAATTCTCTTTAAATCCTGAAGAATGTTTTTTTATTGATGACCTGCCTCAGAATATTGATGGTGCAAAAAATTATGGTATGAAAGGGTTTGTTTTTAAAAACCTTGATATAAAAAATCTTGAAATTGCTCTTAACGCCGAAGGCGTGATATTTTAAAAGGAGAGTTTTTATGAAAAAAATTATTTCTCTATGTTCGTTAGTATTAGTGTTTGCCCTTGTGGTTACAGTGTTTACTGCCTGTGGTGATAATACGAAGGATAATACAACTACTCAAGCAAGTGAAGAGGCAGTTGTTACAAAAGGCTTCTCAGCAGAAATCGGTGAAACATCTGCAACCGTAAAAAAAGATGGTAAAGAGTTTCAAGTTTTAAAATACCCCATAAATTCAGGTATGAGCGTGGATTTAAAATATGCATCTGAAAATAATGAGTTTATTGATATGAACTTTGATGGCGTGCTTGATTTTTATATTGCAATCAGTAACCAAAATGGCGTTATTAATTACCATTGCTGGCTTTATAATGCAACATCAAATCAGTTCGATTATTCTGTAATTCTCTCTGCTTTGCAGAATATTTCAGTTGATGCTGAAAATCATAGAATTCTTTCCAACTCTATAGTGGGTGGCGTAGAGCACGTTTTCTCTTACAGATGGGAAGAGGGGCAGTTGAAATTTGATTCTGATTACAGTGATGAGAATGGTGGCATTCCCGAAGAGGTTACTCAGGTTGTAAGTGATAACGCTATTGGTATTGAAAAACCAACTGATAATGTTACCGATAATAAAGGTGATAAAGAAGAAACAACCAAGGAAAATACCGAAAATAAGACAACAACTAAAGTTAATAAACCGGGTGAAACAACAACTAAAGTAAATAAACCCGATGAAACAACAACTAAAGAAAATAAACCGGGTGAAACAACAACTAAAGTAAATAAACCCGATGAAACAACAACTAAAGTTAATAAACCGGATGAAACAACAACTAAAGTTAATAAACCGGCTAACACAACTACTACTGCTCCAAATGTAAATGATGGTTTGGTTATTGAAACAGGTAATATTAATGATGGTTGGTTCTAAGGGGTGCAATTATGTTTAAGAAAAATAAAAATAAAGCAGTATTGCCCGAAACAGAAAATGTAAATGAAAAAATTTCTGTTGATTTCAAATTTTTTAAGAATTGCTCTGCAACATTGAAAAAATTTTCTTTAATTATATTTGTTATGAATTTATTTGTAACTCTTGTTGCAGCTGTTGTAGGCGTTGTTTTAATCGGTGTTTATGTCGGAACACAGATGATGTCACTTCTTGTTGTTCCCATTGTTTGTGTTGTAGTTATTTTGGTGTTGGTTTCCCGTTTGATTTCTGCATTGATTTATGGTTTTGCAGAAATTGTGGAAAAATATGAAAATAAATGAATAAATATACGATTTTGTGATTTTTTCTCTTGACAAAGCCGATTTGCAGGAGTAAAATGGGTAGCATAATTTTTATTTGAGAGGTGTTACGGATGTTCCGTGGTTATGGATATTATCGATTTTATTATAATAACACGGATTGTCTTCATACCGCTCAGAGTTGCAAGTGATTGCAATTAAAAGTGTATAGACAGTCCGCATTCTGCTATGTTTCAAAACATAACGGTTTGCGGATTTTTCTTTTATCAAAGGAGAGTAATTATGATTTCAGAAAAAATGATGCAATTAGGTAAAAAAAGCTCGATAATACGTGAGATTTTTGAGTATGGTAAGAAAAGAAAATCAGAAATCGGAGCAGAAAATGTTTTTGATTTCAGCTTAGGTAATCCAAGCGTTCCTGCGCCCAAAAAGGTAACAGATGTTATGAATAAGCTTATTGCAGAAACACCTGCAGAGGTTCTTCACGGTTACACATCTGCTCCCGGCGATTTGAACGTAAGAAGCAGAATCGCAGAATACATAAATAATAAATTTGGCGTTAAAGCAAACGCAGGTCTTATTTATATGACTTGCGGTGCGGCGGCTTCTCTTACAATTACTCTTAATGCAATTGTTGAAGAGGGTGACGAGGTTATTGCCCTTGCACCGTTTTTTCCTGAATACAGAGTTTTTGCAGAGCAGGCAGGCGCAAAATTGGTTGTTGTTTCTTGTCAGACCGAGGATTTACAAATAGATTTTGATGCTCTTGAAAAAGCAATAACACCCAATACTAAAGCAATAATTGTAAACTCCCCAAACAATCCCTCAGGAGTTATCATTCCTGAATCCGATATTATTAAACTTACAGATTTGTTTAAGAAAAAACAAATAGAATATAATAAAGAAATTTTCATTATATCTGACGAACCATACAGAGAGCTTGTGTTCACAGGCGAAAAAGTTCCTTACATTCCTTGCTATTACGATAATACTTTCGTTTGTTATTCATACAGTAAAGCTCTTTCATTACCCGGTGAGCGTATCGGTTATATTTTTGTTTCACCTGATATGAAGGATGCAGGGGATGTATATGCGGCAATTTGTGGTTCAGGCAGAGCGTTAGGATATGTTTGTGCACCAAGTCTTATGCAATATACAATTGCTGAGTGTCTTGAAGATACTGCAGATATTTCTATCTATGAGAAGAACAGAAAAATTCTTTACGATGCACTTACAGAAATTGGCTATACTGTTATTAAACCGGATGGAGCATTCTATATGTTTGTAAAATCACTTGAAGAGGATGCAAACAAATTCTATGAAAGAGCAAAGAAATTCGAGCTTCTTCTTGTACCCAGTGATTCATTTGGCGTTGAAGGCTTTGTCAGAATTTCCTATTGCGTTGATACTGAACTTATTGAACGCTCAATACCTGCTTTTAAAGCACTTTACGAGGATTATAAAAATGACTGATTACGAAAAAATTTTTCAGAATGCCAGAAAAACAATCGGTGAAATTGATAAAGAGATAGCAGTTCTTTTTGAAAAAAGAATGGAAGCGGTTAAAGATGTTGCCGAGTATAAAAAGGTGAATGGTGTTCCCGTTGAAGATACTGTCAGAGAAGCAGCACTTCTTGAAAAAAACAGTGAGTTGATTAGTGATGATGAAATTCGCTCATATTACATAAACTTTCAGAAGAGAACTATGGATTTGTCAAAGGATTTTCAACACAAAATTCTTGACGGAACAAGAATTGCTTTTTCAGGAGTTAAAGGTGCTTTTGCAGAAATTGCAGTTAAGCGTATTTTCCCCGATGGTAAGCCTGTTGCTTTCTCCGATTTTAAATCTGCATATAAGGCAGTTGAAAACGGAGATTGTGAATGTGCGGTTTTACCTATTGAAAATAGCTATGAGGGTGATGTTGCAAGGGTTATGGATTTAACCTATTTCGGCTCTCTTTTCATTAATGGTGTTTACGATATGGCAGTTGAGCAACATCTTTTCGGTACACCGGATTCCCATAGAAACACAATAAAAAAGGTTATCAGTCATCCTCAGGCGTTGGGTCAATGCGCAGAATATATTTCTGAAAGAGGCTTGGAAACTGAGGAGGCGGTTAACACTGCTCTTGCAGCGCAAGCTGTTTCAGAAAACGGAGATAATTCTGTTGGTGTTATTTGTAGCCTTGAAGCAGGTCACGAATACGGCTTGAAGCTCATTGACCGCAAAATCAATAAAGACAGTAAAAATACAACCCGTTTTGCAGTATTTTCCCGAATCCCCAGAGGCGAATCAATGGGTGACGAGAACTTTATTGTTCTTTTTACTGTTCGTGACGAAGCAGGTTCATTAAGCAAAGCAATTTCGGTTTTTGGTGATTGTGGTTATAACCTGAAAGCGTTAAAAAGCCGTCCTTCAAAGGATGTTATATGGAATTACTATTTCTTCCTTGAGGGGGAAGGCAAGCTTTCAAAGGAAGATGAAAAAAATATGCTCAATAAACTCTCCGAGGTTTGTACCAATGTGCGCCTTGTGGGACGATATGCAAAAGAACAGACAATATAAGGATTTTACTTATGAAATTAACAGTTAAAACATCAATGGGTGATTACAATATAATAATAGAAAGAGGTTCAATAAATTCTCTTTCTGAGTATTGTAATACTGATAAAAAAGCACTTATAGTAACTGATAGTGGTGTACCCTTTGAATATGCCGAGGCAGTTTCAAAACAGTTTAAAAATAATGTAATTAAAGTTATTCATCAGGGTGAGAAAAGCAAAAACTTTGACACTTATAAAGAGCTTCTTGAAGTGTTGAATGAAAAAGCTTTTTCAAGAGCAGATTGCATAGTTGCAGTTGGCGGTGGAGTTGTCGGAGACCTATCAGGCTTTACTGCCGCAACCTATATGCGAGGCATTGATTTTATTAATATACCCACAACGCTTCTTTCTCAGGTGGATTCTTCCATTGGAGGAAAAACAGCAATTGATTTTGGTGGCTATAAAAATACTGTTGGTGCGTTTTATCAACCTAAGGCTGTTATAATAGACCCGGATGTTTTAAAAACACTTTCAAGAAGACAGTTTAATAATGGCTTGGCTGAAAGCATTAAAATGGCAGCAACAAGCGATAAGACGCTTTTTGAGCTTATTGAAAACAACAACGCAGAAGAAATTATCGACACAGTTATTGAGCGTTCTTTAAGAATTAAGAAAGCAGTTGTGGAAGAGGATGAAAAAGAGCTTGGTCTTCGCAAGGTTCTCAATTTCGGTCACACTGCAGGTCACGCTATAGAAACTGCTGCGGGACTTTCAGAGCTTCTGCACGGTGAATGTGTGTCAATGGGTATGTTGGCATTCTGTTCCGAGAGTGTAAGAGAAAGACTTGTAAAAGTTTTAACAAAATATAATTTGCCTACTGAATTTAATTTTTCAACAAATGAAATTCTATCTGCCCTTCGTCACGATAAAAAGGCGAAAGGTAACGGAGTGAATGTTGTATTTGTTTGGGAAATCGGTAGCTTTGAATTTAAATTTTTAACTTTCCCTGAATTAGACAAAGCAGTAAAGGAGGCGTATTCAGAATGAAAAACACTTTAGGCAATAATGTCAGTGTTACTCTCTTCGGAGAAAGTCACGGAACCGCTATTGGTGCCGTTGTTGATGGTTTACCTGCAGGAGTCAGAGTGAATGAGGATTTTATTTCTCATCAGCTTGATTTAAGAAGACCAGTTGGAAAAATTTCAACACCTCGTAAAGAGGCAGACAAATTCAATATTGTAAGTGGTGTTTTTAACGGTAAAACAACAGGTACGCCAATCTGTATAATGATTCTTAACGAAAATACACAGTCAAAGGATTATTCAAAAGCCTATGGCAAAGCAAGACCCGGTCACGCAGACTATACCGCTTTTTGCAAATATAATGGTTGCGAGGATTATCGTGGTGGCGGGCATTTCAGTGGCAGAATTACTGCAGGTCTGGTAGCTGCCGGTGCAATTGCAATTGATTTGCTTTCCGAAAAGGGTATTAAAATCGGCACTCATATTTCAAAATGTGCAGGTGTGGAAGACGATAAATTTACAGAATATGAAAGCAATATAAGCGCCCTTTCAAATAAAATGTTTGCAGTTCTTAATGATAAAAAAGGCGAAGAAATGATGAAAAATATTGAAACTGTAGGTGCGCAGGGCGATAGCGCAGGCGGAATTCTTGAAACTGCGATTATCGGTTTGCCCGTTGGTGTTGGTGAACCTTGGTTTGATTCCGTTGAAGGTGTTCTTTCTCACGCTCTTTTCTCAATTCCTGCAGTTAAAGGTGTTGAGTTCGGTGCAGGCTTCGCTTGTGCGGATATGCTCGGCAGTCAGATGAATGATTGCTTTGCTTTAGAAGATAATAAAATTGTAACAAAAACAAATAACAATGGCGGAATTAATGGTGGTATAACTAATGGTATGCCCGTGATTTTTAAATGTGCAATAAAACCCACGCCATCAATTTCAAAAGAGCAGGAAACAGTTGATTTTATTAATAATGAAAATACTGTTCTTTCAGTTAAGGGCAGACACGACCCTTGTATTGTTCATAGAGCAAGAGTTGTTGTTGACAGTATAACCGCTCTTGTTTTGTGCGATTTACTATCACAAAAATTTGGTACCGATTGGCTTGGTGGTAAGTAATGGAATATGGTTGCATAGGTGAAAAATTAGGTCACAGCTTTTCAAAAGAAATTCATAACGCTCTTGCAGATTATGAGTATTCATTAAAGGAATTAAAAAGAGAAGAATTACCCGAGTTTTTCAAAAATAGAGATTTTAAAGCCATAAATGTAACGATTCCTTATAAGCGGGATGTTATTGAATATCTTGATTGGATTTCTGATGAAGCAAAATCAATAAACGCAGTAAATACTATTGTGAATAAAGATGGCAAGCTTTATGGCTATAATACAGATTTTTACGGACTCAAAGCCCTTGTAGATAGAGAAAATATTTCTTTAAAAGGGAAAAGGGTAGTTGTTTTAGGTAGTGGCGGTACCTCAAACACCGCTTTTGCAGTAGCAAATTTTATGGAAGCGCAATCAGTTTTTAAGGTTTCGCGAAATAAAAAAGATGGTTATATTACATATGATGAGCTTTATGAGGAATATAGCGATTGTGAAATTATAATTAACACAACCCCTTGCGGAATGTATCCCAAAATGGGTGTTTCTGCAGTAAACCTAGACAAGCTTCCCAAGGTTGAAGCAGTTTTTGACGCAGTTTATAACCCGTTAAAATCAAAGCTTGTTCTGGATGCAAAAAAGAAAAAAATAACTGCTGTGGGCGGACTTTATATGCTTGTTTCTCAGGCGGCTTATGCAGTTGAAAGATTTATTGATGCACCTGTTGATAACAATAAAGTTGAAGAGATTTTCAAAAACCTCTATAAGCAGAAAATGAATATCGCTCTTATTGGTATGCCTGCAAGCGGAAAAACAAGCGTGGGCAGGGTGCTTTCTGAAAAGCTCAATAAAACTTTTGTTGACAGTGACGAAGAAATTATAAAAAGAGAAAACAGATGCATTCCTGAAATATTTTCACAAGAGGGTGAAGGCTATTTCAGAAATGTTGAAAATAGTGTTATTAAAGATATTTCAATGTTGAATTCTCAAGTGATTTCAACCGGTGGCGGTGCAGTTTTAAACTATGAAAATATTGAAAATTTAGTAGGTAACGGAAGAGTATATTTTCTGGACAGACTTTTAGAACTGCTTGTAACCACTGCGGACAGACCTCTTTCAAGTAACAAAGAGGATTTGGAAAAACGCTATAAGGAAAGATATGAGCTTTACAAAGCCTCTGCTGATGTTATAGTTGACGGTTCAAAAACAATTGAAGAGGTTGCCAAAATAATAGAGGAGGATTTTTATGAATATTCTTGTAATTAACGGACCAAATCTTAATATGCTTGGTGTAAGAGAGCCCGATATTTACGGCAAGGAAACATATAATTCTCTTGTTGAAAAAATTCAAAAATATGCAGATGAAAAAAATATCAGCATAAATTGCTATCAGTCAAATCACGAGGGTGATTTGGTTGATGCTATTCAGAAGGCTTTTGGTGTTTGTGATGGTATTGTTATAAATCCCGGTGCATATACCCACACAAGTATTGCAATTTTAGATGCATTGAAAGCGGTTAGTATTCCTGCAGTTGAGGTTCATATTTCTGATGTTGATTCCCGTGAGGAATTCAGAAAAATAAGCTATGTAAGAAACGCTTGTTTTGAAACTATAAGCGGAAAAGGGACTGATGGCTATCTCCTTGCAATTGATGCTTTGATAAAGAAGGCGGAGAAATGAACGTTACAATAAAGCCATCTGTGGCTATTGGTGAAATAAATGCACCACCATCAAAAAGCTGTGCCCATAGGTTGCTTATATGTGCAGCTCTATCAAAAGGAAAAAGCGTTATTGATAATATCGGAACAAATGACGATATTATTGCAACAATTTCTTGCTTAAAGGACTTAGGCGCAAAAATAGAAATAGAAGGCAATAAAGCTATTGTTTACGGAATAGATAGTAAAAGACGAGAAGAGCATATAAGCCTCTTTTGTAATGAAAGTGGCAGTACCTTGAGATTTTTAATCCCTTTGAGTTTGTTGTTTTCAAAAAAGGCTTCCTTTAGTGGTAGCCAAAGGCTTTTAGAACGTCCTCAGAGCGTTTATGAAGAGCTTTTTGGTGAAAGCGGTTGTTACCTAAAAAAAAGCGAAAAAGCCCTTGAAGCAGGCGGAGAGCTTAAAAGCGGTGTGTATAAAATACGCGGTGATGTAAGCAGTCAGTTTTTGACAGGATTGTTATTCGCCTTACCGCTTTTAGATGGTGAAAGCGAGATAATTCTTACAACTCCGCTTCAGAGCGCGCCTTATGTTGATATAACAATTGATGTTTTATCCCGTTTTGGTGTTGAAATTAACAGAACTAACAAGGGATTTTACATAAAAGGAAATCAGACGTATTTACCCCAAAGCACTTCTGTTGAGGGTGATTGGTCGAACTCTGCATTCCTTGATGCCTTTAATCTTATAGGCGGAAATGTAAAGGTTAACGGAATGAATGAGGAAAGCTATCAGGGTGATAAGGCTTACAGAAAATTTTTTGAAGAATTAAAAGCCGGTACACCAACCCTTGGTATAACCGATTGTCCTGATTTAGGTCCGATACTTATTGCTTGCGCTACACTTTGCAACGGTGCAAGGCTTATAGGTACAAAACGACTGAAAATTAAAGAGAGCGACAGAGCAGAGGCTATGAAAGCAGAGCTTTCAAAATTCGGTGTTGAGATAATCGTAAATGGCGATGAAATAATCATTTCAAAAGAAGAAATAAAAACACCAACGGAAAGCTTAAATTGCCATAATGACCATCGGATTGCGATGTCACTTGCAATTTTGTGCAGTAAAGTGGGCGGTACACTTGAAAACGCCCAATGTGTTAAAAAAAGTTACCCCGAGTTCTTTGACCATATCAAAACCCTGGGCATACAAATATTGAAAGTCAAAGGAGAAATTTAAAATGAGTATGAATTTCAAAAGAAAGCTTCCCATTCCAATGGAGATTAAGGAACAGTTTCCTCTTACTGCTAAAATGGCAGAACAAAAGGATAAAAACGATATTGAAATAAAGAATGTTTTTACAGGGGCGTCTGATAAACTGATTCTTGTAATCGGTCCTTGTTCCGCAGATTCAAAAGAGCCTGTTCTTGATTATATTTCAAGGCTTGCAGAGGTAAGAGAAAAGGTAAAGGATAAAATTGTTATTGTACCTCGTATTTACACAGGTAAGCCAAGAACTACAGGTGCAGGCTATAAGGGTATGCTTCATCAGCCCGACCCTAATGAAAAGCCTGATATGCTTCACGGCATTATTTCAATTCGTGAATTACATATGTGCGCTCTTCGTGATTATGGCTTCTCCTGTGCAGATGAAATGCTTTATCCTGCAAATTTCCGTTATCTTTCAGATTTGCTTTCCTATGTTGCAATTGGTGCTCGTTCAGTTGAAAATCAGGAGCATAGACTCGCTTCAAGCGGTTTTGATATTCCCGTTGGTATGAAAAATCCAACAGGTGGTGATATTTCCGTTATGATGAATGCCATTACAGCAGCACAAAGCAGTCACACCTTCCTTTACAGAGGGTGGGAGGTTGAAAGTGACGGTAACCCTTACGCACATGCAATTATGAGAGGCTTTGTGGACAGAGATGGTCACAATATTTCAAACTATCATTATGAGGATTTGCAGAATCTTTCAGATGCTTATGCAAAATCAGGACTTAAAAATCCTTCGTGCATAGTTGATGCTAACCACGCAAACTCAGGCAAGAAATATCTTGAACAAATCCGTATAACAAAAGATGTTCTTTACAGCAGAGCACATAACAACGATATCAAAAAGCTTGTTAAGGGCATTATGATTGAAAGCTATATTGAAGATGGCTGCCAGAAAATTGGTGACGGTATCTACGGCAAATCAATTACCGACCCCTGTCTTGGATGGGAAAAAACCGAAAGACTTATCTACGATATTGCAGAACAAGTATAAAAATGAAGAACTGATACATCCGAAAAATGTATCAGTTCTTTTTTATTATTGTTATTTAAAACTCACAAAACCAATTAAGGTTATCTAAAGGTCCGCCCGTCATAAGCTCGGGTGCGGCATTTTTGATATGGGTCAAAGTTCTTATAAGACCACCATTTTTGATGTGTAATTTTTTAACGATTTTTAATGGTAAGGCAAGTGCCTGGGTAAACACAGTGTAATAAGCAGAGCCTTCCTCATGCTTGATAATAGAGCCATCGAGAATAGAGCAGAAAGCACCGAATACCATATCGGTAACCTTGACATCTGCAATTTCTTTTGCAGCCTTTTTGTCAATAGCCTTGCCAAAAGAAATGAAGTTCATAATTCTCGCCGCTTTTTTAACTGTAAGCTTATCGAGCCATTTAAGTAATGGTCTTGCAACAATCCATATCTTGCTTGCCTTTTTCGGACCAAGACCAATTGCCTCAACCACTGCAAGGAATTTATCCTTTTCGTTTACTGCTGCAGATTTAATAATATCGCTGAAAAGGGCAGTAGCGTGATTTTTAAGGAATTCATTTGAATATTCTTTTCCATTGTGGGTGAATTTTTCCAAGTGTTCGGTTTTTATATCAATACCATCCTCAAACACATCACAATAGCAAATGGGGGCAGGGTAGCCACTTATTGAACCAACATTTATTTCATAAAAAGGGTTGCCTTTTTCGGTTTCAACCTTTCTTATATGGTGCATATGAGAATGACCTGTGAACATAACAGGGAAGCCAAAATCTGCAAATTTTGTTATTTGCTCCATTTTATAATCAACAGAGCCCTTACCGTTAATTACACGGTCAAATTCTGTTAAGAAAAGGTGATGGTGTTGCATACCAAAAACAACATCGCCACGTTTTTTTGCTTCCTTTGTTTGCTCTTCAATCCACCCGAAATGCTCGGGTGAATAACCTGAACCACGACCTATTCCGTCCTGGTCATCATCAAGGCAGAAAATTGTTACGCCATCACAAGGTCTTACAACATAGGAAACCTTGTTCTGATGGGTGTGGAATTCTGAAATTGCCTCATCGGGACCAAAATCCTTATAGAATTCGTGAAGCTCGCTGACGCCAACAGTTTCAACATCATGAAATATGTTATCGCCTTCATATCTTCTCGGGTTGCCGTCGCAACACCAATCGTGAGTAGCAGTGATAACATAAACGGGCATTATTTTTTTGAATTCATAAAGAATTTCTCTCATTTCTTCATGAGAAACTCTTTCACCGTCGTTGGAAAGGTCACCTGCAATAAGAAGGAATTTCGCATCAGAATTTTTTATGTGTTCAAGAGCTGCAAGTATTGTTCCGCGGCTTAACGCCAACATCTTCTGGTCGGAACCCGCTCTGCGTTCATAAGCCTTGCCACAGTTTCCAAGAGTTTCGGAATAGTAATGTGGGTCGGCAATAATAGCAAATTTAGTAAGATGGTTATTCATTTAATCACCACTTAATATGTACAATTTTTGCAGTTCTTGTGTAGGTCATGGGATCGATAACATTATCCTTTGTAGCTTTCTTTAAGCCCTCTTCAAAAGCGGAAGCCATAGAATTTGTGGGGAACTTAATTGTAATATCAAGGTCAATTAAAATCGGAACACCTGCATTGAAGATTTTAAAGCCTGTAAGCCACCAATGCTTTTCGGGACCTCTGGAGAAGACATATTCGTCCTGGTTATAGAAATCAAATGACATCTCAAGGTACTCATCTTCAGATACGCAGTCATACTGCATTATTTTATCGGTTTTGTTATAAACGCCGATTTCTGCACCTGCAGTAATACCGTACTGACCCTTCCACATCTGAATCATCCAGTCCTTATTATCGTATCTGAAATAGACTCTTTCTGTGGAGTAATACATACCTGCTAAAGGCGCACTCATATCATAGATAACATTAAAGCCGAAATTCTTCTGCCAGGGCTCAAGTGATGAATAGTAAATTCCTTGCTTTTCATCATATTCAAAACCGCAAGCATTAAGAATTTTGCTTACTTCATTGGGGTCTTCGGTTGCAAACAACATGTCCTGAACCTGATGGATAGGTGCTTTTTCAACGGGCTTCTCTGTAACGGGAGGAAGAGTTGTTGAAGGAGCCTGAGTTGCAGGTGCATTTGTAGATGCAGGTGCTTTTGTGGCTTCAGGCGCTTTTGTTGTTTCGGGTGCTTTTGTTGTTGTAGTTGTAGTTGCACCTGTGGTTGCTTCTGTTGAACCTGCAGTTGTTCCCGCAGTTGTACCTGCAGTTGCCTGAGTGTCAGAAGCTGTGTCTGATGGGGGAAGAATAACAGCACTGTCTGTTGCATCATCAGTATAAACTATATCGCTTGAAATTGTTGTGCTTGGTGTTGTTGTGCCCTCATCCTTTATTAAGATTGATTTTGCGAAATCAATTACACCGCAACCTGAAAAAATAAAAGTGATTGCGAGAATAAGTGCAAGCAAAGAAAAAACTCTTGCATACTTTTTCATAGGAAATCTCTCCTTATTATAAAATACAGAATTATCATAACACAAATTTTGACAAATGTCACTACTTTATAGAGAAATTAAAGAATTATTAATTCATTGACAAATATCTTTATTAAGATATATAATTTAAGTAATTTATTAAGCTTTGTGGTGATAGAAAATGTATGAAAATCTGAAAGCAGAGGTATGCTCTGCAAATAAAGAATTACACGCTCTCGGTCTTGCACCGTTTACATGGGGGAACGTTTCTGCAGTGGACAGAAAAAATGGCGTTTTTGCAATTAAACCTTCGGGTGTTGAATATGACAAATTAACCCCTGAGAGTATGGTTATAGTGTCATTAGAGGATGGCTCTGTTGTTGAGGGGAATTTTAACCCATCATCAGATACACCGACCCACTATTATCTCTATAAAGAATTCGAAAATCTTAATGCAGTTGTGCATACTCATTCGGTGAATGCTTCTTCTTTTGCTCAGGCAGGCAGAGCAATTCCTCGTTATGGCACAACTCATGCAGATTTTTCTTATACAGAAGTACCTTGTACCCCTGCTTTGACAGAGGAAGAGGTTAAAACTGAATATGAACTGAATACAGGTAAGGTTATTGTGAAACACTTTAAGGAAAACAACCTTGATATCGATTCAACTCCTGCAGTTTTAGTGCGCTCTCATGCACCCTTTGCTTTTGGTAAAACTGCATCTGATGCGGTTCATAATGCGGCAGTGCTTGAAATTGTTGCAGAAATGGCAATGAAAACGGAAATTATAGGGGGACAAGTTCCCGAAATTGATAATTATCTTTCAGATAAACACTATTTCAGAAAACATGGTAAGGATGCCTATTACGGCCAGAAATGATTATGACTGATTTTACTCATTTGCATCTTCATACAGAGTATAGCCTTCTCGATGGCGCTTGTCGCATCGGGGAGGTAGTTTCACTTGCCAAAAATCTTGGAATGAAGAGCCTTGCAATTACCGACCACGGTGTTTTGTATGGCGCAGTTGCATTTTATAAGGAGTGTAAGGCGCAAGGTGTTAAGCCTATAATCGGTTGTGAGGTTTATGTTGCACCCCGTTCAAGATTTGATAAGGTTCATGGACTTGATAGTGATAGGTATCACCTCATATTGCTCTGCAAAAATGAAACAGGTTATCAGAATCTTTTGAAGCTTGTTTCATCTGCATGGGTTGATGGTTTTTATACCAAACCCAGAGTTGACAGAGAAATTCTTGAAAAATACAGCGATGGTCTTATTGCTCTTTCAGGTTGCCTTTTCGGTGAGGTGGCGCAGAAAATTCTTTCCAGAAACCTTGACGATGCAAAAGAAACTGCACGTTGGTACAGAGATACTTTTGGGAAGGGTAACTATTACCTTGAAGTTCAGAATCATGGAATGGTTGAAGAAAAAGAAGTGCTTGATGGTGTTATTTCAATCAGCCGTGAATTAAATATTCCTATGGTCGCAACTAATGACACCCATTATTGTAAAAAAGATGATGCAGATGTTCAGAGAGTTCTTATTGCCGTTCAGACCAATAAGGTTGTAGGGGAAGACAATGCCCTTGATTTTCAGAGTGACGAGTTCTATCTTAAAAGTGGCGATGAAATGCTTGAAGCCTTCAGGGATTACCCTGAAGCAGTTGAAAATACAAATATTATTGCAGAAAAATGTAATTTTGATTTTGAATTCGGTGTTACAAAGCTTCCTCTTTTTGATATTCCCACAGATGACCATAAAGCATATCTTAAAAGCGAATGTATAAAAGGACTTGAAAAATTATTGGGTGTTATTCCCGAAAATTATAAAGAAAGACTTGATTATGAGCTTTCCGTTATTGATGAAATGGGCTTTAACGACTATTTCCTTATAGTTGCAGATTTTATAAGCTTTGCAAAATCTAAAAATATTCCCGTAGGTCCCGGTCGAGGCTCTGCGGCAGGCTCCCTTGCAGCTTATGCCTTAGGTATTACAGGTATTGACCCAATTCAGAACAAGCTCCTTTTTGAAAGGTTTTTAAACCCCGAGCGTGTCAGTATGCCCGATATTGATATTGACTTCTGCTATGAGCGCAGGGGCGAGGTTATTGATTATGTAACAAGAAAATACGGAACTGACAGAGTTGCGCAGATTGTTACCTTCGGTACAATGCAGGCAAAGGCGGCAGTCCGTGATGTTGCACGAGCTCTCGGTTTACCTTATAGCACAGGTGATATTGTAGCAAAGCAGATTTCAAGGGATTTTCCCGATATTAAAACCGCTCTTGAAAAAAATCCTGAACTGAAAACGCTTTATAATTCTGATGACAATATCAAAAAATTAATTGATTATGCAATGCGTGTTGAGGGTATGCCTCGCCACGCTTCAACCCATGCTGCAGGTGTTGTTATAACTCGTGATGAGGTTTCATCCTATGTGCCTCTTGCGAAAAATGGCGACCAGACTGTTACGCAGTTTACAATGACTGAAATTGAACAGTTAGGACTTCTCAAAATGGACTTTTTGGGACTTCGTACTCTTACTGTTATTAATGATGCTGTTGATTATATTAAAAAGCATACTCCCGATTTTGATATAACAAAAATCCCCCTTGACTGTGAGGATGTTTTCCGTGAAATGTCAAGAGGGAACACAAGCGGTGTTTTCCAATGTGAATCTGCAGGTATGACAAACTTAATTGTTAATATGCGTCCTGAAAGATTTTCAGATATTGCGGCGGCAATCGCCCTTTATCGTCCGGGGCCCATGTTCTTTATTGACAGTTACCTTATTAATCGCAAAAATCCTGAAAACATAAAGTACAGAACGCCTCTTCTTAAAGATATTCTTGATGAAACAAATGGTTGTATGGTTTATCAGGAACAGGTTATGCAGGTTTTCAGAACTCTTGCAGGTTATTCTTATGGTCGTGCGGATGTTGTGCGCCGTGCTATGAGCAAGAAAAAACGAGATGTTATGGAAAATGAGCGTAACATTTTTATTAATGGTCTTACTGATGAAACCGGCAACGTTGTTATTGAAGGTGCAGTTCGTAGGGGAATTGATGAAAAAACTGCCGATGCAATTTTCTCAGATATGATTTCCTTCGCTTCTTACGGATTTAATAAAAGTCATACTGCCGCTTATGGTCTTATTGCATATCAGACCGCATATCTTAAAATAAAATACCCCAAAGAATTTATGGCGGCAATTCTCTCCAGCGTTATAGGTGATGAGAGTAAAACTATAGGTTATATTGAAGAATGCAAGCGCCTTAATATAAAAGTTTTATCACCCCATGTGAACAGAAGCGGTAACAGATTTTCTGTTGTTGGAAATGATATTGTATTCTCCCTTTTGAGTATAAAAAACTTGGGCAGAGCCTTAATTGATAAAATCGAAAGGGAAAGAAAAGAAAATGGTGAATTCAAAACCTTCTGGGACTTCTGCAAGAGAATAAGCGGTAATGAGCTTAATCGCAGAGCCTTGGAAAGCCTTATAAAATCAGGCGCACTTGATGGGCTTGACCTTAACCGACGTGAAATGCTTTTAAACCTTGATATTGCCATTACTGCTGCAGCAAAGGAAAACAGTATGCACGAGGGCGGTCAGCTTGATATGTTTTCTGCTTTCGGTGGCGATGAAGAGTTTTCCTCTGCACCTGATTTTACAAAAAGTGAAGAATTACCCAAAAATGAGCTTCTTTATTTTGAAAAAGAGGTTTCGGGAATGTATTTTACAGGACATCCTCTTGAAGAATACAGAGCAGTAAGCGAAGCCTTAAATTCACTAAAAACATCATATCTTTATGAAAGCCTTGAAACAGGCAGAGAGAACGATATTGATAATCTGAATGTTTCGTTTTTAGGTGTTGTGACATCTGTTAAAAAGAAGGTTACAAAAAAAGATGAAATAATGGCTTTCTGCGGTGTTGAAGATTTATTCGGTAATATTGAAATGATTGTATTCCCTAAGAATTTCATAATGTATGGTAATCTTCTTAGTGTTGGTAGCATCATTCTTGTTGACGGTAAAATTTCTGTTAAGGATGAAGAGGTTAAGCTTCTTGCGGAAAAAATTACAGTTGCACCAAAAAATGTTGCAGAGATACCCAAAGATAAAATTATACAATCAAAACCAATTCAAAAACCACTCCAACAACCCAAAACAGTGAACACCCAAGCTCAAAAGAAAAAGAGTGGTATTTTTATTAAAATGCCAACAGAAGATTTAGTAAAAACAGAAAAACTCAAAAATCTAATATCTATTTTTGAAGGCAAAATTCCTGTTTATCTCTATTATGAAAATACAAAGAAATACGATTTTCTCGGAATGGATTTTCTGACATCAATCAACCAACCCCTTACAAATGAATTAAAACACATTTTTGGTAACGATAATGTTGTTGTAAGAGAATGAGAAAACACCCAATAACTCGCTTGAGTTGTTGGGTGTTTTAAGTTGAAAGTTGAAAATGGCAAGTGGAAAATTTCGGGACCTGCGGTCGGCATTTTATTTTATATTCAATTTCTTCAAAATCTCAGGGTCGCAGGTGTCGGCAAGAGAGCCGATTTCGTTCCAAAGCCTATCTGCTTGCTTTTTCCATTTTTCAAAGCCTTCAAAGGTAGCAGGGTAGTTGTCGTATAGCTTTCCAACATCACCGCTTTGTTTAAGACCTTTAAGGAGATTTCTAACTGTTGAAACTCGGATTTTACCTTTAGCGATGCCTTTAATGATGCCGCCAATAATTTCCGAAATATCTTTAAGCGATAAATTAAGACCTTCATCCATTCCGCCGAGAATTTTTTTGCTGAACAGAACATCGTTTGCAAATAGATATTCAGCCTCGTCAAAATCAATGGTAACAACACCCATAAGAAGAGGTCGCATTGAATCAAAATCCTTGCCTTGTGCGTTCATATAGCGTTTGTTAATTGACCACATATTTTCTTTTGTAAGTGGCTTTTCTTCTTTGAGTAATTCAGAAATAACATCAACTGCAATTTCACCCTGAACAAGTGAAGATGTGCAACCCTCACCGCAGGTGGGCTTTGTAAGGCAAGCTGCATCACCCATAACAATAAAGCCATCATCAACAAAGGAATAAACAGAGCGGTGATAAGGCGTTCTGCCTTTTTCAATTTTCTGAACAGTATATTCGGGATGCTTTGCATTCTTCATAAACTGTGTGTTGAAAACCTCTTGGGCATATTCATAGCAAAGGCTTGCACCTATTCCCAAAATAGCATCGTAACCTTTTCCTGCAGGTGCAGACCAGGATTTATATTGCATATAAAATCCGTCAAGGTCACGGGCATTGATTGACTTATCATTATATGTAACATAGTAGAGAACAACATAAAGAATGTCCCTGGGTGTAAGCTTGAAATTTTCAATAACAGAGGAATCAGGAAGCTTTGTTCTTGCAACCGAGGGAATACCTGAGCAGTCTGCAACAAGCTTTGCAAAAGTTTCTTTTTCGCCATCTTCTGTTATGTATTTAGCACCGATTATTTTATTGCTTTCGTCATAAATGAAATCATTAAAAGATGCACCATAAATAATTTCTGCGCCTTGCTCTTTTGCAAGGTCTGCCATAAGCATAATATAATCGTGCTTGTGAAGACCGATTACGGGAGAAGGAGCACCTTTAACACTGTGGCTTCCATAGGGTGAAATCATAGCTGAGCTTTCAAAACGGAATTCTCTTATAGGGTTGTTTTCTTCGGGAATAACAAGGTCAAATTGCTTCATTTCGCCCTCGCCCATATGGAAAATATCGTAAGAGCGAGAAACATTATCGGGTGTTTCCTTTTCAATTACAAGTACCTTAAAGCCTTGCTTTGCCATTTTTTCAGCAAACCAACAGCCTGTTGTAGATGCACCAACTATTAAAACATCATATTTCTCCATAGGAACACAACCTTTCATCAGTTTTGATATTGTATTTTTTGTGTAGTTAATTCAAATACTTCTTAGGTTAATTCTCGTTCTATTGTGGCATCAAATTTCGCATTTTCTCCAATAATATAAACAAATATTTCTTTATCTTTACAGTTTTTGATTTTGATACTGTCTTTTTTATTTATGTCAAAATCTTCGTAAATTTCTTTATCAATTACAACTACAAGTCGAAAATTACCGCCTTCAACCTTAGTATCGGCTGTGATTTTTACATTATCAGTTGTGGCTTTAGTTGCCTGAATAAGCTCAACTCCGGATAATTTATCTACCGAAATACTTATATGCTCACGGTCGACGCCTGAATAGTTTTCTATACCTGTTTTTTCACCGGAGGAATGGATTTGATAATTGGTTTTAGTAATTTTTGTTGGACCATTTAAAATTTGGTCATCGGTTATATGCTGTAAGCTGAAATTGTCAGCGCCGTTAGTATCTTGATACTTATTGTGGCTAACAGTAATCGAAATGAAGTTGATACACATAAAAACGAAAGCTAAAGCAAAACCAATAATAATTTTCTTTTTGTTCGCTTTTTTCTCTTCCGCCTTTTCCTTGAGTCTTGCTTCAATATTCTCTCTGTATCTTAAGGGCTCCGCTTCTTCGTTTTGCACCTTCTTATACGCTTTATAGATGTAATTTAAAGTACAAACAGCGGTTGCAATAAGACCAAGATTTCCAATTATGATTTGTAAATGTTCAGATTTTAATGAAGAAGCAATCAGGCTGGTTGCAAATATACCTGTAAAAAGGTTTACATATACCCAATGACGCTTGTGTTTTTCAACATATTTTGAGAACATACATGATAAAATAAATGTTGCTAAGGTCAGCGTTGTTGACAAAAAGCCCAAAATATTCATTGTTTTATTCCTTTGTTTTTAAAGTTCTTATTATGTAAATCAAAAGTCCTATACCCAAAATCGGAAAAACGGATGCGATAAGCATACCAACCTTTAAGCCGATTTCATCAGTTGCCATTGAGGTCGCCTGACTTAAGTTGATTGCAAAGCTACTTGCGGAAACCTTGTCAACAATAATGCCCAGCATCTGCGGTGCAACAGAAGCTCCAAAATCACCGGATGCCGCCATAAGAGCAAAAGCGGCAACTCCGGGATTGGGGACTTTTTCTTCCATTAAAATAAGTGTTCCGGGCCAGAGCATAGCTGAGAAAATACCTACTAAAATACAAGCGAGGAATGATATAATAACATTACCTGAAATACCGATTGTTAAATAACAAACTGCCGCACCAATCATACTTACTAAAAGTGTTTTTGAAATGTTTGGTGTGAATTTTGCGTAAAGGCTTCTTGTGAGGGCAAGAAGAAGAGCAAAAACCGCAAGTCCTAAAATATCACCAAGTGCTTTTGGCAACTGTAAAGCGTTTTCCATAAAGCTTGAAATCCAGTTAGTCATTGTGTTTTCTGCGGCACTTCCGAGAAAAATACAAACAGCACAAAGAATAATTGCTTTTCCCCATTTAATACCGCTTTTTTCATTGGATGAAACGTCCATTTTTGGAAAAGGTGAGGTGAAAAACAAAAATGAAGCAATTAAAGGCAGAACTGCTAAAAAGAGCGTTAAATACATCCAGTTTTCAGTACCGAAAATAAGGAAGAAAACAGATGCGATTATAACATTTGTAACAACACCCCAACCGTATAAAGAGTGTAGCTTACTCATATCTCTTTCGGGATTGTCAGAGGGCATTGCCGCAACCACAGGGCTTATGAGAACTTCTGCAAGACCTGCGGAAACAGAGAATATTATTGTTCCTAAGACTAAACCTAAATAGGCAAATTGAGGGAATATATTGGGGAGAATTGCATAGCAAAGCAAACCCACACTTGTAATTATCGGCATTAATCTTACAGTTAGCTTAATATTAAAATACTTTGATAGAAAAGTGAAAATTAAGTCGATTGTAAGCTGAGTGCAGAAATTTACTAAAACCAATGTACCCAAAAGGGTATAGGAAATGTTATACATATCGTGAAATGTAACAAACAGCATAGGCGGTAAAACGAATGCTGATGATATCGCAAGATATGAAAAATAGCAGGAAAATCTTGTCTTTTTATAGTTTGGTGTTTCCATTATTTAACCTCAATTAACTCATATTCTCTTGAACCATAGCCAAGTTCAGATGCTTTTTCAATGGTATGAATACCGTTTCTGCTTTCAATTCTTTCAATCAAATGTGGTTTGCCCGGGTCAGAGCAAGCGTAAACAAGGTCAATGCAAGCCTGGTCAATTGCAATAGGGTCATCTGAAACGAGAATACCTATATCTGCAATGCAAGGGTCCTCTGCTTTTGCACAGCAATCGCAGTCAACGCTCATATTCTTCATAACATTTATATAAACTATTTCACCATTAAAATAATCAATAACAGAGCTTGCCGCTTCTGCCATAGACTCTAAAAATTGGTCGTGGTCAGAGGTCCAGAAATTATCGGGATTTCCCACTCCGTGAATATAGCCTTTGCCGTAAGAAGAGGCGATACCGATTGAAAGCTGTTTTATTGCTCCGCCGTAACCACCCATAGGATGACCCTTGAAGTGGGAGAGTACAAGCATTGAATCATATTTTTCGATATTTTTACCAACAAAGTTTTCTTTGATGTTTTTACCATTCTTTATAGGCAGAACAAGGTCGGGGCCTTCTGCATCAAGAATATCAACTGAAAACTCCTTTGTCCAGCCGTGCTCTTCCATAAGCTTTTCGTGACGCTCGGTTGTGTTTCTTGCGCCCTCGTAGGCGGTGTTGCATTCAACAACTGTTCCGTTTAGATGCTCAATAACAGGCTTCCAGAAATCCGGCTTCAAAAAGTTCTGATTACCTCTTTCTCCCGAATGAACCTTAACAGCCACATTGCCTTTAAGCTCTTTGCCAAGTAATTTATAAAGCTCTAAGACCTTTTTATCGGTTATTTCTTTTGTAAAATATACTTTTGATTTCATTAATTATCACGTCCTGTAATTAATTTTATATTGCGATTTTTTAGTAAACTATATATAATAAATGTAGAAGAATTTTGTGAGGTGTATTTATGCAGGTAGTACTTTTAACTGCCCTGGGTGTAGGTGGTGCAACAGTAATCGGTGCGCTTTTAGGTTTTATTTTCAAAAAAACAAGCCATAAATTCAATGATATTGTTCTTTCCTTTGCGGCAGGTGTTATGCTTGCGGCAGCAGTATTCGGGCTTGTTTTAGAATCCCTGGAATACGGTGGAAAATATTCAATTATTGTAACTGTAACAGGTGTTTTCTGCGGAGCTTTCTGCGTTAATCTTATTGATAAGCTTGTTCCTCATTTGCATAAACTCACAGGTGCTGACCAGGAGAGTCACCCGAATAAAACTGAACAGCTTAATAAAGTTCTTTTATTTGTTATTGCTATTGCAATTCATAATCTTCCCGAGGGTATTGCCGCAGGTGTTGGCTTCGGTACGGGTAATACAGGAGAAGCCCTTACAATTGCAGGTGGTATAGCTCTTCAGAATATACCTGAAGGTATGGTAATTATTGCACCAATGCTTGCCGCAGGTATGAGCAGTGGCAGAACCTTTATAATTTCCCTTATGACAGGTGTTGTTGAGGTTGTAGGAACTCTTTTAGGCTATTTTGCCGTTAGTATTTCAACCACTGTTTTACCCTTTGCCCTCGCTTTCGCAGGGGGTACAATGCTCTATGTAATAAGTGACGAAATGATTCCCGAAACTCACGCTCACGGAAACGAAAGGGGCGCAACCTATTCTTTGCTTATTGGCTTCTGCGTAATGCTCGCTTTTGACTATTTTATGGTTTGATATTTAATTTTAAGCTCTCTTTCAATTAATTCAGTAATTCCACTTGTTTCGTAATCTGCTAATTCTTTTATTAAAGGGACTGCATTTTCCATAGCGTATGAGCGGAATTCTTTTATCATATCCTTATCATTAACATTATCTCCAACGGTAATAACATCTTTGTACGTAGCACCTAAAAGGTCAATAAGCTTATATAAGCCTTTTGCCTTATCCATATTAACCGAAACAATATCTATGCAAGTGCCGTTCTGTAACGGATTAAGAACATCACCAAAATTTTCTTTTATGGCTTTAGTTACTCTTGCGGCTTCTTCAAAAGTTTCAAGCGCAGTATTAATCTGATATACAAATTCAAACTCAGGAAGATTTTTAAACGCAAAGCATTCATCTTCGTCATAATCTTCAAAATCATTGTCATTAAAAACACGACATGGGAAGCTTGTCTGAACATAACCCCATTTGCAACCCTGGCTGAAAAGAAATTTAAGAAAAGGCTTTGTAACAGTCACATCAATTTTATCTTCACAGACTATTTCGCCATTGGTTTTCATAATAACTGCACCGTTGCAGGCAACAAGATAGTCACATTCAAAAATATCTTTGTTGTATATTCTTATCAGGTCGGGAACACCTCTGCCACTGATAACAGAAAAGATATTTCCTTCTTTTCTCCATCGGGAAATTGCATTTTTCTTTTTCTCGTCAATTCCACCGTGGTTAAGTGTTCCGTCATAGTCACTTGCAATTATTTTCAAAATATTCACCCTTAAATTTTTGCTGAATTGATTATATCATTTAATAAAGAGTTAGTCTATATTATTTGAACAAATTAAATACCATAAATCCGAAAGAAGTGATTGTATGAAATGTCCTAAATGTAATAAGGAAATAGGCAGATTTGAGCTTTCCCCGAACTGCAAGCATTGTGGGGTAAACATTTTCTATGCCCAACAGGAAGCCTTGTTAACTGAGGATGCCAAAAAATGCGAGTTGGAATATGCAACATTTCATATTTTAACGTCAAAGCTGAAAAACGCCTTTATCGGTGGCAAAATTCAGATAATGAGAATTGTTGCAATGGTTATGGCTATTGGTGCGATTTTTGTACCCTTTGCAACTGTTGAAGCGAATTTCAGTATGTTTACTGCTAAATTCAGCTTTGGTGCATTTGGTATTTATCAGGCATTTACTGACGGAACTTTACAAGCAGTTTTAAATATGAGTTCATATACTCCTGAATTAACATTTTCTTTGTTAATGCTATTAGCGTTAATTGTTTTGATTTTTCTCAGTGGTTTCGGTGTGTTTGTTACACTGCTTCTTTCTTTTATCAATATACAGAAATCTGCAAAAAAGGCGCAGATTTTATCATTGACAGGAATTGTTTTTTCGGTATTCTCTTTAGTGTTGAGCCTTGCCTTACCCAAAATTATTTCTGGCATACCTTTTGTTTCAGCCAAATTCGGTATAGGTTCAGTTGCGTGTATTGCAGTTTTGGTGTTTATTTTTGTTTTAAACAGACTTATAGTTACTAAAAATATTCACCCTGATATTAAAGATATTGATTTACAAAGAGTTGAAATAAGAAAGAGTATAAAAAAAGGTGAAATCACTTATGCCGATTTACCCTTACCTGTTTTAGAATCAGAAGAAGAAAAAGAGAAACGCCTCAGAGAAAAAGAAGAAAAAGAGGCGCTTGTACAATCTGCAAAAGGGGAGGGCAAATAAAATGAATGGTAAATTAAAACAATTTATTGCTTTTGGTGTTGCTTCTGTTGTTGCTCTTGCTGTTTGTTTGGTGGTGCTTGTTGTAACGGTTAATAATCTTGGCAGTGACTCAGAAACAACTGAAGCGAAAGAGATTGTTAATAAAACAGAGCTTGATTCTTCCAATGAGACCTTGACTGAATATATTAATAAGCTTATTCTCAAAACAGGTGGCAGATTTGTTAAAACAAAAACTTATACAGATGTTTCTGTCAGTGATTTAAAGGTTTTGAATGCTTCAGAAAATCAAAACAAAGACGAAGCTTTGTTGAAGTTTGCAAAGGATAAAATGTTTTCTGCTGTTGATGGTTTTTATTCTGATGATCTTCAAGGCTCTTTTGAAAAGAATGATAGTAAAAAGCTTCTTCTTGTGCTTGGTAAAAACGCCGTGGTTGATGCGGATTTTTCAATCGGTCAGGTCAACGAAAACGGTGAAAGCGTTTTTGATGACGAAGGCAATCTCGTTGATAGTGAATATTATTATTTAACATATGATATTGATGTAAAAAACAAATCCTTCAACAAAAGATACTATGAAATGCTATCTCTTAATGAGGATTTGTTTGCAAAAGAGCAATTTATTGATGCAGTAAAGGATGACTGTAAAATCAGTAAATTTGAGGCAAAGCCTGATAGCGTTACAATTAAAGCAAAGGTAAATCGCTCTACTGATAAAATAGAATATATTAATGTAATAAGAGATTATGTTATAACCTTCAATGCTAAATTTATAAATAAAGCAGAGTTCTTCGGAGAAAAGTATATATCATTTATTTTTACTGCAACTGATACTTATGAATATTCTTATGCAGGAATTTCATTTGTTGAAAATGAGGTCACCATTGAACATGATGAAGAGTATATGCTCAATGTCAATGCAGTTATTGATGATGACAGTGAATATACAGTTGAGTTTATATCTTCTGATGAAAATATTGCCTCTGTTGATGAAATGGGTTATGTAAAAGGCTTGAAAAACTGCGATACACCCACAACAATTACAGTTAAACTTAATTACCTTGGTGAAACGTTTACCGATACTTGCACTGTATATGTTGATGTAAAGGAGGCGTTTTAATGAGCGATAGAGAAATTGTTAATGTAATTGATACCTCTGAAAATGAAAATGTCAGGTATTACGAAGGCTTTAACTATGTTGGTGTACGTGAAACTGTTGCATACCTATTAAATGACTGGTCCAATTCTTTCAATATAAACAGTTTCAGCGAAAGATTTGTCTGGGACGTTGTTCATATTGATTTCGGTGTAAGTGCAGTAATGAATCTGGTAACTGCCGCGTGGGACATTGTCAATGATACATTTATTTCAGTTATTGTTGACGGAACGAGAACCCGAATCGGTAAGTTCAGACCATACCTCATAGGGATACAAATGCCATTGACTATTATCAGCATTTTTACTTGGCTTTTGCCCTTGTTCTTCCCAAATACTGCAGGTACATATTTACCCAAGCTTATTTATTACTATATATTTGCTGTTATTAATGAAACTGCAGGTACATTTACCAATGTTGCCAAAAGTGGTTATATGTCAACAATAACCCCAAATCCCAACGAACGAATACGTCTCATAACCCTTGCAGAGCTTTTAACGGGTTATATGGGCGAGGATTTGCCTCGTTATATAATGGGTGTATTGATTGACCTTGTTAACAATAAGGTGGTTAAATGGAAGCTTAGCTCTGTGTTTATGGTAATGGGTGGAGGAACTGCTCTGATTTCTTCACTTTGCACGTTCTGGTTCTTCCTTCAATCTAAAGAGCGTGTTCCTCAATCTATCGAGAAGCCCAGCGTGAAGCAGGGGATGAAAGCAATTGTTTCAAACTACCCTGTATTGCTTATGTGCTTGTCAGAGTTCTTAGGTAACTTTTCAATAAGTAAGAGCGAAACAAACTACTTTATAGATGTTCTTGGCAGTTATTCTCTTATTACATTATTAAATATACCGTCTTCTATGAATGGTAGCATCAGTTATGCTTTTGTTGGTCCTTTAAGAAGAAGGTTCTCTTCAAAATCCTTATGGATATTCAATGATATTTATAACAGTGTTATAACAACTGCAGTTTTCCTCTTTGGTATGACCGGAAAGAAAACAATGTTTAAAAGAACTGTGCCTATGTGTATTGCATTTGGATTAAAAGAATGGTTTATTAAATGGTCATGGGGTATTTCAAAGGTTATAAATGCAGACCTGTGGAATGAAGCTATGGACTATTGTGAATGGAAAAACGGTTATCGAATGGAAGCCACAACAGGTGTTGCAAAAGGCTTGATATTAAAAATACAAAGTGCTCTTTTAGGCTCGGTTACAAGTCTTATAATGAAACGTATCGGCTATGTACAGGGGCTTGAAATCGGCACTCAGAATGACAGAACAAAGTTCTGGGAATTTGCTCTTTGTACAATTGTTCCCACCATTACAGGTATATTAAGAATTGTTCCCAAATTCCTTTGGCCTATTTCAAAGCAGAAAAGAGAATGGATGTATTCAGAGCTTGCTGAAAAAAGGCAACAAAGTGTTATTGAATTCAATAAATAACATAAAAACACCTTGGTTCAGACGAACCAAGGTGTTTTTGGATTTGTAAATTAAACTCTTACGATTTCGGAAGCAAGCTCCATAAGACCATTTGTAAGAGCAGATGCAACGTTTTGACCAAGAGAAATAAGTTCGTGGTAATGGTTAACGGGGTCACCCATTGTAAAGTCGTTATCAGGAACAACATAACCAATAGCATCGTTCATAAGACCGAAGCATTTAATATCATCACCGAATATAGCGTTTGCAGTCTGGCTCTTGTAGTTTGAAGCTGTTATTGAATTTGCAGCATTAAGAGATGCACCGCCAACAACAAGGTCCTGACAGATTTCGCCGGGAAGGAATACAGTTTTGAACTGGTTACCCATTTCCATATAACCGATTTCTGTGATAGTTGCATAAGAACCATCTTCTTTTGCAATAACAACATAGTTTGCAAGGTTGAGCTTACCAACAACTTCGATAAGTGCGCTTGAAATCGGGATTTCTACCTGCTTAATAAGAAGGTTAAGGAAGGGTTCAACTTCTGTTTCTTCGGGAATTCCATCACTGTTCCAATTGTCATACCATACTGAATAATCAGGGTTAACAGGCATTACTTCGCCGGAAAATACTTTGCCGTTCCTTGCAACAGTAAGTTTCTGTTCTTCAGTTTCGATTTTTCTGTCAGTCATATCGATTTCAACAATTGCAGAATTGTTGAAAATTAATTCATATAATGTTCCGTCCTCATTAAGCTTTGCATCAGCAATTGATTCATCAACGTACATAGCAAGGATGTTGCCGTCTTCATCTGCAGCAGCTGCGAAGCCCTGTGTAGGCATTGCAAGAACAGTAGTATTTTCGTCAAATGTTTCGGAAACAACTGTGTATTTATCACTCTTAACAGAAATTGTATTAGTTGTCTCATCAGCCTCTATTGTGAATTTGGCTTTTGCAGCTTCGTCTTCATTAAACTTGTATACTGCAATTGTGTCCGTATCAGCAACTAAGTTGTTGATAGTATAGTAAGCGGGTACCATACCTGCATCCTTGAATTCTTGCTTGAGGCAACCTTCATCGTCATAGATGGAAACAAGTTCAGTGTTTTCTGAAACCTCTTCTTCATTTGAAAGCATGGGGTCATCTTTAACTTCATCTTCTGTTAAAGTAAGAGAGAGAGCCATTCTTGCAAGCTCGTAACCGTATCTCTGAGATTCCTCAACTCGCTGCTCTGTGGGAACGTTATCACCTGTAACGCCTCTTGACATATAGATACCTGCAATAGCACCCTGGAAGAACATAAAGTTAAAGCCTGCATCCTCAAGGAATTTACCACAATAGAAGAGGTAGTCACCACTGATTTCACGACCTGAGTTGCTTTCTGTAGGAAGACCTGCAACATCGGGGTGAGCAGCAATGTTAAGCATCATTGTGGGAGTTGCGTTTTCATCATCAGGGATAAAAATGAATCTTGACATGTCAGTCATTTCAATGTAAGGCTTGCCTGTTTCGGGATTGATAACGGGTTTGCCTGTTTCGGGGTCAACACGGCCTGCGGAAGGTCTGTTTTTATTCTGGAAGTAATCCTGACCAAGATCTTTTTCTGTGTATGTAAGAATACCAGGCTTCATATCTTCATAAGCTGCCATAAGTGCATCAGCAACTTCGTCTTTGAGGAATTCCATATAAGCGGGGTTAGTACCCTGAACAAGCTCTTCTTCAGCATCTGTACCACTGATGATACCATTGTGAGCAAGCTTGTAAAGAAGTTTTGTCCAAAGACCTTCTGTATCAATACAACTATGGGTATGAGTTGATGCAATGTTAATAGCAACAATATTTTTTTCTTCTGCAAAATCTGCAAGACGAGCGCGGATATCCTTAATATCTGCGTTTGTGATACCGATACAGTCGATTGTTGCAAATAATACAGTACCTCTGTCAGTGCCGTCACTGATAGCAACGCAACGAGCCTTCATATCGTCTTTACCGATACCGGGTATTTCAGCAATACCTTCAACAACGTTTGAGAAGCCGTTTTCGATAGCAATGTAACCACCGATGTAATATGTACCGTTGGTGTAATCATTTGGAATAAGGCTTGTGTTAGAATAGCCGAGATGCCACTGAGCTTCATCTTCGGGAGCGGAAAGGAATTCTGTTCCTGTTCCCTCATAGTAATTCTGGGCTGCTTTATCGTAAGCGTCATCCGGAGTTACAAATCCGGGACCATCATCAAACAACCCTGAGAACAAATTCAAAATGAATTTCAAAAGTGTGTCAATAATATCAGCGAAAACAATGCCGATAGGGTCATCACTACCACCGCTTATGATGGGGTAAGCACTTGTTGCGCTAGCTGTAACTGCGCCGAAAGATGCAAACGCAAGTGTAAGCGATAGAACAATAGCAATGAGTTTTGTTAGTCTGCTTTTTCTCATAGTTTGTATTCTCCTTTTTTATTGCACAAGGCAATAATATTTCTTATATATAATATAATATATACCGAAGTTTTTCAATCATCAATTTGCCTAAATTATGGCAATATTGTTAAGTGATTTGCACAAATTTTTAATTTTATTGGTTTTTTATAAAACTTAATGATAATATCGGTTGACTTTTTCAGAATAATTGTGTAAAATGATTAGGAATTAATAGGTATCAAGGGGGATACTCGGATGAATAAATTAGAAAACAACGGCGGACTTAAAAAAGTAATTGCCTTGTTGCTTGTTACCACTATGACTGTTGGTATTCTTTCAAGCGCAGCGGTTAAGCTTATTGCTTCAACCTACTATATGCAGACAAAGCGAAAATTAAAGGTTAACAATCCCGTTGTTCAGCAAGTTATTGATAACATTGTTGATGACGAAAATGTTGCAGGTCCTCAGACAACTGCTCCTGCAGTTACCGCTCCTGCTACAACACAAGAGGTTACAACAGAGGTTTCTACAACAGAAGCTACAACAGAGCCTACAACAGAAGCTCCTACAGAGCCCGAATCTGAAACAGAGGTTGAATCAACAACTGAACCTACAACAGAGGCTACTACTGAACCTGCAGGTGACGGTGGCTCAACTGATATTCTGGGTATGATCACCGGTCTTCTCGGTGGTATAGATATCGGCGGTCTTCTTGGTGGTCTTGATATTGGTAGCCTTCTTGGTGGTCTTGACATTGGCAGTCTTCTTGGTGGTATCACAGGAGATTCAAATGAAGAAACAACTGAAGAAACAACCGAAGATGCAACCGAAGATACAACCGAAGATGCAACGGAAGATACAACCGAAGACACAACTGAAGAAACAACTGAAGAAACAACTGATATAGACATCGGTGGTCTTCTTGGTGGCGTTGACATCGGCGGTATGCTCGGTGGTCTTGATGTTGGTGGTCTTCTCGGCGATTTCGATATCGGCGCTCTTCTCGGCGGTCTCACTGGTGAGTCAACCGAAGAAACAACCGAAGAGATAGTTAACGACGTAATTGAAGAAACAACTGATGCTGAATAATCTTCAGGTTTTCAATCAAATCATTAAGCATCCGAACCCTAACATATTTTATAAATGAAAGCTTTGGAAGAACAGGTTTTAAATCTGTTCTTCCTTTTTTTATATTTGCTTGATTAATAAAATTAGTTGTGCTATAATTTTAAATTGATAAATTGTATATTTAAAAATATAATTGAGGAGATACTTATGACAAGACGAGAAGCAAGAGAACAAGCTTTTATTGTTCTTTTTGAGAAGATTTTTGATAATGAAGCAACACTTTCTGAAATTGTTGAAACAGCCAAAGAGGCGGAGCTTATTAAAATTAACGCTTTTGCAGAAAACATACTTAATATGGTTGAAGAGAATTCAGAAGAAATTGATAAGGTAATTGAAGAAAATTCACAGGATTGGACACTTTTGAGATTACCAAAGGTATCTCTTGCTATTTTGCGCCTTGCTGTTGCTGAAATCAGATATATTGACGAAGTTCCAAACGGTGTTGCGGTAAATGAAGCGGTTGAGCTTGCAAAAAAATACGGAACCAACGAAGATGCTTCCTTTATAAACGGAATTCTCGGTACTATTACAAAAGCGTAATATGAGTGGATTTTTAGGCTTTGATACAAGCAATTATACAACATCAGTGGCGATTTTCTCTGATGGTAAGGTGATTCACAGAAAGCGCCTTTTACCTGTAAAAGAAGGGGAAAGGGGTATTCGCCAGAGCGATGCAGTTTTTCATCATACAAAGGCGTATGCCGAGCTTTCAGAGAGCGTTTTATCTGAATTTTCGGGTGAGATTTCTGCTGTTGGAGCATCTGTGACCCCAACAACTCAGAAAGGCTCCTATATGCCGTGCTTTCTGGTAGGGGAAAATGCCGCAAAAACTGTTGCCGCGGCGTTGAATGTGCCTTTTTACAGCTTTTCACATCAACAAGGGCATATTGCGGCTGCTCTTTTTTCTGCCAAAAGAATAGATTTATTGGAAAAGAATTTTCTTGCTTTTCATATATCGGGAGGGACAACTGATTTAGTCCTCTGTGAGCCTGATAATGAAAGAATTTTAAAAATAACACCCGTTTCTGCTTCAAATGACTTAAAAGCAGGGCAAGCCGTTGATAGAATCGGTGTTAAAATGGGGCTTTCATTTCCTGCAGGTGCAGAGCTTGAAAAATTAGCTATTGAATCAGAAAAGATTTATAAGAATAAAATCAAATTGCAGGATGGTTATTGCTCTCTTTCAGGGCTCGAAAATAAATGTATTAAAATGCTTGAAAACGGAGAAACAAAGGAAGATACTTCTAAATTTCTTCTTGATTATGTGAGTGATACTATTACTGCGATGACAGAATATGCCTTGAAAATTTATGGCGACCTGCCAATTGTTTTTGCAGGCGGTGTTATGTCAAATAAAATTATAAAAAAAGCAATTACTTCTCGGTTTGATTGCTCCTTTGCAGAGCCTGAATTTTCTTGTGATAATGCTGCAGGTATCGCTTTTTTAACCTCATTAAAATAAAAATGGAGTAGGATTTATGATTACACCCACACCAACTGTATACAGTGTTTCACAATTAAATAGTTATGTTAAGGGTGTTCTCGACAGAGATGAAAATCTTGCTCATATTTTTGTGACAGGTGAGATTTCCAACTATAAAGCTCATTACAGCGGTCATTTGTATATGACTGTTAAGGATGAAACTGCATCTGTTAAAGCGGTTATGTTTGCAGGGAACGCTTCAAAATTGCGCTTCAGACCCGAAAACGGAATGAAAATTCTTGCTTTTGGTACTGTTTCTCTCTTCCCTCGTGATGGCTCCTATCAATTTTATATTAACGATATGCAGCCTGATGGCGTTGGTGCATTGAATATTGCTTTTGAGCAATTGAAAAAGAAGCTTGATGCAGAAGGTCTTTTTAATAAAGAGTATAAAAAGCCTTTGCCGAGATTCCCTCGAAAAGTCGGTGTTGTGACCTCTGCAACCGGGGCGGCAGTTCAGGATGTTTTCAATGTTCTCAAGCGTAGATTTCCCGTTGCAGAAGTGGTTTTAAGACCTTGCCAGGTTCAGGGCGAGGGCGCGGCAGAAGATATTGCCCAAGCCATTTATGAATTTAATAATTTAAAAGGTGCAGATGTACTTATTGTAGGCCGTGGTGGCGGTTCAATTGAAGATTTATGGGCGTTTAATGAAGAAGTTGTTGCCCGTGCGGTTTTTGCTTCTGAAATTCCTGTTATTTCTGCAGTTGGCCATGAAACAGACTATACCATCTGCGATTTTGTTGCAGATTTAAGGGCACCTACACCCTCTGCTGCGGCAGAGTGTGCAGTTCCCGATTGCTATGAACTAAAATCTAATCTTATAGCTTTCCAACAAAGGCTTTTTTCATTAACTAAGAATAAAATTGACTTAGAAAGAGGTAGGTTGAACGCTATTGAAAAAAGTGGTGTTTTAAGAGACCCTCTTACTAAGGTTAATGATAACAGAAAAGAGCTTGTTTACCTTTCTGAAAAGCTTTATGGTTTAGTTAATAATCAGATTGATTCAAATAAATTGAAAATTTCTGCTTTGGCAGGTAAGCTTGATGCCTTAAGCCCTTTGAATGTTATTTCAAGAGGTTATGCCCTTGTTGAAAAGGAAGAAAAGCCGGTTACAAGTGTTAAAGCACTTGCAGTTGGTGAAAATATTTTAATTAAACTTTCCGATGGCACTGTTAAAGCCGATGTAATAGAAATTGGAGAATAAATTATGGAACATAATTATGAGAAATCCTTAAAAAGATTAGAAGAAATTGTTTCTTTATTGGAAACAGGCGGACAACCTCTTGAAAAAACTCTTGAGCTTTTCAGTGAGGGTACGGCTCTCCTCAGTGCTTGTTCAAAATACCTTGATAATGCTGAACAGAAAATAACCTCTCTTCTTGGTGATAACAATGATTAATAAAATTAAAGAATTTTCAGATTTATTTGAAAATCATTTGTATGAGTATTTCAGTGAATATCTGCAGGAATATAAATTGATTTTTGATTCAATGGAATATAGCGTTAAAAATGGCGGTAAAAGAGTAAGACCTCTTCTTACAATGCTGTTTTGCGATGCTTGCGGTGGTGATGTGAATGCGTCGCTTCCTATGGCGCAGGCAGTTGAATTTATTCATACTTATTCCTTGATTCACGATGATTTACCCTGTATGGACAACGATGATTACCGTCGAGGTAAACTTTCAAATCATAAGGTATATGGTGAAGCATTTGCTCTTTTAGCAGGCGATGGTCTTCTTACTGCTGCCTTTGAACTGATTTCAAAAGGTTGTATAGATGGTCTGTATGATAGCGAAACGGCAATCAGCGGAGTTTCTGCACTATCATCTCTTGCGGGTAGCAGGGGAATGATTGGCGGTCAGGTTATAGATTTGCTTAACGAAAACAATCCCAATGCTGATTTTGAGAATTTACAGCTTATGGACTCCTTGAAAACAGGGGCGTTAATTGAAGCTGCTTGTGTATTAGGTTGTATTGTTGCTGGTGCAGATGAAGAAAAGCTTAATGCTGCAAGATGCTTTGCACAGAATATCGGACTGGCTTTTCAGATAAAAGATGATGTTCTGGATGTTACAAGCTCATTGGAAAAGCTTGGTAAAATGACAGGTAGTGATTCTCAGAATGGTAAATCTACCTATGTTACACTTTTAGGTGTTGAAAAATGCCAGAGGCTTGTTGAAAAGCTTACAGATGATGCTATGTCATCTCTTGAAGCCTTTGACAATAACGAGGCTCTTAAAGCCTACGCTGAATATTTAGCGCACAGAGAGAGTTGATTTGATGGAACGCAAAATTCTTCCAAAAATTAAATCACCATCCGATTTGAAAAAATTGGATGAAGCTAAGCTTCCTTTGCTTGCAGAGGAGGTCAGAGACACTATTATCTCAACCGTTTCAGAAACCGGCGGCCATTTGGCTTCAAATTTAGGTGTGGTTGAGCTTACCATTGCTCTTCACAAGGTTTTCAATTCTCCTAATGATAAAATTATCTGGGACGTAGGTCATCAGGTTTATACTCACAAGCTCCTTACCGGAAGATATGAAGTGTTTCCTACTCTTCGTTGCGAAAAGGGGATTTCGGGATTTTCACGACCTGACGAAAGCGAACACGATATTGTTTTCAGTGGTCACAGCAGTGTTTCTGTTTCAACCGCTTTGGGTATTGCTTCTGCTAATAAAATTAATGGTAAAAAGGATTATGCTATCGCAGTTTTAGGTGATGGCGCACTTACAGGCGGCCTTATTTATGAAGCTCTTAATAATGCAGGGCATATGAAGGATTCAAGGCTTATTATTATTCTTAATGATAACGGAATGTCTATATCTAAAAATGTAGGTCACCTTGCCAAAAGACTTGCGGTTATGCGCTCCCGTTCAGGCTATTTCAAGCTTAAAGCATTAACAGAAAGAGCTGTTTTTAAGATTCCTTTTGTGGGAAAGCCTCTTGCAAATAAAATTTTTAAAATTAAAACAGACTTAAAAAATATGCTCTATGAAAGCAATTTCTTCGAGGATTTGGGTATCAGGTATATGGGCCCCATTGACGGACATAATATTTCCCAGCTTTGTGACGCTCTCGAGGGCGCAAAGCTTATAAATTCACCTGTTCTTGTGCATGTAAACACAGTTAAAGGTAAAGGCTATAAGCCCGCAGAGGAAAGACCTTCAGAATTCCATGGTGTTGCACCATTTGATAAGGAAAACGGAAAGCTTTCCTCCTCTTCAGATAATTTTTCTGAAAAATTCGGAGAGTTTTTATATAATCAGGCTCCGAAGGATAAGAGAATATGCGCCATAACTGCGGCAATGTCCTTGGGAACAGGGCTTAAAAAATTCTCTGAAGAATTCCCGGACAGAGTGTTTGATGTGGGTATTGCGGAAGAGCATGCAGTTCCTTTTGCTCTCGGTCTTTCAAAAAACGGAATGTTGCCTGTTTTCGTTGTATATTCAACCTTTTTACAGCGTTGTTATGACCAGCTTATTCACGATTGTGCTTTGCAGAATAGCAGAATGGTAATCGCTGTTGACAGAGCAGGTATTGTTGGTGACGATGGTGAAACTCATAATGGTATCTATGATACCGCGTTCTTCAATGGTATTCCCAATATAACGGTTTATTCGCCAAGCTATTATTGTGAGCTTAACAATGCTCTTGTTAATGCCCTTTATCACAGTAACGGGCCCTGTGTAATCAGATACCCGAGAGGTGCAGAACCTGAGATGCCCGAAAATTATGAGTGCAGTGGCAGACCATTTGATGTTTTCGGTGATGAGGATGCAGATGTTGTTCTTGTTACCTATGGCAGAATTTTTGCAAATTGCTATAAAGCATATAACCGCCTTAAAGCAGATGGGATAAAGGTTAAAATAATTAAATTGAATATTATTGTTCCTGTTCCCGAAGATAGCATTGATTATATTGGCAATGCAAAAAATGTTTTCTTCTTTGAAGAGGGGGTTAAAAGCGGTGGTGTTGGTGAAAGCTTTGCAACAAATCTGCTTGAAAAAAATATTAAAGCAGACTTTTCTCTTACCGCTTTCCCTGATTGCTTTGTGAAACAAGGTAAAGCAGACAGTATTTTAAGGCAGTATTCCCTTGACAGTGACGGAATGTATAATATTGTTACAACGGAGTTAAATAAATGAGTGATAAGAAAAGGCTTGATATAGCTCTTTTTGAGCAGGGCTTTGCAGAAAGCAGAGAAAAAGCGAAGGCTCTTATTATGTCAGGTATAGTTTATGTAAATGACCAGAAGGAAATTAAAGCAGGTCGCGATATAAAGAGTGACGATGTTATCGAGGTTCGCGGTAGCACTCTTAAATATGTGAGCCGTGGCGGTCTGAAGCTTGAAAAGGCGATGGAAAGCTTTCCGATTAACCTGAATGGTAAGCTTTGTATGGATATCGGTGCTTCAACAGGCGGTTTTACTGACTGTATGCTCCAGAATGGTGCAGTCAAGGTTTATTCTATTGATGTTGGCTATGGTCAGCTTGCCTGGAAGCTTCGTAGCGACGAACGGGTTGTGAACCTTGAAAGAACAAATTTCCGCTATGTTACAAAAGAACAGATTCCTGAAGATATCGATTTTGCTTCTGTTGATGTTTCTTTTATTTCATTAAGGCTTATTTTACCCGTAATGTATAACCTTCTTAAAAGTGATGGTGAGGCAGTTTGCCTTATAAAGCCACAGTTTGAAGCAGGTAGAGAAAATGTCGGTAAAAAAGGTGTTGTCAGAGATCCTGCAGTTCACGAAAATGTTATTAAAACAATTGCTGAATTTGCCAATGCTCAAAGCTTTGAGGTTCTCGGCCTTGAGCATTCTCCTGTTAAAGGACCTGAAGGTAATATTGAATATCTTATGTATATCAGAAAATGCGGAGAACCGCAGAATTCAGAAGAAGTTATTGCCTCGGCAGGTGAGCTTGTTGAGCGCTCTCACAAGGTTTTAGATAAATAAGGTGGTATTATGAAATTTTTTATAATTCCCAATATGACAAGAGAAAATGCTTTCTCCGTTACAATAGATGTTATAAAAGAGCTACTTGCTCTTGATTGTGAAGTTTTAATGGATAAATCACTTGAAAGCCATTTTTCAGGATATGTTATTCATTTTGGCGAGCAAGAAACTCTTTTGAATATAGCAGATATTGTGGTTTCTGTTGGTGGTGACGGCTCTTTTATAAATGCTGCAAAGCTTGCAACAGAAAATAATAAACCTTTGCTTTGTATTAATGCAGGAAAGCTTGCTTATCTTGCTTGCCTCGAAAGTGATGAACTGAATCTTCTTTCCAAGGTTATAAAAAGGGAATACATAACTGAAAAAAGAATGATGCTTGATGTTAGTATTCTTGACAAAAGCGATAGAATAATATATCATTCAAATTGTATAAATGATGCGGTTGTTTCAAGAAGCGGAGTTATAAGAATTATGAAGCTTTCCGTATCTTGTAACAATGCTCCGCTGATTGATTACATGGCAGATGGTGTTATTGTTGCCACGCCTACGGGCTCAACGGCATATTCTCTTTCTGCAGGCGGCCCTGTTATTGATCCCTGCGTTGAGAGTATATTATTAACTCCCGTTTGTGCTCACAGTGTTTTCTCCCGTTCGGTTGTTTTAGGGGGGAATTCAGAGCTTGAAATTACTCACGATAACAGCGGTGAGGCAATTTTATCTTGCGATGGACAAAGCGCGGTATTAATACCTGAAGGTGCTAAAGTAAGTGTTAAGCGTTCTCAGAATTACGCTTCATTTATTAAAATAAAAAATGATACTTTTATCGATGTTTTAAATAAAAAAATATCGGGTTAGGATGGGGAAATATGAAGAAAAGAAGACATAAGCTTATACTTGATTTAATTGAACAGTATGATGTTGGTACTCAGGAGGAGCTTTTAGACCTTTTAAGGGACAGAGGGTATGATGTTACTCAGGCAACTGTTTCAAGAGATGTTAAGGAATTGCGTCTTTTGAAAACACTTGGTACTAACGGAGTGTATAAATATACAGTGGAAAACACAAAAACTGCAACCGGCTATTCAGGTATGTTTGACGCTCTTTTCCAGAGTGCGATGACTAAGGTTGACTATGCAGGAAATATCTGTGTTATTAAATGCTCACCCGGTCTTGCAGGTGCTGCTTGTGCCACTATCGATTCAATGAATGTTCACGATATTGTCGGCACAATTGCAGGTGACGATACTATATTTATGCTCTGCCGTACCTCTGAAGAGGCTCGCGGTGTTGCAGAAGCACTTAACAGAATGATTGGCAGGTAACTCCTTATGCTTTCCCTTTTAAAAATCGACAACATAGCCATAATTGAAAGCGCCGAGATTGAATTTTCAAGGGGCTTTAATGTGTTGAGTGGTGAAACGGGAGCAGGTAAATCTATAATTTTAGACTCTATTAACGCAGTACTCGGTTTTCGTACCTCTCGTGAGCTTATCAGAACGGGAGCAACGGAGGCGAGAGTTACTGCGTTGTTTTCATGTATAAGTGAAAGTGTTGAAAAGAGATTAGAGGAGCTTTCTATTCCTTTAAGCCCTGATAAAACCTTGCTTGTAAGCAGGGTTATAAGCCCTGATAAAAATGTTTGTAAGGTTAACAATACTCTTACAAATGTTACTGCTTTGAGAGAGATAGGCGCCGAGCTTATTTCAATTCATGGTCAGCAGGATAACAGAGAGCTTTTGAATAATGAAACCCATATTTCATATATTGACTCAATCGGTGATTTAACAGAAAAAGTAGAAGAATATAAAGAGCTTTACAACGAGCTTTTGAATGTTAAATCGCAAATAAAGAAGCTTTCAGGTAACAAGGAAGAAAAAGCAAGAAAAATTGACATTCTTTCATATCAGATTGACGAGCTGGAAAAGGCTGAAATAAATCCCGGTGAATGGGAAACCTTAAAAAACAGAAGAACTGAGCTTCAGAATTTTGAAAAAATCCAAGAAAGTCTGTCGGCTTCATATGATGCTCTCTATGGGGGCGATTCCTATAAAGGTGCAGTAGAAATGATTTCAGGTGCTTTCAGAGAGCTTTCTTCAATTGCCAGATTTTCAACAGATGTTCAGGCTATATCAGAAAAAATAGGGGATTTATATTACGAGCTTTCTGATATTGCCGATACAATCCGAGATAATATTTCGGGAGATGGTTATAATCCTCTTGAGCTTGAAGAAATTGAAAACCGACTTGATTTACTTTATAAATTAAGCAAAAAATACGGAGAAACCGAGGAAGATATGCTTTTATTCCTTGAGAACGCCAAAAAGGAATTAAGTGAAATTTCTCTTTCTGATGAGGTTCTTGACGGACTTAAGGTTGAGTACAAAAACAAGCTTTCTAAAGCTCAAAAGCTGGCGGAAAATCTTTCACAACAACGAAAAACTGAAGCAAAAATCTTCTGCGAAAAGGTTTGTGAGGAGCTTCGTTTTCTTGATATGCCCAATGTTGAATTTCTTGTTGATTTCAAAGAGGTTGACCTATGCGAAAACGGAATTGACAGTGCAGAATTTCTTATTTCTGCCAATGTTGGTGAAGTGCCGAAGCCAATTGCAAAAATCGCAAGTGGCGGTGAGCTTTCAAGAATTATGTTGGCTTTAAAAACTGTATTGGCACATAAAGATAAAATAGACACAATGATTTTTGATGAAATTGATGCAGGTGTAAGCGGAAGAGCCGCTTTAAAGGTTGCCTCAAAGCTTAAAGATGTTTCAGAGGGTAAGCAGGTTCTTTGTGTAACCCACCTTGCTCAGCTTATGTCTTATGCAGATAGCCATTATCTTATTGAAAAAGCAGTTCGTGACGGAAAAACCTATACAGGCGTTACTCTGCTTGACTTAGAGGGCAGAACAAAGGAAATTGCAAGAATTACAAGCGGTGGAGAAATTACTCAGACCCAGCTTGATAATGCTCTTGAAATGATAAATAATGCAAGAGGGTAGAAGCTTATGAAAATTGGTGTTTGCAGAGGTCTTGACGACTTTGAAAGTATAAAATCCGCTTCAAAAGCAGGCGTTGATTACTACGAATGTGGTTTTGGAAGTCTCGCAAAATTTGATGATGAAAAATTTAATTTATGCAAAAATTATTTAGAAGAATGCTCTTTGAAATGCCTCGCAGCCAATGGATTTATTCCCGGTGATTTAAAGGTTGTGGGCGATAGTATAGACTATGGGGCGTTGTCCGAATATCTTGATAAAGGATTTGAAAGAGCTGAGATTCTAGGAGTCGAAAAAGTTGTTTTCGGCTCAGGCGCAGCAAGAAGCTTTCCTGATGGCTTTTCTTTTGAAAAAGCAAAAGAGCAAATGGCATTCTTTTTGAATGAATATGCCGCACCAAAAGCAGAAAAGGCAGGCTGTGTAATTGTAATGGAGCCGTTGAGATTCTGCGAATCCTCAATGATTTACACAGTTGCAGACGGTATCGAAATTGCCCGTATGAGCCGCAAGAAAAATGTTGCAGGCCTTGCAGACCTTTATCACGTTTTCGGGAATAACGATAGCATAGAGGGAATTGCTGATTTTAAAGGTGAGCTTTTGCACGCTCATATTGCTGAGCCTGAAAAAAGGGTTTACCCCTCAGCTAAGGACAGCGAAGAGGTTATTGCTATTTATAAAAAATTCTTTGAAGCTCTTAAAATTGCAGGTTGCGAAACTTGCTCAATTGAAGCAAGAACTGATGATTTTAAAGCTGATATTGCAGATGCACTTGCAATTCTTAAAACTTTGATATAAAATAAATTTAACGATATTTTTAAAATACTGAAAGGATGTTAAATATGGGAAAAATTGTTGTGATGGACCATCCGCTTATTCAGCATAAGCTTTCAATTCTTCGTGATGTTAATACAGGATCTAAAGAGTTCCGCGCTCTTATTTCTGAAATTGCAAACCTTATCTGCTACGAGGCTACAAGAGATTTACCTCTTGAAGATGTTGAGGTTGAAACACCTATCTGCAAAATGACAGGTAAAACCCTTGCCGGAAAGAAGGTTGCTATTGTTCCCATTTTGAGAGCAGGTCTCGGAATGGTTGAGGGTATGCTTGCTCTTCTTCCTTCTGCAAAGGTTGGCCATATCGGTCTTTACAGAGACCCTGAAACAGTTCAACCTGTTGAATATTATTGTAAGCTACCTTTAGATATTGAGCACAGAGATGTTTTTGTTGTTGACCCCATGCTTGCAACAGGTGGCTCTGCAATTGATGCAATCACTCAGATTAAAAAGCGTGGCGCAAAGCATATTAAATTCCTTGGCATTATTGCCGCTCCTGAAGGTCTTGATGCACTTGCAAAGGCACATCCTGATGTTGATATTTTCCTTGCTTCTCTTGATGAAAAGCTCAATGACCATTGTTATATCGTTCCCGGTCTTGGTGATGCAGGTGACCGTATTTTCGGTACAAAATAAATTAACAATATATGTAAAAAACACATTTGGAAAAGCTCCAAATGTGTTTTTTCTTATTCAACCTTGTCATCAATCATATCGTTTCTGGATTCAACCATATCATTTTCTCTGAAAAGAAGAGATATGCACCAGATACCTGCAAGAGCAACAAGTACGTAAACAATTCTTGAAAGAATAGCCGCCTGACCACCGAAAAGCCATGCAACAAGGTCAAACTTGAAAAGACCAACGCTACCCCAGTTAAGCGCACCAATTGTTACAAGAATCAAAGCAATTCTGTCTAACATATTTAAAACTCCTTTCTGCAAAAAGCCACTAATTGCTTTGATAATATTGTTTGCAAAAAAATTATAAATATAAAAAATTTTTCTTGCACAAATTAAGTTGTTTTTTTTTGTTAATTAGTGCTATTTAAATATTATGTTAAATTATGGTAATATAAATTGAAATATTATATTAATATAACTTAGGGGATATAGGTTATGAAAAAGGTATTAAAAAGTAGCTTTTCAATCTTTCTCGCTATTACTATCATTTTCAGTTCTGCATATGTAGGGCTTAGTGAGATTGATTTTAGTGGAGTTTTTGAGGTTAAAGCCAAGGCAGTATCATATGTTGCTGCTGGTACCTGTGGTGATAGTTTAAATTGGGCATTAGATGATGAGGGAACTCTTACTATAAGTGGTTCGGGAGAAATGAATTCTTATAGTAATTCTAATTATTATGGTGGAGAATTGTCACCGTGGCATTCATTGTGCAACAAAATAACAGGGGTTATTATTGGGGAAGGCATAACAAATATAGGTAGTTATGCTTTTTATAAGTGTTATAGTCTTAAAACAGTAACAATAGGTATCAGTGTGACAAATATAGGTGAATCTGCTTTCTTTGCTTGTAGTAGTATTGAATCAGTATATATAAGCGATATAGCCGTATGGTGTAATATTGATTTTAAAAGTTTTGATTCTAACCCATTATATTATGCAGACAAATTATATATGAACGGTGAATTGGTAACTGATTTAGAAATTCCTGACGGTGTTACAAAAATACCTGGATATGGTTTCAGTTGCGAAAACCTTACTTCAATAACAATATCTGACAGTGTAACAAGTATAGGTCAAAGAGCTTTCGGTGGTTGTACAAGCCTTGTCTCTGTTACAATTCCTGATAGTGTAACAAAGATAGGTTATGAAGCTTTTATTGATTGTACAAGCCTTATCTCTGTTACAATTCCCGATGGTGTAACAAGTATAGATGTTTCTGCCTTTCGTAATTGCATTAATCTGAAAGAAATTATAATTTCTGATAGTGTGACAAGTATCGGGCGTGGCGCTTTCTATAACACAGGTTATTATAACAATTCAACCAATTGGGAAAATGATATTATATATATTAACAATCATTTGATTGATGTAAAAGAGACAATTACAGGCGAATGTGTAATTAAAGAAGGCACAAAAACTATTGCCAGTGATGCTTTTTATGATTGCAGTAACATTACATCAATAACAATACCCGATAGTGTAACATATATAGGTTCTTATGCTTTTGAGAATTGTTCAAGTCTTTCACTTATAACAATCCCTGAAGGTGTAACAAGTATAGGTGATGATGCTTTTTGGGGTTGCACAAGCCTTACATCAATAACAATCCCCGACAGCGTAACTTGTATAGAAGAGTATGCTTTTTGGGGTTGCACAAGCCTTACATCAATAACAATC
>JAZNJB010000025.1:0-5046 GCA_045577815.1 Acutalibacteraceae bacterium
AATAAATGTAACTAACAATTCGGGAAAAGCAATAACATCAACATCGTCAATATCATATAAATGTTACGATTCAAATGGAACAATTCTAAAAACAGGCTCTGTATTTTTGGAAGATATGAACAATGGTGAAAAATGTAATGCGATTTTTTATATTGAACAAGGAACGACAAAGATATTGTTTACCGGAATTAGTGTGTGTTTTTGATTGTTTTCTGCCTACCCGTAAGGTCAATTTCATAATCATCCCAATAAATCAATTCACTGACGGTTACGAATTCGTAGCCGTCTTTTTCTAATTTAGTAAGGATTTTATCAAGTGCCTCGGGAGTGTTTTCAACACCGTTGTGGAATAAAACAATTGACCCGTTTTGCACCTTGTTAACCACACGATTATACATTTCATCAACAGAAAGCAATTTCCAGTCCAGACTGTCACAATCCCATTGAATCATCTTCATTCCAAGGCTTTCTGCGACCTCGATGCTTTTATTATCATAATCGCCGCTTGGGGCTCTTACAAGCTTTGGCGCAACGCCTGTGATTTTCTCAATTTTTTTGTTGCAGTTAAGTATTTCTTGCTTTATTTCCTCTCGACTTATTTTGCTGAAAGCAGCGTGAGTATCGGAATGGTTTGCCATTTCGTGACCGTATTTATGAAATTTTTTTACTGCTTCGGGATTTTTCTCAACCCAGTCACCAACGGCAAAAACAGTGGCTTTTGCATTATGGTTTTTCAGTATTTCAATAAGTTCGTCGGTGTCTTCCGCGCTCCATGCTGCATCAAAGGTTATTGCAATTTTCTTTTCATTTGTGTCAACGGAATAAATTGGTAATTTCCTTAAAGATTTGCTGACAGTTGTTCCGATATGTGAGATTGTGACAGTAGAAATAATTGTGATAGTAAGAAGTGCAAAAACCATAAAAACAGAACTCAGCTTAATAACTTTATATATCAAAAAAATCACCTCAGAAAATAATATTCCTGAGGTGGTTTGTATTATGTGCAATATTAAATTATCAATATTCACCGCTCAAAACTGCTTCGGCGCAACGGATTCCGTCAACACCTGCGGAAACTATTCCGCCTGCATAGCCTGCGCCCTCGCCACAAGGGTAAAGACCACGAAGTCTCGTTGCCTGATAGAATTCATCACGAATAATTCTTATGGGTGATGAGCTTCTTGATTCGGGCGCTGTGAGTACCGCATCATATAAATTGAAGCCGTGAAGCTTATTGTCAAAGTCCTGAATAGCACCTGCAATTGTGTCGGTAACTTTTTTTGGCAGAACCTTTCTGATGTCAGTCATTGTAACACCCGTTGGGCAGGAGGGATTAACTGCACCAAGCTTTGTTGAGGGGGTGTCTTTTAGGAAGTCACCTAAAAGCTGTGCGGGTGCGGTATAGTCACCGCCACCGAGCTTAAATGCTTTTTGCTCAATTTCCCTTTGAAGATACATACCTGCAAGAGGATGGTCGCTTTCGAAAGGTGGCTCAATGCCAACAAGTAAAGCGCAGTTTGCGTTTTCTTTGTCACGGGCATATTCACTCATTCCGTTAACAACCATTCCGCCTTCTTCGGATGATGCTGCAACAACTGTACCACCGGGGCACATACAGAAGGTGTAAAGACCTCTGCCGTGCTTGGGGTGACAGGCTAATTTATAATCTGCTGCAGGGAGCAGGGGAGAATTCCATAATGAGCCGTATTGAGCCTTATTAATGTGTTCTTGTGGATGCTCGATTCTTGTGCCTACGGAGAAGGGCTTTTGAATAATTTCAAGACCTTTTCTGTAAACAAGCTCAAAAGTATCTCTCGCAGAGTGACCGATTGCAAGAATAAGAGCATCGGTTTCAATATCGGTTGTTGTTCCGTCTGGATTTTTATAAGTGACTCCCTGAACAAAGCCGTTGGCAGTTATAATGTCAACTAACTGAGTGTTGAATTTAATCTCACCACCAAGGCGTATAACCTCATTACGAAGATTTTTAACAACTGTTTTCAGCCTATCTGTGCCAATGTGTGGGGTTGCAGAATAAAGAATTTCTTCAGGTGCGCCAAATTCTGCAAAGCGAAGAAAAACCTCTCTGCATCTGCCGTCTTTAATACCTGTTGTAAGCTTTCCGTCAGAAAATGTACCTGCACCGCCCTCGCCAAACTGAACATTGGAGTTGGTGTTGAGTACACGCTCTGTCCAGAAGCGGTTTACCTCGTTTGTTCTTTCTTCAACCGCAGAGCCACGCTCCAAAACAATGGGGTTAAGACCTGCTTTTGCAAGGGTTAAGGCTGCAAACATACCTGCAGGACCAAAGCCCACAACAACGGGTCTTAAGGGAAAGCTTCTTTTTGCTTCGGGGATGGTGTATTCATATTTCTGTGTAATAAAAGCCTTGTTTGGTGGGAAAGGTGCAACAACCTTTTCTTCATCAAGGTCTGTTTCGATTTCCACAGAGTAAACGAGGATTATATTGTCCTTCCTGCGAGAGTCTATTGAACGCCTTGCAAGAGTAAAAGCCTTTATATCATTTTCTTTGATTTTTAATGCCTTTGCAGTTGCAGTTTTTACTTCCTCTTCAGTTGCACCCAAGGGCATTTTAATTTCGTTAATTCGTATCATTTTAAGTCCTTATTTTAATAATTTTCCTGCGCTGTGACCTGCAATTCTGCCTGTTGTGAAAGCAAGGTGCAGATTATAACCGCCGCAGTCACCATGTATGTCAAGAAGCTCACCACAAAGGAATAATCCCTCTTCTTTTTTTGACATCATTGTAACCGGTGAAACTTCGGCAGTTTTTACACCGCCTTTTGTTACCTGAGCATTGTCAAAACCTTTTGCAGATTTTATGCTGATTTCAAATTTCTTTAATTGATTTAACACATTTTTAATTTGAAAATCATTCACTTTATTGCATTTGGTTTGTGATTTTATACCACTTCTGTTCATAACTGCAAACCCAAGCTTTAAATTAACTATGCCGTTAAGAACTGTTTCAAATTCAGCTTCGGGAGAGTTGTTAACACTTTGCTTTATGTGATTGAACAAGTCTTTTTCATTTATTTCAGGACATAAATCAAGGCTGATTTTTAAATTCTTTTTATTCTCGCAAAGGTGTGAAAGATTCATAACAGGAATACCCGAAATTGCTTTATCGGTAAATTGAATTTCACCCATTTCGCTACCTAAAAGAGCATTTCCTGAATATAGCCTTGCAAGAGCTTCGGCACGGACCCCTTTAAGTAAATTTAAGTCTTTATCACTTATAACAAGACCACAAAGAGCAGGGTATAGAGGAGTTAAGGTGTGTCCGAATTCTTTTGCAAGATTGTAGCAAGAACCGTCCGAGCCGTGAACCGAAGAGGCTTTACCACCACCGCAGATTATAACTCCATCAAACTTTTCTCCGTTAACTAAAAAGCTGTTATTGATTTTTTTTACCTGATTGATTTGACAATCTGTTTTTACTATTATGTTTTTGCTTTCAATACTCTTTAAAAGTGCATCCTTAATTGTAGATGCCTGTTGTGAGCGAGGGTAAATTCGTCCGTCCTCCTCGTATGAAAGCACCCCGATGTTTTTGAAAAAAGCTTTAATATCAGAAAAATCGCTTGATAAAAGACTTTTCAAAAACTCGTAGTCACCATAAAAATGCTTTAAGGAGAGGTCTTCGTTTGTAAAATTGCATCTGCCGTTGCCTGTGGCAAGAATTTTTTTACCACATTTTTGCATTCTGTCAAAAATGGTTATATTTAAATCAGGGTTTATTTTGGAAGCTTCAATAGCTGCGCAAAGACCCGATGCACCTGCGCCGATAATAGCAAGCTTTTTCAAAAAAATCCCTCCAATATTTTTTTAAAACGCAACAATTATAATATATTTAATCAAAAGTTACAATAGTAATAACGAAATACTGCGATATTTTTTCGCTCTCAACAAAAATCTGTTTTATGACGGAAAGAGGTTTACAAAATAAAAGAAATTTGATATAATATCACGCAGTTTTATTGTATAGGAGAAAATTATGTCTAAATCATATCTTTCAATGACAAAAGAAGAATTGTTGAATGAGTATAATTCGGTAAAGGCAGAGTATGAAAATCTTAAGGCACAGGGTCTTTCTATTGATATGTCCCGTGGTAAGCCCGGTGCAGACCAGCTTGATATTTCTGATGGTATGCTTGATGCTCTTTCTGATGGTAATTTCAAATGCGAAAATGGTCTTGATGTAAGAAACTACGGTGTTCTTGACGGTATTCCCGAGTGTAAAAAGCTCTTTGCAGATTTGCTTGAGGTTAAACCTGAAAATGTGATTATTGGTGGTAACTCAAGCCTTTCTTTGATGTTTGATTATGTTGCTCAGTGTATGCATATGGGTGCAGGCTTTACTCCTTGGGCTCAGCAGGGGAAGGTTAAATTCCTTTGTCCTTGCCCCGGTTATGACAGGCATTTTGCAATCTCCGAATATCTTGGAATTGAAATGATTAATATTCCTATGACAGCTGAAGGTCCTGATATGGATGCTATTGAAGCGGCTGTTAAGGACAACTCTGTTAAGGGTATGTTCTGTGTTCCTAAATATTCAAATCCGCAGGGAATTACATTCTCTGCAGAAACAGTTAACAGAATTGCCAATCTTGATGTTAGTGATGATTTCAGAATTATATGGGATAATGCTTATATCGTTCACGACCTTACAGAAAAATCTGATGAGCTTGTAAATATCTTTGATGTTCTTCCGGAGAAAAATAAAAATATGGTTGTTGAAGTTGCTTCAACATCAAAAATATCTTACCCTGGTGCAGGTGTTGCATGTCTCGCATCATCTGTTGAAAATATCAAAGAGATTCTCAAAAGACTTACAATTCAGTCTATCAGTTATGATAAAGTGAATATGCTTCGTCATGTCAGATTCTTTAAGGATGTTAACGGCATTAAAGAGCATATGAAGCTTCACGCAAAGATTCTCAAGCCTAAGTTTGATGCGGTTATTAACACCCTTAATAGTGATCTTGCGGGTCTTCAGATCGCAGAATGGAATGAGCCTAACGG
>JAZNJB010000026.1:0-52961 GCA_045577815.1 Acutalibacteraceae bacterium
ATTAAAATCAAAAATGCAGTATTCTATTTCAATGGTAAAAAAGTTAAGTTAAAGGGTGTAAACCACCACGACACACACGAAACAAAAGGTTACTGCATGAATTACGACGATTTACTCAAAGATATTCTCCTTATGAAAGAATATAATGTAAACTGTGTTCGTACTTCACACTACCCACCAGACCCACATTTCTTAGAACTTTGCGACCATTATGGTCTTTATGTTGTTGATGAAGCAGATATTGAAACTCACGGTCTTTTCCATTTAGGTTGTGAGGGTGATGCTATCAGTAACGATACAAAATGGGCAAAACATTATATGGATAGAGTAAGAAGAATGTATTTCCGTGACAGAACTCATCCCTCTATTATTATGTGGAGCTTGGGTAACGAATCATGGGGTTATAAATGCCACGATAAATGCTACGAAATGCTTAAAGAATTAACAGATGTTCCTGTTCATTATGAGGGCGTTTGCCGTACAAAACGTTATCACTATGATGTATTTTCTGAAATGTACACCCATCAGGATGATTTGAAAAAAATACGAGACAGAAAACGCGGTAAGCAGTATCAGGAGGTACCCTTCTACCTTTGCGAATACTGTCACGCTATGGGTGTTGGCCCCGGTGCACTGGAAGAATATATGCAGATTTTCTTCTCCGATGACATCTTTATGGGTGGCTGTATCTGGGAATGGGCAGACCATTCTGTTCTCCACGATGGTAGCGATAAGTATAAATATCAGTACACCTACGGCGGTGACCACGGGGAGCTTCTTCACGATGGTTGCTTCTGTGTTGACGGTCTTTTCTATCCTGACCGCACACCTCACACAGGTGCATACGAAATGAAAAACTGCTACAGACCCTTAAGAGTTCGCAGACTTTCAGGTAATAAGCTTACTATCGTTAATACCAACCGCTTCTTGTCATCCTCAAATATCGAGGTTTATTGGGAAGTTCAGGAAAATGGCGTAACTCTTAAATGTGGTAGCTTCAGTACTGATATTGCACCTGAAAAGGATGCAACATATAAGCTCGATTTACCAAAAGTAGATTATGATAAAAACACTTATCTTAATCTTACTTACCTTGATGGCGATTTTGAAATTGCAACTGAACAGTTAACACTTTCTGAAGCACCTTTTATTCAACCCTCTCTTGAAATGGGTAAGGTTTCAATTGCTTCCGATGGTGAAAAGCTTACTATAAAATATGAAAACGGTTCAATTGAATTCTCTGAGGAGACAGGCGAAATGGTTTCCTATAAAGCAAATGGAGTTCAGGTGCTTAATAAAGAGCCTGCATCTCATAAAGGCTTCCTTCTTAATCTTTCAAGAGCTTATGTTGATAATGACCGTTGGATTATTGAGGATTGGAAAGAGCATAACCTTGTTGACCCAAAAATTGTTCTCGAGGATATGAGTGCAGAGGTTAAATCCGGTGTGGCATCAGTGAGCCAGTACATTACTGTTCACGGCAAAGAGGATATTCTCTTTAATGCAAATATTCTTTATATCATCGGTGCAAATGGTGTTGTTGATATTGAGGTTGCTATGGCTCCCGATAAAGACAGTAAAGAGAATTTCTATGATATTCCTGCTCTCGGCCTTACATTTGAAGCAGATAAGAAATTCAATGAAATTGAATATTTCGGCAGAGGTGAAAAGGAAAACTACAATGACTTTAACTCTCACGCACCTATCGGTCTTTATACTGCAAAGGTTGCAGATGAGCATGAGCCTTATATTCGTCCTCAGGATAACTCCAACCATTCAGATGTTTCTTATCTGAAGCTTAAGAATGAAAAGGGTGAGGAAATCCTCATTTACTCCGATAAGAGATTTGATTTCAATGTTCATAATTATACTCAGGCACTTCTTCAGAAGGCAGACCACAGAGAAGATATTTACGACCAGAAAACAACCTTTGTAACTCTTAATGGTTACACAAAGGGTACAGGTACCGGTAGCTGTGGCCCCGCAACTCTTCCTGAGTATAGCATTGATGCATCAAAAGAGCTTGCATTTAACTTCATTATTGCTCCACAGAAAAGCGAGAAATAAGGTGTGTTATGGAACAAAGATATGAAAGAATAGATTTTTCGGATAAGCTTTTTAAAAATATTATCGCTCTTCGTCGTGAAGTTTTTTGCGACGAGGGCGGTGAAAAGTCCTCTTTTATAAAAGATAACCGTGATGAGAACGGTTACCATATTGTTTGTGCAATAGGAGATGACATTTTAGGTTGCGGTAGCCTTTATGACAATGGTGAAGGCGAATTTGAAATCTCAAAACTTGCAGTAAAAAAGGATTACAGAAAATTCAATATCGGTAGCAATATTTTAAAGGAATTAAAAAGCCTTGCTATTGAGCTTGGTGCGAAAAGTATAATTGGTGAAAGCAGAGCAGAGGTTGTTGATTTCTTCACCAAAAATGGCTTTCCTTATGAAAATATTGCATTTAAAAAAGAGGGTAAAAGATATATAAAATATAATCTTAACCTTGTTTTTGAGGGTGCTGATTGGGTTGAATTTCCTGATACCGAAGCAGTTATTGTCCGTTGTGATTTTAATTTAGATAAGAAAGTCCCTGCAGAGCTTTTTGTGACAGGACTTGGCTATTGTAATGTTTACATTAACGGAAAAAGCATAACAGATAAGGTGCTTTCTCCTGCGTGGACAAACTTTGAATTTATGGACACTGCAAGTATGTCTTACCCCATATTTGACAAAATGACTTACAGAATCCTTTATGAAAAAATTGACGTTTCAAAGCTTTTGAAAAAGGGTAAAAATACAATTGTTTTCCATATAGGTGGCGGTTGGTATGCACAGCATGAATGCCCCAATGAAGGTGTTAAATGCTACGGCAACGGAAATCTCAAGCTTTGCTTTAAGCTTTCTCAGGAAAATAAGATTATTGCAAAAAGTGACAGTAATCTTAAATATATTAAATCCTATGTTCAGAGAGCCAGTGTCTATTATGGCGAGGATCAGGATTCAAGAGTAGGGTACTATGATTTTTCTGATGTTTCCTATTCAACTGACAATTGGAAAAATCCCGGAATAATTTCAGCACCTGTTTCTGTTCTTAACGAGGCAGATTTTACACCCGACAGAATAGTCAGAAAGCTTAAGCCCAAGTGTATTTATAAAAAGGGTGATTATGCAATTTATGATGTGGGTGAAAATGTTGCAGGCTACCCTGTTATAAGCTTTATTGAGGATGCTTACATCAGCGAAAGCTGTACAATCCGTTATGCAGAAGAGCTTGACGAAAATGGCGGTTTAGCATTCCATTCTGCAGGTGGCGAATTCCGTATGCAGAAGGACACATTTATTTATGATAATAAATGTAAGGTGTATTACCCTCAGTTTACATGGCACGGCGCAAGATATTTCGATGTGCTTGGCAGAGTAGAGGTTAAAGAATATAGAGTTGTTCATACGGATTTGAAGCCCATTGTTAAATTTAAATCATCAAATGAGACTTTACAATGGATTTTTGATGCTTATATGAGAACACAGCTTTCAAATATTCACGGATGTATTCCCTCTGACTGCCCTCACAGAGAAAGACTTGGCTATACAGGTGACGGTCAGTTAACTGCAAATGTGGTTATGACCTGCTTTGATGCAGAGAGTATGTATCGTAAGTGGATTCGCGATATTGCAGACTGTCAGGACATTTTTAATGGTCACGTTCAGCATACCGCACCATTTTATGGCGGTGGCGGTGGTCCCGGCGGTTGGGGCGGTGCAATGGTAATTGTGCCCTACGCTTTCTATAAGCATTATGGTGATAAAGAGATAATTGAAAAATATTATCCCAATATGCTCCGCTATCTTGATTATATGGAAAGCCATAGCGAAAAAGGCTTGGTAGTACGCGAGGAATTAGGCGGTTGGTGTTTGGGTGACTGGTGTTCACCAAAGGACAGAAACCTTATTCCCGAGCCCTTTGTAAATACATATTTCTATATTAAAACCCTTAAAATGACTATTGAGATTGCCGATGTTATCGGCAAACCCACTAAAGAGTTAAAGGCTCGTTATGAAAAGGTTAAAAAGGCATTTCTTGACAAATACTATGATAAGAAAACCTGCACCTTCTATAAATCAACAGAGGCTTGCGATGCCTATGGTTATGATTTAGGCTTGGGTAACGAGAAAACTCTCAAAGCCATTGTTGATAAATATGAAAAGCTTGGTCAGTTTGATACCGGTATTTTCGGAACGGATATTCTAATCAGAACTCTTTGCGAAAATGGGCATAAGGATTTAGCCTTCAAGCTTCTCACAAGCGAAAAGGAAAACACATTCTACAACATGAAAAAGCACGGTGCAACAACCCTTTGGGAAAACTGGGATGGCGCACACTCCCACTCTCACCCGATGTTTGGCGCGGTGGTAGAATATTTAGTTAAATACTTTAACGAAGCATAAGCAAGTGACCCTATCATCATTTTTTGAAATGATGATAGGGTCACAGATTTTTTTATCTTATTATACCGCTTTCAATAGCGGATTTTTTAACTGCTTCTGCAATTTCAAAAGCAACACTTCTGTCAAGGGCAGAGGGGATTATGTTTTCTTCATTAAGCTGGTTTTCAGGAATGTGATTTGCAAGAGCGTAAGCTGCGGCAAGCTTCATTTCTTCAGTTATTGCCGTTGCTCCGCAATCAAGAGCACCTCTGAAAATTCCGGGGAAAACGAGAACATTGTTAATCTGATTGGGGAAATCTGAGCGACCTGTTCCCACAACTTTTGCTCCTGCTTCCTTTGCCTTGTCGGGCATAATTTCGGGAGTGGGGTTTGCCATTGCAAAAACAATTGCATCGGTGTTCATTGATTTAACCATTTCCTGAGAAAGTATATTCGGTGCAGAAACACCAACAAAAACATCTGCATTTTTAATTGCAACATCTAAACCGCCCGTAAGCTTTTCGGGATTTGTTATCCTTGCAAGGTTTTGCCTTTCTTCTCCGAGAAACTCGTCATTTTCGTTAATGATACCGGTTCTGTCAACAAGCACCATATTGGTAGCACCTGCGGCAATAAGCATTTTACTGATTGCAGTACCTGCAGCACCAAGTCCGTTAACAACGATTTTTACATTTTTAATATCTTTTTTTACCACCTTAAGAGCATTGAGAACACCTGCTAAAACAACAACTGCAGTGCCGTGCTGGTCATCGTGGAAAATGGGGATATGGCAAATTTCTTTAAGCTTCTTTTCAATTTCGAAGCATCGGGGAGCGGCAATGTCTTCAAGATTAATTCCGCCAAAGCTACCGGAAAGAAGATAAATTGTTCTCACAATTTCATCAACATCTTTAGACTTAATGCAGAGAGGGAAAGCATCCACATCTGCGAATTTTTTGAAAAGAGCGCATTTGCCTTCCATAACGGGCATACCTGCCTCGGGACCAATATCACCAAGGCCAAGAACTGCAGTTCCGTCAGTTACTACGGCTACAAGGTTATTTCTTCTTGTAAGCTCAAAGGATTTATTAACATCATCTTTAATAACAAGACAAGCCTCGGCAACACCGGGGGTGTATGCCAAAGCCATATCTTCTCTTGTTTCAACGGGACAACGAGCAATTACTTCGATTTTCCCGTTCCATTCGTAATGCTTTTTTAAGGATTCTGCTTTAATATCCATAATAAATAATTATTCCTTGTTTGCCTGCATTTTAAGGTATGCGTTAATGAAGCCGTCAAGGTCTCCGTCCATAACTGCATTGATATTTCCGTTTTCAAAGCTTGTTCTGTGGTCTTTTGCAAGAGTATAGGGCATAAATACGTAGGAACGAATCTGGCTACCCCATGCAATTTCCTTCTGAACGCCTTTAATATCACTGATTTTGTCAAGATGCTCACGCTCTTTGATTTCAATAAGCTTTGATTTAAGCATACGCATAGCAACCTCGCGGTTCTGATGCTGGCTTCTTTCAACCTGACAGGAGCAAACAATACCTGTGGGAATATGAGTAAGACGAACAGCGGAAGAGGTTTTATTAACCTTCTGACCACCTGCACCTGATGAACGGTAAACGTCCATTTTGATGTCTTCGGGTGCGATTTCAACATCAATGCTATCATCAATTTCGGGCATAACCTCGAGAGAAGCGAAGGATGTGTGTCTTCTTCCTGATGCATCGAAGGGAGAAACACGAACAAGTCTGTGAATACCGCTTTCGCTCTTCATATAGCCGTAAGCATTTTCACCCTCAATAAGAATAACTGCAGATTTAAGACCCGCTTCGTCACCATCAAGGTAGTCAAGAGTTGAAACCTTGAAGCCGTGACGCTCACCCCAACGGTTATACATACGGAAAAGCATCTGAGCCCAGTCCTGAGCCTCTGTTCCGCCTGCACCTGCGTGGAAGGTGAGAATAGCGTTGTTTTTATCGTATTCACCTGTAAGAAGAGTTGAAAGAGTCATTGCATCAAGAGATGTAACGAAACCGTCAACACCCTCGCGACATTCGTCAAAAAGGCTTTCGTCCTCTTCCTCATTTGCAAGCTCAATAAGAGTCAATGTGTCATCAAAAACACCACAAAGGTCGTCGTAAGCACCGATTTTGTTTTTGAGACCTGCCATATGCTGAGTGATTTTCTGTGAACGAGCAATATCATCCCAGAAACCATCCTTTGCACTTTCTGCTTCAAGCTCATTAACTTCGTCTTTCATTTTCTGAAGACCGAGAGCTTCTGCAAGGTCTTTTAATTTGTCCTCATAAGAGAGGAGCTCGAGTCTTAATTCTTCAAACTGAAGCATATATATTTTCCTTTCAATAGTGGTTTATTTAATAAATATGTTTAATTTTGGTATTAACGCATACTAACCACCTGATAACATATTTTTACAAATAATTATTATAACTAAAATATCGCAATATGTAAAGAAAATATTTACATATTGCGATATTTATTTTTAATTATTTTAAATTACTTAATTTCAACTGTTTTATTATCAAAATCAACAGTGATTTTATATCCGAAATGTTCTAAAAGCATTTCAAGAGATTCATTGTCAATTATATGCTTTCCGTTAACTTTTCTGTGCCCGCTCAGAATATATTTATCAGAACGGAAATCAATTTGTTTGCTATCTCCCATAAGACTTATACGAGCAAATTCAGCACTATAATTATAATCTTTATTGTCTATTTTCAAAGAAGCAGTAACATTGTTAATCCAGGTAAATTTACCCCCCAGTTTCTCGAAAATTGCTTCTAAGGGTAGGTCAACATATTTTTTTTCAGGGTAGAATTTAATATAATTCCCATCGGTAATATCTTCGCCTAATACAGTGAGCGTGATACCATCTGTATTGATTTCTTCTGTGTATTGATAAAATTCGGCAGGTTGACTTTCAAAAATAGGGTTGTCTTGAGTGACGAGCTCTTTTGACTGTTCTGAACTCACCTGCGCCTGATGGGTTTCAATAGTTGCGCTTGTTTTTTCAACAGAAATTAAATCTGTCTTAATAAGCTTTGTTCCTGCAAATAATCCTAAAGTAAGCACTAAAGCGCACATAGCAAAGGTTGAAACTGCAAGTTTTCTGTTCCTTTGGGGTGCAGGTTCAAAGGCTTTTACTTTTGCTTCAAGTCGGGTTTCAAGATAGGGTGTGGGCTTAATTTCATTTAAAGTGTTTTTAATATCGTTTTTCTTCATAGTTGTAATCCTCCAATTCAATTTTTAAGATTTCTCTGGCTCGTTTAAGTCGCATCTTAACTGCTGATTTACCGATTTTCAGTGTTTTAGCGATTTCTTCCACAGAGTAATCATTGTAATAATGTAGAATTACGGCGGTTTTATATTTAGGTGGCAAAGAAAGAATGTTTTTTACAACATCAATTTTCTCTTCGTGATTTTCACTATATGTAGGAAGCTTCAGTTCATCAAAAGGAAGAGATTTTCTCCCCGAACTTTTAAGAAAATTGATGCATTTATTCTGTGTTATTCTTATAAGCCAGGCTTTTTCGTGCTCCTTTGATTTGAATTCGGGAGCGTTATAAAGAAGTGCAATAAACACATCTTGTAAAACATCTTCTGTATCATCGGGATTTCCAAGATAAACAAAAGCAATTCTGTAAAGCATTTCGCCGTATTCTTTGTATTTGTTCTGAAAGTCAATATTAGTACTCATATCGTTCTCCTTTCACCATTAATACAAATCAGACTAATGCTTGGTCACAAAAATTATAAAATAAATTATAAAAGCAATGGTTAACTGTATATAAACAAAAATAATGCTGCCTTTAAGACAACATTATTTCAAATCCCCGTTAGCAGGGTTTTCTAAAAGCTTTCCGTTATCTGTAAATCTTGAACCGTGACAGGGACAGTCCCAGGAATGCTCTGCCTTATTCCATTTTAAAGCACAGCCTAAATGAGGGCATCGTTTGGTTGTAGGAGTTAAAAGGTTTTTTACAGATTCAAGACCGTTTACCAATAATTGTGGTTTTAAAATGCTTCTTGACGGGTCAAAGGCTTTTGAATAAGGGTTTTCTTTTTCGATTACAAGGTCACTTAAAATCATAGCGCTTACCATTGAGCCGGTCATACCCCATTTGTTAAAGCCTGTTGCAACAAATAAGTTTCTTGCACCCTTGAAATATGGTCCGATATAAGGGATATGGTCAAGAGTTTTGCAGTCCTGAGTTGCCCAAAAAGCAATTTCTTTGCTGTCAGGGTAATTAATTCTTGCAAAATCTCGTAACTCTTGCCAATTACCGCCCTCTTTACCCGTTTTGTGGCTACCGCCACCAAGAAGCAAAAGGTTCTCATAATTTCTGAAAGAAAGTCCCGAATCAGCTTGGTCAACATACATTCCGTCAACTTGTTGAGCATTTTCCAAAGCAATAACATAGGAGCGGTGCTGATACATTTTCATAAAGAAAAGCCCGTGGTTATTTATAATGGGGAAATGGGTGGCGATAACAGCTTTTTTAAAAGTAATTTTGTTTTTCTCTGTTATAGCGGAATTATCGTCAATCTTTTTTACAAAAGTATTTTCATAAATGTTTAAATCTTTTACAATTTCTTTTACGAATTTTAAAGGATTAAACTGTGCTTGGTTTTTAAATTTAATTGAGCCGATTTGATTAATGGGTATGGGCAATTTATCTTGAAATTCTGCCTGGAAGCCCATTTTCCATAAAGCTTTCAGCTCCTCGTCAATTAAATTCATATCATTTGTAACGTAAACAAAATTATCTTTTTTCTCAAAATCACAGTCAATGTTTTGGCACAATTTTTCATATTCCCGCAAAGCTTGTTCATTGGCATGAAGATACATTTTTGCACTTTCAAAGCCATTACTTTTCAGAATTTTACTGTAGCAAAAGCCGTGTTGACTTGTAATTTTTGCAGTTGTGTTTCCCGTTACCTTTTGGCATATTCGGTCTTTTTCAACAACAATACAGTTTACGCCTTTTTCTTTTAATTTATAGGCAGTAAGAATACCCGCAAGACCTCCACCGATAATAAGAACATCGGTTTTAATATCTTTTTCGAGAGTTGGAAAAGAGGGTAACTCTGCCGTTTTTTTCCAGATTGATTCCATATTATGTGTCCTGCAAATCCGCGGCGGTAATATCATTTTCTATATTATCTCTGCCAAGGTCATTGTCAATTTCGGGATAAGCTTCGGAAATAGGTTTATCTTCCATAAAGGATGTTGAACGGAAAATCTTTTGACTGGGTGCTTGTGTGCCTGAAATATTGAGAATAGTTTTTTCATTTAACGAATTGACTGCACCTTTGATTTCGGGTACAGGGGAAACAACATTCCTTTCCTTTGTGTGAGTCCGTTGCGGACGCTTCATTCCTTTTTTAGCCATTGTATAAATCACCTCAGAAATAAGTTTTTCCAAATAAAAAACAAATACACTATCTGCAAACAAAAATTTACAGATAGTGTATTTATATTCATTTCGAATTTCGAATTCCGCATTTCGCATTTCGCATTTATGTTAGTCCCACTCAAGCCCTGTAACAGTATCAAGGTCAATGCCCTTGGTGTCAGCGGTTTTCTTAGCGAGGGTAATGAGAGCTGCAATAAAGCCCGGAACAAGAAGGCAAATTGAAATAATGCCCATATACTGATTTCCTAAAATAGCTGCAAGGGGAAGGCTAATCATATATGAAAGTCCAACACCCATACCAACGGGTAAAAATTCTGCAGCCATTGTTGAGGAACGAAGGTTTGTTGGCGAGGATTCACCAATCATCATAATAAGAACGTCATTTGTTGAATAGAAGCTACCAACAAAGCCACCGCAGAGAAGACCGACAATTGCAGGACTCCAGTTGTACTTTGCGCCTAGCCAAAAGCCCACAAAGCAAACAAGACAATCAAATGCAGTAACAAGTGCGGCATGCTTTCTGCCCTTGGAGTCACAAATGAAGCCCATAATAACTTGAGCGAGAGAGCAACCAACAGGGAAAAGGAAAAGAGCGGTTGTAACAGGGCCAACGCTCACAAGGTCCATAACCTCTTCTGTGAAGGAGTTGTATAAGCTTTCGGCATAACCATAGGACATAATAACCTGATAGTTAATCGAGCCGATAAAACCAAAGTTTGCAAGAGTTGCAGTAATGAAAAGCCAACGGAGTTGTTTGTGCTTCATAGCAAACTTAAATGCAGGAATAAGACCGCCCTGGGCATCATTTGTCTTTTTTTCAAGCTTTTCCTGCAAAAGCTCTTCATCGGTTTTGCGAAGATGCTTAAGGCGAGAGTCAATAAATGCATCAGTTTCTCTTGCAAACATAATTGCAACAAAGCTTGTTACAAGACCAACGATTGCAGGAATCATATAAACATTTCGCCACTCTGAAGCTTCAGACATAAGCATTCTTCTTAAAACGGGGACGAGCATAACGCTCATATTTGCAAAGAATTTAATTGATGAATAAATTCTTGCTCTGTGCTTTGATGGAGAGGATTCCATAATATAAACAACGTGCATATCGTGAGGAATAAAGAACTGAACAAGAACCGCACCGATAAAATAAAGGAAAATGTTATTTGAAAGGAAAATAACAAGCATTGCAAAGCTCATGCCAAAGGTGTTTATAATAAGGAATTTTTTTCTTCCCAAACGGTCTGCAAAGGGTCTGTATAAAAGACCTAAAGCCTGGAATGGTACAACGAGAATTGAAAGAATATCAAGAAGAGCAACGGAGCTTTGACCGAATTTAGCAAAAAGGTCATTAGCAATTTCAGTTTTCATTAAGGTACCGATTTGAGATGCAATTTCATCGGTGGCATAAATGAGGGTAATGATAAAAACAAGATAGGCAAAATAATAATTACTTTTAGGTCTTGCTTTTTCTCTTTCCCATTTCGCAATTTCTTTTTGCTTCTTTAATGCTTTTTTCTGAAGCTTTTCAGGAGTCATTTCTTTAACATTCATAAGAGTTTGTAACCTCCTTTTATGCTTTCTTTAATCGGATAACATTCCAGCTGAAAGCTTTGAGCTCTGCAGTAAGAACTGAATTATCAATTTCAGGAAGCGGATTATTATGAGGTTTAACTGCTATATTATCAAATGTATTTTCCTCATTTTTAGCGTGGCCATCCATTGAGATAAATTCAAAGGGCTTATAACCCTCAAAATCCATAAGATTAACATCTAAAACAATGCTCTCTTCAAGATTTTTATTAACACAGAAAATTGTCATTTCTTCTTTTTCTTCGTCAAAGGTTGCAATAGATTCTATGTAAGGAACATCTGTAAACTGTTTGCAATCATATTTTTCGCAGTCAATAAGAGGAAGAAGAGCAGAGCCTCTGCCGTAATTTGAAAGGTGCATAAAGGGGAAGAAAATAGTCTGCTCGAATACTCCGCCACCTGTCTGAGTAAAAATTGGAGCAATTACATTCACAAGCTGTGCAAGGCAAGCGATTTTAATTCTGTCACAATGGCGAAGAAGAGTTATAAGCATTGAGCCCACAAGAAGTGCATCCTCAAAATTATAAATATCTTCAAGAAGGGGAGGCGCAACGCTCCATTTATCAAATGGGCGATTATTGGAATGGTACCAGACATTCCATTCGTCAAAAGAAAGATTAATTTTTTTCTTTGAACGGCGTTTTGCTTTAACATAGTCACAAGCGCAGATAACGGAATAAATGAAATCATCAAGCTGCAAGCTTTTTGCAAGGAAGCTGGGGGTGTCATCCTCATGGTTTCCATAATATTGGTGGAGTGAAACATAGTCAATACTGTCGTAGGCAATGTCAAGGCTTTCAACCTCCCACTTACCAAAGGTGGGGGAATAAATGCTTGAAGAACCGCAAAGAACTGTCTCGATGGATGGGTCAGTCCATTTCATCATTTTTGAGGCTTCAAGTGCAACCCTGCCGTATTCAGTAGCGGTTTTAGCACCCATCTGCCAACCGCCGTCCATTTCGTTGCCTAAGCACCATAATTTAATATTATGAGGGTCTTTCACTCCATGGGAAATTCTTAAATCTGACCAATAAGAGCCTGATTTGTGGTTGCAGTATTCAACAATGTTTCTTGCTTCCTCGGGACCTCTTGTGCCGAGGTTTACCGCCATCATACATTCGGTATTTGCCTTTTTGCACCAATTAAGAAATTCATTTGTGCCGAAAAGGTTAGGCTCAGTTGTACCCCAAGCCAAATCAAGCCTTTTAGGGCGATTTTCAACAGGGCCAACACCATCTTCCCAATTATAACCTGAAACAAAGTTACCACCGGGGTAACGAACAACGGGAACATTAAGTTTTTTTACTAAATCAATAACATCCTGGCGGAAGCCGTTTTCATCGGCAGTGGGGTGGTCAGGTTCGTAAATACCGCCGTAAATTGCTCTGCCGAGATGTTCGATAAAAGAGCCGTAAATTCTCTTATCAATTTCTCCGATACGGAATTCTTTTGCAAGGGTGATTTTTGCTTTCATAAGAACAAACTCCTTTTGCCTTGATATAAGTTAAATATATCATAAATAGCAGAAAAGAGCAATAAAAAAACACTGCTGTTAGCAGTGAAACGGCAAAAGTTTTTATAAATGAAATAACCCTTGACTGATGCTTTCTCGTCACATACAAGTCAAGGGTTATTTATGTTCTATTTTAATATCTAACATCTTTTTGTTTACCTCTCTTTCATTGATTAAGACCTCTGACTTCACTTTCTACGAACCCTATTTCCAACACACTCTTTTTTTATATTCGTATCTATATACATTCTCGTAAGTGAGAAACCCTTTTGTTTCGAAATAATTTTCATTTTATGAAGTTTTTAGTCTTTCGGTTCTTTTCCTGTGTATTCTTTTTTCCCGAACCGTAGGCCTTTACATGAACACCGGACTCACCCTTTCTTTTACTTTATAGTTTTCAGATCAGGTTATTATTTGTACATCGGAACCACACTTTCTTTTGAAATTAGGTTTTTACTTGTACATTGGACTCACCCTTTCTTTGTCTATATAATAGCATGGAAAAACAGGTTTTGCAATATGTAACTTTGTATAAAGTTCACAGTTTTTCTTTATTTAAAACGCAGAATTTGTCACATAAGACAACAAAACTTTTGTTAAATTATTGACAATTGTTTTTAATTATGATATACTAAATCTGTTGTTTGATTGAAAAAGTGTGTTCCCAAGAGGCTTTTGCCCCTCGGGAACTGTTTTTTATTTTTATTAAATTATATAACTCCGTAAAAATGAACTATATTCATATCCTCGGGCATATAAAGTCCGTGGCTACCGCAACCGCCGTCAATTTCGTGGCAACCGTGGTCGGGAGCAAAGCCCATAAGAGTTTTATGGTTCTTCCAATTATCTTTTACTGCGTTGGCGAGAGTTTCAAAAGCGTTTATATTATGTTTTAATGCATCAATAGATTCTTCGCTTTCGGGTCCATAGCGGTGCATTGTGCCGTCATAGTTCCCATTATAAACTGCAATAAAATCATATTTATCTTCTTTAATAAGCTCAATTGCTTTTTTGTTTGCCTCATCGGGAGTTTCAACAATGAAATAATCCATTTCTCTTTCAAGATAGATTTTTGACATACTGTCATTACCCGTTGAAACAATGCAGGGCTTTTTACCTGCTCTGATAAGGGCATCAAAAACCGAATCCGTTTTAATAACCGGTTTGGTGTAAGACTGAATTCCGTGAATTTCAGGGGATGCACCTGTGTACATTGTACCGAAGCAAACGGGTGTTACAGATGGCATTACACTTTGTAAAGGGAGAGTAACACTTGTGTTGAGCATTACGGGAGTAAAAAGGGGAGCGTATTTTTCAAAAATCCAGAGGGCAACTGCATCGGGGTTATACATTAAAACTCTGTCAACACCCTTACCCTCGCAAAGCTTAATCAGAGCGTCTAAAGGTTCATTTGCCTGGTTCGGCTTTTCAATACCTAAAGCAGAACAAAGAGAAGCGGCAACGCTTGTTAATTTAAGTTCACAAAATACATCTTGCATAAAAATCACCTGCTGAAAAGTATAGCACAAAAGGGAAGGTTAAACAAGCAAGTTAAAAATAAAATATATTTGTTGTAAAAATAAATGCTGTGTGCTATACTTTTGATAATAGATACTGCCACCGGGTAGTGAATGTTTATATTGAAAATAAAGCATTCGTTTACACATCGTTAGGTCTTTGAAGATGTGTATGCGAATGCTTATTTTTTAGGAGTATATATGAAAAAAGTAAAAGGTTTAATTAACTATTTTTCTAAATTCGAGATTATATTATGGAGCTTTTCTGTTCTGTCAATTCTTATTTCATTTATTGTTTTTGACAGAAGCAATTACCTGACTCTTGGTGCATCTTTAATTGGTGTTACATCTTTAATATTTTGCGCCAAAGGAAATCCATTCGGGCAGATTTTAATGATAATTTTCAGTACTATTTATGGAATTATATCGTTTTCATTTTCCTACTATGGTGAAATGCTCACATATATGGGTATGACCCTGCCTATGTCGGTTTTTTCCCTTGTTACATGGCTTAAAAATCCTTACAAGGAAAGCAAATCTGAAGTTGCGGTTGCCAGACTGAAAAAGAAAGATATTCCTTTAATAATAATTTGCACATTGGTTGTTACAATTGCTTTTTACTTTATACTAAAACATTTTAATACAGCAAATCTTTTGCCAAGTACAATTTCGGTTACAACAAGTTTTATTGCCGCTTTTCTTACATATAAAAGAAGTCCGTTTTTTGCTCTTGCTTATGCCACAAACGATGTTGTTTTAATTGTTTTGTGGGTATTGGCAACCAAGGAGGATATATCATATGTTTCTGTGATTATATGCTTCGTTGTGTTTCTATTTAATGATTTATATGGATTTATAAATTGGCTTAGAATGCAGAAAAGACAAGGTGTATAGAATGCCTTGTCTTTTCCTTTTTATTCTGCTGTAAATTCTGCGGTTTCAGAACCTATAGAAATTTTATAGGTTTCGCCTTTTTGTATTTCAGGAGTACTTATAATTACTACATTAAATGAAAGTTCGGGAGTATATGTGACAATGGTTTTGCCCAAAGTGTTTTTTACAGTAATATTTGTATCTGCGCTTTGTGTTCCTGCACTTAGGGAAATAACTCCTTGGTTTTCGGAATTACTGAATGTTTGCGCCATACCTGAAGCACCTGTTCCGATGAATGTCCCCCCTGAAATTACTGCACTTGAATCATAATCAAGAGTTGCGGTGTCCCCCGTTGTGGGACCTACAACAACGGTATAAGCACCGCTGATTTCAAGTGTACCATTAGCATCTATTCCGTCACCTGAAGCGTTTATATGAAGCTTTCCGCCGGAAATAACTATACTGCCGTTGGAAGAGCCGCCCATCATACCACCGTGACCGCCAAACATTCCGTTATCACGACCACCCATACCGCTGGAATCTGTTCCTCCTGCTGCGTTCAAGCCGTCATCGGTTGCAACAAGGGTAATATCTCCGCCTGAAATCTCAATATCAAGAGCTTCAAGCCCTTCATAGCTTTCGGTAATGTTAATTATTCCGTCTGTGACATTTAATTTTTCTTCCGTGTGAATCCCGTCATCACCGGATGCAATTTCAAAAGTACCGTCATTAATCGTTAAAGAAGAATCAGAATGGAGAGAGTCGTCAGCAGAGTCGATTTTGAAAGTACCGTTTTCAATAACAATATTTTCCGTTGATTTAATACCTTTCATACTTGTGCTCTCATCTGAATCGTCTGATGCGATATCAGCTGAGGCAGAAAGGCTCATACCTGTAGGTTTTCGGTCAGGCTTTTGCCCCATACCACCGGGTCCGCCCATTCCGCCACTATGACCGCCGAAATTACCCCAGGAATCAGAGCTTGCTTTTGTTCCGTTTTCGCTTCCGCCACCGGTGAGAATGTTAATGGTTCCGTCTTTTATTTGTGTGTAAGCCTCGGCACTTATACCGTCGCCCTCTGCTTCTACGTCTATTTTACCGCTTTCCATATAGAAAAAGCCTTTTGAAGAATCATCGGAATTTTCTGTGTGAATACCATCCTTACCCGATGCAATTGTAAAGGTGCTGTCTTTAATTCTTGTGCTGTCATTTGAATCAAGGCCGTGAGATGCGGAGCTTATAGTGTAGGTTCCTCCTGTAAAAACTAAATCATCTTTGCAGACAATTCCGTGGTCAGCAGGGGAGATAACAGTAAGGCTACCTGAGCCGTTAAAGGTCAAATCCTGCTTTGAGAATACTGCACCGTCAATATTATTATCATCAATAGATTTGAATTCTCCGCCGTTTGTAATTGTATTTTCGCTACCCTCTGCTAAAGTTATAAATACCTTATCGGCAGTTTTTATATATATGGGAGAAGAAGCTTTGCTTGTTATATCAACGCTATCAAAAACAATCTGAGGCTTATCAGATTCTTCAGCATCAACAATTATCATACCATCAGTTAGAGTGCCGGAAATAATATAAGTGTTTTCACCTGTTAAGGTAACAGTGCTTTCGTCAATTTTTACGGTGTCGTTTTCACAAGTGGCAGTTGTTCCGATAAGATTAATAATGATAGCGTTGCTTTTATCGTAGTCGGTTTTTATATCACGATCGGTGAACATATTGTCGCTTGATATAGCTTCTGTGTTCTGAGTGGTTGTGTTTTTGATGGTTTCTTGTGTACTATCGGTAGAATTATTCAGATTATTCTTATCACAGCCGGAAAATAAAAAAATAGCACACAAAATTATCGAAAGAATTTTTAAAATTTTCATAATCACTAACCTTCTTAAAGCTCAGTATTAACGGTTGCTTGCTTGGAAACAGTTATTTCAAGATTTCCGTTTCTGCAACGGAGCTTATCAATAAACTCTTTTTCTTTTTTGGGGTCTTTTAGAACAATATCATAGGTAAGGCGAAACATACTTCCCATATTGGTTGTTTTTACTTGAGTTAATTCATAGCTTTTTGTATACTGGGAAAATAAATCTTCAAATATTCCGGAATAGTCCAAATCCTCGGGAATAACAATTCTTAAAGATTTGTAAAGCTCTGCATTTTTCTTTGAACCGAGGCTTAAAGAATTATAGAGAACAAATACTGCTGAAAGTATCGCTGTGAAAAGAAGCGCGTAAGCAAGATAACCCATACCTGCAATAAGACCTGCCCCCATAGCCAAAAAAAGAATACATATTTCTTTTGCTGTTCCCGGTACAGAACGAAAACGAACAAGACTGAATGCCCCTGCAACGGCAACGCCTGTTCCCACATTACCGTTTACCATCATAATAACAACACAAACAACTGCTGGAAGAAGTACAAGAGTTATAACAAAGCTTTTTGTGTAACGGGTTTTATACATATAGCAAAAAGCCATTATAAGCCCTGCAACTAAAGCAACACCTAAGCAAAGCAAAAATTCTGTTGTGCTTATTACAGAAGTTGTTGAAGAGTCGAAAAGTCCGTTAAATAAATTATCAATCATTTTTGTTTTCCTCCGTTATTCTGGGATAAATATGTTCACGGTATACAGTTCCGTATTTTGAAAATGAAGTTTTGTATATTTTTAATTCCGAAAGGATTTCTGTCATCCAAAGAGGGATTCCTTCCGAGCATTTCAGTTCCATAAGTACGAGTCCATCTTCTAAAAGCGGTGTTCCGTAAACGTCGGATTTTAAAGATAAATCCTCACATCTGAAAATTATATTGTCATCAAAGGTAAGTCTGAAATCGCTTTTTTCCTTTGTGAAATATGCCTCTCGCTCGTAGGATAAAAACACGGTAGGGTGAAGATTTTTATAATATTCTAAAAAATAGTCGATTTCTTTTGAAATCTGCGTTTCGGGATTGAGACTGCCTGAGCAAAGCCATGACATTGCTCCATTTTCCGATAAAGCGATACGCCTTTTATAAACCACGTGACGATATTTTTTCTTTAGCTCAACAAAAACCGTGCTGTTGCTGGCTGCTTGAGCATAGCTTCTTACACGCAACTTTTCTTTATATGCAGGTTTCTCAATCGAACGGCGAATAAGACGGTAATCATCTGTATCAAAATACAGATTTCTTATGGTTGTTCGCCCGTATTTATCAAGAGTCATATAGGGTTCAACGTCAGAAAGAATAGCTTCCTTTTGTTCTTTTGTAATCAGGTATTTCAGCTCATACCGTTTGAATACTGTTTGAAACGCCATAAATGTTCCTTTCATAGTGAATTACAATAATCATAAACCATCAACCTTAAATGAACTAAAAATTTTAATTACATTTAATGTATGTCTGCTAAATTTAAAATAATGTAATGATTTTTAAAAGCAGTTATGTTACAATTATATAAAGGACGGTGGCTTATGAGAATTTTACTTGCAGAGGATGAAAGAGCACTTTCAAAGGCACTTGTAAAAATTTTCGAGAGAAATAATTTCTCCGTTGACTCTGTGGATAACGGAGAAGATGCTTTCGAATATATTCAAGTGGGCAATTATGATGTTGCGATTCTTGATGTTATGATGCCAAAAGCTGACGGAATCACTGTCCTTAAAAGAATACGTGCTCAGGGTAATCAGATTCCTGTTCTTATTTTAAGTGCAAAATCCGAAATTGATGACAAGGTTTTAGGTCTTGATAGCGGTGCTAATTATTATTTGACGAAACCCTTTGATACAAAAGAACTTCTTGCTACTATAAGAGCTATTACACGAACTCAGGCTTCAAGTGATACTAAAATAAATTTCGGTAATATAACTCTCGACAGAGCAACATTTGAACTCAGCTCACCTTCGGGATGCTTTCGCCTGGCTAACAAAGAATTTCAAATGCTTGAAACGCTAATGATAAATCCCGGTTGTGTTATATCTGCTGAAAAATTTATGGAGAAAATATGGGGCTTCGATACAGAGGCGGAGATTAATGTTGTTTGGGTATATATATCCTATATTCGTAAAAAATTAACCGCACTTAATGCTGATGTGCAAATAAAAGCTTTAAGAAACGCCGGTTATTTATTGGAGGAAGCAGATGATTAATAAATTAAAAATTAAATTTATCTCTTTATCCATGACAGCGCTTTTTATATTGCTTTTCGTGATTGTGTCGGGAATGAACTTACTTAATTTTAACTCCGTTATGACTGAAGCAGACCAATTATTACAGGTTTTATCTCAGAACAAGGGCACTTTTCCCGATTTTAAAGATGGGTTTCCTGAAAAGCCCAATCACCAGCTACCACCTCATATGTCCCCGGAAACTCCTTACGAATCAAGATATTTTTCTGTTGTGATTGATTCAAATGGAGAGGTTTACGAAATTGAAACAGGGAAAATAATTACTGTTGATCGCGAACAAGCGGTGGAATATGCCCGAAAAGCCCTTAATGACAAAAACGGAAAAGGATTTGCGGGTAATTTCAGATATAAATGCACATATGAGTACAATGCAACGAGGATAGTTTTTCTTGATTGCGGTAGGCGTTTAGATGCTTTTTACGCTTTTTTAAAAGCAAGCATAGCAATGTCATTGATAGGATTTGCAGTAGTTTTTGTTATAATTGCGGTCCTTTCAGAAAGAATAATTCGCCCTATTTCCGAAAGCTATAAGAAACAAAAGCAATTTATCACAGATGCAGGTCACGAAATAAAAACACCATTAACCATTATAAATGCAAATCTTGATTTGCTTGAAATGGAGTTCGGGGATAATGAATCACTTTCTGATATAAGAACTCAAACGAAACGCCTTACCACCCTTACCAATGACCTTGTTTATCTTTCAAAAATTGAAGAAGCAGGCAATGATTTGATAAAGGTAGAATTTCCACTGTCGGATTTAGTTTCCGAAACGGTTTCTCCCTTTAAAGCTCTTGCACAAACACAAAATAAAGAGATAATTTTAAATGTTCAGCCGATGATTTCACTTTGCGGAAATCATAAAGCTGTTGAGCAATTAATAAGCATTTTAATGAATAATGCTGTAAGATATTCCAATGAAGGCGGTTGGATTGATGTTGGTTTAGTCAAAAATAATAAGCAAATTCAGTTGAATGTTTTTAATACAACAAAAGATTATGTGTCACCTGAAAATTTGAATTATGTTTTTGACCGTTTTTACAGGACAGATAGCTCAAGAAACTCTGAAAAAGGCGGTCACGGAATAGGTCTTTCAGTTGCAAAAGCGATTGTTGAAGCTCATAACGGAAGAATTAAGGCGTACTCCGAAGATGGATATTCCTTTAATGTAGAGGTGATTTTTAATCAATAAATAAAAATGAGGAAGAATCCCATTGAACTCTTCCTCATTTTATATTGTTTGTTTTACAATATTTTTCTTCGAACTTTTCTTTGTTTGACAAAAGCAAGTTTATGCTTTCCCTGAAATTTTCGTATTCTTCGTCTTTTACATAATGCTTAGCATAACCTTCTTTGCCGTATTTTTGTTCTGTGTGTTCATAAGCTCTTTTCAGTGCTTCTTCTTTTGTGCAGATGGGGAAATGCTTTAATGTATAAGCGTGTGTTCTGCGGAGAAAATCATCAATGTCTGTTGAACGGTCGGCAGATGAAATGATTTTACCATAGTCACTTCGTGGTTCGGAGTTTGCAGAAGCTCTATGGTCTTCAATGGCTTCCTTTATAATAATTCGTTCTTCTTCCGTGAAAAACTCTTTCATTTTTTCATCATCACAAAAAATCTCTGCAGAAAGCTTTTCGTGATTAGCTTTATCAATATGGTGAGCAATATCATGAAAGGTCGCAATAGTATAAAGTATATTGCAATCAATATTCGGAAATTGCTCTGCAAATTTAAAGCACCTTTTAAGAACATAATCAATATGCTCAAATGAATGACCGCTGTCATTTTTCTTGTATTCAGGGAGAATTTGGGTTTGGATGTAGTTTTCCAGGTCTTTATTGATAGTCATTTTATCACCAAAGACATTATATATTTATATGTAATTTAATGCAATGTTTTTATAGCATTGCATTTTATTTTACTTATGTTAAAATACTCATATAACTAATAATAAAAAGGTGAACTATGAAAAAAGAAGAAAATATTATTGAAAAAAAGACCCCAAATAAAAAGAAAAGAATAATCAAAAGGCTTATAGCAATAATTAGCGTTTTTGCTTTGTTATTCGGTGCAGGTGCTTTTTATGTAAATGATTATTACAGAGCAGATTTGGGTTCGATTGCTGCATTTTCTCATAATAAAAAAACCAATAGAGAAATTCTCGATGACGAAACGATAGTTTTTAAACCCGAGAAGGTTAAAGCAGGATTCATTTTTTATCCCGGTGGAAAGGTGGAATATACCGCATATATTCCCTTAATGGAAGAGCTTGCAAAAAAGGACATAATGTGTGTGCTTTTGAAAATGCCTTTTAACCTTGCGGTGCTTGATGTGAATGGGGCAGAGGGGATAAAAGAAATGTTCCCTGAAATAGAAAATTGGTACATTGGTGGTCATTCCTTAGGTGGCTCAATGGCAGCAACGTATCTTGCTGAAAACATAAGCGGTTTTGATGGACTTATTCTTTTAGGTTCATATTCTACAGCAGATTTATCAAAAGAAGATGTTAAAGTTTTATCTGTTTTCGGTAGCGAAGATAAGGTTATGAATAAAGATAAATATGATGAAAACAAAATCAATCTTCCGAAAGATTTTTCGGAAGAAATAATTCATGGCGGTTGCCACGCATATTTTGGTATGTACGGTGATCAGGATGGTGACGGAACACCCACGATTACAAACGAAGAACAAATTCAGGAAACTGCAAATATTATAAAAGCGTTTATAAATGAATAAAAGAAAACTGCTGTCAATCAAAAGGTTGACGGCGGTTTTTTCCGTTTGCTTTAATATAGATACCGAATGGTTAAATTCTATTGAATGTTTTAATGTGTTTTGGCTAATATGATTTTGCAAGGAGGCGCTGAAATGAAATGCAAAGTTTTTATCGATAAAAACCACGAAGAAGAGGTGATTATTTATTCTCATCAAAGGAATGCTCTGGTGGAACAGTTAGAAAGTCTTGTTAATGCTCAGGAGGTTGAACTGATAGGTTATAAAGAACAGGAAGCCGTAAGACTTGATTTGCTGGATATTTTCTGTTTTATCTGCGAGAATAACAAGGTTTATGCAATTACTGAAAAAGAAAAATATAAAATTAAATTAAGGCTTTATCAGCTGGAAGAGAGGCTGCCGCAGAATTTTGTTAAGCTCAATCAATCCTGCATAGGAAATATCAGTAAAATCAAAAGGTTTAAAGCTTCTTTTGGCGGTTCTCTTTCGGTTGAATTTAAAAACGGATATGCGGACTGTGTTTCGCGCAGGCAAATAAAAACGGTCAAAGAAAGGTTTGGTTTTTATGAATAAATATATTAAAGAGTTTTTTCGCAGAGGTTTAATGTTCGGTGGCTTCGGACCGATTGTTGCAGGAATAGTTTATTTTGTTGTTTCAAAAATATCCGCCTCTTTTATTTTAAGCGGAACGGAGGTTTTTTGTGCAATAATCTCAACATATATTCTTGCTTTTTTACAAGCTGGTGCGACTGTTTTTAATCAGGTTGAAAATTGGTCTTTGATGAAATCTCTTTTCTGCCATTTCTCAACCCTTTTTGTTGCTTATACCTCTTGTTATCTTTTGAATTCATGGATTCCCTTTGATTACAGAGTTGTATTGATTTTTATAGGCATTTTTGTTGTGGTGTATTTTGCGATATGGTCAATAGTTTATTTCAGTATTAAGGCAACAAGTAAAAAATTAAATATGAAGCTATAATAAAAATGTACTGTAAAAAACGAGTTTTTTTACAGTACATTTAATATTTATGGCTGATAGGGTATCGGCACATGTTCAGTATTCGACAGAATATCAATAAAGTTATTGTGCTCGTAATAATAGGGTGTCATACGGATGTGCTTGCAGAAGCCGTGCATAGGAGCATAAAGCTGACTTTGGCAGAGTCTGAGGCAGGGAGCTTCCATTTCATATTCACCACTATCGGTTATAACCTTGGTTGAATTTTCGGTGAATTCAGCAGTTCTGCCATACACACCGATTTTTATTTTACCTTTGGTTCTTTCTACATCGCCACCGATGAAATTGATAATCTGACCGATTGGAATGTACCATACACCGTCAATGTTCTGTGGTAAAGTTTCTCTGACACAAAGACCTAAATCATAGCCCTTGAATTTAAGTCTGGGTTGATTGTAAACAGGTGCAGGGTCAATGGGAGTAATAAGGTCTTTCTCTTTGTCAATTGTAGCAACGTCAACGATTTTTGCATCTTCAACATAAGCTGTCAGAGTGCACTTGTCGCCATCAATATCAACAATTGTGAACATTGAAAGCTCTTCTTCGTGACAATAGGTTTTAGCATTCCATACCTTAGGAACAACTCTTGTTCCGGGAGGATTACGGTGGCTTGAGCCTAAGTTATAGTGAATTGTTCCCTCTGAGGGCTTAGTGAAAAGACCTTCTTTTCTTCTGGGATATGAACGGGCAAAGGAATGCTCGTGTCCTGAAAATACAATATCATATTTATCCATACCATCACGAAGAGAGGGGTATGAGTCGTCAATTTCAATGCCGGGTCCGGAGAAGCAAATGGGGAAATGATGAACGGCAAACTTCCATTTTTTGTCTGTCTTTTCTGCCTGTTCAATAAGCCAATCGTTCATTTCTTCGTAACCGCTTGTGCCGATAATTGAGAAATGCACATTTCCATAATCAAAAGCATGGTTTGCAATAGGTCTTTCAACAGGTCCGTTATGCTCATAGCTTCCCCAGAGCTGATTTGTAAAGTAAGTAGCATATTCGGAATAATATTTATCTTCCTTTGTAAAATAACTGCTGAAGCCCATATCATCGTGGTTGCCCATACAGAACATCACCGGCAATCTCTCGCAGATACCTTTAAGACCCTCGAAAAGTCCTGTCCATTGAATATCGGTCTGACCGCAGTTTGTATTATCACCTGCAGTGAGAATGAACTCGCATTCAGGGTGCTCGTTGAGGAATTTTGTTAAGGTTTCTCGAAGCACAGAATAATCTGCAGGAGGCATTGCATCTCCTGCCTGAATATCGGAAAGGCATATAAAAGAGAATTTTTCTGCATTTTCATTTGCAGTTTTAAATGAATAAATTTCACTCCTGTTTTCATCGTTTCCGCAGGTGTATTCATATTCGGTTGCAGGGATGAGCCCCGTCATATCTGCAAAAAAGAAATGGCTTTCGTCCATATCTGTTGAAAAAGGATGCTTGAGAGCGTCGGCTTTCATCCATTCAGATGTACCTTTTTCTCTATAAAGAGCGAAGCCTTCTTCAATAGTTGTATGTGTTCTCCAACGAACAGTCATTGAACGGGAAGCATCACCTTTAATAGAGAGCATTATTTGGTCAGGTTGAGGTTTTGAACCCCTTATATTTTTCCATTCTGTTTTTGTAATCAAAAAAATCACTCCCTTTGGGAAATTAAGTATATTTTAACATTTTTAGAATAAATTGCAATTGTTTTATTGCTTTTTATGTGGTTGATATGAAGAAAAAATAATGTTATAATTAACACAATATGATTATAGGAGAAAAACTATGAAATTTATATCTTGGAATGTTAACGGCTTCAGGGCTTGTTTAGGGAAAGGCTTTGAAGAATTCTTTAAAGAGGTGGATGCAGATTTTTTCTGCATTCAGGAAACAAAAATGCAACCGGGTCAGGCAGAATTCGAAACACCCGACCATTTCCAATATTGGTATAGCGCAGAGAAAAAAGGTTATTCAGGCACAGCAATTTTTGCAAAAAAAGAGCCTATAAGCGTTAGTTATGGTCTTGGAATTGAAGAACACGACCACGAGGGCAGAGTAATCACCCTTGAATATGAGGATTTTTATCTTCTTTGTGTTTACACTCCTAACGCACAAAGAGAGCTTGCAAGGCTTTCATACAGAATGGAATGGGAAGATGCTTTAAGAGAATATATGAAAGCTCTCGATAGCAAGAAGCCTGTTATATATTGTGGTGACCTTAATGTTGCCCACGAAGAAATTGACCTTAAAAACCCGAAAACCAATCATTTCAGCGCAGGCTTTTCTGATGAAGAAAGAGGCAAATTTACAGAGCTTCTTGAAGCAGGATTTACAGACACATTCAGAAAGCTTTACCCTGAAAAAGTGCAATACTCCTGGTGGAGCTATATGTACGGTGCAAGGGCAAAGAATGTTGGTTGGCGTATAGATTATTTTGTTGTTTCTGACAGAATTGCAGATAAAGTAAAAGATAGTTTTATACTTAACGAAATTATGGGTAGCGACCATTGTCCTGTTGGTATTGAAATAGATATTTAAAAAAGCCCGAAAGAGTTTTTGCTCTTTCGGGATTTTATCATTCTTCAGGTGATATTGAGGGAAGATTACCGAGATTATCATTTTCGCTGCCATTGGGAACAGATTTTAAATACTCTGTATCACCTCGGTGAGCAATACCAACACCCGAAATCTGCCCGTGTTTTGCCATATTAACACCTTGTTGCTTTGAAACTACGGTATCATCTGATAATTTGTAGCCTGTAATTTTACCGCTTTTCTTAACAAGTCCCACAACCTCTTTTGCATTTGAGTTCGGTGTGGGAATCTGGTCAAGGGTGTTTTTAACAAAATCTTTGCCGTCCATTTTATCACTCCTTTTGATTAGTTGTATGCAGAAAGATTGAAAATATTAAAGTTTTTTAACAGGATTGATGTGTAGTGATATGTTTTATGTTTATTGCTTTGAAATATAAGAAAAATATGATATAGTGAAGAAAATAAAAAAATTAAAAATAAATGTGACTTTTTGATTGTTTCATACGTCTACATAGCAAGGGAGGGAAAAGTTTGAACTTGTCCCAAATGGGAAAATCTGATTTTGAGATAATTTATAACAGATATTCAGGTATTTTATACCGACTATCTCTTTCTTATTTGCAAAGCGCTCACGATGCAGAAGATGCAGTCCATGATGTTTTTGCAAAATACATTTCAGAGCCTCATAATTTTAAAGATAAAGAACACGAGGAAGCCTGGTTTGTTAAGGTTACGGTTAACCATTGCCGTGATTTATTGAGAAAGAAAAAATATCGGAATCATTTATCTCTTGATGAGGTTCATCATTTGAAAACTGAGGAAGAAACCGAGAATAGTGGTGTTCTTGAAGTTTTAGGAAAACTTTCGGAAAGATACAAGGCGGTTATAATACTCCATTATCTTGAAGGTTATTCTATTGATGAAATTTCATTTATGTTGGGTATTTCCGCATCGGCAGTCAAAATGCGACTTTCCCGAGGCAGAGATTTGCTGAAAAATCTGATGAAAAAGGAGGATTGACCGTGTTTAACAAGGAAGAAATTGCGAAATATCAAAGCATTGCACCATCGGAAGACCTTAAAAAGCGTGTAATGGCAACATACGAGCAGGGAAAAGAAACTAAAAAACATAACACATTATATAAACAGCTTTCTTTGATTGCTGCTTGCATTGCTCTTGTTATTGGTGGAATGTTATTTGTCAGAACAGAGCCTGCGGAAGTTAAACTTTACGCAAACGGCGAAATGATTGCCGAAAATTCTGTTGCTTTAGATGAATACGGCGTCAGTCTTGCTTCCCAAAGAAGTGTTTCAGATGAAATAGAAATTATTAATCTTGAAACAACGGCTTTTTTTAAGTCAGAAATAAAAGTTTCCCAAGGAGAAATAAGCGTTTTTGATAAAAAAACAGGCGAAGTTCTTTCTTCGGGAGAGGTTTGTTCTGCGAATGGTCAGGTATCAATTCAGTGGGTTGTTGAAAAGGAAAAAGTAAACAAGGCTGAAATTAAAATTTCAAATGCTTTTAATGAAGAGGTGTTTGAAATTGAATACAATGACAAAACAGAACAGAAAATCATAAAAAAGAAATAATTAAAAAGGAGTTTTAACAATGAAAAAAAGAATTTTATGCGCAGTATTGGCAGTAGTAATGGTAGTAGCTCTTGCAGCTTGCGGTACTGCTCCCAAGGATGACGAAAACAAGGTAACAATTGAATCTCCCGTTGCTCTTCTTGACAACGTTTGGGGCACCTTTGCAGAAGAAGAAAAATTCCCCGTTATGGGCGGTGACTTTGAAGCAGCAGTTAATGATGCTGCAGGTGAGTTCAATATTTCTGATGTTGAGAATGCAACTGCAACTCTTCACATTACAGAAGATTCACTTAAGCTTGTTGATAAAGTTGGTACAATTACACATGCTATGAATGCAAACACATTCTCTGCTGCTGCATACCACCTTGCAGATGCTGCTAATGCAGAAACACTTGTTAACTCTCTTAAAGATAGCATCAAGAGCACACAGTGGATGTGTGGCTTCCCCGACACTCTTATTATCTACACAGTAACAGAGAATTATGTTGTTGCTGCATTCGGTAATGCGGAAGCAATCGAAAGCTTCAAAACAAAGCTTGCAACAGTTTATGGCGAAAGCGCAACTCTCAATGTAGAGGAATCTCTCGCATAATTTTTTCAGCTGATATTTTAAGTGCAAAAGCAGAAAGAGGATTAATATGCTTTTTTCAAGTATTCCTTTTCTTTATTATTTTCTGCCAAGTGTACTGATACTTTATTTTATCTCTCCCAAGAAAATAAAAAACACAGTTCTGATGCTTTCAAGCCTTGTTTTTTATGGTTGGGGCGAACCTAAATATGTAGTTTTAATGATAGCCTCAATCGTAATCGGGTATTTCTCCGGAATTCTGATTGAGGCTTTTTCTGAAAAGAAACTATCAAAAGCGGTTTTAGTTTTTTCGGTATTAGTAAATCTGGGCTTTCTTGCCTATTTTAAATATGCAGATTTCTTTATAGAGAATTTTAATGCAGTTACGGGGCTGTCTGTTTCTTTATTAAGAATTGCTTTGCCCATTGGTATCAGTTTCTACACTTTTCAGATTTTAAGCTATACAATTGATGTTTACCGCAAAGACGTTGCGGCACAGAAAAATATAATAAACCTTGCTGCTTATATTACAATGTTTCCTCAGCTTATTGCAGGTCCTATTGTAAGATATTCCGATATTGCAAAGCAGTTAGAGGAAAGAACACATTCCTTTGAGGGCTTTTCAAGAGGTATAAGAAGATTTGTTTTAGGACTTGGTAAGAAAATTCTTATTGCAAACTCTTTAGGTGAGCTTTGCGATATATTTAAAGCTTCCGAAGATAAATCAATTCTTTTCTACTGGCTTTATGCAGTTGCTTTCGGGCTTCATGTTTATTTTGATTTTTCAGGCTATTCCGATATGGCAATTGGTTTGGGCAGAATTTTCGGCTTCAGTTTTTCAGAAAACTTCAATTACCCATATGTTTCAAAAAGTGCAACAGAGTTCTGGAGAAGATGGCATATGTCCTTGGGCACTTGGTTCAGGGATTATGTTTACATTCCCTTAGGTGGTAACAGAGTTTCAAAGCCAAGATGGTTTTTCAATATTTTTGTAGTGTGGTTTTTAACAGGCTTCTGGCATGGTGCGGATTGGAACTTTATAATATGGGGCTTGTTCTTTGCAGTCCTTCTTATTCTAGAAAAGGTCGTTCTGTTGAAATACCTTAATAAAACAAAGGTTATAAGCAGAATTTATACTCTTGTTGCAGTGGGAATAAGCTTTGTTATATTCAATGCAACAGATATGAAAGAGGCATTTTCATATATCGGTGGTATGTTTGGTGCAGGGGAAGTGCCACTTGTTTCAACAGAGTTTTTATATTATTTGAAAAGCTTTGCAGTAACACTTGTTATAGGTATAATCGGTGCAACACCCATTGTTAAAAATACTGTTGAGAAAGTATTTGAAAATAGCAGGGCTTCAAAATTTATATGGGTTTTAGAGCCTTTAGGACTTGTTGTTCTTTTAGCAGTTATGACAGCTTTCCTCGTTGATGGTTCGTTTAATCCGTTCTTATATTTCAGATTTTAGGAGGTAGCTATGACGAATAAAACAAAGCATATTGTTGTAACAGCTGTTATGGTAGCCTTCTTTCTGGTGCTTTCTGTTTTTGCATGGGTTAAGCCTGCCGATGATTTTTCTTTAAGTGAGCGCAGAAAGCTTTCGCTGTTTCCCGAATTAAATATTAAAACCATAGTTTCGGGAGATTTTATGAGTAGTTTTGAAAATTATACTCTTGACCAATTTCCGTTAAGAGATAAATTCAGAACACTTAAAGCATTGGTTACACTTAATGTTTTTAACCAAAGTGCCAATAACGATATTTATGTTGCGGACGGCTTTGCAAGTAAAATTGAATACCCATTGAATGAAAAATCTGTTGAAAGAGCAGGGGAAAGATTCAGATATGTTTATGAAAAATATCTGAAGGCTACCAACACCAAAAATTATCTTTCAATAATTCCCGATAAAAATTATTTTCTTGGCGCGAAAAACGGTTATCTTTCTGTTGATTATGAGAAAATGATTTCCACATTGCAAGAGAATACCGATTTTCTCACTTATATTGATATAGAAAAAGACCTTGAAATTTCAGATTATTATGAAACAGATACTCATTGGAAACAAGAAAATCTTGTTGATATAGCTGAGAAAATCGGAGAAGAAATGGGTGCAGATGTTAATACCGAATATGATGTTAAAACACTTGATGTGGATTTTTATGGTGTTTATTATGGTCAATCTGCTTTACCTCTCCCGGCAGAAAAAATAAAGTATCTTACAAATGATACTTTGGAAAAATGCAGGGTGTTTGATTATCAGAACAATAAAGAAATTTCTGTTTATGATATGGAAAAAGCAGAGGGCAAAGATCCTTACGAAATGTTTTTAGGCGGTCCGCTTTCATTGATTACTATTGAAAATCAAAATGCGAAAACAGATAAGGAATTGATAATTTTCAGAGATTCTTTTGGTAGCGCAATCGCACCTTTATTGGTTGAGGGTTATAAGAAAATCACACTTGTTGATATACGTTATATTCACCCGAATTTGCTCGAAAATTATATTGAATTCGATTCTCAGGATGTTTTGTTTTTATACAGCACATCAGTTCTCAATAACAGCGAAACAATTAAGTAATTATAAAAAATTCCTTGAAAGTGTATTAAGCTTTCAAGGATTTTTCTTTTTGTTGAATTATGGTTTTTTATAGAGTATAATGAAAACATAAAAGAGGTGTTTTTATGCTTACTAAATCAAAGCTTTCATCAGAGTGGCTTTACAAATATTATAAAGAACTGGAAAACTGTGGTGTGGAAAATCACGGCTTATTGATTATCAAAGACGGAGAAACTGTTTTTGAAGAATATAATTACCCTTATTCTGCTGATATGCCACATACTTTATTTTCTGTTACAAAATCTGTTGTTTCAACTGCGGTAGGCTTTGCAATAGATGAGGGTCTTTTTTCACTTGATGATAAAATAATTGACCTTTTTCCCGAATATGAGGCTTGCAAAAGTGATGAGTGGGAAAATCTGACTGTCCGCTCCGTTCTCACAATGAGCAGTAATAAAAAATTCAGCTTTTTGCAGGATATGACGGGCAATTATATGGAAATGTTTATGAAAGCACCTTTCAGAAAAAATAAGGGCTTTTTATACAGCAATAACGACGCTCATGTTGCGGCAGCATTAGTACATAAATTTTCGGGACAAAACCTTGTTGAATATTTAACACCTCGTCTTTTCGAGCCTCTCGGAATTGATATTCCTGCTTGGGAAACTAATGAAATCGGGGAGTGTATAGGTGGCACGGGCTGTTATCTTAAGCTGCGTGACCTTGCAAAAATAAGTCAATGTTACGGCAATGGTGGCAAATATGAGGGTAAGCAGATTATTCCTGAATTCTGGACAAAAGAAGCTACAAAAATGCAGGTTCTTTTTAATGAAAATCACGGTTATGGTTACCTTTTCTGGATCAGAAACGGTGTTTTTAAGATGACGGGAATGTTTGGGCAGATTATTGCTTATTTCCCAAAATATAATGCAGTTGTTGCCACAATGAATGCCTGCATTGACGAGGGCGGAAATGAAAGAGCCTTGGAACATATAATGCCAAAGGTGTTTGAAGAAGAGTCAGGTGAAGAATGGGATGAAAAGCTCAAGGAATATCTTGAAAATCGCACATTGAAGGTTGAAAAATGTGATGAAAAATTAAATGTTCCTACAAATAAAGCCTTTTATATGACAAAAGCTTCAGATATGCTTGCAAAGCTTATGTTCCCTGCAAGCATCATTCCGCGCTCACTTACATCAAGCTTTGCTAAAAGACCCAAAACCAATTTCAACCGGGTTTCATTTGATTTAACAGAAGATGTTTTTACTGTTAAATGGAAAGAAGAAGGGGATGAGGTTGTAATCAACTGCGGTCTTGATGGTGAGCCGAGAATGAGCCAATGTCAGATTAAAGGCTACCCCTATAAAATATGGGGCTATGCCTACACGGAAAATGGAAAAATTAAAGCAGTTGTGAAGCCTATTAACACTCTTTCAACTCAATATATGACTTTTGATTTTTCTGATGATACAGTTAAAATTCAGATTAAAGGAACACCAAGCTTTCCTGAGTTTATATTGAAAAATGCACTTTCACCCGATTTTATCAAAAAGAATAAACCAATAAAATTTATTGTGACAAAAGCAGTTAACCTTCTTGTGTCAACAACAGAAAAAACTATGAAATTTAAAGCTGAATAATTGAGGTTAGGTATGTTATTAAATAAACTTTTTAAAAGCGTTTTGGAGCAGGATAAAGCCCCTATTGTAATCTGCGATTTGGAGCATACAATTGTTTATATGAATCCTGTTGCTATAAAACGTTATCACAAAGACCTTACAGGAAAGAGTCTTAAAAACTGCCATAACGAAAAATCCAATGAATTGATAGATAAGGTTGTTGATTGGTTTAGGAAAAGTGCAGATAATAATATTGTTTACACCTATAACAATGAAAAGGAAAACAAGGATGTTTATATGGTGGCTCTTCGTGATGAAAATGGTGAGCTTATAGGCTATTATGAAAAGCATGAATACAGAACCAAGGAAACGGGTAAATTATATGAAATTTAAAAATATTAAAGGACTGATAGTATTGCTTATTATTTCTTTGACCTTGTTCAGCGGTTGTTCAGATAATGTGAATACTGAAAATACCCCAAACAACTCTACCGATACAACAGAAATTTTGACAAACAAATCTCTCGGCTATGAGCAAATTTCAGGAGAACAAGCAAAGCATTTAATGGATACCGAAAAAGATTTCATAATTATTGATGCAAGAACTGTTGAAGAATTCAATGAGGGTCATATTGAAAATGCAATTCTTATTCCTGAATATGAAATTGCAGACAAAGCAGAAAATGAATTAAAAGACAAAGACCAATTAATACTTGTTTATTGCCGTAGCGGTAGGCGAAGCAAAATTGCATCACAAGCCCTTGTTGACTTGGGTTATACCAACGTTAAAGAGTTTGGCGGAATAATAGACTGGCAATATGAAATTGTGAAATAACAGAAAGGTAGAATATATTATGCGTAAAAATTTTGGTGCTCAAAGTGATGTTTACCCTATGCCCGTATTTATTGTTGCGGCTTATGATGAGAATGGTAACCCTAACTGTATGAATGCCGCCTGGGGCGGAATATATGAAAATAAACAGATTATGGTTTGCCTTTCTCATGGGCATAAAACAACTAAAAATATAAAATTCAGCAAAGCTTTTACTGTTAGTATTGCAGATGCTAAGCACGTTGTTGAGGCTGACTATGTTGGTGTTGTTTCAGGTAATAAAGAGGCTGATAAAATAGCTAAAGCAGGACTCACAACAGTAAAATCCGAATTTGTTAATGCACCCGTTATCAATGAGTTTCCTATGACAGTTGAGTGTAACCTTCTTAAATTCAATGAAGATGGCATCTGCATTGGTGAAATTGTTAATATAAGTGCAGATGAAAGTGTTTTAGGTGAAGATGGTCTTATTGATCCTGAAAAGCTTGAGGCTATTACCTTTGACCCTGTTCACAATGCTTATCTTAAACTTGGTGAAAAAGTCGGTAATGCTTTTTCTGATGGTAAAAATCTGAAATGAATTGTTGATTATAACCAAAAAATCTTGACTTGTGACTAAAAAAACTGTATTATAAACATATGACTAAAAATAGGGAGTGAGCAAAATGGCAAACTGTCCCAAATGCGGTGAACATTTGCGAATGACAGACTGGAAACAGCATTGTCCCCACTGCAACTGCAATATCGTTCTTTATGATATTCAGGAAAGGCTTATGCAGGATGCAGATAAGGCAGAGGTTCAGCATTATCATTTTCAGAAAAAAATCAACAGAATGAAGGCGGCTTTTGTAGGGTCAAAACTTGCAATTGCCCGTATTTTTACCAGTTTGATTCCCGTAGCGGCAATTGTTGTTCCGTGGCTGAAAGGTAGCTTTAAAGAACCATTTGCTGAATTTGACGGAGTTTATACTTTATTTTCTTTAATAGATAGACTTGAAAGCTTTGATTTTGATTCGATTTTAGGGCTTTTGAATACTTCTGACGGAAAAACACCGTTAATCTTTTTAGCATCAGCTTTGCTTATGCTTGTTTTATCTGTAGTCTTTATGTTAGTGCATTTTGGTTGCTTAACAATGGCTTGCGGAAAACGAGGCAAGATAAGAAACTACATATTTGACATTTTAATGTTAGTTTTATGCGGTGGGGCAACGGCACTTTTAATGTTAATTCCCGAAAATCCTTATTTCGGCATTGATTTTGTTATTGCGCCATTTGTGTATTTCTTATTGCTTGGTGTGAATTTCGGTATTGATATTGCAATTTTCAAACAGGGTATTGAGGTTAAATATGAAAATTGTGTTGTTGGTGGTATACCAATTGAAGAATATTTCAAAATGGTGGAAGATGGTGTTCCTCAGGAAGAAATTCGTCAGGAAATGTATCGCAGATTAACTGAAATGCAACTTCAGAAAGAAGCAGAACTTAATGGTGAGGAGGTTAAATCATGAGCGAAGAAATGAATCAGAACACTGATGTTCAGACTCGCGAATATGTTTTAGAGACTGATTTGCCTGCTTATATGAACAGAAAATTCTGTTCAACTAAAGAAAGAGTTACTTACATACTTAAAACTGCCACGGCAGAATTAACATTGGGTAAATACGATACATCTTCGGAATTATTTTTGTATAAGATTTTCGGTCTTGATGCGGAAGCCCATGGTAATGCGGCAGTTACACTTGGTATTTATGACTTAATTAATGACCCGCTTTCTGCGGTTATTATTGATAAAATGCGAACTCGTTGGGGTAAGTTTAAGCCATTTCAGTATTTAGCGCTTATTCCCAGTATTTTAGTGGGCCTTGTAACCTGTGTTATGCCGCTTATTGCGGATGCTCAGGGTATGAATGCAGCTCAAAGACTTATTTTCTATATGATACTTTCATATATCAGTGAAACGGTAGGCGCATTTTTCGGCGGTGGCGGTTATATTGATAATGTGTTTACCCCCAACCCCAATGAACGAACGGCTCTGCTTGTTTCATCACGTTTTGCAAGTGATTTGTTCAGGCGATTCCCTGAACAATTGGCAGGAATTTTATTTGACCTTGTTGCAAACGGTAAAATCAAAATAAATCTCACCAAGGTTTTCGCATCAATGAAATCATTCTGGTGGGTAATTGCAACTGTTCCTGCAGTAATGTGGGTGTTTGTAAGTAGGGAAAGAGTTCCCCAATCGGAGAAACCGCCACAGGTTGTAAAGGGTATGTTCTCTGTGTTTAGGAATAAACCCTTGCTTATTTACACCTTGTCGGGCTTTGTTGACGGTATCAATGTTGGTACCTCACAATCCCTTTATTATGATACTGTTTTGAAATTCAATATGATGTCCACTATAGCAGGTATTCCCGGTATGCCTATTTCATACGCCAGCTATCCTTGGGCAACAAAGTTCAGAAAACGCTTTTCAACCAAAACCTTGTGGTTGTTCCAGAGAGGCTCAATAATAACTTCTGAGCTTTCATTCTTCCTTGTGGGTCTTATAGGCGGAAAGAAAAACGGTTTCTATAAGAAAAAATTGCCTATGACAATTGCAATGATGCTGGGCAACAGTCTTGAAATGGTATTCTACGGAACTAAGAAAATTATTGAAAACGAAATTAACTATGAGGTTCTCGATTACTGCGAATGGCAGAATGGCTATCGTGTTGAGGCAACTGTAAATCTTCTTACAGGTTATATTAATAAGGTAAGAGGTATTGCTCTTACAAAGATTAACACAATGCTTCTTGCAAGGTGGGCAGGTTTTGAATCCGGTCTTACTGCGGTGCAAACAGAAGACACAATGTGGAAAATGTTTATAGCTGCATTCGGACCTCAGTTGATATTTGATTTCCTTAGCCTTGTACCGATGTTCTTCTACAATATCGACCAGAAAACGAGAGACAGAATGTATCTTGATTTGGAAAGAACACGTGCACAAACAGCAGCTACAGAAAAAGAAAAATCTGATAACTGATAAAATTAAACGGAACTGTAAAACGAGAGTTTTACAGTTCCGTTTTTATTGCGTTTTTTATTAATACTTATCAACATCTTCAACATCAAGTGTGAATACGATTGCGCCGCCAACGGAAACTTCTTTTTCAAAATCATCCTCGCGAAGCCCTGTTCCGAATCCACTTGTTGTGGTGGTAGTTCTTGTTCTTTTCTGAGAACAAGCTTTGATTATTTCTTTTGCTTTAGTAACGGTATCATCTTCAGCACCAATAAGGAAAGTGGTGTTTCCTACCATTAAAAATCCGCCTGTTGTTGAAAGCTTTGTAACAGTGAAGCCTTCCTTTGTAAGTGAGGAAGAAACAACAGCGCTGTCATCATTATTAACAATTGCAATTATAAGTTTCATATATTTTATTCCTTTCGATAATTAGTGAATTAAAGCTTAGGTAATATCAATTTTTTACTGTGCTTATCAAGAGCATTTACATCGGGTATTTCATAGCGGTTGTCATTTGCGTCCTTGATAAGAACTCTGCCGTCGTAAAGAGGCTTGATGGCTGTGAGGTGGTTGCGGATTTCAAAGGTGCAAATGCCTTTGTCTGTTTCTGCAGTCCACATCCATATTTTGAATCTTTCGCTCATTTTGATGAACTTTGTGATTCGGGGAATCATATAGTATTCTCTCAGGCAATTTTCAACAACCTCTCTTGATTCGGGCATAAGGTCGTTAATATCACGAATAACTGCTATTTCGTTGCCTTCGGAATCCATAAGAGCTATGTATTTAGTAAGACCTGTTATGGGAAACATACGGTGGAGCTCAAGCTCGTAAAATTTTTCACCTGAATAAAACTCGGCATCTACAAAGATTTTGTCGTTTTCTGTAAGACGCACTTCAGGACCTTCAATATATCTTGGCATTTACATCACCTCACTCAAAATTTTCTTCAGCTTTTTTCTTCTGAAGCTGTTCACCCATAGACTGAATTTCCACAAGCTTATAATATTTACCTTTTTGCTTGAGGAGCTCTTCGGGTGTGCCACATTCAATAATTTCACCTTTATCCACCACAACAATTTTGTTGGCTTTTCTTAAAGTGGAAAGTCTGTGGGCAATCATAAGAGTGGTTCTTCCGCTTATAAGTCTTTCAATAGCACCCTGAATAAGATGCTCTGTTTCAGAGTCAACTGCAGCAGTTGCTTCGTCAAAAATCAAAATACTCGGATTTTTAAGAACTGCACGGGCAATAGAAACTCGTTGGCGTTCACCGCCTGAAAGACCAACACCTCTTTCACCAAGCATTGTATCATAGGCATCGGGAAGCTTTGAAATAAAGCCGTGAGCATTAGCAACCTCTGCGGCGTGAATAACCTGTTCAACATGAACTCGTCCGCTACCGAAAGCAATATTATTGAAAATTGTATCGCGGAACATCAGAGGCTCTTGCTGAACATAACCGATGGAGTCACGATAATATTTCATATCAACATTTTTAATGTTTTCACCATCAATAAGGATTTCTCCATCATAATCGTCATAGTAGCGCATTAGTAGGTTTATAAGAGTTGATTTACCTGAACCTGTTGTACCTACGATACCAACGATATCACCGGGTTCGATAGTAAGATTAATGTTTGAAAGAACCTTTTTAGAGCGGTCAAAAGCAAAGTTAACATTTTTAAACTCAATTTTGCCGTTCATTCTTTGCAGAGTATTACCCTCGCCAAAATTATGTTCGGGTTCGGCATCAATAATATCAAGAATTTTTTCTGCTGAAGCAAGCGTGTTCTGATAGGTGTCGCTCATATTTGCAAAAAAGTTAATGGGGGTATAGAACATACTAGCGTATGAAACAAAGGAAACAAGAAGACCGAGAGAGATTTCTTCGCTTCCGTTGATAACCATATTACCGCCTAAGAACCAGACAACAATTGAGCCACAGGTTACAAGAAAGGTGATAACTGATGGGAAAATTGCCGCAGGTACTGCAACCTTTTTATCTTCCTTATACCACTCATCGCAGTAGCGGGCGAATTTACTTATGGTTTCTTTTTCGTTAGTGAAAGCCTTTATTACTCGTACACCGGGAATAGAGTTGGCAAGAACTGTGGAAATAGAAGCACTTCTTCTCCAAAGTCGCATATATTTAGGTCCGATTATTTTACCGAAAAGCCTGCCTGCAATAACTACCACAGGCACCGGAATAAGTGAAAACAAAGCAAGCTTCCAGCTCATACCGAACATAATGATAACAAGCCCCACAAGAGTGAATGCCTGAACCACAGCCTCCTGGGTTATTTTCATAATAAAAGCCTGAATAACACCTGCATCGGAGTTCACTCGGTTGATAACTGAACCTGTTGAGATTTTATCATAGAAGCTCAAAGGCAGATATTGTGCCTTTTCATAAATATCTTTTTTCAGGTTAAGGGTTATTCTGTCACCTGCAAGGCGCAGACAATAGGAACGAAAACCATTCATTACATATTGAAGAATATATATTCCTAAAAGCACCGCCAAAACCTTTATAAGCATAGAGGCGTTTTTGTTCGGAATAACATCGTCAACCATTATTTTGGTTATGTACGGGGGAACAAGGGAAAGCCCCGTTGCCGCAACAGAAAGAAGCATACAGATAAATAAGGACTTCTTTTCGGGAATAACATATTTACCGAATTTTGAAATAAGCTTACCTTTGCCTGAGCAATTAATACATTCTGCTTCAGGGTTAGGGAGCTTCCTTCCGCATTTAGGGCAGAAGCAGCGTTGCTTATGGTAAACAGATTTAACAGTTTCAAATTCTTCTGATAAATCCTTGCCCTCATTAATGGCGGTTACAAATACTGCTGACGCATCTGCAACCTCGGCTGCAGCGTAAGAGAAACGCAAAAGCATTTTTTTCTTTCCGCTTTTAAATTTTACCTTGAAAACAGCGTTACCATAAAGTCGTTTTACCTGAGCAGTCTCAATATCAGAATAATCGACTGAAAAGCTGCCGTTTTCATAGCATTCATCAAAGGCTATGAGTTTTTCCTTAGTGAATACCATCATAGATTCGGCATAACGGCCTTTAAGGTTTAAATCGCCCACAACAATGAAAAGTGGCTCATCATTTTTTAAAAGATGATTGAAGCTTTCTTCAAATTGCTTTGGAATAGACTTGTTTGTTATTACTTTCAATTTCACTCACCCCTGAATCTTGAAAATAAAAGTGTGTTTTGCTTATCGAGTTCATTATATCAATGTGGTAAAAAAAGTAAATACATTTTTTATAATTCTCAACAAGATTTTCAGTTTGTTGTATATTACAATTTTTTGTGCTATACTAAAATCTATAATCAGAAAAGGGTGATAAGATGAGTGATGAATTAAAAAGAACCTATGTACCGTTTACACAATGGAAGGAAAAATCAAAGCAAATTGAATATACTGAAAAAACACCTCTTCTTTCACCCGACGGAAAGCTTCTTGCAAAGGGTTGGGCAAGGAGAAATGTTTTTGAATATAACAGAGATTATGTTAAAAAGGGAATAATCAGTCGCAAGGAATGGGATTTTTATACCATTCACATTGGGGATGAAATGCAGGTTCTCATAAGCTTTGCAAATATCAATATCGGCGGTTATGTGGCGGCAAAGCTTGTGAATCTTAAAACAGGTGAAGTTATATGCGATGCAATTCAGTATTTTATTGGTGCAAATAAGCACGTGTCACCACCCGTTATTGATGTACCCAATCGTTTTAAGGATAAAATCGGCAAAACAGAATTTGATTTTCATACAAAAGAAAATGAAAGGAACCTTTGGTTTAAAGGAGCTTTTAAGGGTAAACCCGTTGAGGTCAGTGTTTCTATGGAAATAATGGATGGTTTAGAGAATATTACCACAGTTCTGCCCTTTGAAGCTGATGATACCAAATATTTTATGACAACAAAGCAGATGTGTATGCCCTGCGAGGGTGAATTTAAGGTCGGAGATTATTTATATTCATTTTCAAAGGAAAACTCATTTTGTACCGTTGACTGGGGTAGGGTGAATACTCCTCATGAAATGGTGTGGTATTGGGGTAGCGGTAATCAGTATATAACAGATGAAAATGGCGAGAAGCACCTTTTAGGCTTTGAAATTACATGGGCAATTGGTGACGAAAGCTATGCTACGGAAACCTGCATTTTCTATGACGGTAAGGTTCATAAAATCGGTGCGGTTGATGTGGAAAAATTCCCCAAAGACAGATTTCTTGAGCCTTGGAAAATCATTTCCGAGGACGGAAGATTCAATATGACAATGATACCCACCCTTGATAATCATAGTGATGTGGATTTTAAGGTCGGCAGAATGAATTGCCATCAGATTTTCGGAATATGGAATGGTGACGTTACCCTTGATGACGGAAAAAAGATAGAAATTAAAGATCTTTTCACATTTTGCGAATATGTTGAAAATAAGTGGTAATATGAAAGAAAAAATATCAATGATATTATCTATGGTGATTTTCGGTACCATAGGAATTTTTGTGAATTACATAGGCTTGCCATCAGGCGTTGTAGCGGCATTCAGAGGAATTACGGGTGCAGTTGTAATTTTTGTTGTAATGCTTTTAACAGGGCGTAGGGTGGATTTTAATGCTGTAAAAAAGAAACTGCCGATTTTGCTGGCATCAGGTATTGCAATAGGCTTTAACTGGATTTTGCTTTTTGAAGCATACAGATTTACGGGTATTCCCGTTGCAACTGTTTGCTACTATACTGCGCCAATAATTGTTGTTATTGCTTCAGCTTTTATATTCAAAGATAAATTGAATTTAAAACAGATTATATGTGTTCTTGTAGCTCTTGTTGGTGTTTCATTGGTTTCCGGTGTTTTTCAGTCTGACAGTTCAAAAATAACAGGTGTGCTTTGTGGTCTTGGTGCGGCAGTTCTTTATGCTTCAGTTATGATTATGAATAAATTTATGGGCGAGGTAGAATCCTATGAAAGAACCTTCGTTCAGTTGATTGTTGCAGGTCTTGTGGTTTTGCCCTACGCTTTATTTACAACAGAAAATATAAATCTGAATCCGACATCTGTGATGCTTTTAGTGATTGTTGGCGTTGTGCATACAGGCTTTGCATATCTGATTTACTTCGGTGCTATGAAAAAGCTGAAAAGTCAGACTGTTGCAATTTTGAGCTATATTGACCCTGCATCTGCAATAATTCTTTCATCGCTTGTATTTATGCAGTTGCCAACCTTATATGAACTTGTAGGTGTAATTCTTATTATGACAGCAGCTATTGCAAGTGAAATTCGAAAAAAGGAAAAACAAAAGGAATGACAAACAAGCAGATTAATATAACAGGTGCAATATTTGATTTTGACGGAACATTGTTTGACTCAATGCACGTATGGAAGGGTTATAAAGATAATTTCTTTAATCATATAGGTATTGAATTAACACAAGAGGATAGGGAAGCCTTTAAAGGTCTTTTTCTTCGTGAAACCTTTCTTCTTGCCATTGAACGCTTTAACCTTGATAAAACCTATGAAGAGCTTTTATCGCACCTTTTTGACTATATCAAAGGCAGATATATGGTTGAAACAGAGCCCAAAAACGATATAAGAGAATTTCTTGAAAAATTAAAGTCTAAAGGTATTAAAATGGGAATTGCCACCGCAACGGGTGAACCTGCCCTGGAAGCAGTTATGCAAAAATATGATATGCTTGATTATTTTTCAGCAATCTATTCAACATATACAGTAGGTGCTTCTAAAACAGAACCCAAGGTTTATGATGTTGTTCTCAATGAATTAGGTACCGATAAAGAAACCACATGGGTTTTTGAAGATGCTTTATATGCGGCAAAAACTGCTAAAGCCAATGGGTATAATGTAGTTGGCATTTATGATAAAAGCGAACCAAATCAGGAAGAACTGAAAGAGCTTGTTGATATATATATTCATAATTACGGAGAATTGGAGTTATGAACAGAGAAAGCTTAGATAAGCAATAAAGGTATTTATCCTGCCTACCATATGAATAAAAACCATTGGATAACAGTTTGCCTTGACGGAAGTGTTGAGAAAGAAAAAGTTAAATGGTTAATTGGTTTAAGTATTGAAATGACTGATAAAAAGAAGAAAAACTCTCTCGTTGAGTAATCGACGGGAGAGTTTTTTAGTTAACTTAGTTTTGCTTATTAAAAGATACAGGATTGGTTTCGTTATTGGCGAATGTATTTGGTCCCGGGTCTGACATTGAAAAATACATTTTAGCGGCTTTGGTTGTACCGAAATCTCTGTTTGAACCGGAATTCTGTACCTTGTTAAATGCATCTCGGAACATCTGATTGTGAGCTTCCTCTCGGTTTAAAAGGAAATCTATGGTTTCGCGGACTTTCTTGTCGTCAATCTGGCGGTAGAGATATTCATAAACCACCTTTGCACGTTGTTCCGATGCAATATTGCTGAGAAGGTCTGCGCATAAATCTCCTGTGACGGTCACATAGTCAGCAGTCCAGGAATAACCCGAAGCGTTGATTAACCCGGGATTAAGCCCGAGAATAACATGGGACTGAATTTCTCCGCTTGGAACCTTTTCCGCGTCAACATCGTGACCGTTTAAAAGATTGATTGTCTGGGCTATCATTTCCATGTGCCCCAGCTCTTCTGCGGCAATATCAAGAAAAAGGTCCTTGATTTCAGGGTCTTTAATTCTGAAGCTTTGGGACATATACTGCATCGCTGCTTTCAGTTCACCGTTTCCGCCACCCAATTGCTCCTGAAGTAAAGCCGCATATTGTGGATTCGGCTTCTCAATACCAACAGGATGAAAAAGTAATTTTTCGTGTTTAAACATATTACTGCCTCCGTTATTTTTCTGTTACTTATTTTTTCCGTTTTTGGCAGTAATATACTAAATAATGTTTCTGAAAAAATGCTCAGACACAAAAACAATGTTAAAAAATTATCAGAATTTTTCAAAAACGTATTGCAATGGTATATATTGGTATGTTAAAATAGCACCGATACAAAATAGCACTTGTACAAAAAAGAATAGGTTATTGGAGGTTGTGTTTTGGCTAAGCATAAAGCAATAGGCACTAAACTTGAAATTGTTAAAACAGCAACTCGGTTGATTTGGGAAAAAGGATATACTGCTATGTCTACCCGAACTGTTGCAGCCGAGCTTGATATAAGTGTTGGTAATATAACATATTATTATCCTTTAAAGGATGATTTGTTAAGCATTCTTGTTAATTCACTTTGCAAATTTCAACGAAAGCTAATAGAGGATGAAGCAGAGGACGGAATAAGCTCGGTAATGGCAGTTTGCCTTGAGCTTATGACAATGGCATCAGCTTGTGAAAGCAATCCTATCGCAAAGGATTTCTTTATTTCTTCCTACCAAAGTCCTGTAACACTAAAAATAATTCGTGAAAACGATACTGAACGCTCAAAAGAGGTTTATAAAGAATATTGCAAACGCTGGACGGACGAACAATTCGCAGAAGCGGAAGTTTTAGTTTCGGGTATAGAATATGCAACTCTTATGAGTCTTGATGAGGATATTCCTCTTGAAACACGAATAGCAGAAGCTCTTGATAAAATATTATATGTATATAATGTTCCGAAAAAAATTCGTGAAACCAAAATCAAAAAAGCATTAAGCTATGATTATAAACATATCGGAGAACGAATTTTCAAAGAGTTTAAAGAATATGTTGATAAAACAACAGAGGAAACCTTTGAACAAATGCTTCAGAATGCGAATTAGGAAAGGAGCTTGAGTATGAAAACTATAAGAAAGATAATAAGCATAGTTCTTTGTGCTGCTTTTATGAACTGTCTGCCTTTAACGGCTTTCGCAGTAACACCCAATGGTGTATGCGGGACCAATGTTGTATGGTATTACGATGCAGACACTAATGTTTTAAGGATATCCGGCAATGGCGCAATCAGAGATTGTGCATATGATGAAAAGCCTTGGGAAAATTATGATACGGAAATAAAAACCGTTATAATAGAACCGGGTGTAACCACAATTGGTCAGCTTGCATTTTGCGATTGCGAAAGCATTACCGATATCGTTATTCCAGAAAGTGTAACATATATTGGCGGAGGGGCGATCAATTATTGCAACAAGCTCCAATATATTCATTATCTGGGTTCAGAGGAAAATTGGAAACAGCTTTGCAGTAATATGAATAGCAATAATAATTCAATAAAACTTGCAGAGATTCACTTTTGTGAAGAGAAGCCTTTAATAGATTCCACTTGTCAGAAAGTAGGATATGAATCGGGTTGGCTTTGTCAGAACTGCAGTTCTTATGTTCTGGGTGGCAAAGTAATAGAGATAGATCCGAGTAACCATGAGTATGATGTGAATAACGGCATTTGTTGTGATACATTTGAGCAACCGATAAAAAATGTTGACGGGTATTATGAAATACATAATCTCGGTACTTTTGTCTGGTTTGCAGAACAATATAACAACGGAAGCCTTGGATCATCTGCTAATGCGATTCTTACAGATGATGTTGATCTTTCGGGATTTAACTGGAATCCCTTAGGAAAATCTGCAAAAATGTATATGGGTATTTTTGATGGTCAGGGTCATACAATTACAGGCTTTAATATGACAATTACAGGGAAAGGTAATTGGGGCTTGTTTGGTTACGCAACAGGCGAAGGCACAGTAATTAAGAATTTCTCAATCAGTGGTGATGTAACCACAGCACTTACCTCTAATGTTGATGTTCAGTATGGTGTTGTAGGTCAGGCTGATGGTGGAGCTGAAATAAGGAATGTGCATTCTTCAGTTAATCTCACTTCAAAAGATGCTTATCAAAAGAAATATTTTGGTGGTATTGTTGGCAGAACAGGTAATATTACTGTAGATATGTGTTCATATAGCGGAAAGCTTTCCCTTGGCAGCAACACACTTGACTGTGTGGGTGGCATAGTTGGTTATGTTTACAACGGCAAAACTGCCAAAATTAATAACTGCGGCTTTTACGGAAATATTGAGTCTACCTATTCAAGTGGAAGTGTCGGTGGAATCCTCGGCTATTATAATGGGGAAAATGCAAAGGCATTGACTATATCAAATTGCTTGAGCGTTGGCACACTTCCTGAAGGTAGGGGTGCTATTGTTGGCACCTTGAAAAATTACGGTTCAACAAATGCAGGCTCAAATAACTATTATCTTGATGGTTTGGCTCATTCTGTTACTAACATTACAGCAAACTCAGCCTCGCAGAAGGGCATTGAAAACGGCAGAATTGCGTACTATCTTCAAAGCAATAACACCGAGCAGGTTTGGGGGCAGGATATTGATAATGGCAAACCGAGGCAGTATGTACCTACAATAAACGCAGGCAAGCTTTATAAGGTTCCTGTGTGCGGAGGGGACACCGGATTTTCAAATAGCAGTGAAACTAATGGCCATAACTATATTGATTATAAGTGTGCTTTCTGCGGAATGTATACTCAACCACCAAAAGGCGATATATATTATCTGATTTCAAACATAGGTCACCTTTTATGGTGGCAACAAGCTATAAATGAAGCCGGCGCCAATGAAATGTATGTTAAGCTTGTTGCAGATATTGATTTGAATCCGGGCTATGTGTTTAATGAAGACGGAACTGTGCTTTATAACGGTGAGCCTGTTACAAGCGGATGGTACGAATGGACACCCATGGGAACAGAAGAAGAGACATCAGGAGGCGACTTTTTCGGAAATAATCACACAATAAGCGGAATTTACATAAACTCCGATATTGATTACGCAGGTTTTTTTGGCGTTACTTATAATGCTAATATTAAAGACTTTAATATCAGCAATGCGTATATAAAAGGTAAAACCTCTGCAGGTGGCCTTTGCGGCAAGGCTATGTATAGCAAAATAACAAATTGTGTTAGTAATGCTACTGTCAGCGCAAAGAATAATGCAGGCGGAATATGCGGAGAAATAAAACAAACAAATTTTTATCAGTGCGGTAATAACGGTAATATTGATGGTTATTATGCAGGCGGCATTTGTGGTTATGAGCCAATTGGTGAACCTGGTAAAGTGTATTTCGGCTATATGGAAAATTGCTACAATACCGGCGATATAACTGGCAAAAGCTATACCGGTGGCCTTTTCGGCTTCAAAATTGATACTCACTGCTATAACTGTTTTAATATAGGTAAGGTAACGAGTGTTGATAATGTTCATGACATATCCTCTTTCCATTTTAATAACAAAAATTCCTATTATCTTTCCGAAACAGAAACAGAGGACGGTGGTAAGACAGTCGAGCAATTTGCAAGCGGTGAGGTTGCATATCTTCTCCAGCAAGGTAACACCGAGCAGGTTTGGGGGCAGATGAGCAATACAGAAGGTTCACTTCCCATTATTACAGATAATGAGCTATACAAGGTTGTAACAGTAGGCGAAACAGGTAACTACTCCGTTGCAAATGTTGGTGATACCAACGGTGACGGAACAGTTGATGTAGTTGACTATCAGGCACTTGTTAATAAAGCACTTGCAGATGACCACGAACAGATTGAAACTGCAAGCTATGATGACATAGTGAAATATGACCTTGACGGTGACGGTTATCTTGATGTTATTGATGCATACCTTCTCCACCTTTTCATAAACGGCTTTACAACTGTTGATGTATATGCAGTTGGTGATTACGATTTAAACGGCAAAGCATTTGAAGAAGCTGATATTTTTGCAATGGCAGAGGCAATGAAAGCTCCTGAAGACCTTGAAACGCACGAGAAATACGCTTGTGACATAAATGGGGACGGCAAGGTTTCCTATGATGATTTAAACACACTTACAAGTATGTTCCCTCTTTATTTTGTAGGTGAGGCATAAGTGATAACGGAAAATTGTCCGAAAGGAAGATACTATGAGAACAAAAACTAACAGAACATTAAGAAAGATATTGAGTATAGCTCTGTGCCTTGCTCTTGTTATGAGCTATGTGCCTGTTGTGAGCATTCCCGTAAGTGCAAAAACACTATCGGTTCCGTCGGGTTATACCGCTTATAATATTGAAGGTGGATTGTCCGCTGATGGTTATGGTCTGCCTACACTTACCATAAGCCAGAACGGTAATTATTATGTTTATGGTACATGTACTCAGAAAGATGCTAAAATTCTGGTAAAAAACGGCGTTACTGCAAACATAATTCTTGATGATGTTAATTTGAATGTCAGAGAAACTACCCAACAGGCGGGAATTGTAATTGAAAGCGGTGCTGATGTCACTTTGCTTCTTGCAGGCGATAACTATATTGAAGGCGGCATTTGTTCTGCCGGAATATCAGTTCCGGAAGGCGCAACGCTGACAATCACCTCGTTTGATGGCGATTCCGAAACCACAGGTAATCTTACAGTAGTAGCCAAAGACAGTCGGCTGTCAGGATGCGGCGGTGCAGGTATCGGTGCAGATGGACAGACAACATACGAAATAACCAATGAGAAAAAAAGAACTGTGGGCGATATTATTATAAATGGCGGAACTATCAGTGCCCTGGGTGGTATTGATGGTGCAGGTATAGGTGGAGCAGGTGAATCTACTACAGGCTCTGTAACTATAAATGGCGGCAACATAACTGCAAATGTATATAATCCCGGCGATGGTGTTAACGGTGCTGCAGCAATCGGCGGCGGCATTGCAGGTTATCTTGAAGCCATCACAATCACAGGCGGTACTGTATATGCAGGTCAGACAAATAGTGCCGCAGCAATCGGTGGTGGCTGGTACGGCCACATAGATGGTTCAGAGGCCAATTATGGTGAAATAACCATTACCGGTGGTAATATTACCGCTGTTGGCGATAGCGGAAACAACGCTAATGGTGCAAATGGCGTGGGCAGAGGCGGTGTGTATAATGAAGATGCTTCTACGATAACCGGTTCAGTCATTATAACCGGAGGTAATATTGTTACAAATAATGGTATCACTGCACCTAAAAATGAGAAAAACGAAAATCTTATATTAAATATATTAAACATTATAGGCTTAAGTAAGGATGCTGTGGTATCAGAAATTCTTTTATCTGACGGAGAAAAATACGGAGTTAAAGACGTTTCTACTGTTAATAAAAAGCTTTATATTGCAATACCCGAAAATGAAGAGGTTGAATCAATAACCATAGGCGGAGAAACATATTTTTATAGTGGAGAGGGCTCTGTTTGTGCTCATAACGGCAACAAAACGGAAGCTACCTGTCTGGAAGAATCGGTATGTGAGCTTTGTGGAAATAAAATTTCAGAGAAAGACCTCGAAAATCATGTGGATAAATCACCGACTTATCAGGTTAATTCCACTGACTCGACTAAGCACGACTGCTATTACGATTGTTGCGGTGCGGTAGTTGAAATGCTTTTTCACGAATATAAATATTCTCTCAATGATGAGGATAAAACAACACATAATCACATATGCTCTAAATGTTCTCATATAGATTTAACAGAAAAACATAATTATACAAAGGGTATTTGTGAGTACTGCAAATATAATTGTCCACATGAAACGGTGGTTGATTTTATTTGTCAAGAATGTAATATGGTTATGCATTCCTGCTCTTTTTCTGATAATTATGTGTATAACGATGAAGTGCATTGGATTGAGTGCGATGAGCCGGATTGTACAAAAACAAGTAACGAGGAAGCTCATTCATTCGAGTCAGGTTTATGTCTTTGCGGTTACGCCTGCCCTCATACAAACTACGTAAATTACACATGCGAAAGATGCGGTGTGCCGTGCGAACACAAAACTTTCACTGATGGTTTTTGTACTTTATGCGGTGACTACAAAGAGCCTGAAAGAAATACAAACGGCTATTATGAAATTTATACTGCAGGAAACCTTTTCTGGTTTGCTCGCGAAGTAAATAAGGGCGGAGATTATAACTACATAAACGCCATACTAAAAAATGATATTGACCTGAAAAACAAGAAATTTACTCCTATTGGTGACGAAGCAAATGAGAATGGCAGCTTCCAGGGTGTTTTTGATGGTCAGGGCTACCACATTAAAGGTCTTAATGTGAAAGCAGGTAAAAATCTTGCAGGTCTTTTCGGTGAAGCGAGAAATGCGACGATTAAAAATCTTGAGGTTTCAGGTAAGGTTGTTATAACATCTGCAATTAGCTATGTGGGTGGTGTTGTTGGTTCTGCCCCCGGTACAACAGGAAACGGTACAAAGCTTTTAAATGTTATTTCTCATGTTGATATGGAAATTGCAGAGGGCGTGAATGGTGCAAAATATGTGGGTGGCTTTGCAGGCTATGCAAATCACAGCACCGTAATTGAAAACTGCTTATGGGATGGAGAAATCAATGCAGGTGTTCAATGGGTTGAAGACCTCGGTGGTTTTATAGGCAGAATTCAGACGAGCTCCGCTGTTATAATTAATAATTGTGCTTCCTACGGCAAAATTATTTCAAATTATAAACAAAGCAGCTACAATAGCAAATCAAGCATGAATCTTGGTGGCTTTGCAGGCTATATCGGTAGCGCCAAGGACCATATAAAGAACTGCATTTTTGCAGGTGCCCTTGAATTAGGCGCAGACTTCACTGATAAGAGTAATGTTTCTGCCTTTGGTTATTGGAATGCTATCGGTTCTGTTGATAATTGCTATTATCTTAAAGCTTCCGTTCCCAATACAAATGCCGGAGCAGCAGCGCCTTCGGTATGCGAAATGACCTCTGTTACTGCTGAACAGCTTTCTTCCGGCGAAATTGCATATAAGCTTAATTCTTCCTTATCATACGGTGTGTGGAAGCAGACTATCGGTACGCACGCGTATCCTGTATTTGATGGTTCTACGGTTTATTACTGTAATGAAGAATCGGGTTTCACAAATACTGACCCTCATAATATGTTAAATGATGTTTGTACCGTATGCGGTGAGTATAAAGCACCTCAGCTTAATGAAGAAGGATATTATGAGATTTATAATGTGGCTCAGCTTTTCTGGTTTGCAAAGCTTGTAAACACCGGCAATAATATGGCTGACTGTATATTGATGGATGATATTAGTCTTGCAGGCAAGGTGTGGACACCGATTGGCAATAAATATAGCGGTATCTTTGACGGAAACGGTAAAACAATCAGTGGAATGAGCCTTACCGTAACCTCAGGACACGGCGGTTTCTTCTCACTTGTTGGTATTTCAACAATCAAAAATCTGACCGTGGAGGGAACTATTTCCTTGAATGGTACTGATTCTTCAAACGTTATCAGTGGTGTTGGCGGTATTGTAGGAAGGGCAGAGGGTGCAACAATTACAGGCTGTATAAGCCGTGTTATTATATCCGGTACCACTGCTCAAGGTCGTTCTGTTGCAGGTGTTGTAGGTGACGGTTGTGCTTCTGACACTATTGGTACTGTTGTAACAAATTGTGCCAACTACGGGGATATAACTGTGAGCGGAGGCAAAGAGCTTTTTGCGGGTGTCGTTGCTTATCAACAGCAGTACGGCAAAATTGAAAATTGTGCAAACTATGGTAATGTCAGTGCTGTGGGTGCAAGCTATGTGGGTGGCATACTTGGTTACATAAATAATGCAAGTTTTGAAGGGGTCAGCAGCTGTTTAAATACAGGTAGCGTAACTGGTGGCTCAAATGTGGCTGCCATAGTTGGCAGACTGAACGCTCACAAAATAAATACCTTCAGAAACAATTATCATATCAATAGTATCGTTGCATACGACAATGAGAAAACAGTTCTCAGCGGAGAAACCTTTGAAGCTTTTGGGGTTGATACGAAGACAATGGCAAGCGGTAGGGTAGCATACGAACTCAATTACTCAAATCACGAAGGCGAGCTTGTGTGGTATCAGATATGCGGAAAAGGTTGTCCTGAATTTACGGGGAAGATTGTTTATCCTGCTTTTGCTTGTAACGGTGAAACTATTATAGGCTATAATAATACAGAAAGAACTGTATCTGACCACACATTCAGTAGTACCGGTAATGGCTTCTGCGACAACTGTGGCGGTTATCAATCTGCAGTAGGTAGCGGTACAGATGAAGATCCATATCAGATTTCCAATGCAGGGCAGCTTTATTGGTTTGCCGCTGTTGTTAACAACGGATATGGTAATACCGCAAAAAATAACGCCGCTTGTGCTGTGCTGACAGATGATATTGTAGTTAACAAAAATGTTTTAAATTCTGATGGAACTTTGAATTATAATACCTCTGATTTAAAAGTATGGTCACCAATCGGTACCGTTGATGTAGGGTATATAGGTAACTTTAACGGTCAGGGACATACAATAAGTGGTTTATATATAAATGACAGGAGCAGTAGTAATCTCGCATTATTCGTTCAGATAGGTAACGAAAATTGTACTGATTCTTATGTTAAGAATTTAGGTATTATAGATAGTTATTTCTTTGGAATGTATGATGCATCAAGCATAGCCTATGCAAACTATGGTACTATTGAAAACTGCTTCAATAACAGTACTATCATAGGTGGATTTCATTCATGCGGAATTTCATACTATAACTATTCTCTTATTAAGAATTGCTATAACATCGGTATAATAGGTAATGCAAGTACAAAAAAGGCTTGTGGTATTGCTTTTATAAACTACGATACTATTGAAAACTGTTACAACGCAGGTAAAGTTAAAAGTATGAGTGAAATTTACGGTATAAGTACTAATAGCGGCAATGTTACTGTTACAAATTGCTATTATTTAGATGGCAGAGCCGAAGGACGCGGTACGCCTATGTGGGCTGAACAGTTTGCTTCCGGTGAGGTTGCGTATCTCCTTCAGGGTGAACAAACTACTGATATATGGGGACAGGATTTATCAGTAAAAGGCTCATACCCGGAAATCAACGGTAAGAAGGTTTATAAAACAGTCGCTTGCGACCAGACTACAGTGGTTTTCTCAAATGAAAACCAAGCACTGCTGCATATTGATAATAATCCGGCTGATCATTTATGCGATCTTTGTGAAGAAAGATTAGGTGAATGTGATTACATAGACAACGGATTTTGCTCTGTTTGCGATGCCTGCGAGCCTGCTGAACTTAACGCAAAAGGCTATTATGAAATCTCTAATGCAGGTCAGCTCTTCTGGTTTGCAAACTACATAAACACTGTTGACAGAACAGCAAATGCAGTTCTTACGGCAGATATCAATCTTGAAAACAGACTCTGGACGCCCATCGGCTCCACAAGCGAGAATAGCAATAATTTCCGTGGTATCTTTGACGGACAGAATCACACCATCAAAGGTCTTTATGTAGAAGGTGGCAGAGCAGGTCTCGGCTTCTTCGGTGAGGTAAGAACCGGTACAGTCAAGAACTTCACCATCTACGGTGAGGTAGTTGCTAACACTGATGTCAATTATGTCGGTGGTGTTATAGGCTCGATCTGCGGTCTTAACGGTGACAACGACCTTGAACGCAACGGCGCGATCATTCAGAATATCACCTCTTACGTAAACCTTACCGCAAAGACTCACGGCATAGGTATGATAGGCGGCTTTGTTGGATATGCAAACCACGTGAGCCTTATTGGAAACTGCTCCTGGTACGGCACCTTTGATGCAGGCATTTACCGTGTGGACTCGGGTGCAGGTGGATTTATCGGCAAGATTCAGGAGAATACAAGTAGAGTTACCATCCGCAACTGCGGAGCATACGGTACAATAAAGACAAATTATGCAAAGAACAGCTATAATAACACCGCAACCATCTATATGGGCGGATTTTTAAGCTTCTCCAACACGGGTGCACAGACTGTTCTTGAAAACTGTTTGTTCGCAGGTAAGTTTGAGTGCGGTGCAAATCTTACCGACGAAGCTCGTCTTGGCGCATTCGGCACCCTTCGTAGCGTTAATGCAATCAAGAATTGCTATTATCTCGGTGATGACGGTCTTGAGGCTGTACACAGCGATTCGTCTCTGAAACCCGGTGAAAACATAGAGATCACAAGTGTAACCAGA
>JAZNJB010000027.1:0-61222 GCA_045577815.1 Acutalibacteraceae bacterium
TTCCACAAAACAATCAAGAAGGTTTCTGAAGATATCGAAAATATGAAGTTCAATACCGCTATTGCGGCACTTATGACACTTCTTAATGATATATACGATACAGGTTCAATTACAAAGGGTGAGTTTAAAACATTCGTCAAACTTCTTGACCCCTTTGCACCCCACGTTGCAGAAGAAATCTGGGCTGAACTTGGTGGCGAGGGCTTACTCGCAGTAGCACAGTGGCCCGAATATGATGAGGCAAAAACAGTTGACTCTACAATTGAAGTTCCCGTTCAGATTTGCGGTAAACTCAGAGCAACAATTACTATTGCTAAAGATTCAACTGCCGACGAAGCAATTGCTGCCGCAAAAGCGGATGCAAAAGTTCTCGAATTCCTTGATGGTAAAAATATTATCAAAGAAATCTACGTTCCCGGTAAAATCATCAATATCGTTGCAAAATAAAACAAAGAAACTCCCCTTGCTGAGGGGAGTTTTCCTTTTGTATTAATTTATGTCTTATCAAAAATTTACACAAAAAAAAAACCACCCTTTTGGGTGGTTGTTTTTGTTAGTGTCGGCATCGCCCTATTTTCCCAAGCGGCTTCCCACTAAGTATCTTCGGCGCTGTTGAGCTTAACTACCGTGTTCGGGATGGGAACGGGTGGACCCTCAACGCCATCAACACCGACTTCGATGAACTGTTCGTCCGTCGAACAACATTGACAATTATAACAGAAAAATTTTAAATGTCAACACTTTTTTTCAACTTTTTTTAATTTTTTTTATTTGTGGAAAAAAACAAGCAATGTCAATAAATTTTGTGCAACTTTTTATTTGCAGACTGTTGATTATTAACATAAAATAGTGCATACTTATGATAAGTAATTATGTGGAAATTTGCGGAGGGCTGGAAATGGGCAAGTATGCTATTACATATGATATAGGAACAACGGGTGTAAAAACCTGTATTTTTGAATTGGGTGATACAATTAAATTAGTATCTGCCGCATCAGAAGGGTATAACCTTTATGTTTTCCCTGATGGCGGTGCAGAGCAGGAGCCTCAGGAATGGTGGGATGCAATGTGTTCCACAACCAAAAAGGTTCTTGAAAAATGCGATGTTGATATAAAAGATATTTGCGGTATATCCTTCTGTTCACAGATGCAGGGAATTGTTCTTGTTGATAAAGATGGCAAACCTGTTCGCAGAGCTATGAGCTATATGGATCAGAGAGCGAGAAAAGAGCTTAAAGAGGGTATGGCTTACGGTCCGCAGATAGCAGGTGCATTTATTCCCAAGCTTCTTAAATCTCTTATGATAACAGGTGCGGTTTCTGCATCTGTTAAAGACCCTGTATGGAAATATAAATGGGTTGAAAAAAATGAACCTGAAAATTTCAAAAAAGTACATAAATGGCTTGATGTTAAAGAGTATTTCATTACAAGAATGACAGGCGAGTTCTGTATGACTCACGACTCTGCTTTTGCAACGCTTCTTTACGATATTAAAAAACATGAATTCAGTCCCGCTATGTGTAAAATGTTGGGTGTGAATTTTGACCATCTTCCCCAAATCAAAAAATCTGCAGAAAAGGTTGGAGAGCTTTTAGAGCAACCTGCAAAGGAACTAGGTCTTATGCCGGGTACTGCAGTTTTCGGTGGTGGCGGAGATGCCTCTCTTATCGGTGTTGGTGCAGGCTCTGTTGCTCTTGGTGATACTCATATTTACAGTGGTACTTCAGGTTGGGTTTCAACCGTTGTTGACAAGAGCATTGTTGATGCATCTGCTATGATTGCTGCCGTTGTTGGCGCAGAAGAGGGCAGGTATAACTATTTCGGTGAGCTTGAAACTGCGGGTAAATGTCTTGAATGGGTTAAGGATCACCTTGCTCTTGATGAAATCGGCATTTATCTTGAAAAGAAAAATATTACTGATGGTTACGAAGCTAAATATACAAGCCTTTATGACTATATGACCGATGTGGTTAAGGAGGTTCCTGCAGGTGCAGGTGGCGTTATTTTCACTCCTTGGCTTCACGGTAACCGTTGCCCATTTGAAGACCCCAATGCTCGCGGTATGTTCTTTAATATCAGTCTTGAAACCGGTAAGAGCGAAATGATAAGAGCGGTGCTTGAAGGGGTTTGCTACCATCTTCGTTGGTTCCTTGAAACCGAAGAGAAGAAGGTTAAATCTTCTGAAAAGGTTCGTTTTGTTGGCGGCGGTGCACTTTCTGACCTTACCTGTCAGATTCTTGCGGATTGCTTAGGTAAGACCGTTGAAACTGTTGATACACCGCAGAACGTTGGTGCGATGGGTGCTGCAGTTCTTATTGCAGTTGGTCTTGGTCAATGCAAATCTATTGAAGATGCAAAGAGTCTTATTCCCGTAAGCAAGACGTTTGAACCAAACATGGAAAATAAAAAGGTTTATGACAAATATTATGAGGTTTATAAGAATCTCTATAAATCCAACAAAGAGAATTTTGCAAAGCTTAACTCATAAAAAGTATTTGCTTTTTTGGAAAAATGTTTTTTCAAACTGTTGAAAAAAATGTCTGTTTCTGCTAAAATAATGAAAAATTGGTATTACATATTTATAAGGAGTGAGGTTTAATGAATATAGCTTTAATTGCACATGACTCCAAGAAAGAGCTTATGACTCAGTTCTGTATTGCTTATTGTGGTATTTTAAGTAAGCACAGCATCTGCGCAACAGGCACAACAGGTAAGCTTGTTTCCGAAGCAACAGGACTTAATATAGAAAAATATCTCAGTGGCTCTCAGGGTGGCGCTCAGCAAATCGGTTCAAGAATTGCTTGTGATGAAATTGACCTTTTACTTCTGTTCCGCGACCCGCTTAATCCCAAGCCCGGTGAACCTAATGAAGCTAACCTTTTAAGACTTTGCGATGTTCATAATATTCCTGTTGCAACAAATATTGCAACTGCGGAAGCCCTCATCCACAGCCTTGAACATGGTGACCTTGACTGGCGTGATATTGTTAATCCCAAGAATTAATGAAAATCATTATTCAACGGACTTGATTTTATCGGCAATTTGTTGTATAAATATTGGGTAATCGGCATTATGCTTGATTACCCGATTTTTATTTAGTAATAAACATTTTAGGAGATTTAAAATGGCTGGAAATATTCAGGCAATTAAAGGTACAAAAGATACCTTGCCAAGCGAAAGTTATAAATCACAGTATATCGAGCAGGCAGCTCTTGATACTGCAAAAACCTATGGTTTTCACGAAATGAGAACACCTGTTTTTGAATATACAGAGCTTTTTGACCGTTCAGTTGGCGAAACAACTGACGTTGTTCAGAAGGAAATGTATACTTTCAATGACAAGGGCGATCGCTCAATTACTTTGCGCCCCGAGGGTACTGCAGGTGCAGTGCGTGCATTCCTTGAACACGGACTTTTTAACGAGCCTCTTCCTCAGAAGGTTTGCTATCTTACATCCTGCTATCGTTATGAAAAACCTCAGGCAGGCAGACTTCGTGAGTTTCATCAGTTTGGTATAGAGTGCTTCGGCGCAGCATCACCTCTTGCAGATGCAGAGGTTATCGCTCTTGCTAATAGTTATTTTATCGCTCTTGGTCTTGAGGAATTTACTCTTGAAATCAACTCTATTGGTTGTCCTGAATGCAGAAAGAAATATCAGGAGGCTTTAAAGGCATATTTTGATGAGAAAAAAGGTGACCTTTGCGAAACCTGTCTTTCCCGTCTTGAAAGAAATCCTATGCGAATTCTTGACTGCAAAAGTCCTGTTTGCTCAAAAATTGCAGAGAATGCTCCTGTTGTGCTTGATTATATCTGTGATGATTGCCGTGACCATTTCGAAAAATTGCAGAAGTATCTTGATGCAATGAATATTGGATACACAATCAATGAGCAAATTGTTCGTGGCCTTGATTATTATACAAGAACTGTTTTTGAATTTGTTTCACAGCACGAAAAAACAAAAGGTCTTGTTCTCTGCGGTGGCGGAAGATATGACGGACTTGTTGAAGAATTAGGCGGTTCTGCTCTTCCTGCTTGTGGTCTTGCAATTGGTCTTGAAAGACTTTTAATGGCTATGGAGGAAAGTGGCGTTCAGTTCCCTGAAGCACCAAAATGTAATCTTTCAATTGTTACTGCAGGTGAAAACGCGGTGCTTAAGGCAGTTGAGCTTTCTGCAGATTTACGCGCTCAGGGTTATAGCGTTAATGTTGATACAGTTGGCAGGTCGATTAAAGCTCAGATGAAATATGCAAACAAAATCGGCTCTGAATATACTGTTGTTATCGGTGATAATGAGCTCGAAACAGGGGTTGTTCAGCTTAAATGTATGGAAGATGGTACTCAGACTGAGGTTTCACTTTCTGAATTTGATGCAGGCTTTGAAAGAGTAGTTATGGATAAAGCGGTTGAAGCTTTCAATAATGTTGATTTTTCAAATCTGACACAGCTTGATATAAACAATCTTTTAAAATAAGAGAAAAGGTTTTTTTATGGAAATAATTGATATTTCGAGAGATTTGTTGAAAACTCCGGTTTACCCCGGTGACCCGGAAGGTTATGTTGACAATATAAAGAGTATGAGAGCAGGGGAGAACTGCAATCTTAATGCAGTTTATACTTGTTTACACACGGCAACTCATGTTGATGCACCCTTGCATTTTGTTGAGGGCGCAGGTGCTATGGAAACACTGCCTTTGGATTTGTTCATCGGTGAATGTCTTGTGGTGGAAACTCCTCCGGGACCTATTACAGGTGCATTTGCAGAAGAGCATTTTCCTTGGAGAGATTGCGAAAGACTTTTAATAAAAGGTAACGGGCTTTCACATTTAATGGATAGCGCCGCATATTATATTGCAGATTCGGGAATAAAGCTTGTGGGTACTGATTCACAGACTATCGGTATCAGTGGTGCAAATGAAACTGTTCATAGGGCACTTCTTTCTGAAAATATTCCCATAATTGAAGGTCTTGACCTTTCAGATGTTGCTCCCGGCAGATATTTTCTTCTGGCTCAGCCGTTGAAAATTGCAGGGGTTGAGGCAGCACCATTGAGAGCGGTGCTTGTTAAGGAGCACCTTTTCTGGTCAGGCAGATAAAATTCGGAATTCGAAATTCGGAATGCGGAATGAAGCTTCGCGAAAGGTGACTATATGAGATTAGATAAATATTTAAAGGTATCAAGAATTATAAAACGCCGTACTGTTGCAAATGAGGTTTGCGATGCAAAGCACGTTGAGGTTAACGGTAAAATTGCAAGAGCATCTTATGAAGTGAAAGTAGGAGATGTTATTGCAATTCAGATGGGCAATAACCTTACAAAATATAAGGTTCTCGAAGTTAATGAGTTTGCTAAAAAAGACGATGCGGCAAATATGTATGAGGTTATAAGCTGAATATAAAAACGAAAAACTCCTCTGCGTAAGCAGGGGAGCTTTTCTTAGGGGTAAATATGGAAATAAGGAGATAGGAATGAAAACGTGTAACCAACGAAACAGGTTCCTTTCCCGTTCCGTTGATTACACTATACAGCACATTATTTAATTGCGTATGAAAAACTTATGAACAATTTTCGATTTTTGATGAACGTTTTGTGAATTAAAAGTCGAAAATTATTTTTTGAGGTATCTGCTATTGAAGCTTTGCTTCAAGTCAATAGAACTGTCGTTATGAATTGTTGTGAGGGTTACGCCTTGTTGCCATTCTTCTTCGGGGAGCGAAATGCCGTTGTAATTGCCAAGACCGTAAGCATTATAACTGCCGAATTGGTTGTATACAAGCCAAATACCCTCATATTTTGCTGCCCAGTCATTAACATGGTCGTGACCTGAAAAAATCCCCTGAGCTTCATTTTTCTTCATTGCCTCAAAAAGACCGCTGTTAAAGGGTGAAGAGCCAACGCTTTCGTGCATTCTGCCGTAAAGAATTTCCGCCTTACCGGTGGGAACATATTCGCCTGCTTCGTTCAATGCGAAAACCTCTTCATATTCCTTAATAGGAATATGCATATAAAGAAGGTTGGGACATTTGCCGTAGGCTTCTTTGAGAGCGGTCATTTCCTTTGTGTACCATTTAATCTGGTCGGGCTTTATGTAGTCGTAGCCATTTTCCATTTCTGCGGGAACGCCGTCTCGTGCCATATATTCAGGAATTATATCTCTGCCTGAGTCCATAAAAACAAGGCTTTGCTTTAATTCGGTTTCGGAATTCATAATATTAACTATAAAGTTGCCGTATCCGAAAAGATTTGGGTCGCCGAATTTTGAAAGACAGTGGGGAAAATCTGAAAGGCTTTTGAAAATGAGGTATTTGTGAAATTCCTTTTCTTCTCTTGCTTCGTGGTTACCGAAAACATAAACCCAATATACGCCTAATTTTTCCATCATCTGACCAAAATGTATTGCTTCAAACTGCTGGTATTTTGACTGAATGCAGTCACCTGTGAGAATAACTAAATCGGGCTTTTCATCACGAATCTGATTAATGAAAAGCTGTAAGGTTTTATTGTTAAGAGAGTAGTCCTCATCTGTGTGCATATCCGTGGTGGCAAGAAGCTTGAAATCGCCGTTGTCGATAGTACCATTATCGTTGAATTTTGCGATAAATGTTGATGTTTCGGTTTCTTTTATTATTTTAACCTTACTGCCAACATAGGGAACATCAAGAGCAGACAAAAATCTGTTCTGAGCAAGCTTACCTTTGCTTAAATCATATATAATTTTTTCTGCACCAAGGCAAAATTTAATACCATTTTGCTGAATAAAAGTTCTTACGGGTTTCATAAAATACCTCTTTTCAAAGATTATGAAATTATCTTATCACATTAGTTTTTCTATTTCAATATTTTAATAAATTTTGAGAAAATATTAACTGAATGTTTCGGTGGTTTTAACTGTTTTTAAAAATTTTTGAAATTATGTTTTTTATGTATAAAAACTGACAAAAAACTTTGGCTATTTTTACATTTTATTTAAAGGTGAATTCATTGACATAGCAAGGTTTTTTATGGTATATTTATTCTGTAAAATTATATAAGGGGACAACTGTGTTGTTCTCGTAAATTTACGAAAATATTATTCAAATTTTTTCGATTAAACCGAAAGGAAGAAACCAAAAATGAAAAAAAGTATCTCGTTAGTGTTATGTCTTGCTATGCTTATTTCGGTATTCTCTTGTTTAGGTCTTACTGCTTCTGCAGCAGGCGTTGCAAAAGAATTGTTTGCCGTTAAAGAAAGTGGCTTTAAGAATGACAAAATCACATATACCGTTTATCTCAGAAAGGGTGTGAATCTGTCAGGTGCCATTATATATGCAAAGTTTGATGCAGATGTTCTTGCTATTGATAAAGCAAATTCAGGCGCATATATGGTTGATGATGGTGATGGTGGCGAGCGTGAAAACATCTCCGGTTTATACGAAGCTGATTTCATGGCAGGTTATGACAACCAGTTCTCCATAGCTCATGCTTACGGCAATGATACAGATTTTAAAAACAGCACCTCCAATAAGCCTTATATGCAATTCACCTTTGAGGCTATTGACGGAAACCGCCCTGCAACTGAGGTTGAATTATATTGCTATGAATTCAACAGTGCAAGCATTCCTGAAAACAATATTAGAAACGGAAAATCTTTGCTTATGTATTCCTATGAGGGTACAACTCTCAGTCAGGCTGTTATCAGCTCTGTTTCATCTGAGAAATCAGGCGTAAGAATTAACTGGAAAAAGGTTATAGGTGCTGATTTTTACAGAGTTTACAGAGTAGAAAATGGCGAAAACAAGCTTATCAAAAGCACTATTGATGGTGATGAATTAACATATCTTGATAAAAACGTTGAAAACAACAAGGTTTATAAATATGTAGTAAGAGCAGTTAACGAAGCAAGCTCTGATGGCTTTGCAGCACCTTGCAGCAGTGCTGTTTCCACAAGATATACAGTTGCCCCCTCAAAGCTCACTCTTTCAAATGCCGATGGTAAGGTTGTTGTAAGTTGGTCAGCCGTTACAGGTGCAACAGGCTACAGAGTTTACAGAAGAACAATTGGTGCTGACGGTACAGTTTATGACTGGAACTATTTAAGCGGTAAAATTACTGAGCGTAAATATTCTGACAAATCCGCAAAGAGCGGAAAAACCTACGAATATGCTGTTCGCGTATATTCAAAGGGCGGTAGCAGTGACTTATATTCTCAAAAGAAAATAGTTTATCTTGATGCACCTGAATTTACTGCTTCAGCAACCACAAAAGGCATTAAGCTTTCCTGGGATAAGGTTGATGGCGCATCATTCTATAGAATTTATAGAAAGACCGGTAGTGGCTCCTGGTCAAGAATTGCCTCTGTTACTGATGCTACCTCATATTTAGATAAAGGCGCATCCAGTGGCAAAAAAGTTTATTATTTGATAAAAGCTGTTAAAGGCGATTATATAAGCGACTATGAAAAGCATTCAGTGAACTACCTGAAAACTCCTGAGGTAAGTGTTAAAAATATTACTACCGGCGTAAATGTTTCTTGGGAAAAAGTTTCAGGTGCTACAAGTTATGCTGTTTATCGCAAAGCAGGCAGTGCAAAGTCCTGGACAAAAATCAAAACCACAACCGGTGCATCCTACACAGATAAAACTACAAAAAGCGGTACAAGTTATAAATATTGTGTAAGAGCAATAAGTAGTAGTGCTAAATCTGAGTTTGGTGGTTCTTCCTATAAAACAATTCGTTTCCTTGCCGCTCCCGAGCTTAAGAAAATCATAAGCACTGAATACGGTGTAACAGTTTATTGGGGCGAGGTAAAAGGTGCTACCAAATATATAATTTACAGAAAATCAGGCTCAGGTAGTTATAAAGAACTTGAAACTGTAACAGGAAACGATACAGTTAAGTATCGCGATAATACTGCTAAAAAAGGCGTGACCTACAGCTACAAGGTTTATGCAGGTTATGGTTCTTCTATCAGTAGCTACAACTCAAGTCTTTCAATAAAAGACAAATATTGATCTTTAATATATGATTCCTAAGGAGGAATTAGCTTGAAAAGAGTTATATCATTACTTCTTTGCTTGGTAATGTGCGTTTCTGTTTTTACAGCAACTGCAACGACTGTTTATGCTTCAAGTGTAACAGATGATATTTTTACAGTTGAAAAAACAGATTTTAATAACGACAGAATAACCTATACAATTTCACTTAAACCCAATCAACAGAAAATTTCAGGTGCTATTCTTAAATTTAAATATGACAGCACTGTTTTAGAGGTTTCTTCCAGTAGTGGTGCAGTAGGTTCAGTTAATGAGTACAATGAATTTGCAGCAAATGTAACAGGCTATTATGAAAAAGGTGTTGAGTGGAATGACAAGAATACCTATGCAGTTGCATATATGAATCCAAACGGCTTCAATATTGGTTCCACAAGTAAGAAATTTATTAAAATAACTTTTGTTGCAATAAGTGATACTCGTCCTGTAACTGATGTTGATTTTTATTGTGAAGAATTTATCACTGATGATGGCGATGATACCAATGATATCAGAAAAGGTGATGAAGCTCAGAATTTCTACAGTGATTCATTTTTTACACTCTCTCCGGCTAAAAATCTTGAAGTAGCATCTTCTGAAAAAGGTCTTAAATTCACATGGTCCGCTGCAACAGGTGCGGAATGGTATAATGTTTATCGTAGACAGGTTAAAAAAGACGGAACTTTTTCAAATTGGAAAAGACTTGCACAGGTTCCTGCAGGAACAACAGAGTATATTGACGAGTCCATTGATAAAGGCGTCGAATATTACTACTCTGTTGAAACCGGAAACCAATATGACAAGATAGAATACGATAAAGAGGGTCTTGCCGGCTTCTTCTTCGGAACAATTACCGAAATGGCTGCCACTCTTACTGAAAGAGGCGCTAAGATTAGCTGGGGTGCTCTTAGCGGTGCAGAAAGCTATTCCGTTTACAGAAATGCAGATGGCGAAACCAATGCAAATGGTGAATTAATCTGGGAAAAAGTAGGCGGAACCAAAGGTGCAACTTCTTATGAGGATGAACCCCTTACAAGTGGTGTGAAATATTCATACACAGTTAAAGCTCATAAGGATAATTACAATGCAGAAGCTTCTGTTGCTCCTGTAGAAATCATCTTTATTGGCAGTGCAAATATTGTTGGATATAAATTGAATTACGATAATATTGTGATTAACTGGCCTATTGTTAATGGTGCAGCACGCTACAGAATTTACAGAAAAGCTAAAGGTGAAAGCGAGTATACCCGCATAGCTTCAACAACTGAAAACAGCTTCACAGATACTGATGTAGCAGATAAGACAACATATTATTATAAGGTTCGTTCTGTTGCAGAAAATGGTGATACCAGTGTGCTTGGTGCAGCCTATTCTGTGATTAAGCTTCCTATTACAACAAATGTTAAAGCCACTTCGGTTAATGACCATATTACAGTAAGCTGGAAAGCTGCAGAGCTTGCGGAAGAATATATTGTTTACAGAAAAACAGCAACAGGAAACTGGATGGTAATTACTACAGTTCCTGCAACCAAGACCAAGTTTGTTGATAATAGTGTGAAAAGTGGCGTTGCATATGTTTATGCAGTTGCTTCCAAGGCTCAAAGCTTTACAACTGAGATTTCAAAGGTTTCTAATCAGGTATTTTTCCTTGCTGCTCCCAAAATTGTTAGTGTTATCAATGATTCCGAAGGCATTGAATTAACATTCAATAATGTTGAAGGCGCAGAAAAATATAATATTTACAGAAGAAAAGCAAGTGGTCAGTTCGGTGAACCTGTTGATACTATAACTCAGTCAACCTTGAAACAGTATGTTTATGTTGACTCTGAAGCTGCTTCGGGTGTTCAGTATGTTTATGGCGTTCAGTCCGTTTGTGGCGAAACAGTCAGTGCTATTATAGAATCTGACGTGGCTTGCTGCCTTGATGAACCTGATGTTGAGGTTGAGGCTGTTTACACAGGTGTTAAAATCAAGTGGGATAAAGTCAGCGGTGCAGAGAAATACGAAATCTACTATTCACAAAGCAGAAAAGCAGATAGTATGGAGCTTCTTACTACTGTAACCGGTACCTCTTATGTTCATAAAGCGGCTGAAAGCGGTCGTAAAAACTATTATTGGGTTAAGGCTGTTTGCGGTGATACTACAAGTATTGATCAGGATTCGATTTACTATCTTGCCGCTCCTAAAATTACTGCATTTAAAAACTATAAATCCTGTGTTCAACTCAAATGGAACGATATTCTCGGTGCAGATGAATATATTGTTTATCGTAAAATTTATGGTGAAGATAAATGGACCAGGATAAATGTTACGTTAGAGTACCAAGAGGTTAAAGAAGGGACCGACACCATTACATATATTGTTGCCAAAGACTCCAATGTTACTGCGGGCAAAAAATATGTTTACACAGTTGTAAGCGGTGATGGCGAGGATTATAGCGGAAAATACGAAAAAGGTTGGTCTCACAGATTCCTTAAGAACCCGACAATTAAAAGTGTTTCTAATTACTATGGTGGACCTAAGATTACCTGGAGCAAGGCTTCCGGTGCAGCTAAATATTATGTTTACCGCAAAACTAAATCTACAAGCTGGAAATATATAGGATATACTAAGAACACATATTATGTAGATAAAACTGCAAAGAGTGATACAAAGTACTATTATGCAGTAAAATCGGTGAATGGGGATTGCACTTCATATCATAGTACATCTCATTTTAACGATATCTGCAAGACTGTAAACTACCTTGCAGCTCCTGTTGTTAGTGTGAAGAATAATGTAAGCACATCTATTACTGTTTCATGGGGAAAAGTAAGCGGTGCTGAGAAATACTATGTTTATCGCAAGGCAGGCTCTGCAAAGAGCTGGACCAGGGTTAAAACAACCACTTCAACCTCATACACAGATAAAGATGTAAAGAACGGCACAGCATATAAATATATGGTTAAGGCTGTTGACGGAAGCATTCTTTCCGGAGGTAATTCTGAGGGTGAATTTATCAGACGCCTTGCCGCTCCCAAGGCATCAAGCGTTACAAGCTCAAAGAGCGGTATCTCCTTCAAATGGAGCAAGGTTTCAGGTGTGTCCGGTTACTATGTATATCGTAAAACTGGTTCAGGAAGCTACACAAAAATTGCTACTGTTAAAGGTAGCACAAATGTAAGCTATTTTGATAAGTCTGCAGAAAAGGGCAAGACATACACCTACATGGTAAAAGCATATTATGGTTCATCAACCAGTGCTTATAACGGAACTCTTAAAATTACAGATAAATATTGATAAAATAGTCAGTTCCCTCGGAATCGGGGGAACTGTTATGTGCAAGGAGGTGCGCTTTTGAAAAGAGCGTTATCTTTAATATTATGCCTGATAATGTGTTTTTCCGTATTTAGTAGTACTGTGCTTCAGGTTGGGGCAGTTGGTACGGCAGACAAGCTTTTTACAGTTAAAAGCAGTGTTGTAAAAAACGGAAAAATTACTTACACAGTAAGCCTCAGTGGTGGTGTTGAAGGCTTTGGCGGAGCAGTTGTATTAATTGAATATGACAATACTGTGTTGGCACCTGCAAAGGATGGCTTCAAACCTGCATACAAAAGCTCGGGAGCCCAGCAGTTCGATGGTGTTTATGTTAACGGAATTACTGCTGCAGACCCTAATGTATATTCCGTTGCTTATACAAACACAATTCCTGAATCAGTAGAGAGTAATACGGAGTTTTTCAGCATAACCTTTGATGTTATAAATGAAGAAAGACCCTCAACGAAAGTAATATTTAAATGCAAGGAGTTTTTCTCAACAACAGATTCCGAGCAGTCAATCACTGTTGCAGATGGATTGCAGACAATTGAAAGAATAGAAAAAGTTGTTACAATTGAATCTCCCGAAACTATTACTGCTGAACTGGCTACAGGTAAAATTGTAGTTAAATGGAAAGCATCACAGGGAGCTGTCAGTTATCGTCTTCAAAGAAAAACTCCTGCTGGCGCATGGGGTAGTGAATATACTACTGTTTCTGCAGACAAGCATTACTACAATGATGTTTTAGAGCTTGAAAGCGGAGAAACATATATGTATCGGATTCAGGCAGTTAATGAAGATGGTGTTACAAGCGTTTATAAATCTATGACTGCCTCCTGCAGATATGTTGCAAAACCAACAGACGTTACGGCAGTTAACGGTGTTGGAGGCATTGATATAACATGGTCTGAAACCAAAGGGGCAGACAGTTATATAATAATGCGCCGTGAATCAGGTGCAAAAAAGTGGACTGTTCTTACAGAACGTTCATCTACCCAGACAACTTTCTATAAAGATACAACTGTAGAAAGTGGAAAAACCTACGAATATGATGTTAACTCAACTTACGGAGAATTTACCACTGAAACTCTCAAGGAGGGAAAAATAGTTGCTTATTTAGCTTCACCTGAGGAGATTACCGGTTCCAATATCAGTGGAGGAATTGAGTTGAAATGGAAAGCCGTAGAAAACGCTTCCTATTATGTAATTTACAGAAAAGCAATAAGCACTGAAGCAAAATTCACGAAGTACGCTACCGTGTTCTCAAACAGCTTTATTGACCCTGATGGTGATGTGGAAGTCAGAAAGGCTTATACATACAAAATTAAAGCGGTTAATGATTATGGCGAAAGTGCCGTTACCAAAACAGGTTGCACAATTACACGAGTTCCTGCAACTACTGTAACCAAGGTAGAGCCTTTATCTGATAAGGTTGTTGTTTATTTCAAAACTATTGATGATATTGACGGCTACTATATTTACAGAAAAACCAAATCTACCGATTGGAGAATGGTAGGCGTAGCCTCTGCAGACGCCAGAAATTTTGAAGATACCAAGGCTACAAGTGGTATAAGCTATTACTATTGTGCGGTTCCCTTTATAGGTAATTCGGAAAGTGAAAAAATTTCTACAACTAACAGTTGTTATTACCTTAAGTCACCTCAGAATGTAACAGTTGTAAACACAAAGGACGCTTTAAAGGTTACCTGGGATGCTGTTGGCGGTGCAGAGAAATATTCTGTTTTCCGCAGACTTGGTAAAACAGGCGAATTTACACTCGTAAAAACTGTTAAGGCGGATTCTGCCCTCAGATATATTGACGAAGATGTTAAGGTTAATAGCATTTGTTACTATAAAGTTCAGGCAGTAAGCTCAAGGGGAAAAAGCCTTGAAAGCGAAATTACACCTGCAACAATGCGTATTCTTTGCGTAAAAGGTGTGGAATCAAAAATAACCTCCAAGGGTATTTTTATTGAATGGAGTAGCCATAAATCCGCAGATAATTATTTTGTTTACAGAAAAGAAAGTGGCGGAGAATGGAAGAAAATCGGTGAAACAGAGGCGAGAAAATTTACCGATACCACTGTTAAAAGCGGGAAAACCTATTCATACGGAATTGTTCCTGTTGTTGATTCCTATAAGGGTGATATAGATGAGGATGAAATTGTTACCATCAAATATATTGCCTCACCGACTATAACTGAAATAACCAACTATAAGGCAACTGTTAAGGTTGAATGGAAAAAGGTTGGGGGTGCAAAAAAATATCGTTTGCAAAGAGTTGTTCTTGATGCTGATTGGAATGCAAGTGGCTCATATAAAACAATAGCAACTGTTTCCGAAACAAGTTTTAAGGATACTGACCTTGTGGCAGGTCGCAGATACAGATACAGAGTTTATGCCGTTACAGACGATGCTATAAGTGTTGCATCAACATCTGTTAAAAATATTTTCCTTGCTACACCTGAAATTACAAGTCGTGCTAATTCTTATGGTGGCATAAAGATTGAGTGGAATAGCGTTAAAAATGCCCGGAATTACAGCATTATGCGTAAGGAAAGTGGCGGAGAATGGAAGACAATAAAAACTCTCTCCTCTTCAAAAACTGCATATACAGATAAAACCGCTAAAAACGGAGTTAAGTATTATTATGCAGTCAGAGCTATTACAAGTGATTGCAGAAGCTATTATGCAGCAAGGAGCTTTACCTACTATGCTTCACCCGAGGTTACATTGTCAAACAAGGTTACCGCAATAACTGTCAGCTGGAAGAAAATTCCGGGTACAAAAAGCTATTATGTTTATCGCAAGGCGCCCGATGAAAATTCATGGAAGAAGGTTGCGGTTGCAACAAAGACTTCTTATACGGACAAAAATGTTAAAGATGGTAAAACCTATAAGTATACAGTAAAGGCTTACAACGGTAAAATCTTCTCGGGTTACAATACAAATGGTTGGACAATCAAACGCCTTACACCTCCCACACTTAAAGCAATTTCTAACAAAACAAACGGTGTTTTTGTTGATTGGAGTAAGGTTACAGGTGCAACCGGTTATATAGTTTACCGAAAAACCTCCACTACAAACTGGACTGAAGTGGGCAAAACCAAAAAAGGAACTTCGTTTATAGACGAAACCGCAGTTGAAGGTAAGATTTATACCTATACTGTTGTTGCAACATCGGGAAAATATCGCTCCACTTATATTGCTGAAGGTCTTAAAATTAAGCGTCTTGAAAGGCCTGAGCTTGAAAGTGTCAAGAGCTATAAGACCGGTATAAAATTCAAATGGGAAACTGTTACAGGCGCATCCGGTTACTATGTTTATCGCAAAACCGGTTCAGGTGATTGGAAACAGCTTGCAAAAGTAACAGACTCTTCAACAAGCTCCTATTTTGATAAAACTGCTAAAAAAGGCAAAACATATTATTATTCAGTTCGTGCTTACAGTGGCTCATATAAGAGTGCTTATAACACAAAAGGACTTAAAATCAAAGATAGATATTAAAAAAGATATCCGAGAATCCAAGGGTTCTCGGGTATTTTTATTGACAATATTATATTTTTTATATACAATTTATATACTTTTATTTTAGGAGTAGGATATGAGTATAAAGAAAAAAGAGGGGAAACAAAAAGCACATATTGTAAAAAACACAGCCTTTATGTTGGGCTGTGCACTTAAGTGCGCTCCTTTGTCACTTTTTATTATTTATTTTTCCTATATTGCCGAGAATGTATATTATGCGGTAGTTATAAATGTAATGTTCCTCGAAACCGCCCTTTCTATGATAGAGAATAATGGTAGCTTTCAGGAGTTTGCCATAAGAATGGGCATTATTGTTTTAGGTAAGCTTCTGGTAGATTTGTTAGGTTATATTGACGTTTATACAGTAAGAATAAAATTTGAAATCAAGTGCGAAAGTTACATAAATTCTCTGATTTTCAAAAAAGCACAAGAGGTTGAATTGGGTTGCTATGAAAACCCCGAATTCTTTGATAAATATAACAGAGCAACATGGGTTGTTGACAAGGGTGGGTTTAAGAGAATAATTGAAGGCTCTGCGTGGACCTTGGGCTCTGTTGTCAGCCTTATTTTCCTTGTCAGTTATCTTGTTTCCATAGACCCCTGGCTTCTTGTATTTATTCTTTGTCCCGTTGTTGTTATGTGGTTCAGAGTTCGTAAGAATAATGTTGAACTGGAAAAAGAAAAGGAAATGACCCCATTTGAAAGAGAGAAGGATTATGTAAGAAGAACAATTCTTCTCAAGGATTTCGCAAAGGAAATAAAAACAACAAATATTTTTGTGGTTTTAGAAAAGCGTTTTCGTTCTGCTATTGCAAAGAATATCGATGTAATAAAAAAATATGGTTGGAAAATTGCGCTTCTTGAATGTATTTCCGACTATTTTGCGGAAATTATTCCGGTTACAGGTGGCTTTGTTTATGGTTGTTACAGACTTCTTGTGGCGCAAAATATACCCATTTCACAGTTTTCTGTTCTCGTTTCTGCTATTACAACCTGCAGAAATAAAACCAATCAATTAGCCCGCTATTTTGCAATGCAGCAAAAGCATTGTCTTTGGGTGCAGAATTTAAGAGAGTTTTTACAATATGAGCCCAAAATTCAAGGTGGAGATATAATTCCCGAAGATTTTCGGAGCCTTGAATTTAAAAATGTTTCTTTTAAATATAAAGAAGACTGCGACTATATTCTAAACAATGTTTCTTTTAAAATTGAAAAGGGGCAGACCATTGCAGTTGTTGGTCATAATGGTGCCGGTAAAACTACACTTTCTAAACTTATTATGCGCCTTTATGATGTGACAGATGGTGAAATTCTTTACAATGGTATAAATATAAAAGAATATGACCTTTTAAAATACCGTGAGAAATTCGCTTGTGTTTTCCAGGATTACAGAGTTTTCGCAATGACTGTTGCAGAAAATGTTCTCACCGAAGAGGTTACAGACGAAAACAGAGAAACTGCTGTAAACGCACTTAAAATGGCAGGAGTTTACGAAAAAATAGGAAGGCTTCCTAACAAAGAAAGCTCTATTCTTACTAAGGAGTTTGATAAAGAGGGTGTCCTTCTTTCCGGAGGAGAAACCCAGAAGGTTACAATTTCCCGCCTTTTTGCGAGAGATTTTGATATTGCAGTTCTTGATGAGCCTTCATCAGCTCTTGACCCTGTTGCAGAAAGCAAAATGTATGACGCTCTTATTGAGGGAACAAAGGGTAAAACTGTAATTTATATTTCCCATCGTCTTTCAAGTGCTACCCGTTCTGATAATATATTAGTTTTCAATAAAGGCGTATTGGCGGAGCAGGGTAATCACGAAAAGCTTATGGAAGATAAAGGTTATTATCAGGAAATGTTCACTCTTCAGGCATCAGGCTACAAGGAGGTGTTTGAAGATGAAGAATAATAAAAAAGAAAAAACAAATACAATAAAAAACAATATTTATATGCTTAAATTTATTTTTAAGCATACACCATTTATGGTTTTCGGTTATTTGTTTTTTGATGTTCTTGCAAATCTTCCGTGGACGCTTTCTAATGTCGTTTTATTGAAATACATAATTGACGTTGCAACGGAAGGCAAGGATTATTACAGAATCGCAGTGGCTTTGGTATTCTTCGTGGTTTTTGTTGTAATAACAAATCTTCTTACTACGCTTTTTTACGAAGTATCAATGCCCAAGCAAAAGGAAAAGCTTTATTTTGCGGTATATAAAACTATTTATGAAAAAGCTGCTAAAATGGATTACGAGGCTTATGACAATCCCGAATATTATAACGACCTTGTGCTTGCAATGAACTCTATGAACGAGAGAGCATATACGGTTCTTCAGGATGCTCAGGATGTTCTGACGAATGTTATAAGCGTTTTAACTATCGGTGCTGTTATTGTTTCCATTGACCCTGTTTGCCTTCTCTTCGTTATAGTATGTGTTGCAATTATGACACCAATCGGCAGACTTATTGCAAAGGTAAATGTGGAAAGAACAGAGGCTATGACGCCCCTCGATAGAAAGAACCTTTATTTCAGCCGTGTTTTCTATTTGCAGGATTATGCAAAAGAATTGAGGCTTTCCCGTGCAGGTGCAATGGTTGAAAGAAGATATAATCAGAATGTTTTTGACAGAATAAAGACCATTTCACCATATCTTACAAAACAATGGAAGCTGTATTTCTGTCAGGAATCTCTTCCAATGACCTTGCTTATATATCTTGGAATAACTCTTTTAATGGGCTACAAGGCTATTGTTACAAAAGAAGTAACAATGGGTGATTTTGCAGCAACCTTTAACGGTGCTTCTTCAATCAGCACAAGTGTTTTCGCATTAACAAGCCATCTGGCAATTAATGTAAGAGAAAACGGACTTTATGTTGAAAAATTCCGCCGTTTTATGAATGCAAAGGAAAAAATGATTTCCGGTACCAAAACAACTGTTTTTGAGAAACCACCTGTTATCAGATTTGAAAACGTATCTTTCAAATACCCGGGTACTGAAAAATATGTTCTCAGAAATATAAATCTTGAAATTTCACCTTATAAAAAAATAGCCCTTGTTGGCTATAATGGTGCAGGTAAAACAACTCTTACAAATTTGCTTTTAAGGCTTTATGATGTTACCGATGGCGCAATAACCATTGATGGTGTTAATATCAAGGAATGGGATATTAAAGAATATCATAAAAACTTTGCAGCAGTTTTTCAGGATTTTTCTCTTTTTGGTGCAACTCTTGGTGAGAATGTTTCAATGGATGATTGTCCGCAGAAGGAAAAAGTGGAAGAGGCTATTAAAGCGGCAGATTTTAACCGTAAGCTTCCTGATGGTACGGATAGTATTCTTTTAAGAGAGTTTGATGATGCGGGTGTTTCCTTGTCAGGCGGCGAGGCTCAGAAAATTGCTATTGCAAGAGCTTTTTATAAGGAATGCCCATTTGCAATTCTTGATGAACCAAGCGCAAACCTTGACCCTGTTGCAGAATATGCTCTTAATCAGTCAATGACTAAAGCAGCAAACGATAAAACGGTTTTGTTTATTTCTCATCGCCTTTCAACAACGGTTATGGCAGATGAAATTTATATGCTTGAAAAGGGCGAGATTATTGAACACGGCTCTCACGAAGAGTTGATGAAGCTTGATGGTAAATACGCTTATATGTTTAAGCTGCAAGCAGAAAAATATAACTAAAAAGTCTGTTGCGAGTTTAACTCGCAACAGACTTTTTATATTAATAATATTATTCAAATTGACCTGCCAATTGCTTTTCTGCTATTGCGTCAACCTCTTCTTTTGTTGCAGTTTTCATAAATTCTGCCATTGCTGCTCTTCTTTCCTGAAGGTCTGCGTACATTTTTTCACGGGTTTCTGCAGAAAGAGGATAGAAGAGTTTGGGAATGATACCCAAGCTGGAGGTTATAATCGGAATGCCTGTACCAAGTGCGAAAATCCACCATTTTGTTTTATCTGTCTGAGTGCCGATTTCCAAGCCCTGTATATAACCGATTTTACCCATTACGATATTGGTTACACCGCCCATAACTGCCTGCTGGATTTTAGTGATAAGGCTTTGTGTAACACCGAGCATAGCTTCGGAACGGTAGCCGTTTTTCCATTCGCAGTAGTCGAGAGCTTCGTTCTGGATTTCTGCGGGAATAACTCGCCTTAATCCATAAACGCACATTTCAAAAATTTCTTCAATAGCCATCATGGGTAATATGATTGGCTTTTTCATAAAGTTTTTGTTAATAGAGCCGATTCCGAAAACCAACAGCCATAGCATATCCGTCCAGGCATCTTCAAGAATCCATAAGGCTTTTGTTGAAAAACGCCGTCTTAAAGGCTCAACAAAGCTATAGCTTATAAACTTAATGGGGAATGCGGGAATACCTACAATAGTTTTCCATGTAATAGAGCCTATAACATCTATGTAGAAATTAGTTCGGCTCTTACCGATGCTGAAGCCTGAAAGCAATGAAGACAGCAACTGAATTCGCATTGGTTTATTGCTGATAACTGCTTTAAGACAATGCTTAACTGATGGTTGCTTTATAGATTGAGAAACACGTTCTCGTGAGTTTGTTATAAAGAAAAGTGCAAAAGCAGCAGATGCCGCAGCGCAAACAATACCAAACGATGAGAAAAGCTTTGGTAATGGTAAATTTAACTTCTTATTTGCAATAAGGTCATAGATAATACCGAATGCCTGTTTAGGTAAATCTTCAACCAGATGCGAGGAAACATTAGCAAGTGCAATCAAACGTGACCTTTCTAAAGGTTCAGGGGTTATGGTCGACAGGAAGCCTGTTTTTGCAATAGAGGTAAATGTACCTGCAGTTTCTGTGATTATGCTCATTGCAAAATAGAAAATCCATTTTGGAAGATAAGTGGCAGGTGTGTTCGGGAAAATAAACGGTATAAGCCAATACCACATTCCCAAAATCTGAAGAGGTATTTCTCCTAAAAGCACATAGGGCTTGAATTTGCCCCAACGGGTTCGGGTCTTATCAACCATAACACCGATAAAGGTATCATTGAAAGAGTCCCAGATGGTTGCAACAACATTTTGAATCGCAAGATAATTAAAGTCGATTTTTACAACGTCGTAAATGTAACGCTCTTTGTAATCGTCAATATTAAGACTTGCTGCAACATCATTGAGCACATAGGCGAGGGTTTCCTTTTTGCCTACATAACGGCGTGGCTGAGTAGTTACACTTGACACAGATTCACGTAATTCCATAGTAACCTCCTTATTTCTTTATTTAAGAGAGTCGAGGATCGCTTTTGCGTTGTTTTCGGCTACCTCAATAACCTGCTGAGGTAATCTCATATTTTCTAAATAATGAGCATCCGAATCAGAAAGAATTTTTAATTTTTTCAGATAGGGATGCCTTTCTTTAAGTTCTTTTTCTTTTGAAATATCAAAAATTTCCGCACATTTAAAACCGAAATAGTCATCAATAATACCAAGGTTTGAAAGTATACTGAATGAAGAACGGTCAATATGAGCAGGGTAGCATATTCCGTTGTATTCAGAAACCTTTTTTACAACCCTTTCCGTGCTTATACCACTGGCTGTTACAAGCAAAATATCTTCCTGACCTATAACATTATCGTTTTCATCGCATATTAATTGCTCACCGAAAACTGCGGGCTTGTTTTTTATAGGTGGCATAGTGGATTTTACATAATCGGAAAAGCTCAACGCATCCTCTAAACTATAAAACAAACAAACTATATGTACCTCTTCGGAAGTGCATAATTCCATTCCGGGAATGAATGTTATGTCGTTTTCTTCCGCAAGCTTTGCAACTGCAGGGCAGTTGAGTGCAGTATTGTGGTCTGTCAAAGCGATAGCATCATACCCCATAATTTTTGCAAAGTTTACAATATTATTAGGCGTCATATCATTATCGCCACAAGGACTTAAACAGGAATGAATGTGAAAATCGTAATATAATTTCATATTAATTTTGAAATTTCAACGGCAATTTCATAGGAGTTTTTATCTGTGCCGAGAATGATTACTTCATTTTCTTCTGCTCGTTTTATGGCATCTGCATCTGCAGGTGCATTTTCTGTAAGAATAATGCAAGCAACATCAGCAAGAACTGCAACACCTATGGAGGTTACATTCCCCATAACAGTAAGCCATGCATCACCTTCGGTAGCCTTTGACATAACCCAGCTTAGAAGGTCCCCACAGTAGCACCCTGTAACATTTTTTCCATCTGCAAGCTTCTCATTGCAGATGAATTGTAAATTTAATTTTTCTTGTAATTCTTTTACTGTCATATAAATTAATCCTTTTTCTCTCTGAAGGGTGCAGGAATGAATCGGTCAAGATGTTCGTCGCTATTGATTTCCTGCAATTCCTCTCTTGCTCTGAAAACACAGTCGTGTTCTGTTGTATAACCTCTTACAATATCTTCTGCTAAAGCACGGCAGCTTGGTGCACCACAGGTGCCACAGTCAAGACCCGGGAATACCTTGAGAAGCTCTTTCATTCTGTTCATTCTTGCCATTGCTTCTGCAACATTGTCCGCAAGCTTCATAACATCATCGCAGGGCTCAACGGGACTTGTGCAAAGAAGCTCTGTCGGAATAACTCTGTTACCAAGATGGTTGCAAGAGATAGGGCTGTATTTGCGTAATTTCATAAGTCGGGATTTTGCGATAAACGGGTTTTCTGATGTAAGACTTCCGCCAACGCAACCACCCTGACAAGCGTTGAGCTCAATGAAATCAACTGAATCAAGAGTGCCTCTGTCAACCTCTTCAAGAATTTTCATACAGTTTTCAATCCCGTCTGCTGCCAGGGCATTATCGTGTAATGTGCCCGATGCTTCGCCACCACTTGTTGCCCAACCGATTCCGATTACGCCACTTTCGTGCAAAGCTTTAAGCTCATCGGATTTTTCGGTTTTTTCCATAGCCTTTAAGAGTAAGGGGTAAATATCATTAATTGCAATAGCACCATCAACATGGGATTTTTCAATACCTATTGGTTGCTTGATAGCAGTAACCTTTGCAGGGCAAGGAGTGATAAAGAAAACACCAATTTCTTCAGGCCTCAGACCTGTTTTTTGTACTGCTTTTATTCTTGCAAGGCGACCTGCCTCGTCAACGGGGGCAGTTATAGGCATAATATTATCTACAAGCTCGGGGAAGCAGACACGAATGAGCCTTACAACTGCAGGGCAGGCAGATGAAAGCAAGGGTCTTATATGAGTGTTTTCCTGCATATAAATTCGGGTTGCTTCTGAAATAAGCTCTGCAGCTTTTGATACTTCAAAAACGCTGTCAAAGCCTAAAGAGGGGAGCGCGTTGAGAATTATATTCACATCATCTAAATTATTAAATTGTCCGTAAAGAGCAGGGGCAGGAAGAGCCACCTTGTATTTGTAATCCTCAATTTGAGAAAGCACATCACGACTTGCATATTTAGCGTGGTGAGGACAAACCCGAATACATTCGCCACAATCGATGCAACGCTCTTTTAAAATCACTGCTTTACCGTTTCTTACACGAATTGCTTGTGTGGGACAACGCTTTATGCAGTTAGTACAACCCCGGCATTTATCTTTATCAAGACGTACCGAATGGAAATATGTATCCATAATTAAATCCTTTCAGTCGGATTATTTTACAAAAACTTTAAGTTTTATTGTTGTTCCTTTTCCGACCTCTGTTTCTATAATCATTTCGTCAGTATATTTTTTGATGTTGGGAAGACCCATACCTGCACCGAAGCCTAACTGACGCACATTGTCAGGTGCAGTTGAATAACCCTCCTGCATAGCAAGAGATACATCGGGAATACCGGGACCCTGGTCAGCAAGAATTATTGAAATACACTCGGGGGAAATTTCAACGTCAATAACGCCACCGCCGCCGTGTATAACTAAATTGATTTCGCCCTCGTAAACGGCAATGGCAACATTTCTTATAACTGATGTGGGGAATCCCAATTCTTTAAGATTTCTCTTGATTTTGCTTGAAGCCTCACCTGCACAGGTGAAGTCTGTTCCACTGACATCATAGTGTAAAGAAAGAAGCTCCATCAGATACCGCTGCCTCCTTTGAGTCCGTTTTTATAAAGAAGACCGCAAGCGGTAAACATTTCAAGCTTTGTTCCCAAAAGAACGATATCTCGTTCTACTGCAAGCTCAATCATATCTTCGTCAGGCTGTTTGCCACGAACAAAAACAATGCATTTCATATCCATCATTTCTGCAGTTCTTACAACCTGAGGATTAACAAGGCCTGAAAGAAGAACAGCCTGTTCTTTAACATAGGCGAGAACATCGCTCATCATATCACTGCCACAAGCGGTATGAACCTCGTTTTCAATAAATTCTTCACCGCAGATTAACTCTGCATTTAGAATGGATTTTATTTCACTTATTTTCATATAAGCTCCTCCGTATCAAAGAGATATTTATATACCATTTTATTTTAACATATAAAAATCTAAAATTATAGATAAAAAACCGAAAAAAGTTTCGGCTGTCATTTGTGCAAAACATAAAAATGTTAAAAAATTGTCAAAAAAGGCAAAAAAGTCGAAATTTGGTATAGACATTAAGCCTTTTATTGTGATATAATTCTAACGTATGTAAAGTGGTAAATTGCGATTTTGCATTTACCCGCAACAAACACAATCTGAATGGAGGAAATCTAATGCTCAAGAAAATCAGCACAATACCTTTTAACGGCACACCTGAGCAGAAAGCAAAACTCGATGCAGTAATTGCAGAGTGCAAAGGCGACAAGAGTCAGCTTATGCACGTTATGCAGGAGGCACAAGGTATCTACGGTTACCTTCCTCGCGAAGTGCAGGTAATGATTGCAGAGGGTATGGACATCCCGTTGGAGAAAATTTACGGCGTAGCAACCTTCTATGCTCAGTTCTCACTTTCTCCCAAAGGCGAGTATGACATCTCTGTTTGCCTTGGTACTGCTTGTTACGTTAAAGGTGCTCAGCCCATTATTGACAAAATCAGTGAAATTCTCGGTATTGAACCCGGTGAATGCACTCAGGACGGTAAGTTCTCACTTGAAGAATGCCGTTGTATCGGTGCTTGCGGTCTTGCTCCCGTTTTCACAATCAATGGTGAAGTTTACGGCAAAATCACCGCAGACGATGTTCCCGGAATTCTTGCTAAATATATGAACTAAGCGTTATGCGCGAACTATCATTAAATGTTCTCGATATTGCTCAGAATTCCATTGCTGCAGGTGCATCTCTCACAGAGATACTTGTTAAAGAGAATACAGTTGAGAAAACTCTTCTCATCGGTATTTATGACAATGGCAAGGGAATGACACCTGAGCAGGTTGAAAATGTAAAAGACCCGTTTTTTACAACCCGAACAACAAGAAAGGTTGGTATGGGAATACCACTTTTTAAATTGGCGGCAGAACAGACGGGTGGCAGTTTTACAATAACCTCTCAGGTAGGTGTGGGAACAAGAGTTGATGCTCTGTTTAAAACAGATAGTATCGACTTTACCCCTTTGGGCGATATGGCTTCCACAATAGCAACTATTGTGAGTATGAATGAGGACAAAGATTTCGTTTATACCCGTAGTATTGACGGTAAAGAGTTCACGTTTAAATCTTCTGATATAAAGAAAATCCTGGATGGAGTTCCTCTTTCGGAGCCATCGGTTATAAGTTGGATTGAAGATTATATCAAGGAAAATAGTGAACAGTTATTTAGAAAGGAATGAATGATATGAAATCACTTGAAGAGTTACTTGCTATAAAAGAAAAAGCACAGGCTCAGATGGCTGCTCGTGACGCTGATGGTAACGACGGTATCAGAGTTGTTGTTGGTATGGCAACCTGTGGTATTGCAGCAGGCGCTCGTCCTGTTCTTAAAGCGATTACTGAAGAGATTGCAAAAAGAAATGTAAAGAATGTTGCTGTTTCACAGACCGGTTGCATCGGTATGTGTCAGTATGAACCCATTGTTGAAGTTTTTGAACCCGGTAAGGAAAAGGTTACTTACGTTCAGATGACTGCAGAAAAAGCAGTTAAAGTTGTTAACGAGCATATCGTTAACGGTAAGCCCGTAGCAGAATACACTGTTGGCGCAGTTACCGAATAAGGAGGAAAGAATAAATGTATCGTTCTCATGTACTTGTCTGCGGCGGTACCGGATGTACCTCCAGCCACAGCGGTGAGCTTATTGATGCACTTAATGCTAACATTAAGGAAAAAGGACTTGATGAAGAAATTCAGGTTGTAAGAACCGGTTGCTTCGGTCTTTGCGCATTAGGCCCCATTATGATTGTTTATCCCGAAGGCTGTTTCTACAGCGAGGTTAAGCTTGAAGATATTCCCGAAATCGTTGAAGAACACCTTCTCAAAGGTAGAATTGTTAAAAGACTTCTTTACAGTGAGACTGTAACAGAAGATGCAGTTAAACCCTTGAATGAAACTAACTTCTATAAAAAACAGCATCGTGTTGCTCTTCGTAACTGCGGTGTTATTGACCCTGAAAATATCGAAGAATATATTGCTTACGATGGCTACCAGGCTCTTGCTAAAGCTCTTACTCAGATGACCCCTCAGGAGGTTATTCAGACTGTTATTGATTCAGGTCTTCGCGGAAGAGGCGGCGGTGGATTCCCCACAGGCCGTAAATGGAGCTTTACAGCTGCTAATCAGGCAGACCAGAAATATGTTGTATGTAATGCTGACGAAGGTGACCCCGGTGCATTTATGGACCGTTCAGTTCTTGAAGGTGACCCCCACTGTCTCGTTGAAGCTATGACTCTTTGCGGTTATGCGACAGGTGCAACAGAGGGTTATGTATATGTTCGTGCAGAGTACCCCATTGCTGTTCAGCGTTTGCAGAAGGCTATTGACGATGCTCGTGCATACGGTCTTCTCGGTAAAAATATCTTCGGTTCAGGCTTCGACTTTGACCTCTTCATCCGTCTTGGTGCAGGTGCATTCGTTTGCGGTGAAGAAACAGCTCTTATGACATCTATCGAAGGTAACCGTGGTGAGCCTCGTCCTCGTCCTCCCTATCCGGCAGTTAAGGGTCTTTTCGGCAAGCCCACAACAGAAAACAACGTTGAAACCTTCGCAAATATTCCTCAGATTATTCTCCATGGTGCTGAATTCTTCAACACAATGGGTACTGAAACCAGCAAGGGTACAAAGGTATTTGCTCTCGGTGGTAAAATCAACAACACAGGTCTTGTTGAAGTTCCCATGGGTACAACCCTTCGCGAAATCGTTGAAGATATCGGTGGCGGTATCCCCAACGGCAAAAAATTCAAGGCTGCTCAGACAGGTGGTCCCTCAGGCGGATGCCTTCCCGCAAGCCTTCTCGATATTGAAATCGACTATGATAACCTTGTTGCAAAAGGTGCAATGATGGGTTCAGGTGGTCTTATCGTTATGGACGAAGACGACTGTATGGTTGATATTGCTAAATTCTTCCTTAAATTTACTGTTGACGAGTCTTGCGGTAAATGTACTCCCTGCCGTGTTGGTACAAGAAGACTTCTTGAAATTCTTGAAAAAATCACAAGCGGTAAAGGTACAATGGAAGACCTTGACAGAATGGAAAAGCTCTGCCACTACATCAAAGATAACTCTCTTTGCGGTCTTGGTCAGACAGCTCCCAACCCTGTTCTTTCAACATATGAACGCTTCAGAGATGAATATATCGCACACGTTGTTGATAAAAAATGTCCTGCAGGCGTATGTAAAGACCTTGTTACATTCTCCATTGATAAAGAAAAATGTATCGGTTGCGGTATCTGTGCAAAGAACTGTCCCGTTGATGCTATTACAAGAACCGATTACATCGCTCCCGGTCACAAGCTTGCATCCTTCCAGATTGATGCTGAAAAGTGCGTGAAATGTGGCGTATGTGTTGGTAACTGTAAGTTTAAAGCAGTAAATAAATAAGGAGGAACTAAATAATGGAAAATGCAGTAAATATTAAAATTAACGGCTTCGATTATCAGGTTCCTGCCGGTTCCACAATTCTTGAAGCTGCTCATCAGGTAGGTATTGAAATTCCTACTCTTTGCTATCTTAAAGAAATCAACGCTATCGGTGCATGCCGTATCTGCGTTGTTGAAGTAAAAGGTGCAAGAAGCCTTGTTGCTGCTTGCGTATTCCCCGTTAACGAGGGTATGGAGATTTTCACCAATACTCCTAAGGTTATCGAGGCAAGAAAAACAACTCTTGAGCTCATCCTTTCAACTCATAAGAAGGAATGTCTTTCTTGTGTAAGAAGCGGTAGCTGTGAATTGCAGAAGCTTTGCCATGAATATGGTATCGCTGATGAAAATGCATTCGCAGGTGAATTTGTAAACTATGCTATTGATGCAAGTGCTTCACATATGTATCGCGACAATGAAAAATGTATTCTTTGCCGTCGTTGTGTAGCAGTTTGTGACAAAACTCAGGCTGTTTCCGTTATCGGTGCAAACGCTCGTGGCTTTGATACTCATATCGGTTCTGCTTTCGAATACAACCTCGGTGATGTTGCTTGTATTTCCTGCGGTCAGTGTATCACTGCTTGTCCCACAGGTGCTCTTGCTGAAAGAGATGACACTCAGAAAGTATTTGACGCTCTTAATGACCCCACAAAGCACGTTGTTGTTCAGACTGCTCCTGCAGTTCGTGTAGGTCTTGGTGAAGAGTTCGGCTATGAAATGGGTACTGTTGTTACCGGTAAAATGGTTTCCGCTCTCAAAATGCTCGGCTTTGATGGTGTGTTTGATACAAACTTTGCTGCTGACCTTACAATTATGGAAGAAGCAACAGAGTTCCTTGCAAGATTCAAAGAAGGCAAAAACCTTCCTCTTATCACATCTTGCTCACCCGGTTGGGTTAAATATTGCGAACACTATTACCCCGATTTCATTCCTAACCTTTCATCCTGTAAATCACCTCAGGGTATGTTCGGTTCTGTAGCAAAAACATTCTATGCAGAAAAAATGGGTATCGACCCCAAAGATATCTTTGTTGTTTCTGTAATGCCCTGTACTGCTAAGAAATTCGAAGCAGAAAGAACAGATTACAGTGCAGTTAAAGGCCTTGCTGATATTGATGCTTCAATCACAGTAAGAGAGCTTGCAAGAATGATTAAAAAAGCAGGTATCAACTTCAGAGCAATCCCCGATGCAGAGTTTGATGCACCCTTCGGACTTGGTTCAGGTGCAGGTACAATCTTCGGTGCAACCGGTGGTGTTATGGAAGCTGCTCTTCGTACAGCTTACGAGGTTGTTACAGGTAAAGAGCTTACCGACCTTGCAACATTCAAGGCAGTTCGTGGCGTTGAAGGTGTTAAGGAAGCTTCTTATGACCTTGACGGTGTAACAGTTAATGTTGCAGTTGCTTCAGGCCTTGCAAATGCTAAGAAGGTTCTTGAAATGGTTAAATCCGGTGAAAAGAAATATGATTTCATTGAAATTATGGCTTGTCCCGGTGGTTGCGTAAACGGCGGCGGTCAGCCCATCGTTCCCGCATCAATCCGTAACTTTGAAGATGTAAGAGCAATTCGTGCAGCAGGTCTTTACAACGATGATGAAAATCTTCCTGTAAGAAAATCTCACCAGAACCCCGACATTAAAGCAATTTACGACGAATTCTTCGGTGAACCCGGCAGCCACAAGGCAAACGATATTCTTCATACAGGATATACAGAACGTAAAGTTTACTAAAATACGAATTATCGCCTGTACCATTTTTAATGGTGCAGGCGATTTTTTTATTATATATATGGATTTATTTTGTTGGTTGTATTATAATGGATAAGCAGTTTTTTGATAAGGATGTGGTGTTAATGAAAGAGTTTCAGGATATGGGTAAAATACTTATATATCAAAATGAAAAAGGAAACACAAAAATTGATGTATATTTTGAAAGCGATACAATTTGGATGTCGCAAAAGAATATTGCGGAATTATATCAAACCACATCGCAAAATATAACTTTGCACATAAAAAATATATATGAAGATGGCGAATTAGAGCAGAATTCAACTTGTAAGAATTACTTACAAGTTCAAATCGAGGGCGAACGCCAGGTTAAAAGAGATATTAAAATTTATAATTTTGATATGATTTTAGCTATCGGTTATAGAGTTCGTAGTAATGTTGGTATTCATTTCCGTAGATGGGCAACAGAAGTTTTGACTGAATATGCAAAAAAAGGTTTTGCTCTTAACGACGAACGTTTGCGTAATCCAAAAGAATTCGGAGAAGATTATTTTGATGAATTACTTGAACGCATTCGGGATATCAGGGCCAGTGAAAAAAGACTGTATCAAAAAGTAAAGGATATTTTTGCTCTTTCGGTTGACTATGATCCTAAAAGCATTGAAGCTCAAACCTTTTTTAAATCTGTTCAGAATAAGCTTGAATACGCAGCTACTGGGTGTACTGCTCCTGAAATTATTGCAGCGAGAGCAGATGCTTCTAAAAACAATATGGGGTTAACGTCTTTTAAGGGTGCAAAGGTGCGTCGTTCGGATGTAACAATTGCAAAAAATTATATGACACAAGAGGAAATAAGTACTCTTAATTTAATTGTAAATATGTATTTAGACTATGCTGAATTAATGGCTAAAAATCGTCGCGAAATGCATATGTCAGAATGGGAAATCAAGTTGTCCGAGTTTTTAAAATTCAACGACAAAGAAGTTTTAAAGGATTCTGGGAAAGTTCAACGGCAAGTTGCAGAAAAGTTAGCTATAGAACAATATGAAAAATTTGATGCAAATAGAAGAGTTGGTGAAGCATCAGAGTTGGATGAGTTATCAGATAGTGTAAAACAGATTAGTTTACAAAACAATTAAAAAAGATAATACAAATGCAAAGGAGAAGATGTGATGATACTTTCAGATAAAACCTTAATGAAAACGCTTGAGGAAAAAGAGCTTGTTGTTGAACCTATTGAAAAAGAACAAATACAACCGGCAAGTATTGATATTCGTTTGGGCAATACTTTCAGTATAGTTGAAGATACATCAACAGGTATAATAAACCTTGAAAATGAAATAAAGTATAAAACTATAACAAGCGATACATATATTTTGTTACCTAATCAATTTGTTTTAGCAACAACTATGGAATATTTTGATTTGCCCGATGATTTAACAGCTTTTGTTGAGGGTAGAAGCTCTTTAGGCAGAATGGGGTTGTTCATTCAGAATGCAGGTTGGGTTGACCCCGGTTTCAAAGGTGAAATTACACTTGAACTTTATAATGCTAACAGATGTGCCATTGAGCTTAAGGCAGGCAGAAGAGTAGGTCAGCTTGTTTTTGCAAAGATGGATGATAAAGCATTAAATCCGTATAACGGAAAGTATCAGGGTCAGCGTGGTGCAACAGGTTCAAGAGTTTTTATGGATAAAGAAATAAAATGAGTTTTAACCTTTTCTTAACTTTTCTTTAATTTAGTCGTTCTTTTACTGTGGTTAAATACAGTAAAGGGGCGATTTTTTTGAATAAGAATATAAAAAAGAAACGTAAAACCGGCACAAAAATTCTTGTTTTATTATGGATTTTGGTTTTTATTATCATAGGCTTTGAATTGTTTTTCAGAAATGAAATTAAGTTTACAACTCTTGATTACCTTTCCCGTGTTTCAACCTGTGAAATAGGGAAGGTAGAACCCGCACCGCTTTCAGACACAAAAACCGTTTCTATTGAAGAGTTTTTAAGGTATGATAATGTAAGTGCAAATGAATCCTTGCTTTTGGTAAACGAAAATTATATGATTAGGGAAAGCTATACACCTCAGATTGTTTTTCATCAGGAGAGAAAAGAGGATATGAATGCTTGTGCTAAAGATGCTTTTGATGAGTTGAGCAGTGCGCTTATGAAAAAAACAGGTGAAACACTTTTTGTTTCAAGCGCTTACAGAGATTTCGAAAAGCAAAAAGAAATAAAAAATGAAGAGGGGGATACTGCCCAAAAGCCCGGTTGCAGTGAGCATCAGACAGGACTTGCTCTTGATGTTTTTGTAAAGAATTTTGCAGGTGAAAGCTTTATAAAATCTCCGTCAGGACAGTTCGTAAATGAGAATTGCGGAGACTACGGATTTATAATAAGGTATCCGATTTTTGGTAAAAGTAAAACAGGTATTTCTTATGAGCCATGGCATTTACGTTATGTGGGCTTGCCTCATTCGAAAATTATAAACAACAGTAAAATAACATTGGAAGAATATATTGAGTCTTTTGAATTGAACAAATTCTATACATACGAGAATTATGTAATTACAAGGCAGAAAAGAAAAAACATTTTTGTTCCGAAGAGCTTTGAAAAAGCAGTTGTTTCCGAAGATAACACAGGAGCTGTTATAATTACATTTACAATAACGGAAAATTGACTAAAACCGTCTTTTGTGGTATATAAATATATATCATGAAAGGCGGTGTTTTTTTGGATAAGAAGGATTCTTTTGTTATTGAACCCATTGCATATATCAGAAATGGCTATAAAGAAAAATTTGGAGTGCCTCGTCAGAGTGGACTTGCACCGTCTGTGAAATCTGTAATTGAGTTTTGCGAAGAATATCGTGATGAAAACTGTGTAAGAGATATTGAACAATATTCACATCTTTGGCTTATATGGGGCTTTTCCCAAAATAATAAACAATGGTCACCAACAGTGAGACCACCTCGTTTAGGTGGCAATAAAAGGGTAGGGGTGTTTGCAACCCGTTCACCCTTTCGTCCTAATTCTTTAGGTCTTTCTTGTGTTAAACTTGAAAGTGTTGAAGAAGGGGGGAACGGAAAAATTCTTATTGTAAGTGGTGGCGATTTAGCAGATAATACCCCCATCTACGACATTAAGCCCTATCTTCCCTATGTTGATTGTATAGAAAATGCAAAAGGCGGTTTTGCAGAGGAGCATAAAAACCATTATTTTCAAGTGGAAATATCTGGCGGATTAAAGGAAAAGCTTACTGAAAGCCAAATTAAAAATATAACAGAATTGCTTTCTCTTGACCCGAGACCGTCGTACCAGAATGATGAAGAAAGAGTTTATGGTCTTGCTTTTGAAGACTTGCAGATAAAGTTTAAATATAAAGAAGAAAGAATTATAGTTGTTGATGTTGTAAGAGGTAAAAATGTTTACTATTAAGCCTGATTTTTATGATAAATTCAAATGTATTGCAGGTAAGTGCAGTGATAGCTGTTGCATTGGTTGGGAAATTGATGTGGATGAAAAAGCGTTTGGAAAATATAAAAAAACTTTCACCGCATTTGGTGAGCATATTCGCTCACAAATAACAGAAGCAGAAGATGGTAGTTATTGCTTCAAGCTTGCAGAAAATGAACGATGTCCCTTTCTTAATAAGGACAATCTATGCGATATAATAATCAAATGCGGTGAAAGTTTTTTATGCGATATATGCCGCGAGCATCCTCGTTTTTATGAGTGGTTTATAGGTGTAACGGAATGCGGTCTTGGTCTTTGTTGCGAAGAGGTCTGCAGAATTTTATTGGAAAATGAAGAGCCGTTCTCACTTGTTGAAGAAAGTGACGGAGAAGAAATTGTTTTAGAAGCTGAAGATGATGTTGCAGAATCAGATTATTATATTTTCCTTTCTGCATTTCGTGAGAAATTATTTGAAATTCTTTTTAGAAAAGATATCGGTTTTGAAGATAAGCTTGTGAAAGTGCTTTCAAAAACCGAGGACTTCTGTGGTGAAAAAATTAAAATAAGAAATTATAAAAATAGCCTTGAGCTTTATAAGAAAACAGAACCAATTGACGAAAATTGGACTGATTATATAAGAAAATTAAGCGAGAATTTTCAAAGTATTTTAAATGTTGAAACAGAGTTTAAAGAAAAAATAAAAGCTGATATGATATATTCTAAAATTCTCGCTTATGTTTTATATCGTCATTTTACTAAAGCGGTTTTTGATAATAGCATTAAAGAAAGAATTTGTTTTGCAGTTGAAGGTGTAAGATTTATTTACCTTTGCGATATGAAAACATATTTTGAAAAAGGTGAGCTTACATTAAAGGACAGAATTGAAAATCTGAAAAACTGGTCAAAGCAAATTGAATATAGTGAAGAAAACACGGATTTGTTAATTTACGGAGAATAATATGGCAAAACAAGAAAAAACAAATGTTATGCGACTTTTGGAACAAAAGAAAATCCCCTACAAGATGCACGACTATACTGAAAGCGGTGCAATAGCAGGGGAGGATGTAGCAAGAGTATTGGGAGAGAATCCTGATGAGGTTTTCAAAACTCTTGTAACTGTGGGTAAATCAAAACAACATTATATTTTTATTGTGCCTGTTAATAAAGAGCTTAATCTTAAAAAGGCAGCAGGTGCCGTTGGTGAAAAAAGCATAGAAATGATAAAATCAAAGGATTTGTTGCCACTTACAGGCTATGTTCACGGTGGTTGTTCGCCCATAGGAATGAAAAAACAGTTTCCAACTATTGTTCATAATACTGCTGAATCTATGGAAAACATACTTTTCAGCGGTGGTAAAATCGGTATTCAGGTTGAGATTGCTATCAAAGATTTTGAAAAGATAATAAATATAAAGTATGCTGATGTTACGGATTAATTGATAGCTATGAACGAAACAATCGTTGTATTAGCCATCATTTTCTTTACGGTTCTTATTATCAGAACTAAATAAGAAAACAACCGCCTAACTTCCCAATAAGGCGATTGTTTTCAATAATCAAATTATTACGTGGAGGCTAACCGTCTGTCGGATAGCTCCTTGTTCATTTACATTATAATCTATTGTTTTGTGAAAATCAACAGTTTTATAATATTTTTTCAATATCCTTTAATTTGTTAACTACGAAAGTCGGTTTGATATCTTCGGGTAACTCGTCACAGTTTTTATTGAACCAGATGCATTCAATTCCGTAGTTAAGCCCACCTGTTATATCTGCAGAAAGACTATCGCCAATGAGAATAACATCTTCTTTTTGCGGATGTTTCAATTTGTCAAAACAGTAGTCGAAAAACTCTTTTGCCGGCTTCTGAATACCAATGTCCTCCGAAAGGAAAATATCTTTAAAATATTTCCTGAAATCACCGATTTTAAGCCGACTTTCCTGAACAAAACGGAAACCATTTGAAACTATGTATAGCTCGTATTTTGGATAAAGGTAGTCTAATAATTCATAAGCACCCTCAACCGCATAAGCTCCCAGAGCCACACCGTTTTCGAACTCTTCTTCAATAATTGTTCCGTCATAGTCAATTCCCAATTTTCCGAGAATAATGTTCCAACGGTTTGCACGAAGCTCCGGCTTGGTTATTTCACCTTTTTCAAGCCTTTTCCATATTTTCACGTTTTCTGTAATAAAGGTTTCAAAGGTTTTTTCTGTATATGTAAAACCATGCTTTTTAAAACTGTTAATTATTGAATGCCTTGCACATTCGTTAAAATCAATTAAAGTGTTATCTAAATCTAAAAGTACAATTTTTTTCATATAAAATCTTTTAAATCCTTCAATAATTTTTCGGTTGCAGTTATTAACCTCTCTTTTGCATTTTTGATTGCTTCTTCAGTGGAATCAGAGGGGAGTCTGCATTTATAGGTTCTATCAAAATAATCGGATAAATCAACGGATTCTTCAATATCACCGCTTAATAAAATACAAGGTTTGTTGTGCTTTTTTGAAAGCTTTGCAACACTTACAGGGAGCTTTCCTAATAATGTTGAAGCATCTGTTTTGCCTTCACCGGTTATTACAAAATCACAGTTTTTTATCTTTTCTTCTATGCTTAAAGCGGTGCTTACCGCATCAAAACCCGAGGTAAGCTTACCACCACAGAAAGCTACAAGAGCAAAACCTAAACCGCCTGCTGCACCTGTTCCCGGAAGAGTTGAACAATCTTTTCCTAACAGTTCATTGGATTTTTTTCCGAAATGTATAAGAGCATTTTCAAGGTTTTTAATCTGACTGTCGTCAGCCCCTTTTTGCCTTGCGAAAACTTTTGTTGCTCCATTTTCACCGAAAAGAGGAGAGGTTACGTCGCATGCTATTATAAGCTCTGCAAAATCCGAAACTTTTTTAAAGCTTGTAAGGTCTATATTTTCAAGTTCTTTCAGTGACGCTCCGCCATGGTTAAGTGATGTGCCGTTTTTGTCTGTGAAAACTGCACCCAAGGCTTCAAGGCAGCCCTTTCCGCCATCGTTTGTGGCACTTCCGCCAATGCCGATTATAATTTTGGTGCAACCTTTTTCAATAGCGTGGCAAATCAGCTCGCCGGTGCCGTAGGTGGATGTGATTTCCGGGTTGAGTTCATTTTTTCTGAGAAGAGTTATACCCGAAGCTGCAGCCATTTCAATAATTGCAGTTCTTTCTGTAATTATGTACTGTGCAGATATTTTTCTCATAAGAGGGTCATATACAGTTGTTGTTACAGTTTCGCATTTTAAAGCGTTGCAAAAAGCATCAACGGTACCTTCACCGCCATCGGCAAGGGGGCAACTTACTGTATTGATATGTGCACTGTTCAGTGTTTGAGATATACATTGGCAGACCTCTGCAGAAGAAAGAGAGCCTTTAAAAGAATCACAAGCTATAAGAATGTTCATAATAGAAAAAACCTTTCAAAAAAGACTTGTCTTGCTGACAAGTCTTTTTATAATTAAAGTGTTTCTAATAATTTATCAGCAATGTTGTCGAGCCAATCGCCATCAAAAAGCTCAACTGCACCTGCATCAACTGCGGCGGCAAGCTTGTTGTTAATGGGAATCTGAGCAACTGTGTCAACATTGTATTGCTTTGCAATTTCTTCTATATGGCTTTCACCGAATACCTTATGCTTTTTGCCACAGTCAGGACATTCAAAATATGCCATATTCTCTGCAAAAGCAAGAACAGGAATATTCATAAGACCTGCCATTTTAGCAGCTTTTTCAACAATCATTCCAACAAGCTCCTGAGGAGAGGCAACAATAACAATACCGTCAACGGGAAGGCTCTGGAAAACTGTGAGAGGAACATCACCTGTTCCGGGAGGCATATCAACAAACATAAAGTCAACATCATCCCAGATAACATCTGTCCAGAATTGTTTTACTGCACCTGCAATAACGGGGCCACGCCAAACAACAGGGTCAGTATCATTCTCCAAAAGAAGGTTAACAGACATAATCTCAATGCCTGTTTTTGATTTACAGGGTATTATACCGCTTTCTGTTCCTTGTGCTTTCTCTTTGATTCCGAAAGCTTTGGGGATAGACGGACCTGTAATATCTGCATCAAGAATAGCGGTTTTGAAACCTCTTCTCTGCATTGTTACTGCAAGCAATGTTGTAACAAGAGATTTACCAACGCCACCCTTACCGCTTACAACACCAATAACCTTTTTGATGTTGGAAAGCTCGTGTGGTTTTTCAAGCAGACTCTGAGGCTCTGTTCTTGAAGAACAATTCTGACCACAGGTACTGCAGTCATGTGTACATTCGCTCATTAAAAATCATCTCCTAAAATATCTTTAATATAATACCATATTACTTTTCAAATATCAACCGAGAAAGATATAAAAATATCCGTTGCGAAACAAATCGCAACGGATAAATAGATGTAATGAGTGTTATTCGATAGGTGCTGTTTCAGTTTCTGCTTCTGCTTCGGGGTCATATCCCATAAGGACAATTTTGAAAATTCTTATACCGGGGTTCTGGAAAGCTATTTTATCAAGCCAGGTTATTAAATCACGAAGGAAGGTTGAGATATCCTTTGTTACGGGGACATCAACTGCATCATACTGAGTGTTTTCTTCGCGGATAACAAATGGCTGTGAATAGCAGATGCCATCTTCACCTGTAATATAGAAGCGAACAAAGTAGTTTATATCAAAATCATTCAGGTCAATTGTTATGCTTTCATTTTCGTTGCAATCATAGGTTCTTTCAATAACATTTCCGTCTGCAACCCAGGTGATTGTGTCAAAATTTTCGCCCCAGATGGTAATTGTGTCATTTTTTTCATCAATTTCTACTCTTGTTACCATTGGAGTGTCGTTAGATTCGTGGTCAACCTCTTCTTCAATATATTCAGGCATTTCTCTCATACCATTAAGCTCAAAACCATTTGAATAATGAGAAACGCTGAAGAATGTTCCGTTTTCCATACTTGTTCTGAGCTCATCGTTAGAAAGCTCAGGCATATAGTGCATTGTATAAGCGAAGTTTATGGATTCAGCATCGTGAGAATCGGAGAATGTAAAGCCCCACGGAACAACATCATTCGGAATAGTTTTCTTGAGGATCTGGTCATAGAGAATTCGGTCGCAACGAGTGTGTGCATCCGTTGCACTGTTAATACCCATACCAACGGCTGAACCGGGATTGTCAAGGAAAAGGCGGGCAAATTTATTTACGTAATACTCATCAATGGGCTTGCCTACATGGTCCTCGGAATCCTTATCGGGATAAACATATTCGCCTATGTGAGAAAGCATAGTAATACCGCCGGCTTCATTTACTCCTGCCGCAGGGGTTTCATAGTCACCGAAAACACCCATAAGTCCCTGACCATATTCTGCATAATAACCGGTAAGATGACAGTCAGCAAAGGGTGTTGCAAAATTAAGCTCTATTCCAAGCGGAACATCAATCATACCATTTTCGCGGATTGTGCCGTTTGTGGTGGCAGCAGTTCCGTTAAGATAGGAGTTATATACATCATCTGCAAGAGGAACAATAGGAGCCATCTGTGTTCTTTCGTATTTTACCAGACGGAGAACGGGTATAAGTTCAGGAGCATTATTCCAGCCTCTGTTAAGGGTTCCGTGGTCGGTAATGGCAAGAATGTCATAGCCCTTGTCATAATGAGCCTGAACTGATTCATCAACCTCAAGATAGCCGTCGCTTGCGGTTGTGTGACAGTGGAGCTGGGCTTTATAAGCCTTCCAGGCATCCCAATCAATAAGCTCATAAGGACTTGTTATTTCATAGCGTTTTTGCGATGCAACAACATTTCCTGCCGCAACACCTAAAGGCGCTGTTATAATAAGAAGGGAAAGGGTGATTGCAACAAGTTTAAACAGTTTTTTCATATAAGTGATCCTCCTCTAAAATATTTCATAATTATAATATACTACAATAAAACGATTGCAACAATGAGTTGAATTAACGAAAAAACTATGCTATATATGTTGGAAATGACCAAATTCTTGGAGTTTATGAGGATAACAGTTTTCAAAAATATCAAGAATTTTATAAATGTCTTTTTGCTATTGACTTTTTTCGTGATTTTTTATATAATGCTATGTGCTACTGTCGGAATGTATGGTTTCCGGTGGTGATAATACTTAAACAACAGGCTTATTTTTAATACTTCTCATACTTCGTAAAATTGCCTGAATATACAGATAGGAGAAATAAAAATGAAAAGAACTTATCAGCCCAAGAAAAGACACAGAAAGATGGAACATGGTTTCCGCAAAAGAATGGCAGACAGAAACGGCCGCAAGGTACTTGCTCGTCGTCGTAAAAAAGGCAGAAAACAGCTCACATACTAATCCTGCTAAGTAATTCGGGAGAACAATGTGTCAGATTTCGTCACACTTAAATCAAATTCCGACTTTCGTCGGCTATACAATAGAGGTAAGGCTGTAACTGATCCTGCGTTGGTTGTTTATTATTCGAAGAACCGCGCGGGAATTTGCCGTATTGGTATAACTACCAGTAAAAAAATCGGTAATGCAGTTGAGAGAAATCGTTCAAGAAGAGTTATCAAAGAAGCTTTTCGTCAGGTTTGCCCTCAACTTAATCCTTGCTATGATATAGTTATGGTTGCCCGTTCAAAGACGAAATATTTAAAAAGCACCCGCGTTGAAGAGGTTATGAAAAGGATTTTTGAAAACGAGGGCATGTTAAAACCGGAGAGTGACAGAGAATGAAAGAGTTTCTCACTAAAGCAATCCGCTTTTATCAACGCCGCATTTCACCTCTTTTTCCGCCTAAATGCCGTTATTACCCTACCTGCTCTCATTATGCCCTTGAAGCAATTGAGGTGCACGGAGTTTTTAAAGGTATGATTCTGGCTATAGGCAGACTTATGCGGTGCAACATTTTCTTTCCCGGCGGGGTAGATCCCGTACCACCCAAAAAGGAGAAAAAATAATTCTCCTTTTTGCAAACGACAGAAAGGAATAATATTCTAATGGAATTTATCAGAGATGTACTTGCAGTACCTTTCGGATTTGCTCTTAGCTTATTCTATAATCTTACAGATAGCTATATTTTAGCAATCGTTTTGCTTACTGTTATTATAAGAGCGGCTCTTTTGCCCACATCTATCAGTCAGCAGAAAAACAGCGCAAAACAAGTGCGCCTTAACACAAAGGTTAATAAAATCAAACAGAAATATGCAGGCAATCAGCAGAAAATTCAGGAGGAAACCCAGGCTCTTTATCAAAGAGAAGGCTTTGGTGCAGCCAATATGGGTTGTATGCCTCTTATGATTCAAATGATTGTTATGATTGGTCTTTATGGTGTTATTTACACACCTCTCTCAAGCGTATTGCGCTTTGGTGATGATACAATCGAAAAAATTAAAACAGCAATGAATATTGTTGTTGAAACAGGTACAAAAAACGCAAACAACGCAAGAATGGTTGAACTCCAGATTCTTGGTAAGGTTGAAGAATTTGCAGATAAGCTTTCAGGGGTTATTGATTCTGAACAGATCACAGAGCTCCTTGACTTTAAAGAGAGATTTACTATTTTTGGTCTTGACCTTTCTCTCACGCCTAATCCCAAAGAACCCGGTGTTATCTGGATTATTCCTATTCTTGCTTTCGTTACTGCTATGGCATCTTCCCTCTATATGTATGCTCGTCAGAGAAAGCAGAATCCTGATATGGCGAAGAATCCCACCATGGGTTGTATGACATTTATGTCACCCATGATGTCCCTTTGGTTTACATTTATGTTCCCTGCAGGTGTTGGTTTCTATTGGATTATCTCCAATATTTTGTCCTTCCTTCAGCAGGTGATTCTCACAAACATTTATAGTCCCAGAAAAGTTTTAGCTCAGCAGATGGTTGACGAAACTGTTCAAAGACGTTCAAAGGAAAATAATACGAAGATGCGTATTGATAACGAGAAGAAATAAGGTGAAATTATGATAAAAGAAGCAATAGGTGTTGCAACTACTGTTGACGATGCCAGAAAAATGGCAGTGGAAAATCTCCACGCTCCCATTGACGCGGATGTTAAAGTTGAAATTCTCACTTTCCCCAAAAAGAAAGTTTTAGGTCTCTTCGGTGGCGCAGATGCTAAAGTAAGAGCATATTATGACGATGGTGTAGAGGAGAAAAAAGAAGCTCCCAAGGCAGAGAAAAAGCCTGCTCCTCAGAAAAAAGAAGCACCTAAAAAGAATAATGTTGAGAAAAAAGCTCAGCCTAAAAAGGAAACAAAAAAAGAAGCTCCCAAAAAAGAAATTGTAAAAAAAGAAACAGTTAAAAAAGAAACTGTTCCCGCAGTTGACCTTTCTGCTATTGAACCTGTAGAAAACGCAGCAACGGAATATCTTAAATCTATTCTTGTTGGTATGGGCTTTACAGAGGTAACTGTTACTGCAAGAGAAACAGCGGAAGATGTTTATTTCGAAATCAATTGCAGTGAAGATTACGGCAACATCATCGGCAGACGCGGTGAAACTCTTGATGCTTTACAGTACCTTACAAGACTTTTTGTTAACCGTGCTAACGATAATAACAAGAGAGTTGCTCTCAATGTTGGCGATTATAGAGCTCGCAGAGAAGAAACTCTCCGCGCTCTTGCAAAAAGACAGGCTCAGCGTGTTCTCAAATATGGCAGAAGCTCATCTCTTGAGCCTATGAACCCCTATGAGAGAAGAATAATTCACACCGCTATTCAGGAAATTGAGGGTGTTACATCCCATTCCGTTGGCGAAGGTGACAGAAGAAGAGTTGTTATTACTCCCGAAGGCGGAGATAAGCGCGGTAATTACAGAAATGACCGCCGTGGCAACAGAGAAAGAAAAGCTCCCTATGTTCCTCAGGTATCAGCAGAAAGAGAACAGAAGGTTGATGCAGTTTCTTCTTCAAGATATGGCAAAATTGAACCCAGAAAGCCTGTTGAAACAACAGAAGAATAAGTTGTTGACTTTTTCCCTTAAAAGGTTTATTATTTAAAATATAGAGTAAAAATAAATCTGTGACGAAGAGAGTAAGGAAGAATTTTCTTTTCAGAGAGTGCGCCGGTTGGTGAAAGGCGCAAAAGAAATCCTCCCGAAAACCACTTCCGAGTGCGATGCGAAGCGAAAGATAAGCATCGTCGCCTGAGTCCCGTTAAGACTTCTCGAGTGATAGAGTAAAATCAAATTTTACTTTATAATTTGGGTGGAACCGTGGAGTTTATGCACTTCACCCCAAATGCTTCAGGGCATTTAGGGTGGAGTGCTTATTTTTTTGAATTATATGAAAGGATGATATATATGGTTAAAATCAAACTTCGTGATGACGTTAAAGAATTCTCTAACGGCATTACTCCCGCTGATGTTTGCAAAGAAATCAGTATGGGTCTTTACAGAAATCTTTGTGCTTGTCTTATTAACGGACAGAGTGCAGATATCCGCACACCTATCAACGAGGATTGCGAGCTTGAACTTTTAACTTTTGATAGTGATGAGGGTAAGCACGCTTTCTGGCACACAGCTTCCCATATTCTTGCGCAGGCAGTTAAACGCCTTTATCCCGAAGCAAAGCTTGCTATCGGTCCTGCAATTGATAACGGCTTCTATTACGATATTGACAGCGAAATTTCCTTTACTCCCGAAATCCTTACAAAGATTGAGGCAGAAATGAAGAAAATTGTTAAAGAGGATTTACCCCTTGAAAAATTTGAAATGGAGCCTCAGGCTGCTATTGAAGAAATGAAAGCAAAGGGCGAAATCTACAAGGTTGAGCTTATTGAAGAGCATGCAGGTAAAAATGAACCTATCAGCTTCTACAAACAGGGTGAATTCACAGATGTTTGCGCAGGTCCTCACATTCCTTCAACAGGCAGAGTGAAAGCATTCAAGCTTACAGCTTGCACAGGTGCATACTGGAGAGGCGACCAGAACAACAAAATGCTTCAGCGTGTTTACGGTACTGCTTTCCCCAAGAATGCAGAGCTTGAAGAACACCTTCAGAGAGTAGAAGAAGCAAAAAAACGTGATCATAATAAATTAGGTCGTGAGCTTGAAATTTTTACAACTGTTGACACAATTGGTCAGGGACTTCCAATTCTTCTTCCCAAGGGTACATTTATTGTTCAGACTCTTCAGAGATTTGTTGAAGATGAAGAGGCAAGAAGAGGTTGGGTTCGTACAAAAACTCCTCTTATGGCAAAGAGCGACCTTTATAAAATTTCAGGTCACTGGGACCACTATAAAGACGGTATGTTCGTTTTAGGTGACGAGGAAAAGGATGACGAGGTATTTGCCCTTCGTCCTATGACATGCCCCTTCCAGTATCAGGCATACCTTAACAGAGCACGTTCTTACCGTGACCTTCCTATGCGCCTTGCTGAAACATCAACTCTTTTCAGAAACGAATCATCAGGCGAAATGCACGGACTCATCCGTGTTCGTCAGTTCACAATTTCTGAGGGTCACTTAATGTGTCTTCCCGAACAGCTTGCAGATGAATTCAAGCGTTGCCTTGACCTTTGCATATTTATGCTTAAAACTCTTGGTCTTTATGAAGATGTTTCTTACCGTTTCTCACAGTGGGATCCCGAAGATAAAGAAAAATACATCGGTACAAAAGAGCAGTGGGATGAAGCTCAGGGCGTTATGAAGGAAATTCTTGACGATATCGGTCTTTCTTATAAAGTTGGTATCGGTGAAGCCGCTTTCTATGGTCCTAAGCTGGATATTCAGATTAAGAATGTTTACGGTAAAGAAGATACTCTTATTACAATCCAGATTGACCAGATGCTTGCTGAAAAGTTTGGTATGGAATATGTTGACCGTGACGGTACAAAGAAAAATCCCTACATCATCCACAGAACTTCAATCGGTTGTTATGAAAGAACTCTCGCTCTTCTTATTGAAAAATATGCAGGTGCATTCCCAATGTGGCTTGCTCCAGAGCAGATGAGAATCCTTCCCATTTCCGAAAGACATCATGACGCTTGCTTTGACCTTTGCAGAAAGCTTGAAGAAAAAGGCTTCCGCGTAACTGTTGATGACAGAGCTGAAAAAACAGGCTATAAGATTCGTGAAGCACAGCTTCAGAAAATTCCTTATATGCTTGTTCTCGGTGATAAGGAAATCGAAAATAATGAAGTTGCAGTCCGTGGCAGAAAAGCGGGCGATATGGGCACAATGAGTGTTGAAGCATTCTGCGAAATGGCTCAAAAAGAAGTTGACGAAAAGGTAATCAACTAAAAAAATTATTCCCCTGTTCATTTTTTGAAAATGAATAGGGGAATGTTGTTTTTACTTGTTTCATCAACAAAGGGAGAAGATGACGGTGCAACCCACCACCATTCCGCCCGTACTTCATTCGTAGGAAAATATATCATCCGAAATTTACACAAAGTTATGATTTACCCAAAGAGGAACGGTCCCCCTCCCTATCCGCAAGCGGACAGGGATGATAGGCTTCGCAATACTTTTACTTTAATCGCTATTTGCTATTGGCTGGTGACTATCAGATACTCGCCTCATAACCTTCTTCAACAATCGCCTTAACAAGCACATCATCTGCAACATCCTTTGAAAGTGTAACTGTTGCGGTGTTTTCTGTGTGACTTGCAACTGCGCTTTCAACTCCGTCAATAGCGGTTAATGCTTTTACAACGTGAGCTTCGCAACGGGGGCACATCATACCCTCAACTTTGATAATCTTTTCCATAGTATTGGTTCCTTTCTCTTCTGTTTCGGGGGTTTTTTCCGAAGCAGTTTTTATTTTTTCTTGTTTAATATATTTTGATTTAAAGAATCTTAATCTTAAAGCGTTTGTTACTACGCATAATGAACTCATACTCATTGCCGCAGAGCCAATCATTGGGGTTAATTTAAGAGCAAAAACAGGGTAGAGAACACCTGCTGCAAGAGGTATTCCCAAAACATTATAGAAAAATGCCCAGAATAAATTCATTTTGATATTACGCATTACCGATTTGCTAAGCTCTACTGCTTTTGCACCGTCTAAAAGTGAGCTTTTTATGAGAACGATATCTGCCGAGTCAATGGCAATATCTGTTCCTGCGCCGATTGCTATACCCACATCCGCTCGTGTGAGGGCAGGGGCATCGTTTATTCCGTCACCTATAAAGGCGATTTTTTCACCTTTTCCCTGAAGAGAATGGATTATCTTTTCTTTGTCGGCAGGGAGTAGCTCTGAATAAATCTCGTCTATACCTGCTTGCTTTCCTATAAATTCTGCGGCGGATTTATTGTCGCCCGTAAGCATAACAGTTTTCTTGCCCAAATTTTTGAAGGCTTCAATTGCTTTTTTGCTATCATCACGGATTGTATCTGAAATAGCAATAATACCCAATATATTATTTCCCTTGCAGAAAATCAAGGGTGTTTTGCCTTGAGAAGCAAATTCATTTATTATGCTTTCAATGCCTGAATAATCAATATTATTTTCTTTTAAAAATCTTATGTTGCCCGAAATGTAGTTTTCATCATTTATAATACCGCTTATACCTTTTCCCTCAAAGGCTTTAAAATCAGTAACCTCAGGTAAAGCAAGGCTTTTGCCCTTTTTTCTTACGGCATTTGCAAGAGGATGCTCACTGCCCGTTTCAAGAGCGGTGCAGATTTCAAGAAATTCTTTTTCTGTAAGTGATTTATCATACACGAAAACATCACTTACGCTCATTTCACCGCTTGTTACAGTGCCGGTTTTATCAAGAACGATTTTATCAACATTACCGAGGGCTTCAAGTGCTTCGGCAGATTTAATTAAAATTCCGTTTTCAGCGGCTTTGCCGGTACCTGCCATAATGGCAACTGGCGTTGCAAGACCGAGAGCGCAAGGGCAGGAAATAACAAGAACTGTTACCGCGAAGGTGAGAGCGGTTTCAAAATCTTTATCTACCCAAAGCCATATAATAAAAGTTAATGCGGAAATTATCATAACCGCAGGAACAAACACACCACTTACTTTATCTGCAAGTCGGGCGATAGGTGCTTTTGAAGAACCCGCTTCATCAACAAGGCGTATGATTTGGGCGAGAGTTGTGTTTTCCCCAACTCTTGAAGCAGTCATTGTGAATGTTCCGTTTTTATTAAGGGTTGCAGAAATAACTTCATCACCAACTCTTTTTTCAACAGGAAGACTTTCACCCGTAACGGCAGATTGGTCAACAAAACCATTACCGCTTAAAACAACTCCGTCAACTGCAATTCTTTCACCCGGGCGGATTATGAGGGTGTCGCCCTCTTTTACCTCTTCCGCATCTATGGTGATTTCATTTCCGTTTTTTATTACATTTGCAGTTTTTGGGGAAAGTTGAACTAATTTTCCAAGAGCATCGCTTGTTTTGCCTTTGGAACGGGTTTCAAGGAACTTGCCCACAGTAACAAGTGTTAAAATCATAGCACTGGATTCGAAATAAAGCTCGTGGGAATAATGCTCTAAAACCTCGAGATTTCCTCTCGGTGCGGCATAAGCCATCATAACTACCGCGAAAACACCATAAAGAAATGATGCGGAAGAGCCAAGGGCTACAAGTGAGTCCATATTGGCAGCTCTTTTAACAAGCCCTTTAAAGCCCGAAATGAAGAACTTTTTATTTATTATCATTACAGGGATTACGAGAAGCATCTGAATAATTGCATTTAAAAGAGCGTTTTCTGTACCGTGAAGAAAATGGGGGAGAGGAAGACCTGCCATATGCCCCATAGCAATATACATAACAATAACGAGGAAAACTATCGAAGAAATAAGTCTCTTCTTCATAGAAGAAATATTATCTTCTTCAGTTTTCTTTCTTTCCTGCCATTCTGTTTTCAGGTGGCTTTTTTTATTTTCGCCGAAAATACTTGCTCCGTAGCCGATATTGTTTACCGCTTTTATGATATCTTGCTCATTTAATTTAGTTTCGTCAAAGGTTACGGTCATAGAGCCCGAAAGAAGATTAACATCCGCTTTCTCTGTACCATTGAGCTTTGTGACGGCTTTTGTAACATTAGCCTGACAAGCAGCGCAGGTCATACCCGTAACATTAAATTTGCAAGTTTTCATTATTTCACCACCAACCAACAAAAATCATATTAAATATTATACTACTGATAAAAACTAAAATCAATTTATAATTGACAAATAGTTTTAGTATATGGTACGATTTTTGTAAATGATTAAGAGGCGATAAAATGGAAAAATATATAAATGAAGTTCTTGCGCCAAAGCTTCAGGGTGACGGCGGTTGGGTGGAGTTCGTTTCCTTTCAGAATGGGGAATTGACCCTTCGTTTCAGAGGTGAATGCTCAAAATGCCTTATTCTGCACCGCTGTACAGAGTGGATTGAACAGGAAATTAAAAGAGATTTAAAAAAGACTGTTAAGGTTGTTGCAATACGCAAAAAACCTTACTTTCAAGATATATGAGGTAGAATATGGCACATATAAAGGTTGAAAGACGTTCAATGCGCCCTGAAGAGTGGACTGATTTGCGCTTTGGTTGGCTTAAACGTTATATTTATAATGAAAAATGGGAAGTAGAAAATTTAGAAATCCGTGACGCCCGTCAGGTTAAGGAAATGGAGTTTGAATATTATTCTGAAGATTATCGCCCACTGAAAAAAGGCGATATGTATTTCACTCCTGATGGAACTGCATTTATAAAAGCGGATGTAAATATTCCCGATGGTTTAAAAGACAAGGAGCTGTGGTTTTCTCTTAAAACTGCGGCAGAAATATGCGTTAAAGTAAACGGTAAATACATAGGCGGTGTTGACCCAAACAGAGAAAGAATGTTGCTTTCGCCTTATGTTGATGTGAACAATACTCTTCATTTTGAAATGATGGGTTACAACCGTAGTAAGCCCGATGACGAAAGAAATCCCGAAAGTCTTTCTGTTCGTGGTTGCCGTCAGATTTTTGAGGGTGCATATATCTGCACCATTAACGAGGATGTGCAAAGTCTTGTTTATGATTTTGAACTTCTTTTAGATATTGCGAAAAGCGACCTTTTTAATGAAGATTACAGAGCATTTTTAAATCGTGAGCTTAATAACGCTATGAATTGCATTGATTTTGATGATGAACAATTAACAGGTGTCAAAGAAGCAAAGCAGTATCTTGAAGATGTAGTTTTCAGTAACGATACATATAAAGGCACAGGTGATGTTGCTCTCGTGGCACATTCTCACCTTGATATTGCATATTATTGGCGCAGAATTCACGCGGTGCAGAAAAATCTTCGTACTGTTCTTATTCAGCTTCGTCTTATGGACAGATACCCTCATTTTAAATATGCTCATACTCAACCATATACATACGAGACCCTTGAAAAATATTATCCTGATGTTTTTGAAGAATTAAAAGAAAAGGTTAAAAACGGACAGTTTGAACCTGTTGGTGCTATGTATGTTGAGCCTGACTGCAATGTTCCCAATGCAGAAAGTCTTATAAGACAATGCCTCTATGGTCAGAAAACCTATGAGAGAATGTTTGGAAAACGAGTTAATAATGCTTGGCTTCCTGATGTGTTCGGTAATAGCTGGATTCTTCCTCAGATTCTTAAAAAGAGTGGTGTTGATTACTTTGTTTCCAACAAAATGTCAACATGGAACGATACAAACAGATTTCCTCATAATAATTTCATCTGGCGCGGTATTGACGGTAGTGATGTTTATGCCTGTGTTCCGCCCACTCACTTTATAACATGGAATATGCCAAGCCAGATTCAGGCTAATTGGGAGGCGTATATTGATAAAGACCGGGGCGGACAAACACTTAATATGTTCGGCTATGGTGATGGTGGTTCGGGCTGCACCGAAGAGATGATTGAAATGATGAATCGTTTCGAAAAGCTTTCTGTTATGCCAAAATGCACTCACACAAGCGGTGCAGAGTTTCTCCGAAAGAATCTCAAAGATAATAAAAATCTTCAGGTATGGGACGGAGAATTATACCTTGAAATGCACCGAGGTACTTTCACCACAAAAAGTTATATTAAAAGAGCAAATCGCAGACTTGAAGAAAAGTTCAGAACTGCAGAAATGCTCACTGTAATACGCGGTGAAGATAAAAAAGAGGTAATTACAGAGCTTTACAAAAAATTCCTTATAAATCAATTTCACGATATTCTTCCCGGCTCTCATATTCATCCGGTTTATCTTGATGCTATGGCGGATTACGAGGAAATTGAAAAGGCTCTCGATGAAATTATCGGTAGCGGTAGTAAGTATTTTAATACACTTAATTTCAAACGCGAGGCTCTTTCTTTCGTTGAAAATAAAAAAGGTACTGCAACCCGATATGGTAAAAAGGGTAATTGGTTGATTCCGAATATGTCTGCACTTTCTTCAGCCCATCTCAGAAAACCAAGCTTTTCAGGTGAATGGTTTGCGGTTAATGGTAACAAGGTTGAAACGCCTTTTTATACAATTGATTTCAACAACGACGGTTCATTTGCATCTCTTTATGATAAAGAGCTTTCAAGAGAATGGGTAAAGGGCGATTTTAATAAGCTTAAAATTTATGTTGATTGCCCCGGTAACTATGATGCTTGGGATATTCTTCCCAATTATCGTGAAAAAGAAATTGCAGTAAATGTGATTTCACCTGTTTCTCTTGTTGAGAGTGATAACGAATGTGCAACATTTTCTGTAACTCTCGGCACAGAAAAATCCACATGGGAAATGCTTATCAGAGTTTTCAGACAAGGTCGCGGAATTGAAGTTGAGAATAATGTGAATTGGAATGAAAAGCATAAGCTTGCAAAAGCAGAATTCGATTGCAATATTCTCACAAGAAAAGCTCTTTGTGACACTTCTGCAGGATTTATTGAAAGAGAAACCCACCGTAACACCACCTGGCAACAAGCACGATTTGAAACTTGTCACCATAAATGGTGCGATATGTCTGAATCAGGCGGTGGTATCGCTCTTATCAATGACGGAAAATATGGCGTGGGATTTCTCGATAATTCAATGAGCCTTTCTCTTCTTCGTGCAACAGAGCGTCCTGATGTAACATCGGATATAGGTGAGCACAGCTTCTGCTATATGATTGTTCCTCACGAAAATGATGCAGTTTCTGCAGATATAAATAAAATGGCTTTGCAGTATAACACACCTCTTGTGAAAGCGGGTTGTGAATGGAAGCTACCCACATTTGAACCTCTTTATTTACAAGCGGTTAAAAAGAGCGAGAATGGAAAAATGACTGTTATCAGACTTTGCGAGCAAAATGGAAAACGAGGAGTAATTAAGCTTTCTCAAAAGATTAAGCTTCTAAATATGCTTGAAGATGTTGAGGGAGAAACCGATACAATTGAATACAAGCCTTTTGAGATTATCACAATAGGTATATAAACTAAAAGAACAACCCGAACTTAAAATTGGGTTGTTCTTTTTCACACTATTATTTTTCAGGAATATGATATATCGAGAGGATTGATTATTAATGAAAGATAATACTTTTTTAATTCTGGGTGGAGATAACCGTTCCTTGTATCTCGGGGAGTTTCTTGAAAATCAGGGCTTTAAGGTTTGTTATTATGCCTTTAATCATACAGAATGTTACAATAGCTTAGAGGAAGCTATGGATGCTTCTGATATTATTATTCTGCCTTTGCCTTTTACACGAGACAGGCTGACCCTTAATACCCCTTTGTTTGATGACAGGGTTTTGATTTCAGATATCGTAGCTTTGCTTTCTTCGAAAAAAATGGTTTTTGGTGGTCAACTGCCCAAGAGCTTTTGCGAAGAATTAGAGTCAAGGGGTTGTAACTATTGTGATTATTTTCTTCTTCCGGAATTAGCAATATATAATGCAGTGCCTACTGCAGAAGGTGTGGTTCAGGTGCTTATAGAAGAACTGCCCATAACCATTCACGGAATGAAATGTGCCGTTCTGGGCTATGGCAAGGTCGGTAAAATCCTTGCAGATACTTTGCATTCTTTAGGTGCGGTTGTAACTGTTTTTGCAAGAAAAGAAAGTGCCTTTGCGGAGATTCACGCTTCTTCTATGAATTATAAGCATTTTGAGTCCTTGAAAACAGAATACAATGATTTTGATACAATTATAAACACTGTACCCACAAAGGTTTTGGGTGAGGCACAGCTTTCAAAGCTGAACAGTGAATGTGTTTTGATTGAAGTAGCATCTGCACCATTTGGTATTGATTTTCAAGTGGCAAAGGAAGGGGCGTTTAAGGTTGTCAAAGCAGGTTCCTTGCCGGGTAAGGTTGCACCGAAAACAGCAGGAGAAATAATCGGTCGCTCAATACTTCCTATGATAGGATAACTCATTTCACCCTAAGGAGGTGTGTCTCTTGTTAAAGATTGGCTTTGCACTTTGCGGTTCTTTTTGTACATTTAAAGCCGTTTTTGAGGAAATAAAAAAGCTGAAGAATTCAGGCTATGAAATAATTCCTATAATGTCGGAGAATTCATATAATTTTGATACTCGTTTTGGTGATGCGGCACATTGGAGAGAACAGTTCAGAACTATAACCGGGAAAGCCATAATCCATACAATTCCTCAGGCTGAGCCCATTGGACCAAAGAAAATGCTTGATGTGCTTGTGATTGCACCTTGTACGGGAAATACTCTTGCAAAGCTTTCAACCGGTGTGGCAGATACTTGTGTAACCCTTGCGGCAAAGGCTCATTTGAGGAATGGAAGACCGCTTATAATTGCACCATCAACAAATGATGCTTTGAGTAATGCAGGAAAAAATATCGGAGCACTTCTGAATTATAAAAATATTTACTTCGTGCCTTTTGGTCAGGACAGCTTCCAGAATAAACCGACCTCAATGGTAGCAGATTTTTCCCGTATTGCAGAAACTCTTGAAGCAGCATTGAAAGGGGAACAACTACAACCAATTGTAATTGAGCCTAAATAAAAAAATCCCGTACCAACAGGTACGGGATTTGAAGCTTAATTACATAGCAACTTCAGGTACTTCGAGAGACATACCCAAAGCACTGAAAATTCTTTCTATGAAAGTAAAAATACTTTCAATATTGAAAAAATCTTCAAAAACAGGAAGGTAAGACATGCTTGTGTTTGTTTGATGGGGGTCAAAAGCACTTACAGAAACTGCCATAATAGTTGCAAGTAAAGCAACACAAAGAACGATTGCAATGATTTTTTTCATATTTATATCTCCTTTGACATAAAATTCTTTATATACGAGTAAAGAATAACACATATTATCAGATTTTTCAAGATTTTACTGAATTATATTAGAAAAAAATTAAAATCAGAGGTAAGTTTTTGTGAAAAACGAGAAAAACTATTTACAAAAACATGAAAATACTGTATAATTCTTTCTTACAAAAGGGAGTAACTCGCGCCATAGCGTGATATTGGCGACAATCTCGGCTTTTTGCCCGCTGGTATCTTAAAGAGTGAGACTTTTACCGCAATACAGGTAGAAGTCTTTGTTTTTTATTACTCCGATTTTGAAAATAAAGAGTGAATGTATCCGAACCACATATGGTTCATATAGCCACTCCAAAGAAAGGGAAAACCATAATGAAGCACTATCTCGAATCTGCTGAATCCGTTTTTCAGGAAGTGAAGTCCAACGAAAACGGTTTATCTTCTGCAGAAGCTGCTGCAAGACTTGAAGCTAACGGCAAAAACAAGCTTGCAGAGGCAAAAAAGGATTCTACTCTCAAAAAATTCTTTGACCAGATGAAAGACCCTATGATTATCATTCTTCTTGTTGCTGCTGTTATCTCTGCAGCTACAGAAATGATTGAAGCAGGCGGGTTTGTTCCTCCCACAGACTCTATCATTATTCTTGTTGTTGTTCTTATCAATGCTGTTCTTGGCGTTGTTCAGGAAAATAAAGCAGAAAAAGCTGTTGAAGCTTTACAGAAAATGTCTGCCGCAACAACCAAAACCCTTCGTGACGGTAAAGTTGAAAACATCAAGAGTGAAGATTTAGTTGTTGGTGATGTTATTCTTCTTGATGCAGGTGATGCTATTCCTGCAGACTGCCGTATCTTTGAATGTGCAAGTATGAAAATCGAGGAAGCAGCTCTTACAGGTGAGTCTGTTCCTGTAAACAAGCTTGTTAAAGCACTTACTCTTTCTAAGGACAAAGGTGACGAAGTTCCTCTTGGTGACCGTAAAAACATGGCATATATGGGCTCAACTCTCGTATATGGCCGTGGTAAAGCAGTTGTTGTTGCAACCGGTATGGACACTGAAATGGGTAAAATTGCAAATGCAATTGCCCTTGCTGAAGAAGGCAAAACTCCTCTTGAAATCAAGCTTGAACAGCTTTCAAAAATCCTTACAAAGCTTGTTATCGGTGTTTGTGTAATTATTTTTGCATATAACCTTATTACACAGTACTTTATGGCAGAAAATGCACAGCTTTTTGATGTTGCACTTCATTCATTTATTACTGCTATTGCTCTCGCTGTTGCAGCTATTCCCGAGGGTCTTGTTGCGGTTATGACAATCGTTCTTTCTATTGGTGTTACCAATATGTCCAAAAAGAACGCTATCATCCGTAAAATGAATGCTGTTGAAACTCTCGGCTGTACTCAGATTATCTGTTCCGATAAAACAGGTACTCTTACACAGAATATAATGACTGTTGTTGACCACTATGCAGAGGACGAAAAGGTTCTTGCAACTGCAATGGCACTTTGTACCAATGCAGAGGTTGAAGCAGACGGCAAAAGCACAGGTGAACCCGATGAGGTTGCCCTTATTAACTATGCTTCCTCTCTCGGTCTTGCAAAGGCTGACCTTGTTGCTGCTAACCCCAGAGCAGGCGAGGTTCCCTTTGACTCAGGCAGAAAAATGATGTCAACTGTTCACAGTGTTGACGGTAAATTTGTTCAGTACACTAAAGGTGCTCCTGATGAAATTCTCAAGAAATGCTCTCATGCTCTTGTTAATGGTCAGGTTGTTCCTATGAGTGATGAAATTCTCGCTAAAGCGGCAGAAGAAAATACAAGAATGGGTAACAAAGCTCTTCGTGTATTTGCAGTTGCTTACAAGGAATACACATCTGCTCCTGAAGTATATGATTCCGCATCCCTTGAGTTTGATATGATTTTCATCGGTCTTACAGGTATGATTGACCCTGTTCGTCCCGAGGTTAAGGATGCTATTGTTGAATGCCGTAGTGCAGGTATTACACCTATTATGATTACAGGTGACCATATCAATACAGCTAAAGCTATTGCCAGAGAGCTTGGTATTCTTAATGATGATTCCCAGGCTATGATGGGTAGCGATATTGATAAATACTCTGACGAAGAATTCGAAAAAATCGTTGAGAATGTATTTGTTTATGCCCGTGTTCAGCCCGAACACAAAACAAGAATTGTTAACGCATGGAGAAACAAAGGCTATGTTACCGCTATGACAGGTGACGGTGTTAACGATGCTCCCTCTATCAAGAGTGCCGATATCGGTGTTGGTATGGGTATCACAGGTACAGACGTTACAAAGAATGTTGCAGATATGGTTCTTACAGACGATAACTTTGCAACAATCGTTTCCGCAGTTGGTGAAGGCAGAAGAATTTACGACAACATCCGTAAAGCAATTCAGTTCCTTCTTGGTTCAAACCTTTCCGAGGTTGTTTCAATCTTCTTTGCAACAATAATGAGCTTCACAATTCTTGAAGCACCTCATCTTCTCTTCATTAACCTTGTAACAGACTGCTTCCCCGCACTCGCTCTCGGTCTTGAAAGACCTGAGTCAAATATTATGAAGAGAAAGCCCAGAAGCAAAACAGACGGTATCTTTGCAGGTGGTCTCGGCGTAGACTGCGCTTATCAGGGTATCCTTGTAAGTATTCTTACAGTTATTGCTTTCTACATTGGTGAATTCCTTGAAACAGGTCACCTTGTTCTCAGCAATATTCCCGATAGCAGTGAAGGTATGACAATGGCATTCTTCACAATGGCTATGTGTGAAATTTTCCATTCATTCAATATGCGCTCTCAGAGAGGCTCTGCAGTTGCAATGCTCTTCAAGGGTCAGCACAATATCGCTCTTTATGGCGCAATGATTGGTTCATTCCTTCTTACAACTGCAGTTGTTGAAATTGACTTCCTTTCAAATCTCTTCGGATTTGCACATCTTGACCTTAAGGCTTACGCAATTTCTCTTGGTCTTGCATTCCTTATCATCCCCATCGTTGAGGTTGTTAAGTTCTTCCAGAGAAAGTTTGGTAAGGCTCACGATTAATTTAAAAGCATCGCTCGGAAGAGCGGTGCTTTTTTAGTTAGGAGTTAGGAGTGTCGGGGAAGCTTCGCTTCCAAACATAATATAAGTTTTGCGTTACTTTTACATTTCTTATGGCATAGGCAAGCGGTGCCTTACGATTTTTTGGGTTTAGTTAGTTTTTTAGTTAGAGCTATAACCGTAAGGTATAGGCTTGCCTATACCGCAGAACAAACCGCGATAAACTTTTTTATAATTTCGTCGCAGACCTGAAACTTTCCACTATCCATTTCCGCTTTATAATGCCGACCGCAGGTCCTGAAACTCATCACTCCTAACTCCTCACGCCTCACTATTTTTGTTTTTTCTCTTGCCATTTTCTTCTTATAATGCTATACTGAAAAAGATAATAAAATCGAAAAATATGGGCTTGTTTTCAAATGTTTTTCGGTTAGAGAAAGGACGATAAATTTGGCTGAGATTAAAAACATGGACGCCGTAGCAGCTCTTGATGCTATGGATGCTCACGTTGATGATTGGCGCGATGCCACTAAAGGTAAGCAGAGAGGTATTTTCTCTTTTGATGATGTTGCAGCGCTTAAAATCAAAAACCTCAAAAAAAGAATTTACACCGATATTGAATCCATTCCTGCCTGGAAGATGAAGGAGTGCATCTATAAAGGTGTTGACGATTATGAATTCCTTTACGATGAATGGAAAGAGCTTAATGTGGGCGACCGTTGGGGTAACAACGGCTGGAGTGCATTCTTCAAGAACTCCTTTGATATGCCTGCTCGCTTTAAGGGTAAAAAGGTAACTCTCAACGTTTATTTCGGCGGTGACTCTCTCCTCACTCTTAACGGTGTTCCTTATCAGGGCCTTGACCCCTTCAGAAACTCCGTTCTTCTTACAGATTGTGCAAAGGGTGACGAGCATTATGATGTTGATATCGAGTCATATTATGTGTGGCACTCAAACGAATCAACAGTAAAAACTCTTTCGTGTTCATTTGTTGGTGTTGTTGACCCTGAAATTGAAGAAATTTACTGGGATTTCAAAGCAGTTTTCAATGCTTTATTTATGCCTGTTCACGATACAGGTCTTCAGGAGCTTATCAGAGCAGCTCTTAAAGAAGCATTTACGTATGTAAACTTTGACCTTGATGGTGAAGAATTCAAAGCAGGTCTTCGTCAGGCTCAGAAGGTTCTTAAGGATAAGGTTTATAATAACACCTCTTATAAATCAGAGGGTACACTTGCACTTGTTGGTAACTCTCACCTTGATATTGTATTTATGTGGGCATATAAAGAGTATATCCGTAAGCTTGGCAGAACTCACGCTACAATGCTTCGTCTTATGGAGCAGTATGATGACTTTATTTTCTCTCAGAGTACAGCTCCCACATATATCGAAATGGCAAACAGATATCCTGCACTTTATGAGCAGGTTAAAAAGCGTATCGAAGAGGGCAGATGGGAATACATCGGCGCAATGTGGGTTGAACCTGATTGTAACCTTGTTTCAGGTGAATCCTTCGTTCGTCAGCTTCTTCACGGTATCCGCTTTGCTGAAAAGACATTCGGTATCACTCCCAAAACATGTTGGGTTCCTGATGTTTTCGGTAACGGCTATGCAATGCCTCAGATTCTTAAAAAAGCGGGCGTTGAATATTTCGTTACTCACAAAATGGGTATCTGGAATGATACAAACCCCTGGCAGTATAACACCTTCTGGTGGGAAGGTCCCGATGGTTCAAAGGTATTCTCTATTGTTCCTCCCACACACTTTATCGGTACTGTTGAAGCAGACTCACTTAAAGTTAACTGGAAGAAATATACAGATAAAGAAACAATCGGTGAATCTATGTACTGCTACGGCTGGGGCGATGGCGGCGGCGGTGTTGACACCGAAATGCTTGAATACGTAAAACGTTACAAAAACTTCCCCGGTCTTCCCAAGACTCAGACAAGTAAGATTGAAGATTCTCTTGCAAGAATGAAAGCGAATGCAACAGAAGATAATATTCCTACATGGAAGGATGAGCTTTACCTTGAAGAGCACCGCGGTGTTCACACAACAAAGGCTCTTCTTAAAAAGCTTAACAGATATTCCGAAAACCTCTATCGCCAGGCAGAGATGTTTGCAAGTATTGCAATGCAGTACGGTTACAAATATCCTCTTGAAAAGCTCAATGAGGGTTGGCAGGCAATTCTTACTAACCAGTTCCACGATTCACTTCCCGGTTCTCATATTACAGAAGTATTCGGTGACCTTTGCGCTATTTATGATAACATTATCGCTATCGGTGAAAGCGTAAGAGATGAAGCTCTCAATGTAATCGCAGGTAATGTGAATGGTGCAGAAAAATACGGCAAGCCATTTGCTCTTTTCAACTCTCTTGGTACTGCTGCAACTCAGAAGGTTGAGCTTCCCTACAAGGATGTTGAAATCTATGATGCAGACGGCAACAAGCTTGCTACTCAGGCTTATACAAAGCTTGACGGTACTAAAGTTCTTGTATTTGTAGCAGAAGACCTTCCTGCAGTTGGTTACAAGGTGTTCTATGCAAAAGATGGTGCTGTTAAGGGTGCAGAAGCTCTTTCAGGCAACACAGTTGAAAACAACAATTTCAAAATTGTTCTTGATGACAGTGCAGAGCTTGTTTCTATCTTCGATAAGAAGAACAACAGAGAGGTTCTTGACGGTAAAGGTAACGTATTCAGACTTTACGAAGACCTTCCCGGTAAATATGATGCTTGGGATATTGTTGCTTCCTATGTTGACCGTCAGTTTGATACAGAGCCCGGCAAGGTAACAGGCATTGCAGCAGGTGATGTATTCACAGTTGTTTCAATTGAAAAGGCTATCAACAAGTCACTGGTTAAGCAGAATATCATTATTTATAATGACCTTGACAGAATTGACTTTGATACATTTATAAATTGGAACGAACAGGAAAAGCTTCTTAAGGTTGGCTTTGATGTTGATGTTAAGGCTCAGAAGTTCACCCGTGATATTGCTTATGCAACAATTGAAAGCTCTAACTATCGTCATAATCCTTATGACAAGGCTAAGTTCGAGGTTTCTGCTCATAACTTTATTGATATGAGTGAGGATAACTATGGTGTTACAATCCTTAACGATTGCAAATATGGTTACGAGGTTGACAAGCAGAGAATGATTATCACTCTTCTCAAGGCTCCCATGAATCCCGACCCCAAATCAGACCGTGGCGACCACTATTTCACATATTCTATTTATCCCCATGCAGGTAACTGGAAGAATGCTGAAACTCTTGTCAGAGGTCTTGAAATGAATAACCCCGCAGTTGCAGTTGAAATCAACAGCGATGCAAAGGGTGACGAAGCAAAATCATTCATTAAGGTTGACGGCAAAAACGTTACACTTGAAGCAGTTAAGAAGTGCGAGGATGAGGATGCATATATCATCCGTTTCGTTGAAAAAGCAGGTAGCAGAACTAAGGTTTCTGCAGAGCTTTTCGCAGAAATCAAGAGTGTTGCAGAATGCGACCTTCTTGAAAAAAATGATGTAGTAGTTGATATTGCAAACGGCAAAACACTCAACTTCGAAATCAACCCCTTCGAGATTAAGTGCTATAAGGTTAAAATGAAATAATTTTTGTGGAAATGCTGTCGGTTTTTCCGATGGCATTTCTTTTTGTATATAACATTTTCACAAAAATTTTATGCTGTTATAAGCAATTGTTATAAATTTACTTTTCATATTGAAATAATAGGAAATTGGATGTATAATAGTATTCATAAAAATGGGTATTAATGTGTGCCCGAGTTAATTACGGAGGTAGTTATGAAAAAGACAGCAAAAAAATCTCTTGCAGTTTTACTTGCAGTTATCACACTTTTCAGTTGTATAAGTGTAAGTGTTTGTGCAAAGAGCACAGGGTTTGAAGTGCTTCGTGTAAATTGCACAATGTACGGTGATTCCAAGACACAGCGTGGTTTTACATGGTACACAGAGGACTACTGCGATACAGTTATCCAGATTGTTAAATCCAGTGACTATGACGGCACATTCAATGCTGCAAAAACATACACCGGTGAAACAACTGTTTTCCAGGATTATTATTGCCACAAGGTTGTTGTTACTGGTCTTAAAAAAGGTACAACATATCGTTATCGTGTAGGTAGCCTTACAGAAAACACATGGAGCAAAACCGGTAAATTTGTTACCGATAATGGCGACAGCAAATTCTCATTTATTGCAATTGCAGACGTTCAGGCAAGCAACTATGACAATTTCAAGCAAGCTTCCCTTGTTATGGATGCTGCAATGAAAAAAGATAAAAACGCAGAATTCGTTGTAAACCTTGGTGACTTTGTTAACGATTGTACAAACGAAGAGTGGAACTGGTACGGTAAGGCTTTCAACAAAGCTAACACAAATCTTACCCTTGTTCCTGTTGCAGGTAACCACGAAGGTAACATTACTAACAAACTTAATGTTGGTTGGTTTGCAAATATGTTCAACCTTGATGCAGGTGACGGTGCAGGTAATGGTGTGAATGGTGTTTATTATTCATTCGATTACGGCGATGCACATTTCTGTGTTGCAAACTCCAATGATATGTATCCCATGGTTGAAGCCCAGAGAAACTGGATTATTAATGACCTTAAAAATTCCGATGCAAAGTGGAACTTCCTTCTTCTTCATCGTGCAGTATATTCTGCAGGTAAAAATATCAACAAACCTGATACTCTTGCAATGAGAAAAACAATTATTGATATCGTTGACCAGACAGATGTTGATATCGTTCTTTCAGGTCATGACCATATGTATTTCAGAACAAAACAGGTTAAGGGTGACGCAGTTGTTGAAGATGTTAAATATGTAACAGAAGTTTTCAATGGCGAAGAAACAACCTTTGCAAAGAATCCTGATGGCGCAGTTTATATTCTTCCTTCAACAGCAGGTACAAAGAGATATTCTGTAAACGAAAATCCCGTAGACCCCATTAACGAATGTGCAGATGTTAAGCTCTCCACAAGAGATATGGGTGGTTGTTTCTCAAATATCTACATTGATGGCAGCAAGCTTGTTTACGAAGCTTATGTTGTTGACGATGAAACTCAGAAAGTAACAAAAATTGACGAATATGCAATAAAGAAAACAACCAAGGCAGAAGAAAAAGAAGAATCAAAGCTTCCAACAGATGCTATTGGTACACTTGATGGCTCAGTATCAAACTTCATCACAGAAATCCTTGGACTTCTTATTGATTACATTATGTTTATTCCTCAGTTGATAGCTGGTTTGTTCTAAAAGAAAAGTGAAAGCGTATTCGGTTTTGCCGAATACGCTTTTTTATGTGTTAAGGTCGGTAAAACATTTTGTTTTACCGACCTTAGCACTATTATTTATTAAATTAATTTACAAATTCGTTGTAAATAGCGTTGAGAGTTTTGATATAATCCTCTTCAGAAATACCAACAATAATGTTAAGCTCGCTTGAACCCTGGTCAATCATTTTAATGTTGATATCATTTTCTGCAATTGCCTTAAAGAGTCTGCCTGCAGTACCTTTAGCACCTGCCATACCTCTGCCAACAACTGCCACAAGAGCAATTCCACCGTTAACTGTTACGGAGTCTGCTTTTGTTCTTCTGATAATATCATTAACAACATTATCTTTTACAGGAAGGAAGTCGTTATCGTTAACAACAACTGACATTGTGTCAATACCTGATGGAAGATGTTCGAAGCAAATCTTGTGGTTTTCGAGTGCTTCAAGAACTTTTCTGCCAAAACCAATTTCTGAATTCATCATACTCTTTTCAATAGAAATAACAGAGAAGCCTTTTTTACCAGCAATACCAGTAATAACTGAATCAACCTTGTTTGAATCAACCTTTGAAACAATCATTGTACCAGCATCTTCTGGTTTGTTTGTGTTACGGATATTTATAGGAATACCTTTTTCTCTTACTGGGAAAATTGCATCTTCGTGCATAACAGTTGCACCCATATATGCAAGCTCACGAAGCTCTGCGTAAGTAATTGTGTTTATAA
>JAZNJB010000028.1:0-8585 GCA_045577815.1 Acutalibacteraceae bacterium
TGCATGGCAAAAAGGTGCTATAGAAAACACGAATAAACTTATCCGCCAATACTTGCCTAAAGGTATGGATTTCAATACAGTATCCGATGATTATATCAAATATGTACAGTATAAAATAAATCAAAGACCTCGACTAAAACTAAATTTCTCTTCTCCAAAGAAAGCTTTCTTTGATCATTTTTATTAATTTTGCACTTGCTCGTTGAATCTACCCTTATAGTTTTATTCATAAAAATTTTACACAAAAGCACTTTTTTTATTAAATTTGCAACTTATTATACACATCTATGTTGATATTTATAATTGCAATATTTACAGGGCTTTGCTATGGTTTGTTACTGTATTCTCGGAACAAGAAACAGCATTACGGCAAAGTTACAAACGCAACACTTTGCATATTACGTAGCATCGCTGTGAGTTTGTTGGTATTGCTTTTATTCAACCCTCATTTCAAAAGCAAGGTCAACAAAGTTGAACCGGCTACAATAATCATTGCGCAAGACAATTCCACATCATTGGTATTGACAAAAGATTCCACTTTCTACAAAAACGATTATCCTCCATCACTTGACTCATTGACTAACAGGTTAGAAAAAAAATTCATCGTTGACAAATATCTTTTCGGCAACAAAACAAAGGAATTTGATTCTATTAATTATCAAGATTATTATACAGATTTCAGCGATATTTTAGATAATCTAAAAAAGGATTATTACAAAAAAAATGTCGGTGCCGTCATTCTTTTATCTGATGGCATTTGCAACAAATCATATTTACCAGAACAAACCATCGAATCATATCCATTCCCAATATACACCGTAACCCTAGGAGACACAACAAGTTATCCTGATTTCTATATAAAAAACGTTTATTATAACAGAACATCGCCTTCAAACACGATAATACCGATGAGAATCGTGGCAAGCGCAAGCAATTGCAGAGATAAAAACATGAATATCAGCATTTTTGTCAATAACGAACTCATTGAAGAAAAAGAGATAAATGTAAATTCCAACCGTTTCTCACAAAACATCGATTTTAACATCAATTCCGAATCTGAAGGTGTCAAGCAAATTGACATCAAGATAAATCCAACTGACAACGAATCGATTACAAGCAATAACAGCAAGCGTTTTTTCATTGAAGTTATTGACAAGCAATACAAAGTTTTGTTTTTCGCCAAGTCGCCGCACCCCGATTTAGGAAGTTTGAAAAATATTCTTGGCGACCATTTTGAAATTGAGACAATCTTCCACGACGCTGAAATCCCTGATTTGAAGAATTACGACATGATTTTCCTGCATCAGATTCCTTTTTTTGGCATGAGCAACTACAAAAATTTTGAAGATGAATTAAATAAGAACAAAGATATTCCCACTTTCTATATTATTGGGGAATCCACTGACTTCAAGGCATTTAACAATCTTCAGAAATCAATGAAAATCAGTAAAGGTGCTGTAAATAGCCTCCTTGACATAAAACCGCATTACAATCCACATTTCGGACTTTTCAACATTGACAATGAAGTAATTGAAGCAATTAACGGTTTTCCACCGTTAGTTTTGCCTCATGTCGAATTTTCCTTAAATACCAACCACGACATATTGTTGCAAATGAGCATTAATAATGTTTTAACACAGGCTCCAATGTTAAGTTTCACAACAGACTCTGAAGGCCGCAAATGCGCTTACCTTCTTGGAACGGGCTTATGGCGTTGGAAATTAAACAATTATTACAAAAACGACAACAACGATAATTTCGAAGAGCTATTAACGAAATCTATAAAATATCTTTTGACTGAAAAAGACAAAGAACTCATTATTAATCATGAAGATAGTTATTTAAATAACGAAGCTATAGTTTTCACTGCGGATTTAAAAAATCCGAGTCAGGAATTAACTAACGAACCGAATTTAAGAATAAAAATCACAAACAAGCATACCAAAAACTTTTACGAATACGATTTTTCCAAGAAAAACAAATCATACCTTCTGAATATCAACAGTCTGCCAGAAGGAATATATGAATTCACAGCGCAAGCAGAATTTGGTGGTAAAATATATTGGGAAAACGGCAGTTTCACGGTTGTAAGCATAGGCGCGGAAGCACAAGATTTAGTCGCAAACTCACAAAGAATGCAATTACTATCATCGCTGACAGGCGGCAAAAACTTTAATGCAAAAGAATTAAGTCAACTTGCGGAATCAATAGAGGAAGACGAAAGAATCACATCAATAATGAGAGAAGTGACAAATTATAAAGATTTAATTAATTTAAAATCATTATTTTTTATAATTTTATCACTCATCTCAGTCGAGTGGTTTCTGAGAAAAACATTCGGAACTTATTAAATTGAAAATAAACAAATTACAACTTGTATTGTAAATAAAAATATAGACAAAATAATAATAACAATTAAAAAAATTTAGAAATGAAAGTAGCAAAAAACACAGTTGTCACAATGACATACGTTTTGCATCGCGAAACAGCTGACGGAGAAATCATCCAAGAAACAACTAAGGAACAACCATTCCAAGCTATATTTGGTCAAGGAATGTTGTTGCCAAAATTTGAAGAAAACTTAGACGGTTTAGAGCCAGGCGCAACATTCGGATTCGCTTTGACTCCACAAGAAGGTTACGGTGAACACAAAGCAGAAAACGTGTTAGATGTTAACAAAGACATCTTCGTACAAGACGGTGTTTTCAACGAGACAATCTGTCAAGTCGGAGCACAAGTGTGGTTTACAGACAACAACAATCAGCCATTTCCTGGTAAGATTTTAGAAATTGGCGAGACAACAGTAAAAGTCGATTTCAACCCTGAATTAGCAGGCGTTCCATTGTATTTCACAGGAGAAATCTTAGACGTTCGCGAACTCAACGAATCCGACTTCGGTGGCGGATGCGGCGGCGGACATTGTCACAATCAAAGCTGCTGCGACAGCTGCGGCGGCGGATGCGGTGAATAATTATAATTTAAAACATTAAAAGAGAGGTTGTTAGAATCTAACAACCTCTCTTTTTTCAAATATAAAATCATTTCTTAATAAAACGTCTCACATAACCGCCATTGTTTGTTAATTATCTAATAAAAATACACACCGCTGCTTAAGCCAGAAATATCAACATTATCCGTGACAAACACAGTTTCTATATAAATGTCATCGCCGATTGTATTGTAAATTATTATCTCATCTATATTTTCATCCGAAGCAACAATCATGTTATTTTCCACAGGATTCGGATAAATATCAAAGTCATTTTCATAGTCAGCAACACTTTCAACAACAATCTCTGCACATACCTCATCCGAATGTTCCGATTCAATTTCATTGCGACAACTTGTTACAGTATAGCAATATTCCTTGTTATATTCCTGACAAACATCTGTATAGTTCGATTCTTCAGCATTACCGATATATGTTCCAGCCCTATATATGTTGTAACCAAACGCGTTGTCAACACCGTTTCTGCCTCATAATCATATACTTTGAATCAGATAACATCATTTGTATTACCATAAATCATCATAAAAAAACAAGCATCGATCTATGGGACCTCGAACCTCATCACCGCAGAACGCACCTAATAGAAGTTTATTCGATATCATCGATTTGCACGACAGCAACCATTGTTATATTAGTAGGAAAGAATACGGATCGGGTGTCCAAAAGTTACTATGCGCTTTTAATCATCAGAGCGCAAATCGCCAACAACATCTTACTAAAAAAACATTTTACATTCATATCTTAGAACAGATATACAAAACCAAAAGATGCAATTGTGCGAGTGTTCGCTCCCAACTTAAATTCATTAGACTTTGTAACAACATCGTTGAAAGTTGTAGTCCTTGTGTGCATATAGTTAATACTCAACAAACCAATTTCAGTTGTAAACAAAATATGATTATTGAATTTATATGTCAAACCAGGAATCAGACGAGCTCCAATTGCCAATGTCTTAGCATCATCCATAGGATTAATCACATCACTTATTTTTGTGTGTTTATTAACGATACCTATTGGCAGTTTTGCATCTACATATAACGTAATCTTTTCAAATTTTGCGTATGCATAACGGAAAAAAGGAGCAATGTCATAAGTATGAGAATAATTTTTAACATATTCATTAACAATTACATCACCATTTTCTGGAATATACTTATCATTGTCTTTTACCGAAGCGTATGCATATCCCAAACTAAGACCGAATCCATAACTCTTCCCTGGAATCATATAACCTACAGCAGGTGTAATCACGAAACCATTTTCGACAGGATTATATTCTGTAGTGTGAAAAGGCAACTTATACGATACACTTCCATCCTTATGATAAGCACTAATCGAACCTGCAACAAACAATTGAGCATCTGCAACAAACATCATTACTACAAAAGCAAAAGCAAATAATAATTTCTTCATCTAACGTGGTTTAAAATTAACAAAAAAATGACTTTATCTTATACTGAATTTGAATATCATTAGAAACATACAAATTCATAGTACGCAAAAGTAACTATTATTTCATTAAGAAAAACATTATACACAAACTATTTTTATACAGCACCGTCATTGATATAAAATTAATTCTCAGCATTTCTTGAATAGCATAAAATATATTCTACACTCAAGGCACCTCCTTCTTCTGCAATAATATTTGTACATATACAAAGCCGCTTGTGTTTGAAAGGCGTTTTGAAAATACAAGCCAGATTTCTTAAAATTTCTTATTATCAGATTATCCTCAGCTTCTATATTTTCCAAGAAACACATCGCTTTCTCCTTGTAACAATCCATCGAATGTGTATAACCATAATGAAACAACATTGGCACAATGGCATTTATCATTACCGAATCAACAGCAGTCTTACCCAAAATTTTCTTCCTTTTCACTTTAGAAACCTTATCAAACTGAAAATGATTATCCCAATAATCACACAATTCAACATTGAATATATCATAAAGATCTTCTATATTGTTAGAATCTCTTATTCTAGAGAACATATTGCCATTTCTTGTAATTATTCTTGACATTTGTGCGATTCTAATAGTGGGAAAATTTGGCGGTCTAAGCCGCAAGAACTTCCAGTTAGACAGAGGCATGACTCTCAAATCAAATTTAGATTTAAGCATACGGAACTCTCTTTTCAGAAGATTAGGATAACCATCTTCGAAATCATTTTCAAGAAAACCAGCGCAACCAAAAAACATAGCATCTATATATAGTTCATTATCAAGATGCTTTAAAATAATATGCAAAGGCAATATTCTTGACAAATACTCGAAAGAATCGTTGTTAACCTTCAATCCAAAATAACGCATCAATCTTTGATAATAAGTCTGTTCCCAATCATAGCAGTTGTTCTTCAACTTGAAATCCAAGTCCTTACATTCACGTTCAAGATGTTCTATCAGCATCCTATCGAACCATGAAACCAAAGTAAGATTCTGGACTCCGCCAACAAATTCGCCACAAGGAATCCAACTCTTCGAAAGCAAAAAACTATTGTAATTATGGAACAAAGACACATCAAACTTACCTTTTATTTCTAGAGTCGGAATTTTAATAGTATCAATGTCATTTTCATAAACGACATGTAAAATCACATTCTTGTAATTATCATCATTCTGATGATTATGCCTAAACCAATCAGAACTTCGCACATGAATTTCAACTTGCCCTACCCAAAAGACTTCACCTATCTTTATTCGTGCATTAATGAAATCAGCTCCCGAGTCAAAATTACGATTCCCAACAGAATATATCGTAACTTCTTCTCCCTCCGTAGTTTTCAGATCCACATACAACAAACGATTTTCCCACAGGTAATATATAAATTGCTCTTTCATAAAACTGGTTCATAAATTTTGTAATGCAAAAATAATAAACCAGAAAGGCGTTTGTCAAATATTTTCGAAGGAAAATTTTGCTTTTTAACACTTTTTAACTTTTTGAAGCTGAAAATTAATTATTTACTTAATTTCCATTAAGAATCATACCTAAAAAGAGGATTTTAATTGAAAACAATATTTAAAAGTTAAAAAAATCAACTTATTCATCAAACCAAGTCTGCGGAATTTTCTTCAAATCATCGAGTTTATAGACAAAAACATATTTTGCAGTCTTGCCACAACGCTCTATATTAATAGTGTCAAGCGGAATAATATTTTTAAAATAAGGTTTCAGATATTTATCAGGCTCATAATAATCAAAACTTTCTGTCAAAAACCAATAATCATCGCCTAATTTCAAACCGCCTCTTTCCTTGTTAATCCAAGCGTACTTATGAATCTCTGCAGGATCTCTAAATCCATACATATCAATGCCTAACGGATATGCAACGTAATAATCCAGATTGGCGAGCGGATACCATTTCAATGCCACCATTCCATCTGACTCTTTCATAATTCCGCCATCAATCATTTCTTCTCTAATATCCTCAAATTCAGGTTTTATCATACGCCATCCATACATATCTAAAGTAAAATCACCTTCTCCATAACGCTGGACAGTTTTAGATCTTTCAGAAAAATTCAACGGAACAAAACCTGTTTTAATTTCAACAACTCCAAAAAACAATACAAAAATCAACACTGATAATGAAGCAATTACAGACTTAGGAATAAACAAATCACCATTTTTTATTTCATATTTATACGTCAATCGTGCTGCGACAAAAATCAGCATTAAGACGAAAGACGGTGATGTCCAATGTGGCAGAATCGGTTTCGTCAGTGAAAACAACCAAAACAACAATATAAGAGGTAAACTCATGCATAGAAAAAGTCGTCTCGGCATATCATCAATATACTTCTCGCCTTTTATCAAAGCAATTAAAGCAATGATTATCAATACGTAATTCACTGGATTATTATATCCTAATTCACCCAGTAATTCTGCCAAGAAACATTCAGGACGAAATTCGCCAAAAAATCCTACGCGATTTCCATGAAAAGTAAAACTTATAAATTCATTGTTGATGTTCCAAACCAGAATAGGAGACAGACAAAGCGCTGATATTATTAAAGATAGGTACATATACGGATTTTTAAATTCTTTTCTCGAATAAAAAATCACATACAAACCTACTCCTATCCAAATGAACGCTCCAGAATATTTCGACAACATCGCAAGTCCCGCGAATAATCCTGCGAAAATTAAATATCTAGGCGTTTCTTCTTTAAAATATTTAACGAAAAACAGAACAGACAAGAAAGTAAAAATGGACAATGGCGTGTCGGGCAAAATAAAAATTCCCGTTATCACGAAAGCATAAACCGAAGATGTATAAAGCAACGCTGAATAAAACCCTGTCCGCGCATTTTTAACCTCTTTTCCTATCAGATATATCAAATATGTATTGACTGTCATACCAATAACAGACGAAAGTCTGAGAAAAAACTCGCTCGTAAACAGAAGATTCCCGCTAAACAGCTGTATAAAAAAACCGACCATTGGAGGATGGTCAAAATGACTCAAATCAGGAAACATAGCGTAAGTCCAATAATAAACTTCATCATTGCCGAACTCTACAAAAGCTGCTAAAAAGCCTCTTATCAAAGCACTTACACTTAATAATATGAATAAATATTTCTTAATTTGATTTTCTTTTATCTTCATAAATATCTGACAAGTATCTTATTTTTTAAACCAACTGCGTATTTTTTTTGTTTTTTACAAACAGTGTTCAACACTGCAAATATATACTAAAAATGGACTTTAACGTATCATAATTTTTCGTATTTTTGTAAAAAATTAAATAAAAATATACACAAAATATAAATTCTAAAAACAACTATATGGATTCAAATCCTTACGAAAATATAATTGAACAAGTAACTAATAAAGAGTATGAGTTCGGCTTTGTGACTGATATTGAGACAGATTTTGCGCCGAAAGGACTTAACGAAGATATTATCAGACTTATTTCAGCCAAGAAAGAAGAGCCTGAATGGTTACTTGAATTTCGCTTAAAAGCTTACAGAAAATGGTTGACGATGAAACAGCCGACATGGGCGCATCTCAACATCCCTCCAATTGACTATCAAGATATTATCTATTACGCGGCTCCTAAGAAAAAGAAAGAACTGCAAAGTCTTGATGAAGTAGACCCAGAATTATTAGATACTTTTAACAAATTAGGAATTTCTTTAGACGAACAGAAACGTCTTACTGGCGTCGCCGTTGATGCTGTGATGGATAGCACTTCCGTCAAGACTACATTCCAAGATACTTTGTCGAAATACGGAATCATCTTCATGTCGTTCAGCGAGGCTGTGAAACAACATCCTGATTTAGTTAAAAAATATTTAGGAACCGTAGTACCTCATACCGACAACTTCTTCGCGGCTTTAAACTCAGCCGTATTTAGCGATGGCTCATTCTGTTACATTCCTAAAGGCGTACGCTGTCCTTTGGAATTATCGACATATTTCAGAATTAACGCCGCTAATACAGGTCAGTTCGAACGTACTTTAATAGTCGCTGATGAAGGTGCTTACGTAAGTTATATGGAAGGCTGCACCGCTCCGCAACGCGATGAGAATCAGCTTCACGCCGCTATAGTGGAGATTATTGCAGAGA
>JAZNJB010000029.1:0-25694 GCA_045577815.1 Acutalibacteraceae bacterium
ACGACGCTCGTCACTCGCGTCGAGAACTCTCCACCACCCGACCAACTGTATTCAAACGGTTTTCTCACCACTCGCTTAAAGCTAAATTCAAACATATAAAAATCAAAAGGCGGTCCCCCTCTCTTCGAAGAGAGGTAAGGACACGCCTTTACTTTTTTGTTTAAACATACTTACGGACTACAAATTTTGCAAGGTTGATAACCTTTATCAAGCATACCTTGTCTGTCACCTGTATATTCGCAATAATTTTCTGCATTTATCTGCTTTGCAAATCTGCAATCGGGATAATGGAATTTATCACTTTTAGCACTATATGCATAAGTGTTATAAGAAACAGTCTGCTTATTTTCTTCAACCACCTTTTCAGTAGTTTCAACAGGAGCTACAACAACCTTTTTTGTTGTTTCCTCGCTACCACCCTCTGCCCAACTTCTACCCGTAGAATAATCAATTTCAACTCCCGGTTGAACGTTATAGCAATAAACATTAAAGCAGATTCCATCACCATCATCCTCAACAGAATAAGCCTCCATCTGCACACCACTTGCCACAAGGTCGCTTCCGTTATAAATGGGTGTAACTCTGTATGCAACGTGGTTATTTGTTTCGCGGATATAGTCCGCAACCATATTTTCAAAGGGTAGCATACCCTCAGTGTTCATATACCTTGTGCCTGTTATAAGATTTCTCTTGTTTGCATTTTCTGCCGACAACTGCCAACCAAGCAAATGGCAACGGTTGTAAAGATATTTACCGGAAACCCAATCATATTGCGCCTGAACCCATCCGCTTGGCTTAACGGCACTGATACTACCCCTTTCCTCATTGGGCTTTGGCATAATCTCTCTTCCGCAGGATGCAACCGCACCACCACAGCGACCCAAAGAGTCAAGGGAAGCGTAGGTTTCGTAGCCCTTTACAGTCAACTCATATTTATTGAATGACGGTACATTGTCATTTATAACAACATAAGGTCTGCCCGAATATGCAGGAATTTCTGATAAAACAGCCTTACTGTTATAATCACCAACGCTTTGAGGCTTGTTGAGCTTTTCAGTTTCCTTTTGGGTGGATTTATCTTCAACCCTTTCGGTAGTTTCTTTAACCGCCGGATTATTAGTTATTGCTTCCTCGGTATCGCTTTCTGTTGCAAGCTCTTCAAGAGTTGTAATAATTTCCGTTGTAGTTTCAGTAATATTTTCAGAATTCTCACCTGAAAACGCAGGAATCAGAATCGCAAGCAAACCAAGAACCACAACAATTATTTTGGTCTTCTTACTCACTTTTTTACTTTTTTTCATTGTAATCACCTTGAGTAAATTTCTAATGTAATTTTATCGTGAGAATTTCCTCTGAATTCCTCTTTTTTTATTTTCTTAAAGCCCTCTGCCTTAAGGTCAACAGAGAAAAATAAATCTGCAGGGTATTTTCTGTTCCAGTTAAAAACATAGAAAGCCTCAACATTTTCAGTTACAATCTCTTTGCCCTCAACAAAGCAGAAATCTCCCTGATTTGCATTATTTAAAAAATCATCATCGACAATAATATTTTCAGTATTCTCAAACTGTTTGGCAGAATAAGAATTCATCAAAAGCCTTGAATTTTCTGAAATTTCAAGCACCTTTTCTCTCAAAACGCAATCCTGACTCTGCCTCTTGCCCATAAAAGCCGTTCCGTTATTTTTATCGATGCAAAGTATAATGTTCAAACCAATCACTCCGTTCGTAATAGTCACCAAAATGCCAATTCGTAATGCGTAATTCGTAATGCGTAATTATCGGGTCTGCGACGCAATTGTAAAATAAACTATCGTAATTTGTTGTACGATATAAAACGTAGGGAACGGTCTTGACCGTTCCGTCAGATTTACAATCAACTTAGCGGTCGGGTCAAGACCCGACCCTACATTGTTTTACTTTACCTCTTGCGAAGCCTTATAATGTTCGGAAGCGAAGCTTCCCATTCAATTCCGCATTCCGAATAAAATATGTAAAGGTAACGCGAAGCCTAATTCCGCATTCCGCATTAAAGGTTGACAAATAGCGTACAGTTTAATATAATATAAATGAAATAAGGCAATCCGATAGACGGTTGTCCTAGTTTTGGTTAAAAGAAATAACCGCGACTTTGACGAGGGCGGTTATTTCTTTTTTGTTATATCAACAACAAGTGCAATAATTGAAACAATAAGTGTTCCGAAAAGGAACAACTCACTATATGTAATCATAAGCACCGCCCTCCTTTCCGGAGGGAAAAGAGCCCTCCTTATAAAGAGGACTTACCGCCTACCGTTATGGTCTGCCTTATTCCGTGAGTAATTCTATCACAAATTCATTTAATATTCAAGGACAATAAAACAAAACTCCTGCAACGCGCAACTCTACATTCCGCACTTAAAATGTTCGGAAGCGGAGCTTCCCCGACATACACCGCAGGTGTATATCATGTTTTCATAGAAAATATATCATGAACTCCGTTTATATCATGTTGCCGTCAGGCAATATATCATTAATAAAATGATATACCTTCGGTATGATATACCCTTACGGGCATGATATTCGCTTCGCGAATGATATATTTTGCTTCGCAAAACATTATTTAAAAATCTCCAAGCTCTTATCTAAAATATTGTTCATCTTCGCAATCGCCACCCCATAATTCACCATAGGCACGCCCTGCTCTCTTGCAAGGCTCATTCTGTGCTTCATTTCCTTTTCATTAAGAGTGCATCCGCCACAATGAACAACGAGAGCAAACTTTCTCAAATCCTGCGGAAATTCACCGCCCGAGGTAAAACTGAATTCAGGCTCTGCACCTGTAAATTTTCTAATCATATTGGGGATTTTAACTGTACCGATATCGTTGCATTGTCTGTGATGAGTGCAACCCTCGCTTATGAGAATTTTGTCACCATCTTTGATTCCGGAAAGTCGCTCCGCGCCCTTTATGAGCATTTCGAGTTCGCCTTTGTACCTGGCCATAAGAATTGAAAATGAGGTAAGCATAATGTCATCGGGCACAATTTTTGCTACCTTGCCGAAAATCTGCGAATCGGTTATAACCAATTTCGGTTTTTTAGCAAGTGACTGCAAGGTGCTTTGGAGCTCCGTGTCCTGACAAGAAACCACAATGCAATTTGCGTCCAGTAAATCACGTATTGTCATTTGCTGTGGCAGAATAAGTCTGCCCTTGGGTGCAGCTTCGTCAATGGGAATAACAAGCACAACAATATCGCCCTTTTTCACTAAATCAGAAACAACATATTTTTTCTTTTCGGTAGTCCTTGCAAGACTGCCGATTTTTTCTTTAAGCTCAAAAATATTGATATTGTCAACTGCGCTTACATAAATTTCATTATCGTTCAAAGGTGCTCTTTCTTTTAATGTTTCACATTTATTAAAGGCAACAATATATGGAATATTTCTCTTTTTAAAAGAGTTTATCAACTCCTCGTCACCCTTTGAAAGACCTTTGACGGAATCAACAACAAGTATTGCAACATCGGTTTTTGCAAGAATTTCATTGGTCTTTTCAACTCTCTTTTCACCGAGGGCACCCACATCGTCAAATCCCGGTGTATCAATAATCACAACGGGACCCAAAGGCAACAATTCCATAGCCTTTTTAACGGGGTCGGTGGTTGTGCCTAAAACCTCGGAAACAACAGAAAGGCTCTGCCCTGTAACCGCATTTACAAGGCTGGATTTCCCTGCATTTCTCATACCGAAAAAGCCTATATGCACTCTTTCAGCAGAAACAGTTTCATTCAAGCTCATAGATTTTCACCTGCTAAATTAAAATCTGAAATCACGTCTGTTGGAATTCTTAATATCTTTTATATTGCTTTCGGCAATTTCTCTGACCTTATCCTTAGGAATTTTCTTCAATTCCTCTTCAATAAGCTTGTAGCCGATTTCTTTGGTTTTATCTGTTGCATAGTCTTCCATATATTCAGTAAGAGTCATAAGTGCATTGGGGTGACAGCAGTTAAGAATCTGACCTGATTTGCAAAGGCTCATAAAGCGGTCACCTGTTCTGCCCTCTCTGTAGCAAGCGGTGCAGAATGAGGGAATATGACCATTTTCCATAAGCCAACGAACAACCTCGTCGAGAGTTCTCTGGTCGGAAACATCAAACTGCTCGGAATCGTGGGGGCGCTCTTCTTCTGTATAACCGCCAACAGAGGTTCTTGATGCACCACTGATTTGTGAAATACCGAGATGCAAAGCCTCTCCCCTTACCTTCTCGCTTTCACGGGTGGAAATAATCATACCTGTGTAGGGAACTGCAATTCTGATACAAGCAATAATTTTCTTGAACATTTCGTCACTGATGCCGTTGTCGAATGTGTCCGGGTCAATATCGTCTGCTCTTTTAAGTCGAGGAACGCTTATAGTGTGAGGACCTACACCATGCACTACTTCAAGGTGCTCTGCGTGCATAAGCAGACCAACAAATTCATACATATATCTCTCAAGACCGAAAAGCACACCAAGACCAACGTCATCAATACCGCCCTCCATAGCTCTGTCCATAGCCTCGGTATGATAATCATAATCGTGCTTTGGTCCTGTGGGGTGAAGCTCAAGGTAGCTTTCCTTGTGGTATGTTTCCTGGAAGAGAATGTATGTACCGATACCTGCATCCTTAAGCTTTCTGTAATTTTCAACTGTTGTTGCAGCAATGTTAACATTAACTCGTCTTATTGCACCATTTTTGTGGTTAACGCTGTAAATGGTTTTGATGCACTCAAGTATATATTCAATAGGGTTGTTTTTCGGGTCCTCGCCTGCTTCAATAGCAAGTCGCTTGTGACCCATATCCTGAAGAGCAATAACCTCTGCCTTAACCTCTTCCTGTGTTAATTTTTTACGGGCAATATGCTTGTTTTTCAGGTGATACGGGCAGTAAACACAACCGTTCACACAGTAATTTGAAAGGTAAAGAGGTGCAAACATAACAATTCTGTTACCGTAAAAATCCTGCTTAATCTGATTAGCAAGCTTATACATTTCCTCAACCTTTTCGGGAATATCACAAGCAAGAAGCACCGCCGCATCTCTGTGAGAAAGCCCTGTACAATGAAGACCGTTCCCCTCTTTTTTAGGCTTTGCCTTTTCAAGAATACTGTCAATAAGCTCAACATTATTCTTGTTTTCCTCTGCATATTTTATAGTTTCGAGAATTTCACCATCGTTGATAAATTCCTCTGCTTTGAGTGATTTAACATCATAAATTGCCATAATAAAAATTCCTTTCTATTGTAAGATGCCGGAATAGTCGCCAGTCACCAGTCGCCAGTCGCCAGAAAACTAATTCCGAATTTATTTCAGTTATACAATTTAACAATGTAGGGAACGGTCTTGACCGTTCCGTAAGGTTTACAATTAACTTATCTTGACACAAGACCCGACCCTACATTGTTTTACTTTACCTCTTGCGAAGCTAATAAAATGTTCGGAAGCGAAGCTTCCCCTTCATTCTGCATTCCGCACTCCGCATTCCGCATTCTCACAACATCGCCTCTCGCAACAACTATTTCATAACCAATATTTTTGATTCTTTTTTTCAATTCAGCAAGTTTTTGTGCATCCTCTGCACCTGTATTCAACTTGTTATCGTATAGAGCGTATTTTTCACGAACAGCCAACGGCGACAAATTCGGCATAACAACATTTGCGCCTGAGAGAATTCCTTTTTCTCTGCCGTCATCGGAAACTGTACCCAGAGCCGTTGTGGCAGGAAGAAGAATATTCGGATGTATTAATCGAATTATAGAAAGCAGGTAGCAGGTCAAATCCGCTGACCCTGCTTTTTCATTTTTAAAAACTGTGTCCTTATGTGGAATGAAAGGCCCTATACCACACATATCAGGCTTAAATTCTTCAATAAATTTCAAATCCTTTGCAATATGCTTTGCAGTCTGGTAAGGTGCACCCACCATAAAACCGCAACCTACCTGATAGCCTATTTCCTTAAGATTTTCAAGACATTCCATTCGGTTTTCAAAGGACATATTTTCGGGATGAAGCTTCTCGTAAAGCTCTTTATCTGCAGCTTCGTGACGGAGTAAATATCTGTCTGCCCCTGCATCAAAAAGCCTTTGATAACTTTCCTTACTGCGCTCGCCTAAAGAAAGGGTAACTGCACAGTCGGGGAATTTCTTTTTAATCTCGCCGATTAAATCACAAAGGATTTCATCGGTATAGAATCCGTCTTCCCCACCCTGCATAACGAAGGTGCGAAATCCCAATTCGTAACCCTCAACACAACACAGCATAATCTCTTCGGGTGTCAGGCGATATCTCTGACAATTTTCGTTACCGCCCCGAATACCACAGTACAGGCAGTTGTTTTTGCAAACATTACTTATTTCAATAAGTCCACGAATAAAAACAGAATTATCGTAAACAGATTTGCGAGCCTGTTCTGCATTTTCCTTTAAATATTGCGCAATTTCAGGAGAATACCCCTCAACCAACTTCTCATACTCGGCAAGTGTAAGAGAATGAGTTTCTACAAGCTTTTGCGCAATATAAAAAACATTACTCATCGCTCATCACATTTGAAAGCACAGTTTTTGCGCTTATTCCTTTAAGATTTCCGATTTTGCCGCTTAAGGCGGAAATCACATCCTGAGGAGCATCAATTGCAACGCTGATAATATTTATTTCCCTTTGCCGATAAGGAATCCCCATTCTGCCGATAATATATTCACCGTAATTGTGCAAAATTGTATTAAGCTCTGAAACAGATTCACCTTTTTCAACAATAATGCTTATAACACCAACACGAGATGCCATAGTTCACCTTCTTCAATAAAATAAAAATTACCATACCTGAAACAAGGTACGGTAATTTAGCAAATAGCAATTAGCATTTTGCGTTTTGCACTTTGCGTTCTGCACTCTGCGTTCTGCGTTCTGCGTTCTGCGTTCTGCGTTTTGCACTTTGCGTTCTGCGTTCTGCACTTTATTCCCGTCCCTTATTTTCAGGAGAACACTCTCCTTCACGTCAGGTACAATTTGCAGCTTTATTATACAATGTATTTTTAAAATAATCAATGAATATTTAATAAACATAAGTGAAAAATATAGCCGACAAATAAAATATTTGCGAAGCCTATCATCCCTGTGCGAAGCATAGGGAGGGGGACCGCCCTTGAATATCTATATTTACAAATATATTTATTTCGTGCCTATTTATTATTAAAAAAATTATTTTAATCGGGGTGGTGGGTTGCCCCGTAAAGATTACCCTTTGTTATTGAGAGCAATTGTTAATCAAGAAACAAAAACTGATATTTTACCTCATCGACGATGTAAAGAGGGAACGAGGCAACCCACCACCGCTGACGCGGTCCCCCTCCCTATTAGCCTAAAGGCTAACAGGGATGATAACAATAGCACTAAATTTACTTACAGGAGGCATTATGGATTCAAAAAACTACCAACAATTAGTAAGCAATACCACCCCAAAATCCCCACTCATAAAGGATTGCATTTTTGCCTTTCTTTTTGGTGGGTCAATCTGCTGCTTCGGTCAGCTTTTAAAAACAGTTTATACAAATATGGGTTTAACCGAAGACGAGGTAAAGCTAGCCGTTCCCACAACAATTATTATAATTACTGCCATTCTCACAGGCTCGGGTCTGTTCGCTAAAATTGCCAGATATGCAGGGGCAGGTACTGCCGTTCCCATTACGGGCTTTGCAAACTCCGTTGTTTCCCCTGCAGTCGAATTCAGCGCAGAAGGCAAAATTCTCGGCACGGGTGCAAAAATGTTTAACCTTGCAGGACCTGTTATTGTCTATGGTTGCTCTGCCGCCAGCCTTTACGGTTTAATCTATTTTATAACAAAAAGTTGACAGGATTTTGTCCCGTCAACTTCTTTTACTTTATCAAAAGCTCTTCATCATTAAATTTATTACACAATTTATTTAAAGTCCTCTCGCAAAGCTTTTCAATCAATAAAAATAAAGCATTGATTTTCAAAAGCTTAAACAGGTATTGTCTTACAAGATCTATTGCCGAACAAACAAAATAAATTGCAACCGAGGACCCCAACACCAGAAGAACCATTATAAGCGGATTATAATTCACAAAACTCTTTGCAAAGCCTTCAAAAACATCTGCCCAAACAGGCTTTGCAACGTGAATCAGATACACGCCCAAGGTTGCCGGTACAAAAGCAGAAATAATTTTTCTGAAGGGCTTGGGAACATTCGTCTGTGCAGTGGCAACAAACAAGCCTACCGCTGCCAGAAGAACTGTCGGAGAGTTAATATCAATCAAGCAATTTTGCACTTCTTCAAATTTCTGTGGGAGTGTTGTAAAGGTTTCAATAATAAATTTATTTAAAAGTGCCAAGGCCGCCATTGAAACAAACAAAAGCCAACCCTTGCATTTATTGATTTTTGAAACAATGTCATATTTTCTGAAATATCCGCCTAAAAGATAAACCAAGCTAAGCCATATAACACTGCAGCCTTCACCTAAATGGAATGGGTCAAATACAAGTGAAAATCCGCAATAAATAAGCAATGTAGCAATAAAAATGAGTTCCATTGTAATTTTTTTAGCGTTTTCAATAATCACATTAAGTACGGGACTTATTATACTCATTCCTATGTATGCCGAAGCATACCAATACCTCTTTGTCATAATAGGAAAGAAGGAAAAAGCAACGTCAAATTTATCCATTGATGTTTCAGGGAAAAAGAAATAAAACAACAATGTAAGGGTTACTGAATAAAACAAGGTCTGTGCCCACAAAGATGCAATTGTTGAAATTTTCGTTCTCTTAGCAGATAAAAAATAACCACTTATCAGGGCAAAGCAATCCACACAACAAATACTTGCGCTTTCTATAAACCAGGCAACCCAATAATTTGCACTACCGGGAACTGCAGAATCAAGAACACCACCCTGCCCAAGCACATGTATAATCACTACCAAAAGCATAGAAAATGCACGCAGAAAATCCAAGCCATAATTTCTTTCCTTTACCACTGCTATCACCTCACAGTCATAAGATGGATTGTAACACACCATTTTTTAAAAGTAAACCCAAAGTGTTGATTTAATTATTCGTATGTGATATATTCTTTAGAGTGAATGGATTCGAACCAGATAATTTAATTTTTAACAAAGGGGTATTTGACTATGAGCAGAAATGCAATTTACGGTGCAGGCTCACTCGGCACTGTTTTAGGCGCATATATCACTAAAAATGGCGGTCAGGTTGACCTTATTAACAGAAATAAAGCTCACGTTGAAATTCTCAACACAAAGGGTGCAAAAATCATCGGTACTGTTGATATGACTGTTCCCGTTAAGGCTATCACTCCCGAGCAGATGGAAGGCAAATACGATGTTATTGTGCTTCTCACAAAACAGCTTTTCAATAAAGATGTTGTTACAATTCTTAAGGATTTCCTCAGCGAAAACGGTGTTATCGTAACTCTTCAGAACGGTATTCCCGAGCCCGGTATTGCAGAAATCGTTGGTGCGAATCATACAATGGGTTGCGCAGTTGAATGGGGCGCAGCACTTATTGAACCGGGCGTTTGCGAGCTTACATCTGCACCCGATAGTCTTTCATTCCATATGGGTAAATTAGATGGCATTACAGACGAGCAGGTAAAAATGGTTAAAGATCTTCTCGAGCTTATGTGTCCCGTTCATGAGGAAGAAAATCTTATGGGCGCTCGTTGGTCAAAGCTTCTTATTAATGCAACATTCTCAGGTCTCGGCACAGTTGTTGGCGGTGTTTTCGGTGATGTTTCCGAAGATAAGGATGCTCAGAAGGTTGCTATACGTTGCATGAAGGAATGTATTGATGTTGGCCACGCAACAGGTACAGAATTTGCACCTGTTCAGGGTAAAAATATTGTTGGTCTTTTCTATTACAAGGGTGCTATTAAACGTGCTCTCGGTTGCATGCTTCTTCCTATTGCTATGAAAAAGCACCGCCTTATTGAACCCTCAATGCTTCAGGACCTAAAAAAAGGCAAGCCCTGTGAAATTGATGCAATCAATGGTGTTGTTTGTGAGTTCGGCAGAAAGCATAATATACCCACTCCCATTAACGACAAAATAGTTGAAATCATCAAGAAAATACAAAACGGTGAATTAAAAGCCGAAAAAGCAAATATCAGACTTTTTGATGAGTTGCTTTGATTTTTAAAACTCTGCAACCCTTTAAAATGTTTCAGCATTTTAAAGGGTTGCGTATTTTTTTGCCATCTTTACAAATAATATAATCAAAACTTATTTTAAGGAAGATTTTATGCCTGAAAGAATAGGAAAATTTACAATAAAATTAACCAACACACCCTCAATTATCGGCTATGGTGCAGTTGTTGGCAAAAAGGAAGCAGACGGACCATTGGGGCAATATTTTGATAAAGCCTACAATGACGCTTTTTTCGGAGAAAAAACCTTTGAAAAGGCAGAAACAAAAATGCAGAAAATGACTATTGAAACTGCAGTCAAAAAATCAGGGCTTTCAAAAAAGGATATTCAGATTGCCTTTGCAGGTGACCTTCTCAACCAATGTATCGGTTCATCCTTTGATATGAGGGATTTAGGGTTCCCCTTTGCAGGGCTTTACGGTGCCTGTTCAACAATGGCTCTCTCCCTTGCCCTTGCAGGAATTTTTGTGGATTCAGGTGCAACTAAAACAGCCCTTGCCGCTGCATCATCTCACTTCTGCTCGGCAGAAAGGCAGTACCGCTACCCTCTTGAATATGGTGGTCAGCGCAGTCCCGCAAGTCAGTGGACTGTTACGGGTGCAGGTGCGGCAGTTGTTGCAGAAAACAAAGAAAACACCCCTCACATAGAGCAGGTTATAATCGGCTCTGTAAGGGATTTAGGTATAACAGATGTCAATAATATGGGCGCCGCTATGGCACCTGTTAGTGTTAAACTAAGACCACACCAGAACAAAAAGGTATGGTATTTCTACACAAAAAAATTAAGAAAGGAGTATACACATAAAATAAGTATCAATGAATGTAACATTGTATTACACAAATGTTACATTCATTTGTTTAAAAAATTATATACCATTATATTATATCACTAGGTATTCATAACAATACCTATTTATCGAAGTTTACAGTTAATTTCATAATTAATAGTATTTCGATGTGTTTGTTTTAGAGATTTAATAGACATAACTAATATGGTTTGTTTTGCAATGACCTTAAAGCAAGCAAAATTTATATGTCTCAAATATCCATAATGAACATATTATATAAAGGAACAGTACACTTTTTAAAATAACTGTTGACAAAAAAGGTAAATAGGTGTATTATTTCCATTAGATTTAGGGTATGTGGCATTTTTCTGCACATACTTATTTCGCAAGGTAAGAATGAAAAGTGGAAGGGGATCTTTGAATGCCAGTAGTGGGTTTCGCCGGTGAAATATCTTTAGCGGAGGAGTTATTTTCAACAGATATTTCATCAGAAAGGTTGCAATTCTCTTTTGCTTGCAATTCGGATGAAATTCCAAACTCCAAAATCGAATATATGAATGAAGAAGTAGCAAGAAAATCAAAAGGTTATATTTTTGAGGAGTTAAAGGGTGTTTTTTAATTTACCGCAGATATGTTGATACACATTTCATAGTAGCATAATGCTCCTTTGAAATGTGTATTTTCTTTTGGAGGAGATGTTTATGAAACTTGCACCTTACATTGAAAAAGACCAAACCGGATTGTACGAAAAAATAAACGATGATTACATATTAGCCCATAAAAATTTAGTTACACATAGTTGGAGTGTAAATGTTTTGTTTTTTTTAGTACATATTCTCTTTGCATGTATAGTTATTAACTATGTAAGCAGATTTAGTAATATTGATGGACTTCTTGATAATATTTGTTCGGTGTATTTAAGATTTAAAAACACCGGAAATTCATGGCGAGCGCTATTTGATGAATTAGACATTTTGGTATTCCCTTTTTTACCTGAATCCAAAATTATCAGTGATACATTGAGATATACTAAAAACCTCCGTATAAACAAACTATTATCGTGTTTACAAATTTATCTTTCGATTTTTTATTTTTTGAATCTTTTTCTTTTTGCTTTCTTGATTCTAAACTCCGCAACTTTTCAAATATTTTTATCTATAATAAATTTGATAGCTACGTTTCTGTTACAGAAAAATACTATAAAGAATATTAAAGAGTATTAAAAACTACGGTGAATGTGAATGAGCGATATTATAAAATACAATTTACTATATATACGGACAATAGAAACAATAAAAGGTATACAAGATAAAAAAACAGATGATAAAAATGCGGTTTTAAATAATTTAAAAGAACTTCAAAAAATCATGATAAAATCAGATGATTTCGGTATTTACATGACCAAAATACTGTATGTATGCATTTATTATGAACCCATACTCTTTTTGGCCTCTAGTAAAAACCAATCAGATAAAGATTATTTATCTTTTTTGAAAAAATTCTTAAAAGATATATTTACTGAAATAAATAACGACCAGGAAAGAATGACTCAAACAATAGGAGTGTATAATAACGTAACCAATTCAGTAAATTCTTTAATATTGGATATAGCCTTTGTTTCTGTTTTATATGATAACATACCTGAAATCCGAGCACCTATGAGTCAGTTGAATTTTGATAAGGTAATCGATGAATTACTACAAGAGAAACTATGCACAATAATTTTCTTGTATGCCATTATTTTTTATGGATTTTCTTGTTCCGAGCTTTGTCACATATATACTTTTTGCGAACTGATTTCTCATACTCATAGTATTGATTCTCTTTATTTATTATCTGAATTCGAACAAATTCTGGAAATATTCTTAGAATTACATCCAAATTTAAAAAAACAACGTATAAAAAAAGCACTATTAAATAAATTTCCAACAAAAAAAAATACAGGTAACGAAAAAATAAAAATACAAGACATTGCAGAAAAGATGATACTTAGTATTAATAAATATAATTTCAATGATAATTTGAAAAACAATGAATTTTATAAACTATTAAAAAAATGTTCAAAATAGTTGTTAAATTTGAGGAGGACGCGACTTGAAACGTGATATTAGAAATTTTGTACTTATAAAGGCAGCCTTAGATAATTCAAAATCTATTAATGTTGACCAATTCGAGACATATATACACAATGATGAACTTATGTCGTTTTTGACTTTAGGTGAATATGATTGTGTTTGTGCATACAAGATTTCAGAAGAGAATAATAATTCTTCGTTATTAAATAAAATATATGAAGAAAATAATTATATTAGTTCGACATATGATGGTTCAATGTTCATCCATCCTATGTATGCGGTAATAAACATTGAAGATGGTTTAGAAGCAGAAGTTAAGTCTTTTTGGAGCGATTTTGATGATAATTTTCTATTCTTATCATCTGTATATTTAAAGGGAATAGATGTTTCATCTAAATATCTAAATGAAATAAAAAAAAGAATTGATGAAGTACTATTAAATCGCGCTAACGACTTAAAATATTTAATCTATAGATCATTAGATTTAAGTGATTTCATAATTGTATGGAAAAGTAATAATTTGAGACCTGTGATAGAAAGCATAAAGGACTTATATTTTGATAAAAACATTGGGATTGGACATATAAAAACCATTTGTTCATTAAATTATAAAAGTTTAAAAGACAATATTAAATATAGAGAAGCTTGTTCCAAAATAAATTGTAATGATAAAGTTGATATTACCACTGTATCGACAATAAACAATCAACATCCAATATACCAAAAACTGCTTGGTAGTTCCAATGATAATATGTTTTGTGTTTTAGGAAATGATAATTTTATAAGATCATTTCAACCATTAAAAACCGAAGATTTATTTGAGATGTTTTATAAAATCATACGCAAAGAACCTATCGATGATGACATTTCTTCTATTAGGCGTTGTTTCACACAGGTTGGTATTAATTGTAATAGTATAGTTTTTGATAAGCCTCATCCATCTGATATACGAATCTACAATATATGTAAGAATATTCACAACAGACTAATAAGATTAAAAGGAACAATATCCTCTATATCAGAATTTGAGTGGATGAACATTTCATTGGAATTATCTAATCTAATGGTTGTTATGAGTTTGAGCGATATTTATAATAGCGTTTGTTTGTTACTTGTGGATAGTGTTAATTTCTTTTGTTCTTGGTTGGAGTATGTATCTGACAAAAAAAGTAATGAAGAGTTTAAAGTTTTTTTATTTAAAAATGAACGTGAGATACAAACTTTTGTGCGTTCATGGAAACAATTGCTTGATAATGTAGTCCATTCCGACGGTATTTCAGTTCGTGTTCCGGGGTATGCATTATCATCATATAATATCTACAACACCATTGTAGAATATTGTGGAGCATATTTTAGAAAATTGTCAAAAATGCTAGCAAGCTTTGATGCAAATGAAGACGGTAAATTTCAAATTGCATATATTATTACGCCTAAATTGTGCAGGAGAATAAAAACCGTTGAAATGTTTTTTGACAAATTAGACAAGGATAGTTTACTGTCTTTAGAAATTCCTATACCAGCTATGCTGAATCCTTTTTTGACAATTACATCTTTGACTCATGAGGCTGCGCACTATTATGGTGAGAAAACAAGAAATAAAAAAATACGATTTGATATATACACAATATGTATAAGTACCATAATGTGTGAAGCTATGTCAATTTATTCACCAAATGTAAATCACCACATGATTCGTCTACTTAATAACAGAATACAGAGTTTTACTAAGCTTGACATAAAAAATGTTTATTTGAAAGATTTGAAAAAATATATACTTAAATCTGCTTTAAGCATTTTGCGTTCAAGTGAAGATTTGAACGATTTATATTTTGAATATACGAAAAACGACACAGATTCAAATGATGATGATCATGATGAGAAAATAGAACATATTTTGACAGCGATAGATAATATGTTAACTGGAAATAATTTGATAGATGAACATATCGAAAGGATAGCATATTTTTTAAAAGAATGTTATGCTGATATAATAATGATATATATATTGAACCTATCTTTTGAAGAGTATATTTCCGTTTTATTACCTGAATTTGAGCGTTTAAATATTGAAAATCAAGAGGACAAAAATAAAATTGATGTTTTTTTACATCGCATAATCATGGTAAAAAAAGTGTGTGAAAAAGAACAAAACATGGATTGTTCTAACATATTAAGTAATTCTAAAAATTATATGTACATTCTTGATAATATAAAAGATTTTGAGGAGGGGTATTCAAAGTTCAATTCAGATGCTCCATATGGACGATATTTCAAAAATGGTTTTTATTCTTATGAGATTATTTATTGTATTATACGGTATTTAGAAAAGTGTTTGCGTGATTTTATTAGTGAAATCAATAAAAATGAAATGACCAATGACACATTTTTAGAGTTACGTAAAATGTATGAAGTATTTGTTGAAAACAACTTCTTATTTTCAGATGATTTTCAAAACACAATTAATAAATATAGGGATGAGGTGTTATCAAATTATGATGAAAATGGAAAGAATATAAAAGGTTGTGTGTTCGAATAAATAAAACTATAATTGCGTTTATATTTACTGAAAGACCGCGCATCTAATGCATGGTTTTACTATACAAAAAGCTATCCGCTAACGGATAGCTTTTTAACTAGTTGTATTATCGCTTTCATAGCTCTCAAGTCTCTTAAGCCACTCTTCTTTTTCTTCAGGTGTTAGCTCTCCAATTGGCTTGTGTAAAAGCTTTGCTGTTTTAGATGCATAAAACAGCAATTCAATATTATCTTTATGTAAAGGATTTTCACCTATCCTCATCATAGTGGCTTTCTTCAAAACAAAAGCAGCAAATGAAAATATAAGTTTTTTTAACATCTTAAATGCACCTCCATATATATATGACTGAAAATTCAAAATACTTCACAAAATTTTTCAAACACATCTGCTAACTCGGGAGAGCGAGTTAACAGGTAAACACCCCCAACAATAAAAACACAATAAAACATACGGGGCATTAGCTCAGCTGGGATGAGCGCTTGACTGGCAGTCAAGAGGTCAGGGGTTCGATCCCCCTATGCTCCACCATAACAAACCGACCTACACTTCTTAAAAAGTGTGGGTCGTTTGTATATCCCTAATTTGTAATTATAATTTAGAGTCTATAAATGGTGTATTAAAACATTTTATTTAACGATATTGTTATTCAATAAGGTGGTTTAAAAACAGAAGAACCATTGTATTAACAGTTTTTGTTTGTGTATTTTTGTAATAAAGTGCATTGACATTTATGTAATGAGTCGTTTTTGATAAAATGTGATGTGTTTTTTATTATTTGTCATATATATAGGTGTCATTTTTTGTAGAATTTGGTCAAAAGAAAAATAATGATACTTTATTGACATATTTATTTTAGAAAAAATTAATTTACGATCGGTTTAAAATCAAATCAATACTCTAATTTATAATTATTGTATATCAACTAGAAACTATTAAAGATAAAAACATACATTTAGTGAGCTTAACCAAAAGAACGCCACTACTTTTCGAAGTGTTGGTCTTTATTCAATATTTTACAATAAAACTATCGCTCTTTTCATGTAAATGTTTATATATAAAATATGAAAACGATTTTCAAAATAGTGTAATGTATGTTTTATATGCTTTAGTAAAATACGACAGTAGTTGATATTTATACTTTTTTAATCAAATTAGATTATTTTTCTTGAAATATTAGTTGCATAAAAGTAGAATACAAACATCTTTGTTTTCATTATAATCTAGTGCGGCTATTTGGTATAACTTATTAATTTGAATAGATAAAAAATCTTCTAAGTATAGCATATGAATTATTCAAACATAACGGAATAGAGCAATATGGTTTAATAGTATCGGTTTTATGTTTATAACGAAAGTTATATAAGAATTTTTGTTATTAAATTTTATTAAATTTTAACAAAGTTGATTTTCTTTAGGAGTTTTTTGATGTTAAAAATAGTAAAAAAACAAAGACCTCTTGACTATAACAAAGTAATGATGTATAATATGGAAAGATTTGGAAAATCTTAAGGAGGCGAAACTAATGGGAAACCGTTTTTCAAGATTGACTATAGGTACAAAGTGTAAGTTAAGACATTTTTACCATGGAATAAAAAAAGACCAAGCTGTTGAAGTATGCAATAACTGTAAAAAAGATAGCAACAACAAAATCGAGGTTATTATTCTTGATGGAACCGCTCGTAGAAGATGGATTCCAACAGATTTTTTGAAATAATTTTTTACGGTTGTACTTTTAAAGTATGACCGTTTTTTTTTAGGAGGATTATTTTTGAGATATAATATTGGTGAATGGCATGAATTAAAAAAGTCAGTTGGACGTATGTTTAATGACCATGATTTAGTTAAAATAATAGATAGGAAAAAAAAGGGAAGAAGGACAAATGTTATTATAGTTGATGAACAGGGAAATGAATCGGATTTTATTGATGCTAATACACACTTATATAGAAGAATTATAAAGAAATCGTATAATTAGTTTGTAAAAATACGAGAAAGGAAACATGTATTTATGTCAAAAAAAGAAGTTTTTTTATTTGTCTTACTAGCTTTAGGTATAATAATTTCTTCAATACTATTAGTACACGTATTTCAATACAATTGTTGTCTTTTGTTTGAAGATATTTTGTTAGCGGTACTAACTGGTTGCGTTTTCGCAGTTCCTGTTTACATAGTTAATGCATTGTATTCAAAAAACACTTACAATGCAATTAATGATAAAGTAAAAAAAATCTATATACTTCTTAAGGAAATTAGCCAATTAAGTGAATGTGATTTTGATAAGAATTTGTCAGAGAGAACTGATAAAATCACTGATGTTATAGAACAAATAAAAGAGATACGATTACATAACTTTATTGCAACTAAAAAAGAATTAGATGTGATTATCGTTAATGTATATGAATTGTATAGTGTGATAAAACAAAAAGAGGAGAATTCAAAAAGTTTTAAAACAGCAGTTTTAGAACAGAATGAGATTTGTATAAAAGCTGTTGAAAAATATCTTAAAATAAAGAAACCAAGCAATTAGTAACCAATAATTATATGCAGCTTTATCGTACTAAATTTTGTTCATGCTTGAGTGCGTTTGAATAAAATAGTAGAAAATTCTATATTCGCAGTTTGTGATAAAGTTACCATTATTAAATTATATCACTTGAGCAAAGATAGTCGAAGTCTTAATAAAAACTTGACTTAGACTGTCGAAAAACCATGTTTCTCAAATCAGGAGAGACATGGTTTTTTAGCGTTTATGTTAATAAAATTGAAAAAGTCAAGAAAATCGAGTAAAAAGTCGGTAGGATTGTCGTTTTTGAACTTCCACATTGCCAACTTTTTCAGATTCATTGCAGTAAATTTAAGCCTAACCCAATTAGAAACTTGGTTTAAGCCTTTGTAGGTAGTGTATCTCATACTATGCTTTTCTTTTGCATCAGCAAATACACGTTCAATTGTTTTGCTTCGCATTGAATAGGTATCTTTACCCAATGGCGAATGACGTACATCTTCTGCTCGTTCTATGTAATCTTCCCAGATATGTCGGGTTACAACTTTTTGCATAGCTTTGCTTTCAGTACATTGTGTTCTTAACTGACAATGTTCACAATCTTGTGCACAACTTTTGTATTCTCTGTAACCCTCTCGATTTGTTGTAGAATATTTTAAAATCTTATCATTTGGGCAGATGTAACAATCGTAGTATTCGTCATAAACATATTCGTATTTTTTGAAAAATTTATCTTTTGTTTGAGGTCTTTTGTAGGGCATTGATGGTATACTTCCATCATCAAATATTCTCTTGCATATCCAAGGGGTTTTGTATCCTGCGTCTGCTGTTACTACTTTTATCTGCGGAAATCTTTTTGTTACTCTGTCATATATCTCATCAAAGGAAACACTATCGTGTATGTTTCCTGGAACTACTGCTGTATCAAGGATAAAGTTATTATTATCACATACTGTCTGAGCTTCATACGCAAAACATTTTTGATGTTCTCCCTTATGAAACAAACCGCTTTCAGGGTCTGTTGTTGATATCGTCTTTTCTACTGTTTCCTCTTTTTCTTCCTTCTCTTTCAATGGCTTTTTGCCGTGGTCATCTCTATCTTCATTTATCTCTTTGTGTAATTGTTCTTCGTATGTTTTTACTGCCGCAGGCACGTGCACTTTCATTTGTTTCTTACGATTTGCATTTGCTTTGATATGGGTTGAATCTATGAATATTACTTCCGGTTTCACATACCCACTATCTATTCCTTCGTTCAAAACAAGCGTGAATATCTCTTCAAACATTTCACTATCAAATCGGTGCAAAAAGTTGTAGCTTACTGTTGAGAAATGGGGTATCTTCTCTGTTAATCCGTAACCGATAAACCATCTGTATGCTACATTTACTTCTATTTCTGCTACTGTTTGTCTTAATGACCTTATTCCGTATATATGTTGAAGCAGAACCATTTTCACAAGTACTACCGGGTCTACACTTGGTCTGCCTATTTTACTGTATTTTCCTTCAACTATTGGGTATATCTTTCTCCAATCTATTGATTTATCTATCTTTCTCAATAAATGAAATCTGGGTACTAAATCATCTAGGCTTACGATTTCTCCATCGTTCCTTGTGTTAAAATTTCTCTTTTCCTCTAACATTTTTATCACCATTGTCATTATACCACATATATGACAAAAAGCCCAGCCTAAGCTGGACTTTTTCGACAGTCTGCAACAATGAATGTAACATTTATGTTACATTCATTGTTGCCACAACCAAAATGCACTTAACCATTGGCAAGTTGAAATAATGGTACCAAACACAGTAGTTTCAAAAATTAAACTATCTTAGAAATTCATAAATCCCTAAAACTCACCTCAAAGCAACCCAACTTTATATTAATACATAAGATTCATCTGTATTGAATAACCGAATGTGAAATCTTAATTCGAGTTTTAGATTGTTCCTTCCACATTTTTCTTCCTTGTATATAGAAAAACGGAATATAATCTTCTGGATTTTCAACTTTTGAACCTAAAATAATTTCATCAATAAATGTTTGAATATCACTATACACATAGACTTTGGGGATATCGCCAGAAACACTCTTTGCTTTTGATAAATCATATTCAGAAAGTGTCTTAATAAGTCTTACTTCATTTTCATGTTTATAGGAATCACACTTAAAAAGATATGCAATTTGAGATACAATATACTTAAGTATTGATTGAATTTTAAAAATACAATTTTTTGCGCTAGGATTATTTTCGGTAAGAAGCTCTATTTTTCTACATATTTTAAAGGTTTCACTATAGAACCCTCTAAAATCTTTAAGGAGCACATTCATTTTTTCATCATCGCATCTCCATTCATCCGAAAGATATGTAATTTTACGAAGCGTGCTTTCCTCAAATGTTTTGCTATTTAGAACTACACAACACCCTTTAGCCTCATCGCCATATTGTACCCACATAGGCAAAAACTCTTTTAAATATGAGTTGCCATTTTTTTTAGGATATAAAAAAAACGATTTCAAAAACACATAATTTTCTTCATATACAATTTTCCTATCTGTTTTAGAACTTGTTTCATCTAAACTTAAATAATCATATAGAACTCTTCCCTCTTGCGGATCATTCATATGATATGCATGGAATAGTGGCATTCTATATTTTACCGTATCCTCTTCATCCTCTAAAAGGAGTTTCAAATTATTAAGTTTTGTGTAATAAACAATGTCATATTGCTCAGGGTCACGAATCTTTGAAATATGCATTATTTCTTGTGCATCGAGCAAAGCAAACAACAAACATTCACAAATGCTGTTTTGAAAATCATTATTATCTTTTAGAAAACTATCCTTTAAAACAAACTCAAATATCTTGTAATAATCGGTTGGAAAGTGAGCAAAACGATTTGAAGACGATTCAATAATTTGGGGTATAGTTGTACCACGTTTATTAGGATGCCTTTTTAAATATTGCAAAACGATCCAAAAAAAAGTGTTATAATTAGAATATTCTGTAGGAATTCCAGCGCAATAAATACCTTTAGCTTTTTTTAACCAATCATATGCTTCATCATAATTCTCGAGTTCAGCTAATATAAAAGCTTTTTCAACATAAAATCGAAGGCGATACTGACATATTATTTCACTATCATCAAGCTCAGTCAAAAGAGTGATTCCTTCATTAATACAATCCAATGTTTTGGCTATGTAATTTTTCCATTCAACGCCGTATTTTTCTTTCTTTTCCGCTAACCATGCATAAAAAACAGAACGATTATATATCATAAAAGGACCACTGTTTCCCCTTCGCACACACTCCTCCCAAATTTCTTTTGCTTCTTCATATTTATGTTGACTTAAAAGATTATTCGCTAATTCTATATACCATATTACTTTATAATTCGGACACAGATCAAATAATTCTTCACAACGTCTTATAAAGATTTCTCCATGTTTTGTTTTTTCTTTATATGTATGACTACGCCTCTTTTTGTAATACAAGCCACAAAGATTTACAAACGCATCAACAAACTCTTTTTCCGTTCTTTCTTCATTCAAACCGGAGATGAGTGTCTTTAGTAAAACTAACAAACAATCTTGTTCATCATATTGCCAAAATATCGACATAAGAAAATCTTTATCCTTTGAAATACAAGAATATAAATCGTGGATAAATATGTCTCTCATATCTTGCGAAAGTTTATTCTCACAAGAGTCATTTGAACGACAATACACAAGAACCATTGCTGATAAAATACCAACTAATCTATTTACACACTGCAAATGGAAACCTTGTTCTCCCATACCAATAATTTCTTCTAACAGGTTATCAAGAAACAAAGAGACTTCTTCGCTTTCAGAACACAAATGTACTAAAAATAAATCTATTTGTTGGTCTAATTCTTCAATAGTTGGTGAATCTCCTACCTTATGTTTTTTTGACACGATTCGTAATTTATCAATTTCAACATGTTTCTGTACAATCTCCCATGACGAGACTTCTTGTTTATCAAGTATTATCGACAGTAAATCCTTTGAAGAAACTTTTTCATGAATAGAATAAACATAAATAAAATCAACAACTTTGTACAAAAGTGATTTATCAAAAATATTAAACGGAATCTTCATAATATCCTCTCAATCTACAGAAACTAGAACCCATATGAAAACAATGTCAATTCTATATTTTTAACAATTTTGAGTTCTACATAATTTTTAATAATTGAGCAAGTCGCTCAGTTTTAAATAAAAGTACCATTTATAAAAATAATAACTATGTTGTTAGTAAAAACATATTTAAACTATAAAAGGCTGTCTGTCATAGTGTATCTGATTTGTTTTTTCTTATTTCATCAGGTTTTTCTACTGTATATTCAGGATAATCCATCAATGGTTCTGAAGTAACGAATCGATAACCAACTACCCAATTTTCAGGCCAATTTTTAGGTAAAATTATTTGATCTGCACCACCCTCTAATATTGTTCCAGACAACATTTTTACCGGACCAACTACACCTTTGTTTATAACAACACCTTTAGGAACTTTTATTTTTTCCTCAATATACAAGGCGTTCTTCCATTGTGGATCTAAAGCCAAGCGAAGTTTAACATCTATACGAGATTCGGCAAATTCCGTCGTTGCAAATGAACCATTCTGTTTAGCACCAGCCTTTCCAGAAGGCGTTAAACCATAAACTCGATATAAAATTATATCATCTAATGTTACTAGAGTCTTATACTCACTATTTTTGAAGCTGTTAACAATATCTTCCGGCAAAATCTGCTTATCAATTTCCTTCGTGTTATTATCGCTAATAATAGTTTTGAATTTTTGATTAGTACTCCCCGACTTGAAGTTCAATCCGAGTTTTACTAATTCGTCATAACTCCACTTCATTTTTCTTACCATACTTATTTTTTTGTTTTTGGAATGTTCTTTATTGTGAGGTATAACAACTTCCGCACTTTTTGCGTGCTAATTATCTACCAAGCACTCATATAACAAGAAAAACCAATTACTTTTCTAATCCACTTTCTAATAAATCTTTAAGAATGTTTTTTAAAAAAGTTTGTGTATCTTCATGTCCACTACCATAAAAGCTATTAGCAATAACTATATCCCTAAACAATTCATCATTTTCTTTCATATCAGGATTTTGGTTATTTGGATATAAAGCATCAATATAACTTTGAATTTCATAATCGCCAGATGCGTCGAACATAAAAGTATCGGCTTCGCCTTTTGAGGCGTTTTCTTGAAAATAAGTTTTCTTACTTTGGTTACTCGAACCAATAAGTATAGCACCTACATAAATACAATTAAGAAAATCATCTAGTTTTTCAATAGTGATTTTTTCTGGAGTTCCTTTTTGGAACTTGAAAAAGCATAACATTTTCCTGTGGTCAAACTCTTTTTTGATATTCAAAATTATCTGTTCGAAATTATTTACAGACATCTTTTTGTAGTGTTCTTCGATTATTATTTTTCCACTTGATGTCGTATGATGACCGTTCATTCCATTCAAAAAACCGATTTTTGTTTTATTACTACCATTCGCTAATATTTCACTTAATTCTTTTACAAATGTATCTATTGAACTATCAGTTGTACTAAGATATCCTGGTGCTGCAATTACAGAATACTCATAATTTGTTTTAGACATATACCAACCCAAAACATTATTAACTTTTCTATCTTCTACATTTTCTCCTTTTACTTTTGGCAAATATGCTATGTATAACATTTCAACACGTCCTTTTTTACATTCTTTTGGATTATATATTAATTTAATTCATCAGTATTTTTATAACTCTCAATCCTCTTAAGCCATTCTTCTTTTTCTTCAGGTGTTAATTCTCCAAGTGGCTTTTGTAAAATCTTTGCCGCTTTAGATGCATGAAACAACAATTCTAAATTTTCTTCGATTAAGGGATTTTCGTTCATTCGCATCCAAGTCGCTTTTTTCAAAATAAAAGCAGTAAATGAGAATATAAGTTTTTTAAACATCTTTAATGCACCTCCATATATATATGACTAAAATTTCAAAATACTTCACAAAATTTTTAAAAAATATTTTAAATCGTGAAAATCGACAAAAAATGACACCGTGTTTCGTGCAACTACGACAACACGGTGCTTTTTATATATACCCATATGAAAGGAGATGGTGATAAATATGAATCACCCGTAATCCCCAATAATACTAAATAGGAGTTGTTTTAATGAACAAATATGAAAAACATCCGAAATTAATCGGCATGTCCCATCATGACGAAAGAGAACTGAACTCTATTGAAGAAGTTGCAAAATATATATGCGAAAAAGGTGTGTCAGGCGATGTAACAATTACTTATGAAGACGGAACTCCCTTCTTGAATACATTCGGAATATACATTGATAGAATTTCCGATATGGACTACCGTTCAGAGTTATTAAAAGTCCTTATTCCCATGCAGAAAGCATTGGACGGCACAGAGGATTTTGGTGATCCCGATCACTCTGAAGATATGGGAATTGAAATGTAAAAGAGGTGAAATTTTATGAGTGCATTTGACAATATGTCTCGATATGCAGAACGAATGCAGAAGCTGTATCCCGAAGGTACTCGTCTTGTGTTAAATAGTATGAATGACCCGTATGCTCCTGTTCCACCCGGTACAAGAGGCACGGTCGACTTCGTAGATGATGCCGGACAAATTCATATGAAATGGGATAATGGCAGAACACTTGCAATCGTTCCCAGTGAAGACGATTTCAGAAAGCTTACCGATGAAGAATTGGCTGAAGAATCTGAAACCGAAGAAACAGAAAATATTGAACAAACAATGTAAAAATGAGGTGTATAAAAACTAAATAAATAGGATGGTCGGATGCTATATGGCAATCCGATTTTTTGACATGTTTGCAGGTATCGGTGGGTTTCGTTCAGGGTTAACTGCCATAGGTGGCTTTGAGTGTGTCGGTCATTGTGAAATTGATAAATATGCTAATGCTGCCTACTGTGCGATGTACGAAACCGGAGGTGAGCAATATTATGAAGATGCACGACAAATTAACCCCGAAGCCTTACCCGATTTCGACCTGCTCTGTGCAGGATTTCCTTGCCAAGCTTTCAGCGTTGCCGGAAAACGAATGGGATTCAGTGATACAAGAGGAACTCTCTTCTTTGATGTTGCCCGAATCCTTGAAGTTAAAAGACCTGCATTTGTATTCTTGGAAAACGTTCAAGGCTTGTTATCGCATGACTCAGGCGAAACACTTAAAACCATCTTCTCCGTGCTTGTTGAAATGGGGTATAATCTCGAATGGTGTGTGCTTAACAGCAAATATTTCGGAGTCCCCCAACAAAGAAGGCGGTTGTATATTATCGGATATCTTGATGGACGATGTACCGGACAAATATTTCCTGTCGAATGCTGCAATGGAGAAAATCTCAAGGAAGTCATTCCCGGCAGCCAAGGACAAAGAGTCTACGACATAACAGGTGTTTCGTGTACATTGTGTGCAGGTGGAGGTGGTATGGGTGGTAAAACAGGATTGTATTTCATTGATATGAATAGTGAACCTGTAATAACTCCCCAAGCACGATGCATAACTGCACG
>JAZNJB010000030.1:0-4118 GCA_045577815.1 Acutalibacteraceae bacterium
CATTAACCTCTTGTGCGGCAGGGTGAATTTTTATTCCGTAAAGACCCAAAGCCTTAATCTTTTTAACCTGGTCTTTTAAATCTTTTCTGTCAAAATCAATTGTACCAAAACCAACAAGATTAGGTTCATTTTTAAGAGCATTTGCCACCCATTCGCAAGGATTCTGACCTGTTGTATGGGCATACATATCCATCTGATGCCAGAAGGGTGAAAAGCATACCGCACCTTCTATTTGACACTCATCCATAATGGATTTTAAAGTATTTATATCTCCGTTTGGTTTTGTGTTATCAGGAAAAAGATGTGCATGGTTTGCAAAAATTTTATAGTCTGACATATCTAACACCTCAAACTAATTTAAAATCATCATCGGACATACTATCCCAATCAATATTTTCATCTTCGGGAACATCTGCATAATAATCCCATAATTGTTCTTCCTGCTCTGCTGTCAAAGGCTCTGCTGGTATTTCGCTTATTACCTCAAATTTTCTCGTTGCGCTCCAAAGGGATGGAGTTATACGGATTGTATAACCGCAACAAGAAGGACAAAGCCATTCTGTCATTGGTAATTCGGGCACACCGAAAGCCGCAAGAATACTCATCATTACACCACCATGTGTAATAATCGCTGCAGTTCTTGTACCGGTTTTTATCATACCATCCACAGTTTTTGCAAAGCAATCACAAACACGAGTTGCAAATTCAGAGTTACTTTCTCCATTAAGAGGTCGAGCATCCTCGCCTCCTGAAAGCCACTGTGAAAACTCCTCATAACGCTCTAATTCATCGGCAGTATGGCCTTCAAACTCACCAAAATCACACTCTTCAAAGCCTCTCATCTCAATAGGTGTTTTGTCAGGGAAAAGGATTTTGGCAGTCTGAACACAACGCTTCAAGCCACTTGTAAAAACAACATCAACAAGAGGGTAATTATATTCTTTTTTCATTACCTGAAGCTGGTTTAAACCTTCCTGACAAAGCTCTTCGTCAGTCTGACCTATGTATCTGCCCTCAATATTTCCTTGAGTAAGAGCATGTCGAATTAAATGTATTGTATAAGTTTTCATTGATTTCTCCTGTAAGATAGTGTATATTATTATACAAATAGTATAATTTTGTTTTTGAGGGGTTATATATGAACACAATTTTTAACAAAAGATTAGTTGAATTGCGAACAGAAAAAGGCTTGAGCCAAAAGGATGCTGCAGCAGATTTGGGTGTTTCTCAGGCTCTTTTATCACATTATGAAAAAGGAATTCGAGAATACAGCTTGTCATTTTTATGCAAAGCTGCAGAATACTACAATGTTACAACCGACTACATTTTAGGTATAACTGATAGCCGTTCCGGACTTAATTCCGCTGCACTTGAAGACAGAGAAGAAGACTCTGTTTTCAACACGAACTCCATTTATCGCGCGGCAATTATGAGTCACGAGCGAATGAATGCAGGTTCCTTCCAAGGCGGTACCTACGCAGACATTCTTTATGCCACAACAATTTACAGAACACTTCATGCCGCTGCTCAAAAGGGTTATATTCCTAAAAGATGGTTCTCTCTTCCGCCTAAATATGCACAAGCTCTCAGCCTTGCACTTATGGAATCATATCTTGATGATTTTCCCGAAAAAACTGTTAATGCAAGACGTTACGGCGGCCCCGAACCCAAGAGTATCGAGGCCGTCATAAAAGGAGTTGAAAGTCTTTTAAGCAAAATGGCAAACTCTATAAAGTTGCCGGAATAATTTTAACCCTTCAAAACTTCCTTGTACATTTTAATGTATTCATTAGCGGATTTTCCCCATGAATTATCGCTTTCCATAGCACGTTTAACAAGGATTGCCCAACCCTTCTTGTCTTGGTAACCCTCAACTGCACGTCTGATGGAGTGAAGCATATCGTGGGCATTATAAGAGGAGAATACAAAGCCGTTACCCATATTATCGCCACTGTCTGTAACAGAATCACGAAGACCACCTGTTTCACGCACAATCGGGATTGAACCATAGCGAAGAGCAACCATCTGTGAAAGACCGCAAGGCTCGCTCTTAGAGGGCATAAGGAACATATCGCTACCTGCATAGATTTTCCTTGCCAAATCGGGAATAAAGCCAAGGCAAAGACCTACTTTATCGGGATAACGCTGTGCAAGACCTCTGAAGAACTCTTCATACTGATAATCGCCTGAACCGAGAACAACAAGTTGAATATCTGTTGTTGCAAGCAATTCATCAAGAACTTCTTTACAAAGGTCAAGACCTTTGTGAGAAACAAGTCTTGTTACCATACCCATAACGGGAGTATCTTTTTTCTCCGGAAGCCCTAAAAGCTTCTGGAGTTCTCTTTTGTTTACTGCTTTTCCGCGCATATTATCAACGGAATAATTTTTGAAAACATCCTTATCTGTTTCGGGATTATAATTTTCAACATCAATACCATTGAGAATACCACGCAATTTATAGCTTCTTTCACGAAGAATTGTATCAAGACCATGAGAATACCATGGGTCAAGAATTTCCTTTGCATAAGATGGGCTTACAGTTGTAACCGCATTAGCGCACTCAATACCCGCTTTCATAAGATTCACTGCGCCATCATATTCAATAAGATTCTTATGAGCGTGGTCTATACCAACAACATTATCAATAAGCTCTTCTCCGTAAACACCCTGATACTGAATGTTATGAATGGTAAGAACTGTTTTGATATTCTCGTAGCCGGGCTGATTTGCGTACATTGTGCTGTAATAAAGAGGAGTAAGAGCAGTCTGCCAGTCATTACAATGAATAATGTCGGGCTTGAAATCAATATGAGGAATGATTTCTAGAATTGCTCTTGCAAAGAAAGCAAATCTTTCCGCATCATCATAGAAGCCATAGAGAGAATCTCTCTTAAAATAATACTGATTGTCAAGGAGATAGTAAATTACTCCACCTGCTCTTGCTTCAAATATTCCGCAATACTGTCTGCGCCAGGCAACAGGCACAGAAATATTTGTTATAAATTTCATTGAATCCTTAAGTTCTTGCTTAATGCCGTCATAAAGAGGCATAACAACTCTGCAACCAATAAGCCTTTTTCTCAATGCCTGAGGAAGAGAGCCCGCAACATCTGCCAATCCTCCACTTGCAATAAAAGGAAGAGCTTCACTTGCAGCATATAAAACTTTCATATTATAAACCTCCGTTAGAGTGAAATTCCTGCCATATCAAAAATCGCTTTAAAATTATCTATAACGCCTGAAGATAAAACAACTATAACAAGTAATATGAGAAGCACAAATGGCGCACCTAACTCAATTATTGTTTTAATCATCTGTTTTCTCTTCATACTGCGCAGTTCATTTTCAAGGGCTGAAACTCTGTTTTGCAATTCTTTAATTATAGCATCCGAATCATAATCAGCTTTAACTTTTTTTACATTTGTTCCCTGCTGAACAATCATTGTTTTCTGAGGGGTTGCGAATGAAGCTTGCTCACCCTCTTTTTTTGAGAAACGATTCCGAATTTCCTTAACCGCATTCAGAACTGCTTCATCTCTTTCAGGCACATCTTTCCCGATAACAGCATCAAGCCATCTCAACTGTGCTTCAGTAGGCTCCTGAGTAGCATCAAGTGCATTTAATTGACGATTGCAAAAAGAACAAACCTTGCAATCTGCATCGGTTATTTTTCTTTCAACAAAATCCAACTCTTCGGTTTTGCAACCGCAAATGGGACAAACTGCCATACTAACACCTCACAAAAAACAACTCTAAAATTTTTAAATAACAATTTCCTTGCCCACAAACAAGGGATAGCTCTTATCACCGCTAAGAGTTTTCTTGGGAGTGATAACTGTGTTTTTGTCCATAATTACACAGTTAAGCCTTGCATCTTCACCAACAAAAGCATCCTGCATAAGAATTGAGTTTTCAACAACTGCACCCTTTGCTACTCTTACACCACGGAAAATAATACTGTTTTTTACCGTACCATCAATCTGGCAACCATCTGCAATAAGAGAATTTTCGCATTTTGAAGTAATACCGTAAATAACAGGCATATCGTTACGGACCTTTGTATAAACAGGTGGATCTGCACGGAAAAGATTTTTTCTGCAATTTTTCACAAGAAG
>JAZNJB010000031.1:0-69230 GCA_045577815.1 Acutalibacteraceae bacterium
GTTGCGGTGAGATTCCGGGGCAGGAACTATTTCGGGTGAAACGGCAAAATAATGCTTTTTTTATTATGGAACATTTTTATAATGCTTATTCCCATTACTATTAGAGATAGTTGAAAAATTTCATAATTTTATGCTAAAATTATTTAAAGTTTTCCCAACCTTTTATAATCTTCCGTGTCTATATAAGTGAAAGCAGCTTTCAAGGAGGTCAAAATGAACAGAACAGATGCTGAAAAATGGACAACTGAATATTTAAAGCCTGTCTTTGGTTTTGCTTTGAAAAAGTGTCGTAGCATTGAAGATGCAGAAGATTTATCTCAGGAAATCATGGCTAAAGTTTATGTTGCTTTGATTAAGCGTGATGATATTGAAGATGTTTCAAATTTCATCTGGACTATTGCACATAACTGCTTGAGCAATTATTACCGAGATAATAACCACAGTTTTACGGGTGTGCCTATTAATGAAGTTGAGAATTATCTGAATGATGAAACACCAACTGCCGAATCATCACTCGTTGAGCAAGAAGAAATTTCAAAGCTGTATTCTGAAATTGCCTACCTTTCAAAGTTGCAACGCCGGATAGTAATTATGTATTACTATGAAAACAAAAAACAGGAACAAATAGCTAAAGAATTAAATATTCCTGTCGGCACAGTAAAGTGGCATCTTTTTGAAGCTAAAAAAGAACTGAAAAGAGGTATGGAAATTATGAGAGAACCCAGTGAATTAAAGTTTAATCCCAAAAGATTTGATATGTGTAGTTTCAGCGGTAAAATCGGAACAAAGGGAGATATATCAAATTTCTTCCGTAGTGCTATTTCACAGAACATCGTTTACACCGTAAGAAACGAAGCGAAATCAATAAATGAACTTGCTGATGAATTAGGTGTTTCACCTGTATATGTTGAAAGTGAAGCAGAGTTTCTTGAAAAATACGGTTTTCTGTTAAAACAGAAAGATAAGTATCTTTGCAATATCCTTTTATCAGAGCCAACAGAAGAAATAAACTGTTTACACGATGAAATGTATCAGAATGCAGCAAAGATTTTTGCAAACGAGCTATACGATGAGCTTGCAAAATCAGGTTTGTTAGGTGAATGTGTCTTAGGTGGGTACAATGATACTCGTGATAATAACTTTCTTATGTGGGCACTTATACCGTTTATTACTGCTTTCAGTGGTGAAAATACTTTAGATAAAAACATCACTTTTTCAGATATTTACACAATAAGACCTGACGGTGGTAAGAATATTTGCTACGCTACCGTTGCAACAACTGATGTGAAACCACCAATGTACAACGAAGAAATGAAAAAATTTAAAGGTCCGTTTTGGAACGGTCTGACAGATAAAATAATTCTTTGGACGATTGATTCTGAATGGTCAGAAAATCGCATTGAAGAAAACTACCAGCTATCAGTTGTTCGTGATTTAACATTGCTCAACAATTATCTTAACGATGTAATTTTAAGCGAAGACGATTATGCTTATCTTGCCGAAAAAGGATATATCTCTGTCAGCGGAAAGCCTGATGAAATATTCAGAACCGCATTAAGACTTGTGTATATCGAAGATGAAGAATCACAGAAAAAGCTTTTATCAATCGGTGATAAGATAAAAGGAAAATATAAGGATGAGTTTGAAAAACTCAAAGAACCTTATATCAATGCAGTTCTTCAGAATACACCTAAACATTTACAGAAAATGAGAATGTACGGCTTACAGCATATCTTTTACAGTGATGCTTGGTTTATACTGCATTGTCTGAAAGAACTTGTTAATAACGGTAAACTAACCTTGCCCACAGAAAAACAAAGACAGTCGTTGATGACAGTGTTGTTTAAACAGTAATAAACGCTTATTACGATATTAAAATGGCAGATGCATAACTTTAGGTTATGCACCTGCTTTTTTGTTGTGATTGTTTTTCCTTTGGCAATAAAAAATGCCCAAAGCCTTGATATATAAGGCTTTGAGCGATGGTGCGGGAAAAGGGACTTGAACCCTCAAGAACTTACGTTCATATGAACCTGAATCATACGCGTCTGCCAGTTCCGCCATCCCCGCATATTTACATATTAAATTGTCACTCAACGGTTTGGTTGAGGAAAGAGTGAATAGTGAAGAGGTGAAAGTTGTTCTTCATTAAACATACTCTGTACTTTTTACGCGAGTTGTATTTTACCATATATATTTTTTGGTGTCAATAAAACATCTGACAAGTTTTAAATTTCTGCTTTAAGTTTTTTCAGAATTGTATATTCTCTCAGATAAAGGCTTGCGTGGTCGGTTTCTTTGCTCGGGTAATCGCTGAAAATCTTTATTGCTTCATCTATATCAACCCAAACTGCTTTCACCTTATTATATTCTTCACTTTCGGTTAAATGCCTTTCGCACTCGCCCTCTATTTCGCAAATGAAGTAATTATTTTCCCAAAGCATCTCATAGGCATATTCTTTAACCTTAACAAAGGGCTTTACAACCCTAACCTTAAAGCCTGTTTCCTCTGCCAATTCTCTGATAACACATTCTTCGAGGGCTTCGTTTCCTTCAAGTCCGCCACCGGGGCTCATATAAACATCTTTTCTTTCTTCCCAAGATAAAAGCACCTTATTACCCTTGATAATAAGCCCTCTGCAGCCCACCCTCGTTCTTTCGGGTGGGTAGGTATATGCTCTTGCAAATTGTTTTATTGTTTCAAAATTAACTTCTGTTTTCATTTCGTCACCTTTTGTTTTTGATAACTTGATTATAATATCTGTTTTTTAAAAATGCAACACTCTACGATTCATAGGTTGACTATTTTACTTGTTTTTAACTATAATGAACACAAGGTGGTGATACTGTGAACTCAAAAGACTGCGGTAAATTCATTTTTGAATTGAGGAAAGAAAAAGCTCTTACACAAAAGCAGTTAGCGGAGATTTTAAATGTTTCCGATAAAGCAATTTCCCGTTGGGAAACAGGAAAAGGTTATCCCGATGTAAACTCTCTTTTAGCTTTAAGTAAGTTTTTCGGGGTAAGTGTTAACGAGCTTTTAGCAGGGAAACGGATTGAAGAAGAAAAGTTTACTGAAGTTGCAGAAAAAAATGTTATACAAACAATCCAAATAAAAGAAAAAGAAGTAAAAAAGAAAAAACTTCAAATGATCATATTCTCATCGCTGTTTATTGCTTTGCTTTTACCTGCTGCTATACCAACATTAATTTATTCTTTTGATATCATTGCCTCAAATGTATCTTTGGAAAACGGTACGGAATTTATTGGCTTGCTGACTGTTGCAGTTTTTTTGCTTGCTTCAGGATTTGCAATAAAGAAAGGACATATTTCTCTTCTTCATTCCTATCACTATAAAAATGTTGTAGACAGAGATGGATACTGTAAAGCTATGGGTAAGGGAATTATGTTAATGAGTATTCCAACTTTTATTTGCAGTTTAACATCCTTATTTCCTTCAAATCATTTTGTTCAGGTATCGGGCACTTCTGTTTTAATTATAGGGTATGTAATTTCTGTGGCTGTTCTGTTTAAAAATCAGTACAAGTATAATGGTGGGTTGTTTTGATGTAAGGTACAGGCAAGCCTGTACCTTACACTTTACTTTTTGCGAAGCTCATTCCGCACTCCGCATTTTTTATATTGAAACACCAACGGAAAAATGATAAAATATTTTCAAATAGTTTTATCATTCGAGGTGACGTGGATTTATGTACCCCAACCCTTTCATTCCGCAACGTGCTGACCCATATATTGTTAAAGGTCCTGACGGATTTTATTATTTTACAGCTTCTTATCCTGCATATCAGAATGTTGACAGTGGTTATGACCGAATAATCCTTCGCAAAAGTGATACTGTTATAGGTTTAAAAGATGCAGAAGAACACACTATCTGGAAAGCTCACGAAAAAGGCAATATGGCAAAGCATATCTGGGCGCCTGAGATACATTTTATAAATGGTAAATGGTATATTTTCTTTGCTGCAGGTGATTATGATAACATCTGGAATATACGACCCTATGTTCTACAATGCAAGGGCTCTGACCCTGTAAACGACCAATGGGAAGAAAAGGGCAGAATGCAGACATCGGAAAATGATTGTAAATCCTTTACAGAGTTTTCTCTTGATATGACCTATTTTGAAAATAACGGAAAGCATTATTTAATATGGGCGGAAAAGCTGGGAAACTCCTCTCTCTTTATGGCAGAAATCAACCCTGATGAGCCTTGGAAATTAATTTCAAAGCCCATACTTTTAACAAAGCCTGAATATGATTGGGAAAAGGTTCGCTTTGCAGTAAACGAAGGTGCATCGGTTCTTAAAACAAAAGAAAATGTTTTTGTTTTCTTTTCTGCATCGGGAACAGGTGAGGAATACTGTATGGGTATGCTTTTTGCGGACAAAAATGCAGATTTAATGAACATCACGTCTTGGCAAAAGCTTCCTCATCCCGTTCTTGAAACAAAGGATTTAATTGATGAAGCAGGCCCCGGTCACAATAGCTTTGTAGTTGATGAAAAAGGCGAGCTTCTCCTGATTTATCACGCTCGTCCCGTTTCTCACGCAGAGAAAAAATGCGGAACCTTTTGCGATGAGGTGCTTTATGACCCCTGCCGTCACGCAAGAATAAAGGCAGTAAAATTTGATGAAAATGATATGCCTGTTCTGAAATAAAAAGAAAAGTAGCTTTCATAGGTACTTTTCTTTTGTTTTGCGGAAAATTTACCGAAAAATATTGTCATACATACATAATAGTGGTATACTATAGTTTAAAGAAATTTTTGTCCGGAGGTGCATTCGGTGAAAAAAATCGACCCTACTGTTTTAAAGGAAACGGGCTATATTGCAACAATGGTTTTTATCTTCAGTCTTTTATTGCAGTCTGTCTTTTTAATAATCGGTAAATGGGATTACACCGTTCTTACAGGTAACCTTTTAGGCTTTGCTGCCGCTGTCGGAAATTTCTTTCTTATGGGGCTTTCAGTTCAATCTTCTTTAGGTAAAGAAGAAAAAGATGCGAAAAATTTAATGAAGCTTTCTCAATCCTTACGACTGCTTCTTATTTTTGTAATTGCTCTCATAGGTTATCTTGTTCCCGTTTTCAACACAATTGCGGTGCTTATACCTCTGCTTTTTCCAAGAATTGCGGTAGCCTTAAGACCCGTTTTTATGAAAAACAAATAATTTCATTCTGATATATAAAGAGGTGATGCTTTTGCAAACTTCAAAACTCAAATTCAAGGTAGTAGATATTTTCTATATTGTTATGATGATTCTGCCCATTGTATGCGGCATTGTTCTTCAGGTGTTAACAGAACCGCCTTCAACAGAAATCACCATAACAGGTGCAAGGATTTTCTTCACTATACCAATGCCCTTGCAGGATTTTCCCGTTACGGAATCTCAGATTAACTCAGCTTTGGTGCTTATAACGCTTTTCTTCTTCTGCCGTTTTATTACTCACGGCATAAGTGAAAAAGCAGACCTGAAGCGCCAGCATATTGCAGAGCTTGCAGTTGAAAAAATTGATGGTATGGTTCTTGAAAACATGGGCGAATATTTCAAAGGGTATTCTCCTTTCATTCTTGCAATAATGCTACTTTCTGCTTGTTCAAGTCTTTTATCGTTGTTTGGTCTTTTCCCGCCAACATCAGATATTAACATTGTCGGTGGTTGGGCAATTCTCGTTTTCTTTATTATCACCTATTATAAAATGAAATGCGGACCATTGAATTATCTCAAAGGCTTTACCCAGCCTGTTGCATTTTTAGCTCCCATTAACTTTATCAGCGAATTTGCAACTCCCATTTCAATGTCCTTTCGTCACTATGGTAACGTTCTTTCGGGAACAGTTATTTCAACGCTTCTGGCGTTTGCACTTGGTAGCGTATCAAACAAGCTTTTAGGTGCATTGCCCGGCTTTTTAGCAGATATACCCCTTTTTCAGGTTGGTATTCCTGCGGTACTTTCCGTTTACTTTGATGTTTTCAGCGGATGTCTTCAGGCATTTATTTTCGCAATGCTGACAATGCTCAATGTTTCGGGAGCTTTTGATTTCGAACTTTATGAAAAAAGAAGGCAGAAAAAGCTTTCAAAAAATAAAAAAGCAAATTAAATTTTTGGAGGAAATATTATGGAACTCGCACTCGGTATTATTTTAGGATGTTGCGCTCTTGGCGCAGGTTTGGCAATGATTGCAGGTATCGGCCCCGGTATCGGTGAAGGTCATGCAGTTGCAAAGGCTTGTGAAGCTATTGGCCGTCAGCCCGAAAGCAAAGGTGCTGTTACAACAACAATGCTTATGGGTTGTGCTGTTGCGGATACAACTGGTCTTTACGCTCTTGTTATTGCAATTCTTCTTATTTTCGTTGCACCCAGACTTCTTGTTAACATTCTTGTTGAAACAATCCAGTCTCTTTAATTTTTAAAAAGAGGAAAATTGGAGTAAAGCATTATGCAAACATTAGACGTTATTTCAATAAACATATGGCAAATGCTTGTTTCTCTTGCCAATCTTGCACTTCTTTTCTGGGGAGTAAAAAAATTTCTTTATAAACCCGTTAAGAAAATGCTTAAAGCTCGTCAGGATGCTATTGATGTACAATACAGCGAAGCAGAGAATGCAAAAAATGAGGCATTATCAGAAAAACAAGCTTACGAAGAAAAGCTGTCAGGCGCAAAAGCAGAGGCTGACGGTATCATTCAGTCTGCCGTAAATCTTGCCAAAATGAGAGAAAATGAAATTCTCGAAAAAGCAAAAACTGATGCAGATGTTATTGTTCGTCAGGCAAAAGAAGATGCTGAGTTAGAAATGACTAAGGCTGAAGAGAGTATCAAGCGTGAAATTGTTGATGTCAGCACAGTTCTTACAAGCAAAATTCTTGAACGCGAAATTAATTCTGACGATCACAAACAGATTATCGACTCCTTTATCGAGGAAATAGGTGACGGCTATGACACAAACTAATAAAGAGTATGCTACTGCTCTTTTTACTCTTGCAACAGAGAACAATGCCGTTGACGAATACGAAAAAAGTCTTCTTGAAATCGGAAATATCTTTAAAGAAAATCCCGATTATATCAAGGTTCTTGAATCCCCTGCTATTCCTTTGTCCGAAAGAATCAGCTTCATTGATAAGGCTTTTGAAAGCACATATACTGAATATCTTGTTTCCTTTATCAAAGTGCTTTGCGAAAACGGACATATTACGGAAATCTGCAGTTGCATTGAGGCATTCTGCGACCTTGTAAGAATTTATAAAAACCGCACAATCGCTACGGTCTACTATGTTGAACCGTTGAGCGTTGAACAAAAAACTGCGCTTATTGAAAAATTGCAGAAAATCAGCGGCAAGGTTATTGAACCCGAATTCATCAAAGACGAAAGTCTTATCGGCGGTATCAAGGTTCAGATTGATGATAAAATTTTCGACGGTAGTATTAAAAACCGTTTAAATAAGGCTAAGGGAGTGATAAGCGAATGAATAATCCCGGCGAAATCAGCAGTATTATTAAAAGTCAGATAGAAAATTATAAATCCCGGGTTGAAATGACTGAAACGGGTAAGGTTATTCTTGTTGGTGATGGTATTGCCAGAGTATATGGTCTTTCTAGCTGTATGGCTAACGAGCTTCTTGAATTTGAAGATGGCTCTTTTGGTATGGCACAGAACCTTGAAGAAGAAACCGTTTCTGTTGCGGTTCTTTCAAACAAAAATAATATACGCGAGGGTTCATCCGTAAAAAGAACAGGAAAGGTTCTTTCCGTACCCGTTGGCGAAAAGCTTTTAGGAAGAGTTGTTAACGCTCTGGGCGAACCCATTGACGGCAAAGGCCCTGTTCAATACAGTGCAACTCGTCCTATTGAATCGGAAGCCCCCGGTATCATCGAAAGAAAAAGCGTTAGCGTACCCTTGCAGACAGGTATCAAGGCTATCGACAGTATGATTCCTATCGGAAGAGGTCAGCGTGAGCTTATTATCGGTGACCGCCAGACAGGTAAAACAGAAATTGCCATTGATACAATTATCAACCAGAAAAGCTCCGATGTCATCTGCATTTATGTTGCTATCGGACAGAAAAGCACATCAGTTGCACAATTGGCAAACGAGCTTAACAAAAATGGCGCATTAGGCTATACAATTATCGTTTCTGCTTCTGCTTCGGAAAGCGCACCGCTTCAGTATATCGCACCATACAGTGGTTGTGCTATGGCAGAATATTTCCGTGAGCAAGGCAAAGATGTTTTAATTATTTATGATGATTTGAGTAAGCACGCAGTTGCATATCGTGCACTCTCTCTTCTTATACGCCGTCCTCCGGGACGAGAGGCATATCCAGGTGATGTTTTCTACCTTCACTCTCGTCTTCTTGAACGTGCGGCTTGTGTAGCAGAAGAATATGGCGGTGGCTCAATTACCGCTCTTCCCATTATCGAAACACAGTCAGGTGACGTTTCAGCATATATTCCTACCAATGTTATTTCAATTACTGACGGACAGATTTTCCTTGAAACAGAGCTTTTCCATTCAGGTATTATGCCTGCTATCAACCCCGGTATTTCTGTTAGCCGTGTTGGCGGTTCAGCTCAGTTAAAGGCTATGAAGAAAGTATCAGGTGAGCTTAAGCTCCTCTATTCACAGTATCGTGAATTGCAGTCCTTTGCTCAGTTCGGTAGTGACCTTGATGCAGATACCAAGGCAAGACTTGCTCTGGGTGAGCGTATTGTTGAGGTTCTCAAGCAAGGCAGAAACAATCCTGTTCGCGTTGGTTGCCAGGTTGCAATTGTATATGCGGCAATCAAAGGCTATCTTGACAGCGTTCCTGTTTCAAGGGTTCACGAATATGAGAAAAATCTTTTCCTGAAGCTTGAAAACGAAAAGGGCGACTGGCTCAAGAGAATTGAAGCAGGTCACTATGACGAAGCAGACGAGGAAGAGCTTAAAGCAGTTCTTTCAGAAATGCAGGTGTAAGCTATGGCAGGAAACACAAAGGCGCTTCGAATAAGAATTAAAAGCGTTAACTCCACCCTGCAGCTTACAAAAGCAATGGAACTTGTGGCATCTTCAAAAATCCGTCGTGCAAACGAGGCAATGCAAAAAGCGAGAGAATACACCGCTTCTTTGGAAAAATCAATTTCTCTTCTTACAAGCGAAAAGGAATGTTTAAAAAGCCCTTATATGCGCCAGTCTGAAAATCCGAGAACAAAAATAATTGTTATTGCGGGTGACAGAGGTCTTGCAGGTGGCTACAATGCAAATGTTTTCAGACTTTGCAACTCCTTTCCCGATGCAGAATTCATCCCCATCGGCAAAAGAGCTTGTGAGAGATTTGATGCAGAAATAAATTCATCCGAGCATTTTTCTTTCAGCGATGCAGCTGTTCTTGCAGATGAGCTTTGCAAGGATTTCAGCCAAGAAAAATTTGACAGATTGGGTGTTATTTTCACAAGATACAACTCAGTTATGTCCTGGGATGCTCAAATCAAATGGCTTCTCCCCTTCCAAAAAAGTGAAAAAGACTCAACTGTAAGCACAATTTTCGAACCCGACCACCTTACAGTTCTTAATCTTACTGTAAGAGAATATGTGGCAGGTATTTTGATTGCCTGTCTTCGCGAAAGCTTTGCTTGTGAGGTAGCCTCAAGACGAATTGCCATGGATTCTGCAGGTAAAAACGCAAAACAAATGATAGACGATTTAGGTCTTCAATATAACCGCGCTCGTCAAGGCGCAATTACTCAGGAAATTACAGAAATAGTTGCCGGTAGCGGTAACTGACACCAGATTATGAGGTGAAAATAATGGACAAATTAACTGTGGGTAAGGTTGTTCAGGTTATGGGCCCCGTTGTTGACGTAAGATTCAACGAGGGTGAGCTTCCTGAAATTCTTAACGCACTTACTATACCCGTTGGGGAAAGAAAGCTGACTGTTGAGGTTGCTCAGCATATCGGTGATAACACTGCAAGATGTATTGCTATGGCTTCTACGGACGGCCTTCAGAGAGGCACACCCGTTACTGATACAGGCGCACCAATTTCTGTTCCCGTAGGTCGCGAAACCTTAGGACGTATTTTCAATGTTTTAGGTGACGCTGTTGACAATGTTCCCAATCCCGAAACTGCAGAGAAATGGAGCATTCATCGTTCTGCCCCTGCTTATGACGAGCTTGCTACAAGTGCAGAAATCTTTGAAACAGGCATTAAGGTTATTGACCTTGTATGCCCCTATTCAAAGGGTGGTAAAATCGGTCTTTTCGGCGGTGCAGGTGTTGGTAAAACAGTTCTTATTATGGAGCTTATCAACAACATTGCAAAGGAGCATGGCGGTATTTCCGTTTTCTCAGGCGTTGGTGAGCGTACCCGTGAGGGTAATGATTTATACTGCGAAATGAAAGAGTCCGGCGTTATTAATAACACCGCTCTCGTTTACGGACAGATGAATGAGCCACCGGGAGCACGTATGAGAGTTGCTCTTTCCGGTCTTACAATGGCAGAATATTTCCGTGACAAAGAGGGTCAGGATGTTCTTCTTTTCATTGATAACATTTTCCGTTTTACTCAGGCAGGTTCAGAGGTTTCTGCTCTTTTGGGCAGAATGCCCTCCGCTGTTGGTTATCAGCCAACTCTTGCAACAGAAATGGGTGCTTTGCAGGAAAGAATTACATCCACAAAAAAAGGTTCTATCACATCTATTCAGGCTGTTTATGTGCCTGCGGATGACCTTACAGACCCTGCTCCTGCAACAACCTTTGCTCACCTTGATGCAACAACCGTTCTTGCAAGAAATATCGCTTCTCAGGGTATTTACCCTGCGGTTGACCCCCTTGAATCTTCAAGCCGTATTCTCTCCCCCGAAATTGTTGGCGAAGAGCATTACTATGTGGCTAAAGAGGTTCAGAGAATTCTTCAGAGATATAATGAGCTTATGGATATCATCGCAATTATGGGTATGGATGAGCTTTCTGACGAAGATAAGCTCCTTGTTCAGAGAGCAAGAAAAATCCAGCGTTTCCTTTCCCAGCCCTTTGATGTTTCTGAAAAATTCACAGGTATTCAGGGTAAATATGTTCCCATTAGTGAAACTGTTCGTGGCTTCAAAGAAATTATTGAAGGTAAGCACGATGATTTACCCGAATCCGCTTTCCTTTTTGTTGGTACAATTGAGGAAGCTATTGAAAAGGCAAAGAAGGTGCAGAAGTGAGCACATTCCACTTGACTGTATCTTCCCCCGACGGCAACAAATTTGATGGCGAGGTTTTCAAATTTGATGTTCGTGGTGTTGAGGGCGAGCTTGCAATTATGGCAGGTCACATCCCCTTTATAACATCGGTTATCAAAGCTCCTTGCACAGTCTGGCTTGACGAAGACAAAAAGAAAGCGGCAGTATCAGACGGCGGACTTTTAACCGTTGATACTGACCGGGTAACATTTATTTCAGGTTCATTTGAGTTTACAGATTAAAAACAGTTCCCTTAGCTAAAAAGCTGAGGGAACTGAATTTTTATTTCAACTTTTCCAACTTGTTTACATCTGCAATAACGATAAGCTTCATGCTTTGCTCTAAAGGCATTTCCGGGTCAATACTTGTAATTACCTCTTCCCCTTTTAAGATAGCCACAACATTAATTGCATATTTTTTTCTTAAATTAAGCTCTATAAGATTTTTTCCAACCCATTGAGGCTTCATATCAAACTCAACCATAGAAACATCTTTTGAAAGCTCAACTATATCTACAAAACCCGAACTCAAAAGGTTTTTTCCAAGTCTTGTTCCTGCTTCTTTTTCAGGAAAAACAACTTTGTCTGCACCAACTCTTTCAAATATCTTACCATGCATTTCTTCAACGCATTTAGCAATAACAGTAGGAACGCCCGCCTCTTTGCAAAGCGTTATAGCCATTACTGTTGCCTCAAGGCTGTTTGCCATTGCAATAATAACAATATCAACATCTGCAATATCAAGCTTATCAATAACCTCGGGCTCTGTAACATCGGCACATTTACAAACCGGAATAGTCTGCGCCGCATCATTTACAAGCTCTTCGTTGCTATCAATTGCAATAACATCCGCACCATTTTTTACCAGCTCTTCTGCAACTGCTCTACCATATCTGCCTAAACCAAAAACTGCATAAGTTTTATTTATACTCATATTATCCACCTCTCACCCTACGCTTATATCTTCAACGGGGTTTTTTATTATATTGGGATTTTGCTTTTTCAGATTAAGTGCCACCGCTAATGAAATGGGACCGACTCTTCCAAAGTACATAGTTGCGATAATTATAATTTTGCCCACTGTGTTCAATGATGATGTCAAATTCCTTGTAAGTCCCACTGTTGCTGTTGCACTTACTGTTTCATAAAGAATATCAATAACGCTTGCATCTGTTACCGCAGAAAGAAGAAGCGTTGACATAAACATAATAAAAAACGATGTGCATATAACTGCAACAGCTTTACTTACTGCTTCTTTTGATAAGGTTCTGTTGAACATTGTTACTTCTTTTTTATTTTTTATTGCCGCAATTGCCGCCGCAACCACTACTGCTATCGTTACAGTTTTAATACCGCCCGCCGTACCAACGGGTGAACCGCCTATAAACATTAATAAAACCGATATAAGAGCAGAACCATTCGAAAAATTCTCCTGAGGAATTGTAGCAAAGCCTGCGGTTCTTGTTGTTACAGATTGAAAAAATGACGCCTGGATTTTTTGATAAAGTGTAAAATTTTCCATAGTTTGCGGATTATTATATTCAAAAATGAATATACAGAGTGCACCACCGAAAATTAAAAACAAGGTTGTTGCAAGAGCAATTTTACTGTGCAAGGACAATGCCTTTATTACTTTAATTTTTCTCTTTTTTCTTAATTTTAAAACTCTTATAACATCCCACCATACAATAAACCCTATGCCACTGAAAAAGATCAAAAGACAAGTTGTAAGATTAACGATAGGATTATGAACATAATTGCATAAACTGTTTTCTGCAATTATATCAATTCCTGCATTGCAGAAGGCAGAAATTGCCGTAAAAACAGAAATCCATATACCCTTTAAACCGAATTCGGGAACAAACACGGTCATATAAAGGAGAGCACCGATACCCTCAACTAAAAAAGTTCCCAAAACAACTTTTTTAACAAACTGAGAAAGACCTGACAGAGTGTTCAGATTAAAAGCATCCTGCAAAAGAAGTCTGTCAGAAAGCCCCATTTTTCTGTGAAACATCATAGCGAGTATGGAAACAACCGTAATAACTCCCAATCCGCCAATCTGAATTAAACATAAAATAACTATATGACCAAATGTGCTCCATGCAGAAAATGTAGGTACTACAACAAGACCTGTAACGCAGGTAGCAGTTGTTGATGTGAAAAGGGCATCAACAAAGGGAGTTCTCTCACCTGTAGCAGAGCTTATAGGTAAAGAAAGTAAAACCGCACCCACAAGCACAGCTACCAAGAAACTTAATAATATTATATGTGTTGTAGAAAGCCTGAGCTTTGATTTTTTCATAACTTCGCCTTTCTATTTGTTCTGAATTATGTTTTTAATTATATCACACCTATATTTTTTCGCAACATTTTTAAAATAAAATATGACAAAACTCCTTTATTGTGATAAACTGTTATTAATACATAAAAAACAGGTGATAATATGCCATATTTATTTGTTCATTTTAAAGAAAAAATTACTGTTGATGGTGAAGCAGTTTATTTCGGTATCAGTAAAGACGGCTTCAACTGGGAAAAGGTCAATGACGGAAACCCGATTCTTATGAGCACCAAAGGTGATTTGGGTTGCAGAGATATTGAAATAGTCAGACTTCACACAGGCGGGTTTGTAATCCTCACAACAGACCTTTGTATTGTTCGTCAGATGGATGAAAATTACAATGTGGATTGGAAGCACATAAACAGCCACGGCAGTAAATGTCTTTCAATGTGGAAAACTGATGACCTTGTTAATTTTTCAGAACAGAAATTAGTTCATTTCGGCAGAGATGATTTCGGTTGCCTCTGGGCGCCTGAAATATTTTTTGATGAAATCAATGAAGAATATCTTATACACTGGGGCTCAACAGTTGCAGAAAATGATTTTACTCATATGTCTATATACTGTTCTGTAACAAAGGATTTTGAGACCTTTTCCAAACCCAAGCTTTACTTTACAAAAGAAAATGAAATTCTCGATTCCCATATAACCAAGGTTGGCGATACATATCACCTTTTCTATAAAAATGCGCATAACCCCGGTATGAATATGCACTCCACATCAAAAAACCTCTACGGACCATTTGAGCACGATGAAGCTTTTCAGATGTTTATGGAGAAAAATGTTCCCAACCCTGGTGCTTACGAAGGCCCCACAACCTATACCCTGCCTGATGGCAGATGGTGCTTAATGCTTGACTTTTTCGGTTGTGAAAAAGAAAAAATGGGCTATGTTCCCTTTGTTTCTTCTTGTCCCGGTGATATGAATTTCAAGAGAGCAGATGAAGAATTTTCTTTCCCTTATGGCTTTAAACACGGAAAAGTTATTGAAATAACTCAAGAAGAATACGAAAGACTTAAGAACATATAATAAAAATACTCTTGCTACATTCAGCAGCAAGAGTATTTTTATTTATTTATTCATTTCTTCTCTTTTTGCAACTACCTGATTGTGTATATCTTCTTTTGTTTTGCCTGTAAGCTTATAGAAGAAGAATGGCACGCCTGCAAGGAACATCATAAGACCGTGGAATATGGTGTAGAAGAAAAGCATAAGAATTTTTGTGTTAAGTGTCTGTTCAGGCTCAGGAACAAGCTCTGTAGGCTGAATGTACTGAATAATAGAGCCCTCGCCATAAAGAATCTGAGGAGAAAGAGCAGTAGCGATAGTACCGCTTATCATTGTACCGATACCGATAACAAAGGGAAGGGTTGCATCAAGACGTTTGCTTGTTTTGAGCTCGATAACCTCAAGAACATCTGCCTGGAACATTGAGGGAAGAAGATTTGATGCACCAAACTGAAGACCGATAAGGAACAAGCATCCGATAAAGGCTATCTGCAAAATGCTTGAGGGCGAATTGAAATATGTATAGCCGATTATAAATGCTATTGTATTTGCAATAACGGAATAAATACCTGATGCAATATAAAGCTGTTTTGCGTTGAATTTTTTGAGAAGTGCGTTGATAATAAGCATACCAACCGCAGTACCAATTCCGGTAGGAAGACCAAACAAAAGGAATTTACCTGTTCCAAGAAGGGCTGCTGCAAGGAAAACGCCCATATAGTTTGCAATTCCTCGGAAGCTCTTGAGTGTTTCGCTGATGATAATAACCCATGCATATTTGTTTTTAAGAACATCTGCTATACCAACCAACGGATTCTTCTTTTCCTCGCTATAAGTTATACGCTCCTTCATAAAGCGCATACCAATGAGAGTAATCATTGTACCAACAACACTGATAAGGGAAGCACCGATGATATATTCAAGATATTCTCTGTTGGGATTATCAGGAGAAACTGCCTTGATAATTTCATCAATAACAAGAACAACAACCAATGGTGCAGAGTTACCGACCGCACTTGAAATACTGCGGAAAGAAATAACCTTATCGCGTTCTTTATTATTGGGTGTTGTAACATAAGAAACGAGATTAATTGCGTTACCAAAGCTGCAGCAAGCACCGTGAATCATACCAATTGATATAAGGTAAATCATAAGAAGAGTGCCTGCAAGTCCATCGGGAGTATAGAAAAGAAGCATTGTAACAATACCCATAGGAATTGCAACTGCATTTACAATGGGTATAAATTTACCTCTTTTTCCGATTTTGCGATTATCAATAATAAGAGCGTAAACAAAGCTCATCAAAAATCCTGCAACGCTTAAAAATCCATTGTAGAAAGAAACCTGGTCATCTGCCATTCTCAACACATTAACAAGATATGCCTGACGATAAGAGCCAACCATACCTGTCATCATTGTGTAAAAGAAAATTGCGGCGAGATAAAACGCCATTTCTTTTGTTTTAATGTGATTTTGTTCTAATGGATTTTTTATTTTGTTTTCCAATACATCACAACCTTTTTCTATTAATGACATAAGTATATCAGTTAATTAAATTTTTGTATATATATAATAATACACAAGAAAATTTGCAGATATTGTACAAATTCTCTTGTGTATCTTCTTTTTTTGATTTATAAAACATTTTTTGCGATATCGGCACTCATTTTAGCATCCTTTGCATAAAAATCCGCACCGATTTTTTTTGCATATTCAGGTGTTAAAACCGCTCCGCCAACCATAATTTTGCAGTCAGCTTTAGCTTCTTTTAATGCTTTTATGGTTTTTTCCATTGCAGGAAGAGTTGTTGTCATAAGAGCAGAAAGCCCAACAAGCTTCACATTATATTCCTTTTGTGCATTAACAACCTCTTCAGCAGCAACATCTCTGCCTAAATCAATTATATCATAGCCGTAATTTTCGAGAACTGTTTTAACAATGTTTTTTCCTATATCGTGAACATCACCTTTAACCGTTGCAAGAATAATTTTACCCTTGCTTTCAGATTGGGTGTTGTTCTTTTTCATTGTTTCTTTTATAACCTCAAAGCAAGCACCTGCCGCATCAGCAGCTCTCATAAGTTGTGGCAAAAAGAGCTTCCCGCATTCAAAGCCTGCACCTACTTTATCAAGGGCAGGTATTAAAACATTGTTTATAAGGTCTTGTGCATCGGTTTCTTTTAACTCTTTTTCAGTTAATTCTGCACCTTGGTTTTTAAGACCTTTTTCAATGCATTCGCCAATTGTCAGCATTTTTTTCTCTTGAATAGTGGATTTTTCGCCTGCAAAAGCAGAAATATACTCAACTGAATCTGTATCAATCTTTTTAAGCACCTTATATGCTCTGACTGCGCCCATCATTGATGGTGTGTTAGGATTCATAATGGGTAAATCAAGTCCGTTTTCAAGAGCAAGGGTTACAAAAGCAGTATTCACAACCTCTCTTTGAGGTAAACCAAAGGAAACATTAGACACACCTAATGTGGTTTTTACTCCGAATTTCTTTTTAACCTGCTTCATAGCATCTAATGTTGTCTGTGCTGCAGATTGATTTGCGCTGACAGTCATTGTAAGGCAGTCGATAATAATATCTTCTTTTGGAATACCGATTTCTATTGCTCGAGTTATGATTTTTTCTGCAATTTCAACTCTCTTTTCTGCAGTTTCGGGAATTCCCTCTTCATCAAGTGTGAGACCCACAATAGCTGCACCATATTTTTTTGCAAGAGGAAGAACTGTTAAAAGGGATTTTTCTTCCCCGTTAACTGAATTTATAATCGCTTTACCTGTATAAATTCGCAGTGCTTTTTCAAGCACCTCGGGAGAAGTGGAGTCAAGCTGTAAAGGCAGACCGAGTGAGCCCTGCAAAGAGGTAACAACCTTTTGCATCATTTCTTCTTCATCAATTTCGCTGTGGCCTACATTCACATCAAGAATATCTGCTCCTGCTTCCACCTGAGAAAGCCCCTCATTTAAAATATAATCAAGGTCATTTCTTTCAAGGGCTTCTTTAAATTTCTTTTTACCCGTGGGGTTGATTCTTTCGCCGATAACCCTTGGCTCATCAAGCACAACTGACGTTGTAGCACCACTTACTACACCGGTAATAATTGATGGCTTTTCTTTGATTTGCGTATTTCCGAGTTCCTTTTTAAGCGAAGCAATATATTCGGGACTTGTTCCGCAACAACCACCAAGAATTACTGCACCCTTTTCATAGAATTTTGCCATTAATAAAGCAAACTCTCCGGGACACATTGAATATTTCCCTGTTTTTAAATCGGGAAGCCCTGCGTTTGGTTTTACTATTACAGGAACGGAGGAATATTTTAAAAATTCTTCTACAACCCCTGACAATTTGTCAGGACCTAAAGAACAGTTAAGCCCCACCGCATCTGCTCCTGCAGCAACAAGCGTTACCGCTACTGCAGAGGGAGTGCTACCATTCATTGTAAGACCGCTTTCATCAAAGGAAAGCGTTACTGTAACAGGTAATTTTGTGTTTTCTTTTGCGGCTAAAAGGGCTATTCTTGCCTCTCTTAAATCAGTAAAGGTTTCAAGGCAAATAATGTCTGCACCCGCTTTTTCACCGCAAATTGCAACCTCTTTATAACAAGCATATGCACTGTCAAAGGTCAAATCCCCTGCAGGCGCAAGGAGCTTACCCGTTGTGCTCACATCAAGAGCAACAAGGGTATCTGTTCCATTTGCTGCCTCTTTTGCGAGAAGAATAGCTTTATTTATATACTCTTCAACGCTATGCTCTGAATTCTCCAATTTAAAAGCGTTTGCGCCAAAGGTATCTGCAAAAACAATATTACTTCCTGCATCAATATAGGCTTTATGTATTTCTTTTACCCACTCAGGATGGTCAAAAACTGCATTGACTGTATCTTCCTCAGGCAGAAGCCCTTTTTTTATAAGCTCCGTTCCAAAACCACCGTCAAGGAGAATATACTTGTTATTTAATAGTTTCTTTAGCATCATAAAACCACTCTTTAATTCTTTATATTGTCATAATACCACATTTGTTTTTTTCATTCAACTGCATTTCTTCTTATAATGCCGACCGCAGGTCCCGACACACCTCACTCCTAACTCCTAACTACAAAACCCGCTTCACATTGAAGCGGGTTTCGTCTTATTTATGATATAACTTTTTACTTTCGTAATGAGGCTCACAAGTAAGGTTTATTCCCAATTTTCTGAATGTATCTCTGTCAACCTGGGAAAGAATAACTGTGGCATGAGCTTCACTTCCCTTAAGCGCTTTGAGAGCATCAAAGGCTTTTTTAGCATCAGATGAATCTACCGCGCTCATTGTAAGAGCGATAAGCACCTCATCAGTATGAAGTCTCGGGTTGTGATTACCGAGAATACTTGTTTTCAAATCCTGAATTGGCTCAATAATTTTTCTCTCAATAAGAAGAGCACTGTCATCAATACCTGCCACAACCTTCAAAGCATTAAGAAGTGCTGCGGATGCGGAGCCTAAAAGGTCGCTTGTTTTACCTGTTACAATTGTTCCGTCAGGAAGCTCAATTGCAACTGCGGGTCTGTTTCCCGTTGTTTCACTTTTAACAAGAGCCGCTTTAACTGTGGGACGCTCTGTTTCAACAGTAATACCCGCCTGATTCATAAGGCTTTCGATTTTCGCAATAGCACCATCATTCTTGTGACCCGTTTTCTTATCACAAAGAGATGCAAAATATCTTCTTACAATTTCTTCATAAGAAGCTTTTCTGCACACTAAATCGTCTGAAATGCAGTAACCCACCATATTAACGCCCATATCGGTAGGTGATTTATAGGGGCTTACACCCTCAATTTTTTCAAAAATAGCATTAAGAACAGGGAAAACCTCAACATCACGGTTATAGTTAACGGTAGTTTTGCCGTACGCCTCAAGGTGATAGGGGTCAATCATATTAACATCGTTAAGGTCTGCAGTTGCCGCTTCATAAGCAAGGTTAACAGGATGCTTGAGAGGTAAATTCCAGATAGGGAAGGTTTCAAATTTGGCATATCCTGCTTTGTTGCCACGTGCATTTTCGTGATAAAGCTGAGAAAGGCAAGCAGACATTTTACCGCTACCGGGACCCGGAGCAGTAATAACAACAAGAGGGCGGGTGGTTTCAATATAATCATTTTTACCGAAGCCATCTTCACTGACGATTTTCTTCACATTATAAGGGTAACCATCAATTGTATAGTGAACAAACGCTTTGATTCCGAGGGTTTCAAGCTTTTCCTTGAACTTAATTGCGGCAGGTTGACCGCTGAATTGGTTAATGACAACACTACCTACGAAAAGACCTGCGCTTGCAAAAGCATCCATAAGGCGCAAAACGTCGCTATCATAGGTTATTCCATAGTCACCTCGGATTTTGTTGCTTTCAATATCTCCCGCAGAAATAACAATAACAATTTCCGCATGGTCTTTAAGGTTTAAAAGCATCTGGAGCTTACTATCGGGCTTAAAGCCGGGAAGAACTCGTGATGCATGAAAATCATCAAAAAGCTTACCGCCGAATTCAAGATAGAGCTTACCGCCGAATTCGTCAATACGCTTCATAATCTGTTCTGACTGTTTTTCGATATACATATCGTTGTCAAAACCGATTTTCTTTTGAAAAACCATAAAAACCACCCTTTCACAAAATATAATTCTATCATTCCACTTCTGTTTTGTCAACGGAAAAACCTACTGATTTATTGACTTTAATTTGTATAAGTTGTATTATTAAAATAGATAAATTTGCAATTTAATTTAAGGAGTATATATATGGAACAGTTCTTTGACAGATTTAAAATCGACTGCTCACCCGTAGCACACGAAAGTCATACCATTGTCCGTAATGGAGTAAGGCTTACTGTGCTTACCCCTTGCCTTTTACGAGTTGAAACACAGAGCAAAGGAAAATTCTGTGATGAACCCACTCAGAGTGTATGGTTCAGGGATTTCAACAAACCCGAATTCAAGGTTAATGAATCAAGCGGTACCATTGAAATCAAAACAACAAAAGCAAATTTCCTTTATAATCTCAAAACAAAAAAGATGGTGCGCATTAAATTGCGCGATGGTAGAGTTGTTACAAACTACAAAGCAGGAAACCTTAAAGGTACTTGCCGTACTCTTGATATTACCGCAGGTGTTATTACCCTCGGTGACGGTGTTTGTTCAAGAAACGGCGTTGCTATTCTTGACGACAGCGATACCCTCGTTCTCAAAGAAGATGGCTCAATTTTACCAAGAAAGCACAAAGGCTCTGATGAATATTATTTCGCATATGGCAACGATTATGTAGGCGCAACAACTGACCTCTATAATTTAACCGGCAAAGTTCCGCTTATCCCCCGATATGCACTCTCTAACTGGTGGAGCCGTTACAAAGCATATACGCAGGAAGAATATCTCAACCTTATGGACCGTTTCAAAGAGGAAGAAATTCCTGTAACTGTTGCAACTGTTGATATGGACTGGCACTGGGTTGACATCAAAGGTAAATTCGGTAAAGACAGCCACAAGGTTTTTCCTCATCAGAACCTTATGGAATATGTTTATGATGTATGGTCAGCAGGTTGGACCGGTTACAGCTTTAACACAGACCTTTTTCCCGATCCTGCAGGCTTCCTTAAAAAGCTTAAAGACGATGGCTATAAAGTAACCTTTAATCTTCACCCCTCTCAGGGTGTTCGTTGGTTTGAAGACCAATACGAAGAAATGTGTCAGGCTATGGGTCAGGATTCTTCAAAGAAGCAACCTGTTAAGTTTGATATTACAGATAAGAAATTCACCGAACATTATTTCAAGGTGCTTCACCACCCATATGAGAAAATGGGCGTTGATTTCTGGTGGATTGACTGGCAACAGGGCACAAAAACCCCCGTTCCCGGTCTCGACCCTCTCTGGGCTTTGAATCACTACCATTTCTACGATAATGCAAAGAATAACAACAGACCCCTTATTCTTTCACGTTTTGCAGGTGCAGGCTCACAGCGTTATCCCTTGGGCTTCAGCGGTGACACAACTCAGACCTGGTCTGCTCTTGACTTCCAACCGGGCTTCACCGCAACCGCATCAAACATCGGTTATCCTTGGTGGAGCCATGATATCGGCGGTCATTGTATGGGTAAAAAGGATGACGAGCTTTACACCCGTTGGGTTCAGTTGGGTGTGTTCAGTCCTGTTATGCGACTTCACTCCACAAATAATGAATTTGCAGGTAAAGAACCCTGGAATTATAGCGGTCCCGTTGAGAAAATCGCAAAAGATTATCTTCGTCTTCGCCACAAGCTTCTTCCCTATATTTACACAATGAACTACCGCACTCATACAGAATGTCGCGCAATATGCGAGCCTATGTACTATGCATATCCCGAAAGAAAGAGTGCTTATGAATGTAAAAATCAGTTCTTCTTCGGTACAGAGCTTATTGTTGCTCCCATCACAGAGCACACCTCAACTGACAACAATATGGCAAGTGTTAATGTCTGGATTCCCGAAGGAAGATACACTGATATTTTCACAGGCAGAATTTACTGTGGCAAGCGTTTTGTAAGAATGTACAGAGATATTGAGAATATTCCCGTACTGGCAAAAGCAGGCGCAATTATCCCTATGAGCGCAGACGACAGAACAAACGACTGCTCTAACCCTGTTGATATGGAGCTTCTTATTTACAGAGGTAATAATACATTTAAGCTCTACGAAGACGATGGTGAAAGCCTTTCTTATCAGAATGGTGCTTTCTGCAAAACTCCTTTTACTGTTAAAGAAAACGGCTCTTCTGTTTACTTTACAATTGACAAAGGCGAGGGCGATGTAAGCGTTGTTCCCGAAAAGAGAAATTACAAGCTCTTCTTCAAAGATATTGTGAGCGGTGAAATCACACTTAAGGTTAACGGCAGAAAACGTGCTCTTAAAACCGAAAAAGGTAAAACTGTTACAATCCTTCTTGACGGAATCGCTCCCACTGATACAGTTGAAATTGAATTTCTTGACTGCGTATATCTTACAAATATTGATAAAAAACAGGCTCTTGTTGAAACAATTTCAAAATATCAGATGAGTACTGATAAAAAGGGTCTTCTTTTCACAGAATTCCTTAAAACAGAGAAGCCCTTACCCCCTATGGCAGAGAATTTCTCCGGACCTATTGAGGAAATTCTTGCACTTTACAGAGGTTAATCTATGTCAGTTATTGATATATTAAAAGATAATGCTTCTAATTATGGTATTGAAATTAATCAGGATTTAGCAAAAAAATTAGAAATTTATGGCAGACTTTTAAAAGAGTGGAATGATAAAATTAATCTTACTGCCATCAAGGATGACGAGGGAATAGCGATTAAGCATTTTCTTGACTGTCTTCTCGTAAGCAAGGTGGCTGACTTTAAAAACGGAACAAGTGTTATTGATGTTGGCACAGGAGCCGGCTTCCCCGGCCTTGTAATTGCCGCTGCATACCCGGATGTTAATGTAACTCTTCTTGATTCAACCGGCAAAAAGCTTAAAGCCGTTGAGAATATGGCAGAGGAAATGGGCGTTAAGAATGTAAAAATCATTCATTCAAGAGCAGAGGATGCAGGCAAAAGCCCCGAATTTCGCGAGAAATATGACTTTGCAACCGCAAGAGCTGTTGCAGAGCTCAGAATTCTTTTGGAATATACTTTACCATTTGTAAAAAAAGGTGGTTCATTCCTTTCTCTTAAAGCCGCCACTGCAAAAGAGGAAATTGATGGTGCAACCAACTCTTTGAAAACACTTGGCGGTAAAATTGACAGCATAAATGACTTCACCTTGCCCGGCGGAGATACAAGAGCTATCATAAATGTGAAAAAGATTTCGCAAACTTCGCCAAAATATCCCAGACCTTCGGCACAAATCGCCAAAAAACCTTTGTAAACCTATCAAATCAAAGCATTTTCAGTCGAATTCACCCGACCGAAAATGCTTTATTTTTTTATGTTTTGGTGGTATAGTGTTGTCAAAGAGAGACGGACAAGGCTTTGTGGATGAATGCATTTAAGGAAAGGAAAACCAATGATTAAATCTTCAAAAAGCAAAGCAACAAATCAGATACAATTCATAGCACACGATTTAATAAAACCAAATCCGCAACAACCACGAGTGCGATTTGATTACAATGAATTAGAGGGGTTGGCTTGTTCAATCCGTGCTAACGGATTACTTCAACCAATAAATGTGCGAATTTTAGAAAACGGAGAATTTGAGCTTATTTCAGGTGAGCGCCGTTTACGAGCTGCAAGAATGATTGGAATGACAAAAATCCCTTGTATTGTAATGAATGCTTCTGACCAACAATCTGCTCTTTTTGCCATAATAGAAAATGTTCAACGAGAAGACCTGGATTTTTTTGAAGAGGCGGTTGCCATCGAAAGACTTATGACAGAACACGGACTTTCTCAGGATGAAATTGCCGAAAAATTAGGAAAAGCTCCCTCTACCCTTTCGAACAAGCTTCGCCTTTTAAGACTTCCTGAAGAAATACGTGACAGAATTTCTTATGCAAGTCTTTCTGAACGCCACGCAAGAGCGTTACTGACCTTGCCTGATAACAACACCAGAAAACGCGTTCTTGATATAGTAATAGAACGGCATTTAACAGTTGCGGAAACAGAAAGGCTTATTCAGGATGTTCACCGCAGAAGAAAAGGCACAAGAAAGCCACAAACAAAAGCGTATAAGGATATGAGAATTTTTCTTAACACATTAAACCATGCAGTTGATAGTATAAGAAAAGCAGGAATTGAAGCCGATACTGCAAAAAGCGAAACTGATACTTATTTTGAGTATGTAATCAGGATTTCAAAGCCTGAAGAAGCAAATATGGTAGCAGTTACAACGCAGGCAATATAATAGCTGCCAGTCACCAGCTACCAGCAGACAGCGTACAACAAAAAGAAAATTTGATATATTCTCCTTATGGAGTTTATATAGTGGCGAAAGCCACAGCCATATCTTTCTCTTTCACACCCCACATCCACAGCGGAAAACCATCGTCACAAGGCGGTGGTTTTCTGCATTATTAACCTGCATAATGCTTTATTTTTACACATTATTTTATAATCCTTTAGTTTTTTATAAAAAACTTTTTCTCTCGCCACATTGGGACAGGTTTCGACAAAGTAAATATGTATAATGTAGTTAAAGAACGAAACATAACAGAAAAACACAAGATATAGTGTTTTATGTATTGTTCTGAATTTTAAAGAAAAGGAGACGCTGTTTTATGAAAAGCCTTAAACTGAAAATACTTGCCATGCTTATTGAATACCATTGGTGGCGCGTTGACTGTTTGCAAAAGAAAACCTGCCACGAAAAAAATGAAATCGCACTTAACCGTGAAGACTTTCATAAATTCAGAGCAGAACAGTTAATGGTGCTCTATGAGATGTTTTTAGGTTTGCGGGATTTCTGCGGAAACATTGTAGCATAATAACTGTTTCGTCAAAATTTGCCGTTTTCGTTTTTATACGAAGACGGCCTTTTATATTGAAGAAAACCTCTTTATATGCTAAACTAATTGTGGTGAATATAATGTTAAATTTTAAAATTGATGATTTTTCTGTCTGGGAAAAACTGCAAAAAACAACAGAACCCATAATTATGTACGGTACCGGAAACGGTGCCGATAAGGTCGTTGATATTTTTGAAGAGCTTAACATAAAGCTTTCAGGCGTTACTGCAAGCAGTGGTTTTATCAGAGAACGTTTTTTCAGAGGCTTCCCTGTAAAACCCCTTGAATATTTTGAAGAAATATACGATAACTTCACCATTATTATTACATTCGGCACATCAATTCCTGATGTTATGAATAATATTTTTTCGTTAGCAGAAAAGCACAGAGTCCTCGTTCCCTGCGTCCCTGTTATAGGAACAGAAATTTTTGACAGAAAGTTTTTAGAAAAACACACAGACGAATTAAATCTTGCTCATTCTCTTTTAGCGGATGATTTTTCAAGAAAAATCTTTAAGGGCTATGTTAATTTTCAGTTCGGCGGACGAATTGAAATTTTAAAAGAAATTGAAACACCTGAAAGCGAAGTGTATGAAAACATTTTAAGCTTTAATCATAACGAAACCTTTATTGATATTGGTGCATATCGTGGTGACACGGTAGAAAATTTTGTTAAACAAACAAAGGGTAGCTACAAAAAAATCATAGCCGCCGAGCCTGATTTCAAAACATATCAGAAGCTCATAAAAAACTGCGAAGCTCTTGAAAATTTCATGGGGGTTAATGCGGCAATTACAGATTTTGACGGAGAAATCGGTTTTTCATCCCTTGCAGGCAGACAGTCTGCCGTGGGTGGAGATAATATGATAAAATCACTTTCCTTGCCCACGCTTTGCAAAGAAAGTGAACCCTCATTTATTAAAATAGATTCCGAGGGTTGCGAAATTGAAATTTTAAAGGGCGGAGAAGAAATTTTAAAGAAATTCAAGCCTAAAATGAATGTTGCCGCATATCATAAAAGCGAAGATATTTTTAAGCTTCCCATACTCATAAACGCCATAAATCCCGAGTATAAAATCCACCTGCGCCATCACCCTTATATTCCCGCGTGGGACACTTTATTTTATTGTGTTTAATTCCTTTATTTTTTCAAAAAAATTTATTTTACAACAATTTTAAAAATATATTGACATTTTACTTAAATATATATATATTTAAATTGCAAATTAATATTTATACATATTATGTGTATAGTGCAACCGAGCAAAAACTCACCTTTTTGAAGATTTGTATTCGAGGGGTGGTTTTTTCTATAGCCGAAAAGAGTTGATCCCCGCACGGTTTCTTAAGGCGAATTTCCGCACTAACTGCGTCAAAAAGCTTGAAATACGACAGTATTCCTTCACTTTTTTCCTTGTTATTGCAAAAATTTTTGCCTTAATAAACTGCTTGCACCTAAAATTCCAAAGATTTTGGTGCAGCAGGGTGTTTCTTCGGCGCAGATATACTGGCGTATATTAAGACGAAAAACGCACTGATGTGCCGAAAGATTTGAATTTTAGGCGTACGGAGTTCAACTCTTTTCGGCTATAATTTGCAGAAAGGGGCTGCATAATTGTCCAACAACATTATTGATTTAAAGAATATTTCCGTTTCCTTTGATGGTGAAACGATTATTGATAATATGAATTTATATATCCGCGACAAAGAGTTTATCACCTTTTTAGGCCCCTCAGGTTGCGGAAAAACAACTACGCTCCGAATTATCGCAGGCTTCCAGGAACCAGATTCGGGTGATGTTGTCTTTGATGGTAAAGTAATAAATGGTGTTCCGCCTCATAAAAGGCAATTGAACACCATTTTTCAGCGTTACGCTCTCTTCCCCCATTTGAATGTTTATGAGAATATTGCCTTCGGCTTGCGCCTTAAAAAAACTCCTGAAAAGGAAATTAAAGAGGCAGTTACCGAAATGCTTGCTCTTGTAAACCTTAAGGGCTTTGAGCGTAGAAATATAGCTTCTCTTTCAGGTGGTCAGCAGCAGCGAGTTGCCATTGCACGTGCGCTTGTTGTTAAGCCCCGTGTGCTCCTTCTTGACGAGCCCTTGGGCGCTCTTGACCTTAAGCTTCGTAAGGATATGCAGGTAGAGCTTAAAAATATTCAGAAGCGTCTGGGTATCACATTCATTTATGTTACTCACGACCAGGAAGAAGCCCTTTCAATGTCCGACACAATTGTTGTTATGGACTCAGGCGTTATTCAGCAAATCGGTACACCTACAGATATTTATAACGAACCAAAGAATGCTTTCGTTGCAGATTTTATCGGTGAAAGTAATATCATCGAGGGTGTTATGCGTGCTGACTTCTGGGTTGAAATGGCAGGTCACAAATTCAAATGTCTTGATAAAGGCTTCGGCGTTGACGAAGAGGTTGACGTTGTTGTTCGTCCTGAAGATGTTGATGTTGTGCCTGTAGAAGATGCTATGATTTCAGGTGTTGTTACCTCAACAACCTTTAAAGGCGATTACTATGAAATTATCGTTGAAATCAAGGGCTTCAAATGGATGATTGAATCAACACATAATCAGACTGTTGGTTCAACAATCGGTCTCAACATTATCCCTGATGCTATTCACATTATGAAAAAATCCAAGTACTCCGGTCTTTACGGCGACTACAGCTCATTCAGCGAAGAATTTGATGAGCTTTCTGATGCCACCTATGAGGAAGAGGACGAATAAACCTCCCTCCCGATTTTTTGAAAGGAGTGCTTGTAATGAAGAAAAAATCTTCTCTTATGACACATTTAGCAGGTTCTCCATACATTATCTGGGCGGTACTTTTCATTATCGTTCCTCTTTGTATGGTTGCCTACTATGCATTTACCGATAAAAGCGGTAATTTTACTTTTGATAATATGCTCAGTATCGGCAAATATACCGATACGATAGTTCTCTCTATATGGTTAGGGCTTCTGGCTACTGTCATCAGCCTTGTTATTGCGTACCCTCTTGCAATGATTATGGCTTCAAAGGGTCCTGAAAAGCAAAGCAGAATGACAATGCTCATTATGCTTCCTATGTGGATGAACTTCCTTTTAAGAACATATTCCTGGATGACTATTTTAGAGGATAATGGTTTCCTCACAACAGGACTTAACTATATTGTTGAATGTTTGAACAACTTGCCGAAAGTAAATCTTGAGCCCGTTCAGCTGATAAACACCCGCGGTGCAGTTGTTTTAGGTATGGTTTATAACTTCCTGCCCTATATGATTCTGCCTATTTATACTGTTATGCTTAAAGCAGACCGTTCACTTGTTGAAGCGGCGCAGGATTTGGGCGGAAACAAGCTTGATGTTTTCAGAAATGTTACTATTCCTCTAAGCGTTCCCGGTATTGTTTCAGGCTTTACTATGGTTTTTGTTCCATCTGTAAGCACATTCTTTATTTCACAAAAATTAGGCGGAACAGGTACAACACTTATCGGTGATATTATCGAAACTCAATTCCAGACTGCAAACAATTTCAATTTGGGTGCATCTCTTTCCTTTGTTCTGATGATACTTATTTTCATCTGCCTTGCGGTTATGAACAAGTTCTCTGATGATGACGGAGGTGTTGTAATATGACAAAGAAAACATCTCTTGGCGGAAAGCTTTATACAGCTCTTGTTTTCCTTTTCCTTTATGCACCTATTGCGGTTCTCGTTCTTTTCAGCTTCAACTCAGGAAAAAGCACCGCGGTTTTTGAAGGCTTTTCGCTTCATTGGTATGAAGAGCTTTTCCGTGATGCCGCAACTCTTACCGCATTCAAAAACTCTTTGATTATTGCGGTTGTTTCTTCTGTTATTTCAACAGTTATGGGTACTGCTGCCGCAACGGCAATTTTCGGCTATAAAAATAAGCTTGTTAAAAGCAGTATTATGACTGTTACAAATATTCCCATGATGAACCCCGAAATTGTTACAGGTATCGCAATGATGCTCCTTTTCGTGTTTATCGGGGGATTATTCGGCAAAACAGGTACTTTAGGCTTTGCTACACTTACAATTGCCCATGTTACCTTTGAGCTGCCTTATGTTATCCTTAACGTTCTTCCCAAATTAAAGCAGACTGATGCCCACCTTTCAGAAGCGGCACAGGATTTGGGTTGCACACCGTTTCAGGCATTCTATAAAGTTGTTCTTCCTGCTATTATGCCCGGTATAATTTCCGGTCTTATGATGGCATTTACACTTTCTATTGATGATTTTATCATCAGCTACTTTGTAAGCGGCACAAGCTCACAGACCTTGCCTATCAGAATATTCTCTATGACAAAGCGTAGAGTTACACCTGATATGTATGCCCTTTCAACACTTATCTTCCTTGCAATTCTTATTCTTTTGGTTGTTTCAAATGTAATTTCTTCAAGGGGCGATAAGAAAAATGCTAAAAAAGGCGGTGCAAAATAATGAGACGCTTTTTTTCAGTAATATTCAGTTTAATTTTTCTTGCGCTTACGGTTGCTCCCTGCTTTGCAGGTGAAAAAAAGGATTATTCCCATCTTGAAGGAACAACCCTTAATGTTTATAACTGGGGCGAATATATTTCCGATGGTGCAGAAGGCACCCTTGATGTTAACAAAGAATTTGAAAAACGTTACGGAATAACTGTTAACTATTCAAACTATGAAAGCAACGAAAATATGTATAACAAGCTTCAATCAGGCGGTGCAAACTATGATGTTATAACCCCTTCGGATTATATGATTGCAAAGCTTATTGAAGAGGATATGTTGGCAGAACTTGATTTTTCTAACATCCCCAATTACAAATATGTACTTGAAAAATACCGTGGTCTTTATTATGACCCTGATAATAAGTTCTCTGTTCCCTATACTGTTGGTATGGTAGGGCTTATTTACAACACAAAAATGGTTGACGGTAAGCCTGACAGCTGGGGCATTTTGTGGGATGAAAAATACGAGGGTAAAATCCTTATGTTTAACAATCCTCGTGATGCTTTCGGAGTTGCCCAGTGTTATCTGGGTCAGAGCATAAATACAGATAATCTCAATGATTGGGACAAAGCTATTGAAACCTTGAAAGCACAAAACCATCTTGTTTCATCCTATGTTATGGATGAGATTTTCAACAAAATGGAAAATGGCGAGGCTGCTCTTGCACCTTACTATGCAGGTGACTTCCTCACAATGTATGATGTTAACCCCGACCTTGCTTTCGTTTACCCTAAAGAAGGTGTTAACTTCTTTGTTGATGCTATGTGCATTCCCAAAACTGCAGAAAATAAGGAAGCTGCAGAGCTTTATATTAACTTTATGCTTGAAGAAGAAATCGCAGTTGCAAATGCAAACTACCTTTGTTATGCGACCCCCCATTCAAATGTCCTCGAATCTGATGAGTATGAATTAAAGGGTAACCCCGTTCTTTACCCTGATGAAGAAAATACACCAAAAACAGAAATGTTCGAAAACCTTGATTATGAAACTCAGAACTATATGAATATGCTCTGGAACGAGTTGAAAATTGAGGGCAATTCAAACCTTGATGCTTATATTGGTCTTTCTGTTACTGCAATTCTTATTATTGTTTACGCAGTTTATAAATTCATAAAAAAGAAAAAACGCGAAGCGTTGTATTAAAAAAATCCTCCGAAAAATCGGAGGATTTTTTCATTTCGCATTATAGTAAATCGTGCTTCCTGCTTCAACTGAATGAGTAAGCCATGTGTTACCACCGATAACGCAGTTATCACCGATTTTTGTGTTACCGCCGAGAATGGTTGCATTTGCATATATAACAACATTGTTGCCGATATCGGGGTGACGCTTGATATCTTTAACAGGTGCTCCGTTTTCATCAAGCTCAAAGCTTTTTGCACCAAGAGTAACGCCCTGATATATTTTAACGTGATTACCGATTGTGGTTGTTTCACCAATAACAATACCTGTGCCGTGGTCTATGAAGAAATATTCGCCCACAGTTGCACCTGCGTGAATATCAATACCTGTTTTCTCATGGGCATATTCTGTCATTACTCGTGGAATAAGCGGAACCTTAAGGGTATAAAGCTCGTGAGCAAGACGGAAAATTGAAATTGCATAGAATCCGGGGTAGCAGATAAGCACCTCTTCGTGGCATTTTGCTGCAGGGTCGCCCTCATAAATCGCTTCAATATCTTTAATAAGCAGTTGTTTTATTTTAGGAAGACTTTCAATAAAAGCGTTACAAAGCTCCTCGGGAGTTTTTTCCATTGATGTCCCATTAAAAGCATATGCACCCTTTATCTGCTCAATAAGTCTGTTATAAATATTAAGAAGCAACTCTGTTTGTGAAAGCACATTTTCGCTTCCCTCACTATGCTTGAAATAGTTAGGGAACAAAAGTGATTGCAAGTCTTTTATTACTTTTACAATTTCTTTTCTGTCGGGAATAAGCTCTTTATCTGCATCCTTTTTAAGAAAGCATTCGCTGTTTATTGCTTCAAGATTTTTAACTGTTCCGGTTATCAATCCTACTGACTCCAAAAATCTTTCCATATCTTTAACCTCATTTGTAAAGCTCTGTTGAAAGGTAACGTTCTCCCGTATCTGTCAACACAACAACTATATTTTTACCCTTGTTTTCGGGGCGTTTTCCAAGTTCAATTGCGACCCAAAGAGCCGCCCCTGACGAAATACCGACTGCAATTCCCTCTTTTTGCGCCATTTTACGAGCATACCTGAAAGCATCCTCATTTGAAACATCAATTATTTCGTCATATATCTCTCTATCAAGATTTTCGGGCACAAAGTTTGCTCCTATGCCCTGAATTGCGTGAGCCCCTGCAACACCTTTTGTAAGCAAAGGCGAACTCAAAGGCTCAACACAAACAACCCTGATTTCAGGGTTTTGCTCTTTGAGGTATTTACCTGTACCCGAAAGAGTACCACCCGTACCAATTCCCGCAACAAAAATATCAACTTTGCCCTCTGTATCATTCCATATTTCAGGACCTGTTGTTCTATAATGGGCTTCAGGGTTCTGAGGATTATCAAACTGTGATGGAATAAACGAATTTTCATATTCTTCCGAAAGTCTTTGTGCCTCTTCAATTGAGCCCTGCATACCCTTTTTGCCGTCGGTCAGCACTACTTCTGCTCCATAGGCTTTCATAAGCTTTATTCGTTCTTCGCTCATAGTATCAGGCATAATAATTATAACCTTATAACCTTTTGATGCACCTATGGCAGCAAGACCAATACCTGTGTTACCGCTTGTGGGTTCTATAATTACACTATTTTCTTTAAGAATTCCATCTTCTTCAGCTTTTAAAATCATCTGCAGAGCAGGTCTGTCCTTTGCGCTACCCGTAGGGTTAAAGCACTCTAATTTTGCAAAAATATCGGCTTGCAAATTTTCATCTTTTATTATATTGGAAAGCTCCATAAGGGGAGTTTTGCCTACTAATTCATCTATACTTTTATAAATATTCATAATATCTACATCCTTACTATTTTATAATAACATAAAGGCTTTTTGTTTACAAGAGTATTACCCTTTGTAAATTTTCTCAAAAAAACTTTTACTGCTTTTTCCGTAAGGTCTGTTAAATCTTCCTAATTCTTCAAGACTATCTCCAACAGAAATTCTGTTTATTTCTTCTCTGCACGTCAATGTAATTTTAAAACCTTTTTCTCTGACGATTGTTACTAAGGCTTCATTTTTTATTCCGTATGGATAAGCAAAAATATCAGTTTTTTCTCCTGTTATTCTTTCAAAATCCTTCTTGAATTTTTTAATATCGTTATATATAAGTTTCTTGTACTTCTCTTCACTTTCTCCATAAATTTTCCCCATACCTCTTCGACCGCTCAGGGAATGAAGATTATAAGAATGGCACCCTAGAGTAACTAATTCATTCTTTGCTAATTCTTTTATATCGTTTTCGTTCAGATACGCATACCTGTCATCCGTGTCACCATTTTGGGTATAAAGTTGAATAAGAGAACCTACTACATTCATATTGGCAGGAAAATTATATTCTTCAAGGAGTGGCAAAACCTTTGTAATAAAGCTTCTTTCTCCGTCGTCAAAGGTTATGATTATAGGGTTTTGAGGCAGTCTTTCCCCTTTTTCTACATATAATTTCATTTGCTCAAATGATATTGGGGTTATATTGTGATTTTTCATATATTGAAAATCCTCTTCTAACACAGAAAGCGGAATTACATAATCACCCCATATAGAATTATTTTCACTTATCTGGTGATACATAATTATAGGGATTTCTACACCTATCTGAGAAAACACATCAACATAGGGCGATAATGTGTTTAAAAATGAACCTAAAAGCATAATCAGACACAGAAGAAATGATATTATGGCTATTTGCTTGAACGTGAAAATTTTGAACATATAACCTCTCCCACCCGAAAAATTTATAATTTTCTTAAAATATATGAAAAATTTTTCAATTTTTTGCAAACAAATGTTTGCTTTTTTGAAATATATGTGTTATTATGTATTCAGGAAACAGAAAATTTGTTCGGAAAGGTGATTTTATGGAACCTATTAACGAAACCCAAAAAAGAATATATGAATTTTTAGTGGAGCGTTCTCAGGATGGTGTCCCCCCATCAGTAAGAGAAATCGGTGCAGCAGTTGGTCTTAAATCCACATCCTCTGTTCAGGCAAATCTTGATGCTCTTGAAAAAGCAGGTTACATTATGCGCGACCCTCTTCTTAAAAGGTCAATAAGAATTCTCGGTCAGGCAGAAAATGTTACTCATGTCCCCCTTTTGGGTACTGTAACAGCAGGTATGCCAATTCTTGCAGTTGAGCAGATCGAGGGTTACATTCCCTATACAGGAAGAGTTTCAAGAGATAAACCTCTCTTTGCATTAAAAGTTCGCGGTGAGAGTATGCTCTGGGCAGGTATTCTTAATGGCGATATTGTTATCGCAGAGAAAACACCCTATGCTTCCAATGGTGAAATTGTTGTTGCAATGATTGAGGATGAAGCAACTGTTAAGCGTTTCTACAAAGAAAACGGACATTTCCGTTTACAACCCGAAAACGATGAATTTGAACCCATCATTACAGATGAGGTTATAATTCTCGGTAAGGTTGTTGCTCTTATGAGATATTATTAAAAATAAAAATCGCCCTCTTACAAATTCTAAAGAATTTGTAAGAGGGCAAATCATTTTAATTTATTCAGCATCTTCTGCTTCTTTTATAATGTTATCAGGAATAGCTTCACCGTGCTTAACGAACATAATAAGAATAATTGCTATCGCAAACATAATGGGGCTGTAATAGAACAAGGACATATATGTTCCTGCAAACATTCTTATAAAGCCATAGATAATGGGAGATGCAATCTGAGCGGAGAAGGTTGCTGTGTAGTAGTAGCCTGTGAAAGTACCAACCTTTTCAACACCTCCGATTTCAAGAACAAGGGGAAGAGTATTAACAGTGATAAACATATTTGCCGCACCTGCAAGAACAAGAACGGGGTAAATAAGAATCTGAAGAATTTTTGTAACACTATCAACAGTTTCTGTTACGGCTGTCAAAGCGTTTGCAAAATCGGTTTCTCCGTTAACGAGTACCTCTTCTGCAACAGAAATTACTGCATCATAGATACCTTCACCTGCGTTTTTAACAAGGTATTTATCAAATTCTTCATAGTAGCCTTTGATATCTACGCCTTCAGCTTTATATGCAACATAGCCTGCCATATTAAGAACTTCATCATCAGCAAGCTCTCTGCCCTCTTCTTCTGCAAGGTCGCTTACCTTTGCATTGTATGAATTAATATTATCATCAATTGCAATATAAGCATTATTTACTTTAACATAATTATTGATTGTAAGGTTTTTGCTTCCCAGCATACCAACAAACACACCGAAGAAAACAACAAAAGCTGCAAGGAATACTGCAAGACCTGCCATAATTGTTTTCTTTCTGCCGACCTTTTTACCCATTTTACCTGCAGGAAGAGCAGCAAGACCTGAGCAAACTGCGAAAATGAGCATAACGATTGTTGCTTTGGAGGTAATCATATGAAGGATTTCCTGAGCAAACAATGAGAAGAAAGTCGTAATAGCGTTTGCAGCGCAGAAAAGGAAGAAAAGAGTACCGAGCATAAAGATAAGGCTCTTTCTCTCCGCCTTTGAAAGCTTCATAGCTTTAAGAGCTGCTTTCTGTGCTTTTGCCTCTGCTTTTGCAGCAGCCTTTTTAGCTTTTGCATCTGCATACTGGTTCAATTCGCCTTTAAGCTTAATGCTTGTGTCTTCTTCCTTAACAAAGAAGAGAAGAACCAGCATACCGATAATCATAACAACAGAACCAACAATGAAAACATAAGGGAAGGAAAGAGTTTCATCTGCTGTGATTTCTGCTTTGCTATGGCCTGTGAAAATTGTGCAGAGAATAATACCAAGTGTACCTGCAACCATACCAACTGCAGAACCGATACCACCCATAAGGTTTATAACTGCATTACCCTCTGAACGTAGCTCGGGAGGTGTAAGGTCGGGCATAAGAGCAACAACAGGAGCTCTCCACAATGACATTGAGAATACGAATAAAATAACTGTTATCATTGTAAGAGGAAGCTGCATAGCTCCGCTTGTGTTAAGAGCAACTATGGGAATAAGAGCAAAAAGAACTGCGGAAATAGGCGCACAAGTCACAATAAAGGGACGGCGTTTACCTAATTTTGAATGGCAGTTGTCGGAAAGCTTACCAAATGTGGGCTGGAAAATAACACCGAAAATGTTATCGAAGGTCATAATAATACCTATAAACAAGGGAACAAGTGTAAATCCGCCACCAAGCGAAACTGCATTACCCTGAGCTTCTGAGAACTCGCCTATCCACGGAATTGCTTCTGCTAAGGTGTTACTTAAATTTGTAATAAAATCGCTTTCGGAAAGAATTTTATTAAGAATTTTTGTTATGTATGGGTCATAAATCGCCCATGCAATTGATGTTGCGAGAAATCCGAAACCTGTAAGAATGGTTTTCTTATAGTTAAGTTTCATCTGTTTTTCTGCCAACTTTTTCTCCTCCTTTATGATTTCTGAGAAATCAAATTTATACACTAGTAATTTTATCATATATTTATGAAAAAGCCAACAAAATAAAGCGCCTGTATTATTTTTTGGAACATTCCATAAATAACACAGGCGTTTTTTGTTTATTTTAATATTCAGTCTTTACATTATTGTTTACTACGATAGCTTTCTGCTTCCCAGTTTACAATAAAATCTGTCAAATCCTGACTCTGATGCCTTGCACCACCAAAATTTTCCGCATAAACAGCAATCTTCATAGCATCGTTGAAAAGTGCTGCTGCAGTTTCACTGCCCTTTTCTGAATAATCAATTGCATAAAGTCCGCAATCCTTAACAAAGAAAATTTTGGGTAAGAAGCCGTTTTTATTTTTGTATTCTTCCACCGCATTTTTTATATCTTCTTTGTTTTCAATATATACAGGGTAAGGCTTACAATAAACTATCTGGTCAGGGTTAAAGGGCTCATAAATTTTACTGAAGCTTTCCTTGTCCTTTGCATAATCCAAAGAAACCACAGAGGGCTCATATGTAATTACACTGTCTTCACCGAAAACATCGCAGAATTCGTTGAAAATCTCTTGTGCTTTGTCGCCGTCAAACTCGCCAACAGAAGTATCCGCCTCTTTTTCTGCAACTGAACGAATTTTTGACATTACAGAATAGAGCTTTTCACCCAAACCGTCAACAGTATTATCTGCAAGAAAAATTCCATGATTTGCAAGAAGAAGAAAATCCGCATCCTTGCCGAATTTTTCTTTATATTCTTTTAATGTATCACAACATTTTTTTGCAAGCGTATAGCCCGGTTTGCAAGGCTCAACCCATAAAACACTGTCACCAAAAAGCTCTTTTGCTGCCTTTTCACCATCGTTTGAACAAGTTATTCCGTTTACAAGTGCGGGATGCAAATGCAAAACGAATGTATAGGGAAAAAGAGAATGAAGTGTTGTTTCAACGCTTGGTCTTTTGCTTTCCTGGTCAGGTAATTTTGCCGCCATTAAATCTGCAAGAGAAAGCGCTTCTCTTTCCTTATCATTATCGGGATAAGTTTTTGTAAAAATCTCCGCAATTTTACTACGGCTCATTTTAACAAAACCATCTGCAGTGATATCTGCAAGACGTGTACCTGAGCCTTTGATATACATTACATCCCCATCCTTTGCAGAGGTGTTTCCACCACCTGCAAGAACAAGCTCTTCGTTACTGCCGTATAAATTGGAAAAACCAACAAGTTCATCAATAATCATAATTATACCTCATTATATATGGTCGGGGTATCTTTCAACCCATATTTTGCCGTCCTCAACATGCATTTTTGCAATTCTTGCATTTCTTCTGTCGCCATTAAGACCGTCAGCCTCAGTATTTCTTGCATGATAAATAATGTAATACTGTCCGTCTTCTTTTATAACGCTGTTGTGACCTGTACCCTCTTCCCATTCATTACTTCGAAGAAGCGGTGCATAAGTATTGTCATCGGGCATCTTCCGGAATTTAACCTTTGTTAAATCCTGCTCGGTTGTTTTTGCTGCCGCATAGCCTACAAAATAGGTTTCATCCTCATAGCGACCGCCACTATACATAAGATACTGCCATTCACCCTCCCGGAACCAGTAACCGCCCTCAATTGTATGCCAATGCTGACCTTTTTTGTAACGATTACGGCAGAATATTTCTTCATCAATGGAAGCTTTAATAACAGGAACCGGCTCACCAACGGGAGTATAGGGGTCTGCCATTTTCTGAACAACAATATATGTACCTATTCTCTCGCCCTCAAAGGTATTTGGAGAATAGAAAAGAAAAAGACCTTCTTCAGTTTTTACAATGTGAGAGTCAATTGAAAAGGGCTTTAAGATATTCTTCGCTTCTGTGAAAGGTCCTAAAGGATTTTCACTTTCAATAACATGCATTGCCTGATGATGTCCGCCCTGGTCGGGCGGGGCATCGTAGTATTCAAAAGAGAAATAAATATAGAATTTGCCTTCATGGTAAATAGCAGATGGCGCCCAAAAGCATTCTTTACCGGGAATGGTGAAAATTCTACCTTCAAATTTCCAGTCGCCTAAAAGACTGTCACAGGAATGGGCATAAAGTCCGTCATCACCCGTTGTGTAAATATAATATTTATCATTATGCTTCAGAATATATGGGTCTGCCTGACCAACATAATTCTCTTTATCTATTTTCAAGAGTTGCATTTTACCGCCTCTTTCCCTTTGGTGTATTTCTATTGCTACCTCTTCGGTTCTGATTTTTATTGTTTCTTGAAGCATTCTGCTTTTTTGCCTGTTCAACCCTGTCTTTATATGATGGCTTAATCAGACATTTCTTATCAAAGCCGATAAGGTCCTCTCTGTGACATTTTTTAAGAGCGATTCTTACTAAATCTGCATTTTTCGGGTCTGCACATTGTAAAAGTGCTCTTTGCATACGCTTTTCTTCCGGAGTTTTAGGAACATAAACCTCTTTCATTGTGAAGGGGTCAAGCCCTGTATAAAACATAACCGTAGATGCTGTGCCCGGTGTGGGGTAAAAATCCTGCACCTGCTCGGGATTATAGTTCCATTTTTTAATAAACTCCGCCAATTTAACCGCATCGGAAAGCGTGCTTCCGGGGTGACTTGACATAAGATAGGGGACAAGATACTGCTCCATACCGAAGCTTTTTGTTAATTCAAAATATCTATCCTTGAATTTTTCATATATTTTGAAATCAGGCTTGCCCATAAGGCGCAAAACATTTCCTGAACAATGCTCGGGTGCAACCTTTAACTGACCGCTTACATGGTCTTTAACAAGCTTTTTGAAAAAAGCGTTGCCTGATGGTGTTTTATCTGCATTGAGATAGTCATACCTGATACCTGAACGAATAAAAACCTTTTTTATTTTTGGTAATTTCTCAATCTGAGAAAGAAGCTCAATATATTCGCTATGATCTGCCTTTAAATTTTTACAGGGCTCAGGCGCAAGACATTTTTTGTTTGCACAAACGCCATTTTTAAGCTGTTGCTCACAAGCAGGGTGGCGGAAGTTTGCAGTAGGACCACCAACATCGTTTATATAACCCTTGAAATCTTTTCTTTCTGTTAAAAGCTTTGCCTCTTTAACAACGCTTTCTATGCTTCTTGAACGGACACTTCTGCCCTGATGGAAAGCTAAAGCACAGAAATTGCAACCTCCAAAACAGCCTCTGTTATGGGTAAGAGAAAACTGCACCTCTGTAATTGCAGGAATACCACCCTGCTTTTCATAAGAGGGGTGATAGTCTCTCATAAATGGCAAATCATAAACTGCATCAAGCTCTTCTCTTTCAAGAGGTGGCATCGGCGGATTCTGAACAAGCATTTTATCGCCGTAATACTCAACCAAAGCCTTGCCATATGCACTATCCTGATTTTTATACTGAACAGAAAAGGCTTTTGCATAATATTCTTTATCTGCTTTAAGCTTGTTGAAATCCCATTCTCCCGCATAATCAAAATGGATTTTGTCATCACGATTACCAAACCAGACAGTACCTCTGACATCACGGATTTTGGAAACAGGCACACCCTTATCAAGAAGAGTTGCAATTTTTCTTATAATATTTTCACCCATACCATAAGTGAGAATATCTGCACCTGACGAAACAAGTACGCTTTCTATTACTTCATCCTTCCAATAATCATAATGGGCAAATCTTCTGAGTGACGCTTCAAGACCACCGATAATAATTGCAGTATCGGGGTAAGCCTCTCTTATAAGACGGCAATAAACATCGGTTGCCCTATCAGGACGAAGCCCCATTTTACCACCGGGGGAATAATAATCATAGTTTCTTTTTCTTTTAGCAACGGTGTAATGAGCCACCATTGAATCTATATTACCTGCGCTGACGAGAAAGCCCAAACGAGGTTTTCCGAAACGCTTGAAATCCTCTGAATTATGAAATTTCGGTTGAGCAAGAAAAGCCACATTAAACCCTTGCTCTTCAAGAACACGGGTAATTATTGCAGCACCAAAGGACGGATGATCTACATAGGCATCGCCACAAACATATACAAAATCTACTTCTGCCCAACCACGCTCTTCAACTTCCTTTGCGCTTATGGGTAAAAAGCTTGTACCTTTCATAATACTTACCTTTCGTTAAGTCTTTTTATCAAATCGGGGATTTCTTTTACTGTTTCGACTTGTAATTCAGGCTTTTCAACTTCAGGGAAAATCCATGTCCCTGTTGTTTTCACCCAAACGGGAATACACCCTGCTTTTCTCGAACCATCAACATCATTTAAGGGATGGTCGCCGATATAAAGCATTTCATTTGTTTTTATGCCAAGGCTTCTTGCCATCAATTGAAAAATTCTCTTATCAGGCTTTTCATAAGCAGTTTCGCCACTGATTATAATTTCGTCAAAGCAATCTGTCATTCCTAAAGACATAATTTTAAAATTCTGCAACTCAGAGTCCCCGTTAGTAATAAGAGCAGTTTTAATTCCCATATTTCTGATTTCTTCCAAAACAGGAATTGCAAAATCATATTTAACTGTGGTTGTTATAAAGCTTTTCAACACACATTGTGCATACTCTTCATAAGTTGGTACAACCTTAAACATATTTATGTTCACAAGATATTCGTGGATTTTTCTCCACCCCTTATGAACAAACTGCTTGTCCGCATAACAAAGCTCTTCTGCAAAAATTTCCGCAGTTACACCATCTGCAACATTAAGAGAAGAAATAATTTGTGGTGCAATTTTTTTAATTGTGCCATAACGGTCAAACAATGTGTGGTCAAGGTCAAAAACTGCTGCTTTTATCATGTAGAATCACCCCAAAGCCAAAATTTCTACAGTCTAATTTTATCATAACAATTAATGGATTTCAACAAGTTTGAACTCATAAAAAAAAAACATCAGATGGAGAAATTGCAACCTGCTCCAACTGATGTTAGTTTATTTAAACTTTGTAAAGATTTTATTTTTTTCGAAAATATTTATCAACATAACACCCATAATTAAACCTACAACTCCTTGTATGGCATTTGCAGGAATATTTACAAGGGATGCTCCGAAGCCATATAAAACACCTTCAAAAACAAAATATCCGACCACCATAACAGCCTCTGCCACAATTCCACTGATGATTTTGCCGGTTAATTTCTTTTTATCACTTCTGATGAACTGCTTATATATGAAACAAGCTACAATCACCATTAAGCCCTTTATAACAAAGGTGGCAGGAGCATACATAGCATAACCTGATAAAACATCTGCAAGAGCAGAACCGATTGCAGCTGCACAAAAACCATAGCCCACAGGCAAAAGGAATGATGCCAACAGAACAATGCAATCACCAAAATTTGCATAACCATGTAATGGAGTCGGGATTTTTATAATCATTGTTGCCATACAGGTCAAGGATGCTATCATAGCAGAGATTACAACTAGCTTTGTTTTTCTCATTTTATTTACCTAATTCAAGAGTTCTCTCGTAAGCCTTTCTTACCGCATCCATAGCACTTGCTCTGAATGCACCGTTTTCAAGAGCTTTAACACCCTCAATTGTGCTTCCTGCAGGGCTACAAACCGCATCCTTAAGCTTGCCCGGATGCTCGCCTGTTTTAATGAGCATTTCTGCAGAACCAATAAGAGTCTGCGCTGCATAAAGAAGTGCTTTATCTCGGGGAAGTCCGCATTCAACCGCACCATCTGCAAGAGCTTCGCAGAACATAAACACAAATGCAGGACCGCAACCTGACACACAGCTTGCTGCATCAATTTTATCTTCTTCGATTTTATCAAGGCGACCTGCATATTTCATTGAATCAATAAAACCATCAAGGTCTTCTTTGGAAACAAATTCATTAGAGGTATAAAGAATCATTCCCTCACCTACGCTGACGGGCATATTGGGCATTATTCTTATTATGGGGCAATCAACCTGCGCCATAGCATTAAGGGATGCAAGTGAAACACCTGCTGCCATTGAAATAAGCACAAAATCTGTTGTTCTCTCTTCAATTATCGGGACTAATTTTTCAAAAAGTCCTTTAAGCATCTGAGGTTTAACCCCAAGGAAAATATAATCACAGTTAAGGACAATATATTCAGCATCTGCAATATTTACATCTGTTTCTTCTGAAAAATCTTTTACCTTCTGTAAATCTGTATCAAACACAAAAATGTTTTCTGCGCCAACGGATTTAACTGCTGCTCTTGCAAGAGCGCCACCCATATTACCGCAACCGATAAAGCCGATTTTTTTCATTGAAATCATCCCTTTCAGCGAATCTGTCCGTCACCTTTTATAATAAATTTATATGTTGTTAATTCCTTTAATCCCATTGGTCCTCTCGCGTGAAGCTTTTGAGTTGAAATACCCATTTCACAACCAAGACCAAACTCGCCACCATCTGTAAAACGAGTTGATGCGTTTACATATACTGCTGCACTATCAACTCCACGAGTGAACTTTTCTGCATTTTCACTGTTTTGTGTAACAATTGCCTCGCTATGACCTGTTGAATGAATGGAAATATGCTCTATTGCCTCTTCAACACAGTCAACAATTTTAACTGCAAGAATATAATCAAGAAATTCTGTATCGAAATCATTTTCTCCTGCGATTTTGCCGTCAATAAGCTTAATGGCTCTTTCATCAAGTCGAAGTTCAACAGGAATTTTGCCCTCTTTAGCTCTGTTATCAACAATTTTTTCTTTTAATCGCGGTAAAAACTCATTTGCAATTTTGCTGTTAACAATAAGCACTTCTGCCGCATTACAAACAGATGGTCTGCTTGTTTTGGCATTTTCAACTATATTAAGTGCTTTTTCAATATCTGCACTCTCATCAATGTAAATATGGCAAATGCCTGTACCGGTCTGAATGCAAGGTACTTTTGCATTTTCTGTAACTGCTTTAATAAGACCTGCACCACCACGTGGAATAAGCAAATCCACATAGCCTACTGCATTCATAAGCTCGTTAGCACTCTGCCTTGTTGTGTCCTGAACAAGATTTATAAGAGTTTCGGGAAGACCTAAACAAGCAAGACCCTTTCTCATTGCGGTAACAATTGCATCTGCCGAAAGAAAAGCTTCTTTACCACCACGAAGAACACACACATTACCGCTCTTAAGAGCAAGTGCTGCAGCATCCGAAGTAACATTAGGTCTGCTTTCATAAATAATTGCCACGACACCCATAGGAACTGCCGTTTTCTCAACAATAATTCCACTTGGTCTTTCAACTCTTGCAAGAACCTCCCCAACAGGGTCGGGTAATTCTACAACCTCGCGAATTCCGTCTGCCATACCCTTGATACGCTCTTTTGTAAGGCAAAGTCTGTCAAGCATAACATCAGAAATAGTGCCCTTTGCCCTTTCCATATCTTTGGCATTGGCTTCAAGAATTGCATCACAATTCTCCTCCAAAGCATCTGCCATTATTAAAAGAGCTTTGTTTTTATCTTCTGTATTAAGAGAGCAAAGGACAGACCTTGCTGCCTTCGCTTCCTTTAAAATATCAAATGTTGGTTTCATAAAAATCCCTTATTTCTTTGAAAAAAATCTTGTTCCTATCTTTTTGCCGTCTGTAATATCATAAAGAACCGCTGGTGAAGAACCATTTGCAATAACAACATCTGTGCCTCTTGCTGTACATTTTTTTGCAGCAGAAAGCTTTGTTGCCATACCGCCTGTACCGAGATTTGTTCCGCTCTTTCCGCCTAAGCTTTCGATTTCGGGAGTGATTTCTGTAATTTCAGAAATAAGAATTGCATTTTTATCTGTTCTCGGGTCTGCAGTGTAAAGTCCGTCAATATCAGAAAGCATAACAAGTAAATCTGCATGCATACTTACTGCCACAATTGCGCCTAAGGTATCGTTATCACCAACAGAAATTTCATCAGTATTAACTGTGTCGTTCTCGTTGATAATAGGAAGCACATTAAGCTCAAGAAGTCTGTTCATCGTATTCTTGATATTGTGATATCTTGTTGGGTCCTCCAAATCAAGACCGGTAAGAAGAATCTGTGCAACTGTATGATTATACTCTGAAAAAAGCTTATCATAAGCATACATCAACTCGCATTGACCAACTGCCGCTGCTGCCTGTTTTGTGGGCATATCAGTAGGCCTTTCTTTAAGAGAAAGCTTACCTACTCCCATTCCGATAGCGCCTGAAGAAACAAGGATTATTTCGTGACCTGCATTTTTAAGGTCTGAAAGAACCTTACAAAGCTCTTCAATATGACGAATATTAAGACAACCTGTACTGTGAGCAAGGGTTGATGTGCCAACTTTAACTACTATTCTCATAATAGCATCTCCAATAATTAATTATCTTCTGTTCTGCTCTTTAATTTTGCCGCTCTTGAAACTGCAAGGTCTTCCATCATCTGTTCTCTTACTTTACCATCAACATTAAAGAAAGAAAGAGAGATCGCCTTACCGATTCGTCCGAATGCGGGAGCAAGAGTAAATACTGCCCAGATTGCTTTGAGCATACCGGGGTCTGTCTGAGGAATAACAACTCCGTAAGAGTTGATAAGAGGTTCATATTTTATTGCAGCAATAATAATACCACTGAGAATTGTTGAAATATTGTTTGTAATAAGAGTGATATAGCCCATTGCAGCACTCATCATACCCTCATTACGAATACCTGTTTTCCACTCAACATAGTCATACAAATCGCCCTGAAGAGCGGTACCGCAGAAGCGCTGAACCGAGTTCATTGCGCCGGCAAAGGTAAGTCCGACTACTATGATAATAAGGTTAATTATGTTATTGTCCGTGGGAGCATATCCAATAAAGTACATTATAAGATAAACTATACCACAATAACCATAAGCTAAAACAGAAAGCTTTTTAACGCCGATTTTCTTTGCCATTTTGTTTGCAAAGGGCAAAACAAAGTAACTGGGAAGACCTGTAAACAAGCCTGAAATTGCAGCATTGGAAAGCTTCCCGGTACAGTTAAGCCAGAAATAGTTTGCAACACTCTGACCTGTACCTTTACCCATACCGCAGAAATTTTTTGCCATAAGTGACCACATTGGTCCGCAGGATGCAACCTGCTTAACAGATTTCCATACACTTGTGCTGTTCATTTCCTCACGGGATGCAAGTGGCACTCTTTCGCGAAGACTGAAGAAGCCGAAAACACGGAAAATAACAACAAGCGCCATAAATATAAGTGCACCTACAAGGTAAATATTTCTGGTCGGTATTGTTCGTGGTAAATAGTCAACAAAGAACGGGAACAATGACGGTAACCATACGCCGAAAAGGTCAACATAGGTATCTGCCGCAATAAGCTTGTTTCGTTCATTTACATTAGGGGTCAGGTTATAAAGAACCGCCTGATATGCCGGTGTATAGAAAGAGTTGGAAATAGAACCAACATATCTTATAACAAGGAAAAGACCCAGAAGCGTTGCCTGAGAAAGTCCATCGGGCAAAATATAGGGCATAATTGCCGAAAAAAGCCAGAAAGGAAGAGTCAACACAAGATAGGGACGAACACGACCCCAACGGGTACGGGTTCTGTCAAGAATTGGTCCTGAAATTGCATTGTCAAATGTATCAAGAATACTGCAGAAAGACTGCGCCACACTCAACGTAATCGGGCTTACATGCTGGAATGTAGTAGTATAGAAAAACTCGTTATTACCGTTAAAGGTTTCCCAGTTTTTATCACCAATACCTGAAATTATGTAGGCAGCCATTTCGCGAGGTCCAAGGTATTCCTTTTCCTGCTGCCTTCTTTGCTTTTCAATATCTTCCTCGGTTACCTGGGGTTCAACATATACTTCTTTTGTTTTCTCTGCCACAGAGGCACCGCCTTTCACTGAAATAATTTAATGTTTTATATTTTGCAAATCGTTAGGATTTTAATAATATAATGCCGACTGCAAGTCCCGACACTCCTAACGCCTCACTCCTAACTCCTCACTAAAGAGAAATTCCTGAATTTCTCTTTTAAGCCTTGCAATCGGAAACCCTACAACATTGTAGTAATCGCCGTTTATTCTTTTAACAAGCAAGCCGGCTTTCCCTTGGATGCCGTACGCGCCTGCCTTGTCATATGGCTCTTTGGAGTTTATATATTCTTCAATTTCGCCTTCTGTCAAGTCAAAAAACTCAACATCAGTTTTCTCGCTGAATGTTTTGGTTTTTCCGTCTAAAGAGAGCGTTACACCTGTATATACCTGATGCGCCTTTCCACTTAAAAGAGAAATCATTCTACGGGCATCCTCTTTATCAACAGGTTTCCCGAGAATTTCATCATCAACTGCAACAACTGTATCTGCAGATATGATTAAATTTTCTTTTCCAGTCAATTTTGCTGATGCCTTATTTTTTATTTTTGAAAGATATTCTACCGCTTCACGAGCACCTATTCCGTCAGGGAGAGTTTCATCGCAATCCGCAGGTAATATCTCAACACTATCAAAAATCGTTTTTATTAATTCTTGCCTTCTTGGAGAAGCAGAAGCAAGAATTACTTTTTTATCAAAATTTATCATATCACCAATTCAAATAAGTACAGATATTTTTAAGGGTATTAAGACCCCATTTACAAGCGGTTTTTGCTTCCTCGCAGCCTTCAAATTCAAGAGTTATAAAACCATTATAACCGCTATCCTTTAAAATGCTCAAGGTCTGCAATACAGGAACATTCCCGTGACCTAAAACTGCGCCTCTTAAATAGTTTCCGCCACGGGTTTTAAAAAAGCAATCCTGTGGTGCAAGCTCGCTACCACTCTTAATATGAAAATCCTTAGTATGTACATAAGAAGCAAATGGTGCAAGTCTTGAAACTGCACTAACGGGATTTTCATCAGCGCAAAGGAAGTTACCGATATCAATAAGCGCACCAAAGTTTTTATGAGAAACTCCTGTTATAATTCTTTCAACTCTATCGCTATCCTGACAGAAATAGCCGTGGTTTTCAATCATTGTTTTTATGCCCTTATTTTCGGCATATTCAGTAACTGCTTTGTAACCTTCAACTATTCTTGGAAGAGCTTGTTCAAAGCCTTTGTATTTCTTTTCTTCATCACGATAACCACCGGTTGCATCGTGACGCATACCCTGAACACCTAAAGCCTCGGCAATATCAACCTCACCTTTAAGTCTTTCAATCTCTTTTTCTAAATCACCATCGGAACCGTAAATGAAATCTGCACCAACAGAATATTGAACAGGAACTATTCCAACCCTTTCACACTCTGCTTTAAGCTCTTTTGCATAATCAACTTTTGACATTCCATCGGGAGTATGTATTTCTGCAAACTCAATCCCATCAAAGCCAAGCTCTTTAGCAATTGAAATTAAATCTTTCTCTGTTGCCTCACCTTTTGAAACAAGAGAACCTAAACTATAACTACTGACTGCAAATTTCATAAGAAAATTCCTTTCCAATATTTTATCATTGTACCCAAGCTGTTTGAGTATTATGATATTAATAGCTGAACACTCTGACTTGGGGGGGAAGAAAATGAAAATCGAATCAAACGGAGAAGAAAAAATTACCGTCACCTTATCACACGTTGATATGGTTGACCTTGATATTACATATGACGAAATGGACTATTCAAATATAGAAACACGCCGTGTTATATGGACCATTCTTGATAAAGCCCGGAAGACTTTAGGGAAATCTGTTGATACGGACGGAAAACTTCTTATAGAGGTTGCGCCTTTAGAAGACGGTGGCTGTGTTCTGCATTTTACCAACTCACCCTTTTCCGATACAAAAAGCAAAAAACGTCTGATTATGAAAAAGGATGCTGAACCCATACTCTTTTGTCCTTGGGACGAAAATTCATTTATAGATTCTTTAAAAATAATTTCGGTTTTAAAGGATTTCATTAAAAATTCCGAATCATATAAATACGATAACTGTATTTACATAATAATTCGACCAAAATTAACCTTCTCGGAAAAAATACTACATATTTTATGCGAATTTGGAAATGCAATTTCCTGCACTGAATGTGAAATATCAAAAATCTATGAATATGGAATTTCTTTATCTTAAAGAATTAATCGCATCCTCAATATTTTCTGCGCCGAAAATATAGCTACCTGAAACAAGCACATCTGCACCTGCTTCAACACAGAGTTTCGCAGTTTCAGGAATAATTCCACCATCAACCTGTATAAGCAAATCGGGATTTACCTGATTTGCTTTTTCTCTTATTGCCTTGATTTTGGAAAGCTGGTCTGCCATAAAGGACTGACCGCCAAAACCCGGCTCAACTGTCATTACAAGCACCATAGCAAGCTTTTCTATATAAGGAAAAACTGCTTCTGCAGGAGTTTTAGGTTTTATTACCAACGCAGGCTTTACTCCTGCATTTATTATCTTATCTAAGGTTTCTTCCACATCGCTTTCGCTTTCAATATGGAAACCAATTAAATCTGCACCTGAAGAAGCAAAGCTTTCAACATAATCTGAAGGGTTGCTTATCATAAGGTGGCAGTCAAGAAACATATCTGTTGCTTTTCTTATAGATTTTACAACGGGAGGACCTATTGAAATATTCGGAACAAAATGGCCATCCATAACGTCAACATGGAGCATATCTGCTCCTGCAACTTTTACTTTTTCTATTTCATTTTTTAAATCTGCATAATCTGCAGAAAGAATTGAGGGAGCTACTTTGATTTTATTTTTAAAATTCATTCTGAAACTCCTTTTTTATAATTTCCATTGATTTTTTTCTGTCGGCAGAAATGCTTTCGCTTAATTCATCAAGAGAACTAAATGCTCTTTCGCCTCTTAATTTTTCAACCAGAAAAACCTCAATATCTTGTCCGTACAAATCGCCATCAAAACCGACAATATTGGTTTCACTTCGTTTTTCGCTTACACCTTCTATTGTAGGGCGAACACCGATATTTGTAACAGAAATATATTTTTTATCCTTCACAATAGTAAATGAAGCATATACCCCATACTCTGCAACAGTAAAATTTTCACTGAAAAACTGATTAATTGTGGGAGAACCCAGGATTCTTCCACGAGCATCACCATGAACCACCTCAAAATTATATGAGAAATATCTTCCAAGCATTTTATTAGCTGTCCGTATATCACCTTTTTTAAGACATTCTCTTATTCTTGTTGAGCTGATTGGTGCGCCATCAAAATCAATCGCCTGACAAACTGTCAGCTTGATTTCTCTTTCGGCACAAAGCCTTTTCAAAAGATTAACGTCACCCTTTGCATCCTTGCCGAAACGATAATTGAATCCACAACAAAGAGCAGTGGCATTAAATTTTTCTATAAGAATTTTATCAACAAATTCCTCGGGAGAAAGCTTTGAAATTTCGCTAAAATCAAGAAATTCGGGAGTATATCCCCATTCATTTAAAATTTCAGCTCTTTTTGAATCGGTAATAAGCTTCTCGGGCACTGCGCCTGAAAGAGTTTTTTGAGGGTGCTCAGCAAACATCAAAGCGATTCTCTCATCATATTCAGTTGTATCGCTTAAAAGCACTTTTTTATGACCCAAATGAAGACCATCAAAAGTACCCAGTGCCACTAGCACTGTCTTTTTTTCACACATTATTATAAACTCTTTTCACCAATAAATCTGTTTCGGTAAGTTCTCCTAAACCTAAAAACTCACCATTTCCGTAAACTCTGTAAATTCCGTTTTCCCCTAAGTTACGAAGTCTTTCTCTCATAAGGCTTCCACCATTAGAAAATCTTTTCGCCTGGTTTTCTGAAACGTGAATTTCAGGGTATTCCAAAAGCAGTTTTTCCAAGGGGATAACCGCTTTTTCAATTTCGCCATTTTCCTTTAACTCTGTTAATTCTTCAAGAGTAAAGCATTCTGAAATTTCTATTCCGCAAGCAAATGTACGGCAAAGAGAGGTCATAGTTGCACCACAACCCAAATTTTCGCCAATATCATTTATAAGTGTTCTTATATAAGTACCTGCAGAGCATTCACAATAAAGAGAATATTCTCCGTTTTCTGCTTCACTTACAACAAGCTCATAAATCTCACATTGCCTTGGAGTTCTTTCCACTTCAATTCCTTGGCGGGCAAGCTCATAAAGACGAACTCCATCCCTTTTAATTGCCGAATACATAGGAGGTAATTGCATTATTTCCCCTTTAAATTCAGCAGTAGCTTTTTCTATTTCCTCAAAGCCGACTTTTTTATCATAGGTATCTGTAACAGTACCCCATATATCAAGAGTATCTGTACAAAAACCTGTTTTAAAGGTTGCTTTATAGGCTTTTTTATGTGTTGGCAGAAGCTCAATAAAACGGGTTGCACCACCCATAGCTATGGGCAGTACACCTGTTGCATTAGGGTCAAGTGTGCCTGTATGGCCACACTTTTTCTCCCCGATTATTCTTCTGACTTTATTCACTGCAAAAAAGGATGTAATATTTTCACCCTTTTTGAGAGGTATTATACCCGTCATTGATTTAAACCATCCAAAGCAGTTTTTATAACATTAAGTAATTGGGCTTTACCTTCTTCGTAAGAACAAGAGAAGCTTGCACCTGCGGCACCCTTATGTCCGCCACCATTCATTTTTGAACAAATTTCAGATGCATCAATATCGCCTTCTGTACGAACAGAAATACCGAAAGAGCCATCCTCTTTTTCTTTAATAACCGCACCCACAAGAACCCCCTCAATCTGACGGGGAAGAGCTGTAATGGGATAGCATTCGTGCTCACCCGAACCACTTTCCTTATACATAGCCTGTGTCAATGTAATAATGGCGCATTTTCCGTCAAAATGATACTCAAGTGTGTTTCTTGCAAGTAATTCAAGATGAAGAAGGCTTTTAGTTTTTGTTTCAAACATAAGCTTGTTGATTTTTTTGGAATCAATACCTTTTTCCATAAGGTCTGCTGCAATTCTCAATGTCTGAGGCGTTGTATTCTGGTATCTGAAGCAGCCTGTATCTGTTGAGATACCCGTATATATACATTCTCTCACATATAAATTTGGCTCAATTCCTAATTCCAAAGCCAACTCATAAATAATTCCACAAGCTGCCGCTCTGTCTTCAACAAAGGTATTTTTTGCATAATATGTGTTAGAAACATGGTGGTCAATGCATAAATCAACTTTTCCACCATACAAAGCCACCATATTGCCTAAAAGCTTTTCATCGGCAACATCCACCGTAATAATAAAGGGGTCTGTTACATCATCGGCAATATAGGAATCGCTCATATAGTAGAAATCCTTCGGGATTTTATCACTGCATTTCACAACTCGCTTTTTACCCATTATTCGCAGTATCTCTGCAAGAGCAAAAGCAGACCCTAAAGTATCACCATCAGGATGCTCATGAGAAATAATGACAAATTCATTATGCTCTTTTATCAAAGCAGCACATTGTTTTAAATCAATTACCATAATTTTTCCTCATAGAGTGGGTGAAGCGTATCCGAACCAGATTTTGGGATAGTCTTTTCCACTCATATTTCGTTAAAATACTCGCCAATCCGTTAGCCTTTCAAAGGCAAATCGGGCAAAAGTACCGAAACATCGCCGTTTAAGGCTGGTTCGGATACACTTTACCCACTCTAATCGGTAAATTCACTTGAAAGTTCCTCAAGCTTTTTAACAATATTCATACCATACTCAATAGAGTTATCAGCAACGAATTTAATTTCGGGCGTTTTGCGAAGACCAAGACGCTTACCAACCTCCCGGCGCACAAGTCCCGTTGCGCCTGTAAGGGCTTTGGTAGCAGCCTTTGCTACCTCAATTCCCTCAACGGCACTGACATATACTTTAACATAAGATAAATCGCCTGCCACATCTGCTCTTGCAACGCTTATAAGATGGTCAGAAATTCTGGGGTCTTTAAGCTCTCTTACAATAGCAGCAATTTCGCGCTTAATATCTTCTGCTGTACGATTCTGTTTATAAGTTCCCATTATTTTCTCTCCTAAATGTAAAGAAAATTGAAATATTTTAAATTCAAAGATTCAGGTGCAGTGTGGCATTTCTTATGACGCAGGAATATATAAGTCAGAAAAATGCCTCAATGTGCCTGAAGATTTGGATTTTTATTAATCTTTGTATTCTTCTGTAATGTAGCCTTCGAGAATATCGCCCTCTTTAATATCGTTGAATTTCTCAAGACCAACACCGCATTCGTAACCTGTTGCAACCTCTTTAACGTCATCTTTGAAACGTTTGAGTGATGAGATTTCATCTTCAAATACAACAATACCATCACGAACAACACGGATTTTGCAGTTTCTTGTGATTTTACCATCAATGATATAACAACCTGCGATTGTACCTGCACTTGAGAGCTTGAATACGCTTCTGACTTCCGCTTTACCCATTTCAACATCGCGGAATTTGGGAGCAAGCATACCCTTAATAGCTGCTTCAACCTCTTCTATACAATCGTAGATAACACGATACATTCTCATTTCAACCTTGTCGCGTTCAGCATTAACCTCTGCAACAGGGTCAGGACGAACATTAAAGCCAACAATAAGCGCATTTGAAGCATTAGCAAGCATAACGTCAGATTCGTTAACCGCACCAACGCCACCGTGAATAACTTTAACACGAACCTCTTCATTGGAAAGCTTTTCAAGACTCTGGCGAACAGCCTCAACTGAACCCTGAACGTCTGCTTTAACAATGATATTAAGGTCTTTAAGTGAACCCTCGTTGATAGAATCAAAGAGGTTATCAAGAGTAACCTTCTGCATTGAGCGGAATGCTTCCTCTTTCTGTGAGTTCTTTCTCTGCTCAACAAGTTCCCTTGCAAGTCTTTCATCGCTTACACAGTCAAAAGCATCACCGCCAACGGGAACTTCTGCAAGACCTGTGATTTCAACGGGAACAGAAGGGCCTGCTTCATTAACCTTTCTGCCCTTGTCGTCTGTCATAACACGAACTCTACCAACTGCAGTACCCGCAACGATAATATCGCCTGATTTAAGAGTACCATTCTGAACAAGAAGAGTTGCAACAGGACCGCGACCCTTATCAAGTCTTGCTTCAATAACAATACCTTTACCTGCACGATTGGGGTTAGCCTTAAGTTCTTTCATTTCTGCAACAAGAAGAACAGATTCAAGAAGAGTGTCAATATTCATTTTTGTTTTTGCAGAAACGGGAACGCAGATAACATCACCACCCCATTCCTCGGGAATGAGCTCATACTCTGTTAACTGCTGCATAATTTTATCTGTTGTTGCGCCGGGCTTATCCATTTTGTTAATAGCAACAACAATAGAAACGCCTGCTGCTTTAGCGTGGTTAATAGCCTCAACTGTCTGTGGCATAATACCGTCATCAGCAGCAACAACAAGAATTGCAATATCTGTTCCCATTGCACCTCTTGCACGCATAGCTGTGAAAGCTGCGTGACCGGGTGTGTCAAGGAATGTAATTTCCTGACCATTGAGGTTTACTCTGTAAGCACCAAGGTGCTGAGTAATACCGCCTGCTTCTGTTTCTGTAACAGAAGTGTTTTTAATAGCATCAAGAAGTGATGTTTTACCATGGTCAACGTGACCCATAACACAAACAACGGGACTTCTGGGAAGAAGCTCATCTTCACTGTCTTCACGGTCGTCAATAATTCTTTCTTCTATGGTAATAACAACTTCTTTTTTAACCTTTGCACCAAGCTCTGTTGCAACGATTTCTGCTGTATCAAAGTCAATAACCTGGTTAACAGTTGCCATCATACCGAGAGAGAAGAGCTTTTTGATAACCTCTGCGGCAGTTCTTTTAAGCATCGCTGCAAGATCACCAACAGTAATTTCTTCCGGTACAGTAATAACAAGAGTCTTTTTAGCGCGTTCTGCTTCAATTCTCTTTAATCTTTCTGCTTCGCTCTCCTTACGTTTGGAGCGCATGCCCTGTTGTTTTCTGTACTGCTGACTCTTCTGTTTTAATTTCTGCTTTGTCTGAACATTGTCATTAATAGAATGAACAGGCGCAATGTTTTCATATCTTTCATTGTACTTTTCAAGCTCAACGTTATCTGCTCTTGTGTCGATAGTACGCATTTCGCCCTTGGTTCTTGACTGCAAAGGTCCATCTTTTTTCTTTTCATTCTTTTTGAAGGGATTTGCAGTTGACTGACCCTGAGACTTTTTATCTGCCTTAGCTTCAGGCTTCTTTTCGTCCTTTTTCTGAGGTGCTTCAGCTTTTTTCTCCTCTTTTTTAGGAGTATTTTTCTGAGCTTTTTCCTCCTTTTTAGGCTCTGCCTTCTTTGCCTCTTTCTTGGGAGCAGGCTTCTGAACCTTTTCTTCTTTTTTCTCCTCACCCTTTTTCATTGCGAAATAAGAGTTGAAGTTTTCAACACTGTTTTCCTGTGTCAAAACATCAAAAAGAACATCAAGCTCTTTTGTATCAAGAGCAGTTTGTGCCTTTTTGGGTTCTTCGTAGAATCTACCGAGAACCTCAATAATTTCTTTATTATTCAAACCGAAGTCTTTTGCAACTTCATTAACTTTGTATTTAGTTATCATCTAATTCCTCCCCGAATTGTTGATATAGTTTTTTAGCAAAACCGGTGTCTGTTACGGAAAAAACACCCGAACCTTTGCCGATAGCCTCGGCAAAATCTGCCATAGAATAAATCGTACGTATAATTGGAATATTTTTGCCGTTATAGGTACAAGCGTGAGTCATTTCTCTCTCAAGCCTTTCAGAAGCATCCACTGAGAGAAAAACAAGCTCCGCAGTAGATTTCACAATGGTCTCTTTCACAACATCGTGACCGCAACACAGCTTACCTGCCTTACGACACAAGCCGAGAAAGCCCATAGTATCTTTTTTATTCAAATTTTGCCCAGTCCTTTCGGATTTACTTAAGTTCGTTTTCCATAGCATCATAAACACTGTCGGGAATTGCGGTTTCAAGGGCTTTTTCAATGCGCTTACCCTTTCTTGCTTTTCTCAAGCACGCTTTATCGGGGCATATATATGCGCCCCTGCCCGACTTTTTACCGGTAAGGTCAATGCTTATTTCGCCATCAGGACTTTTGACTGCACGTATAAGCTCTTTTTTCGGCTTCATTTCGTTGCAACCAAGGCATTTCCTCATAGGTATCTTTTTTTCAGCCATAAGAACCTCACTTGCTCTGCGGAATGTAGAATCCGCTTTCGGGCTTAATATCTATTTTCCAGCCTGTAAGCCTTGCTGCAAGACTTACATTCTGACCCTTGTTACCGATAGCCAGAGAAAGCTGTGTATCTGGAACAGTTACATGACAAGCCTTTTCTCTTTCCTCGTCAATCTCAACAAGGAGAACATCTGCGGGAGCAAGAGCAGCAGCGATGAACTTTGTGGGATCTTCATCATAAATTACAATGTCGATTTTTTCACCACCGAGAGCTTCAACAATTGTTCCGACACGAGAGCCCTTAGGACCGATGCAAGCGCCGATGGGGTCAACATTTTCGTCTTTGGAAATAACTGCAATTTTTGTTCTTGAGCCTGCCTCACGGGAAACTGCTTTAATTTCAACAATTCCGTCATAAATTTCGGGAACCTCTGTTTCAAAGAGTCTTCTTACAAGACCTGAATGTGTTCTTGAAATCATTGCTTTAGGTCCTTTGGGAGTGTCCTTAACGCCCTCAATATAAACCTTTACAAGCTGATTTTCTGTGAATGTTTCGTTAGGAAGCTGTCTTGATTTGGGAAGAACAACTGTTGCCTTACCGATTTCAAGAGTAACATTACCTGTCTGAGGGTCAATGCTCTGAACCTTACCTGTAACCAGTTCTTTCTGCTTTGACTCAAACTCGCGGAGCATAAGACCTCTTTCAGCATCGTGAATATCGCCTCTGATAACATTTTTTGCAGTTGTTGCGGCAATTCTACCGAACTGCTTTGTTTCAAGAGGAATTTCAACAAAATCGCCAACAAGTGCTTTTTTGTTATATTTTACTGCTTCTTCCTGAAGAATATCTGTAAATTCGTTTTCAATCTCTTCAACAACCTGTTTTCTGAGGTAAACACGAAGCTTGTATTCCTCGGGGTTGCAATCAACAAAAACAACATCCTCTCCACCGTATTCTCTTCTTACGGATGTTATGATTGCTGCACAAACCTTTTCAAGAAGATAGTCTGCGGGAATTCCTCTTTCCTGTTCGAGCATAAGTATTGCTTCGAAAAATTCTTTGTTTTCATTTTTCTTAGTAGATTTTCTAGCCATTTTCCTACCAATCCTTTCAAATATATCAATCAAATAATAAACATTTTATCAGAAAGAAAAATCGTCCAACTTAACCCAAGCGATTTCTTTCTTTTCGGCAGTCATTGTGTTTTCTTCATCAAACTCAATTGTAACTGCACCATCTTCGGAGTAATCAATAAGCACTCCTTTAAATTCGCGCTGACCTTCATAGGGGCGAATAAGCTTCAAAATAACCTTTTCTCCCATAAAATAGTCGAAATGGAAATCTCTTGTAAGCTTTCTTTCAATACCGGGGGAAGATACCTGTAAATTATATTGACGGTCAATTAAGTCTGCTTCGTCTAAGGGAGCGTCCATAGCGTGACTCATATTGACGCAATCCTCAATACCAACGCCGTCTTCCTTATCAATAAAAATTCTGAGATAATAGTTTGCACCTTCTTTTTCAAAGCAAACATCCCAAAGTATCAAGCCCAATTCTTCTGCAATGGGTTCTGCGATTTCCCATACCTGAGAAACTGTGTTCTTTGCCAAATCAGCACCTCTTTTAAAACTTATTCAAATCTTTCTACAAACTTATTTAAAATTGTCGAAAACTTTTCTCTTCACTAAAACTTTTCGGCAATAAATATGAGAGCAGGTTCCCCTGCTCTCACTCAAGTTCATATTCGTACACTCGTAATATACCATATAATATATAAAAATGCAAGTGTTTTTCTTAATATTTATCTGTTATAGATTTAGTATTTGAGTATTCACTATAAGTCTTGCTGTAATAGGCTTTTATCTTGTAGTAGTATTTTGTACCCTTCTTTGCAGTTGTATCTCTGTATGCAACATTAGAAACGCCCTTTTCGGTGGTAATTTTTTTATAACTACCATTAGTTGTTCTACGGTAAACCATATATCCTGACGCGCCTGTTACCTTAGACCATTTCAGCCCAATGCCCTTGGATGTGCTTGAAGGTGTGTTCAAGGTTGGGTCTGCAAGATAATATTTTGAAAGAGCACTTGAAGAGTTTGAGGCGCCTGCTTCATTTATAGCTTTAACTATATAGTAATATTTTGTGCCGGATTTTGCAGTTTTATCGGTGTAATAAGTTTTTGTTGTTGAACCTATTTTTGAATATGAGCCATCGCTTGTTTTGCGGTAAATATAGTACTTATCTGCACCCTTCACTGTACTCAAAGTGATTTTCACACCATGTTCGGTATTAGAGATTTTTTTGATGGCAGGCTTTGAGCATTTAAGCTGACCAATTTTTTCCGTTTTAAAAATAGCACCACATTCAGCACATACTTTGTGCTTGGAGCCAGCTTTGTAAACAGTTGCTTTTCTGTAGGTAACCCATTTTGTTGACTTATGCGCACAAGCAGTTTCAAAAGTAAATCTATTATATTTCGCATATTTTTCTGCCGCTGTTTCTTTAGCTCCGTAAATAGTAAATCCGTCTATTTTTTTAATTTCTGCTGTGTCTGAAACACAATATCCAAAAGCCATCTTTCCTATTTTGGTTACGCTACCGGGGATTTCAACTGATTTAAGATTATTGCACAGAAGAAAAGCACCTTCACTTATATTTTTTACACTATCAGGAATGGTTATTTTTTCAAGGCTACCACAGCCTACAAAAGCTACTAACCCGATATGTTTTACTCCTGATGGGATTATGTAAAATTCTTTTGTCTTTCCAGCAGGATATTGAATCAATATAGTTTTATCTTTATCAAACAAAACATCATTTGCAGCTACAAAACAATTATTTTCATCATCAACGATTATCTTTTTAAGATTAAAACAGCCTAAAAATACTCCGTCTGCTATATTTGTTACATTTTTTGTTATTTTAATTGATTCGAGACTTATGCATCCCGAAAAGGCTTGATCGCATATATCTGTTATACCATTTCCCATTGTAACAGAAGAAAGAGCAAAACAATATAGAAAAGCCGTTTGTTCTATTGTTTTCACACTATCAGGAATTATAACTGATTTGATGTTCGTGCAATAAGCAAATGCCATTTCACCTATTCTTTTAACAGTTTTAGGTATCTTATATGTTTCAGTGGTTTTTCCTTCAAGATATTGAATCAATGTAGTTTTATCTTTATTAAACAAAACTCCATCAACAAATGAAAAAGCTTTGTTGCTTTCAGCAACATTTATTTTTTCTAAATTTTTACAATTATAAAATGCCAATGTTCCTATGCTTTTGACACCGCCTCCAATTGTTATCGTTTTAAGCTTTTCACAATCAGAGAATGCCCGGGACCCTATACTTGTTACACTATCAGGAATAGTAATTGAGGTGAGCTCTGAGCACATAGTAAATGCATATTCACATATATTTGTTACAGGTAAGCCATTGTATTCAGACGGAATAATAAGATTTCCTTTTGCTGAATCACGACAAACATCCACTGTATATGATTTCTTATCTTCATTAAGATGAAAAATCAAATTATCAACACTCGCCGCATTGGCAGAAACAGGCAGAGTCGTGAAGATACCCATTACCATAATCAAAGTTAATATTAAGCTTAAGGTTCTTTTCATAACAAAATCCTCCTGAAAATACATCCTACCCACTTTATACTACCATAATTTTGCAGAACTTTTAAATAGCATTAATAAACAAAAAAAATCTTTACCCTTTGTGCATTCTCGGATACGTGCATTCAGATATATGACTTTCTGCTAATCAACAAAGAAAAGATAAAACGAGAGGATAGGCTTTGCAAAACTTTTACTTTATTCAAAAAACAACAACGGAACGGTCAAGACCGTTCCCTACATTATACTGGCATCTGATATCTGGCATCTAAAAAACGACTCGCATCGAGCGAGTCGTTTTTTCTTAACCCCAAACTGCATAGAGGGTAATATCTTCAGTTAATGTAATTTTGTCCCCGTAATCTACGTCAACGACTTTTGCCTGTTCGTCAAAGGACCAACCCATAAAAACCTTGTTGCTCTTTTCGGGAGTGTGGAATGAAACTCTTATAGTTTCGCCCTCTTCTGCGATTTTTTCAATGGGGGCATTTTCGCCACCATTTGCGTTATAAATAACGCTGTATTTTTCTGCTTCATCATATTCAACAATAAAGCCTGTTTTGTATTTTTTATCAAAGGTTTTTGCTTTTTTTACTTCTGAACTGCCATCATTTAAAAGTGCTTTTGCAGAATTCTCTTTATTGGATTCAACAAAATACTTTTTGCTATCTTTAAGAAGAAGTGAAAGCATTAATGCATTATCTTCACTGATTTCAGCAAGAGAACCGCCTTTTGCTTCAGCAACAGCTTTTGCCTGTTCATAGGTCAAGGCAGTGTCATAAATTTCGTATTTTACGCCATTTAAAACTGCGCCGTTAACTGCATCAACCTTATTTACATTGATTTCGCAGATAAAGCCTGTTGAGCTTCTCTTTTCGCTTGATTTGGAAATACCGTCTTCTGTTATTACAGAACAAACAGATTTTTTATTTTCGATATTTTTGCCGATGAAATATCTGCCGAAGCCATTTTCACCTGCAAGCTCAGATACTTTTTCAAGTTCTTTCTCTGAACTGATACCAACAAGATAACCGCCCATTTTCTTGGAAAGCTTCTTTGCCTGGTCATAATTTACTGAAACATCGAATACAGCGTAAACACTGTTACCGATTGTTTCTACAGTTGTTGCATCTGTAATGTTTGCAACAGTTTTTGCATTGTTTTCATACTGAGGTCTTGCAACATAGTTGATTCTTGAACGAAGGCGTGATGAGTAACCTGTGCTTGCAGGGTACTCACAAGCCTGAACATAGTCAGACATATTACCCTCAACAGTATAAATTGTGGTATCATCCACATCAACAACAAGACCAACATGGTCGATACAACCATAACCACCTGAGCAGGTACAACAGAAAATAAGGTCGCCTGCCTGAAGCTTTCTTCCTGACGAAAAAGAGAAGCAATCTGCACCAACTGAAGGAAGAGTTGAATAATAAGAATTGCCTACGCTTGTAAGCTTAGGAAAAATATTTGAGGGGATTCCTGCAACATAACCGCACCAGGATGCGAAAACATTGCACCAATACCCCTGACGGCCATACCATCTGCCATATTCGGTAATGTTACCACTACCTGTTGATGTACCGGAATAATCGAAAAAGCTTGCTTCATGGTAGCCAACCTGGCTTTTTGCAACATTAACAATGTCAGTAACCTGGTCACCTGTAAGCTTTACATTCATTAATCTTTCGTAGTAAACACTTTTTTTGTAAGAATAAGAGGCGGAGTATTCGAGGCTTTTGGCAGCTGCACTTACGCTGAAAACGGAAGTTGCCATGAGAACAGTGGTAAGAACAACTACCGCAATTCTTTTGATTCTGCTTTTTGTCATAGAATATTTTTTGCCTTTCATAATATTTTGTATCACTAATATTTATTTCAAGTTTGTAACTAATTATTACAATTTTGTAACCTTTTGCAACAACATCGGGCATTATACCATATTGAACCTGCTTTTTCAATGTGAAAATTGCACTATAAACACTCTTGGTTTTTGTGTATTAATGCAAGTTTACACAAAAAATTGCGATTTTTGACTAAAAATAATTACATTTTGAAATTTTTGTGAACAAAAATTATTTCAATTCTAATTGTAACAAAACGAATGATATGCTATATTTAATATATAATAGTATAGCCGAAAATAGCTTAATTCTTTTCGGCTATAAAGAAAAGAGGTGTTCTTATGGCAGAGATTATTGTTGCAGGTGCAGGTCACGGCGGTTTAGTTTGCGCTATCAAGCTTGCACGCTTAGGTTATTCGGTAACTGTTTTTGAAAAATCACAAAAATGTGATATGGGTTTACCACAACAAGATGTGTTTGATAAGGACACTTTTACTTATATCGATTTACCTTCACCAAAAAATATTACAATATGTAAAAATCAGTTAACACTTGTTCCTTTGGAAAATAATATTGCGCCACTCACTCTCCCTCAACCGGTAGACGAAGCAATTTTTATGGAAAGAAAAGTGCTTATTAATTATCTTCTGACTCTTGCAGAAAAAAGTGGGGTCAAAATCCACTATAACTGCCCAGTCATCGAACCTATTATTTTAGGTAGCAGAGTTGCAGGTGTGAAAACCATTGCGGGCGATTTTTACGGGGACATTATCATTGATGCTTGCGGTATTGATTCTCCTTTGAGAAACAATTTACCGAAATTTATGAACATTAACCGTGAAATCAAGGATTTTGATGTTATTTACACCTATCGTGCACATTTTGAAAAGTCGCCCGATGTTCCCGACCCTGACACATACTATGACATTCTTGTAAAAGAAGATGGAACTGTCGGCTTTTCCTGGGTAGTAACCGAAGAGGATTTTGTTGATATATTAATCTGCCGTTTCAAGCCTTTGGAACAAGATGAAGTTTTAACAGAATTACGAAAAATTTCCGAAGAATACCCTCATATCAGTAAAAATTTTATCCGTGGCGGACAGTATGACAAAATCCCCGTCTGTCAACCTCTCGGAGTTTTAGTTGCAGACGGCTATGCAGCCGTTGGTGACAGTGCATTTATGACCTACCCTGTAAAAGGCTCAGGAATTTCTTACTCTATGAAAGCAGGAGCAATACTCGCAGAAGCAATTGCAAACGATACAAATGCTTTATATAACACCGAAACCCTTTGGGAATATCAACGAAGATTTTTTAAAGAAATCGGCTTTACTGCAGGAAGACTTGCTTTATTGAAAAACCTGATGACATATTTCACTGCTCAGGAAATAAATGATATTTTAAAAACAGGCATTTTCACAACAGAAGACCTTTCACAGATTATGACAAATAAGCTCGATAACCTTTTCGGTGCAACAGGCAGAGCGTTAATTAAAGATAAAATCCGTCAGTTGAGAGAAAATGTTATTCTGAAAGAAAAATTCTCTGACTTTGCAGTATGGATGGGCAAACTCGCGGTAACCGAAACCTATCTTCCCAATAAATATGACAGAAAAGATGTGCAGAAATGGGTGGAGAGGTATAATGAGTTTTTTGATTCTATACGGAAGCCTATTTGAATTCGGAATGCGGAATTAAAGTTGAAATTTGAAAGTGGAAAATGGAAAGTTTCGGGTCTGCGACGCAATTTATAAGCCACCCAGCTACCAGCAATGGGTCTGCGACGCTGTTATAAAGGAAAAGAATTCAAGACAGTTGTTGTCCTGAATTCTTTTTGTTTTTTATATTATTTAAGTTGCGCGAAGCTTATAATAGGCTTTGCCCCGACATTCCGCATTCCGAATTTCGAATTCCGCATTAAAAAAACGCCAAAGGCGTTTTTTATTTCCCCATTAATTCAAGTGGCTCAACATTTTCTCCATTATAATAAATTTCAAAATGCAAGTGGCTTAAATCAGATTTTTCACAAGGAATTGTGCCGAGATAGCCTAAGAGTGCACCGCCTTCAACCGTTGCACCTTTTTTGATTTCAAGGGTATCCTTGTTAAACCCACAGTATTTTGCAGTTACTCCGTTGCCGTGGTCAATTTCAACTGTTGTTCCCCAAAGAGCATCGTCATAAATTTTTAGAACAGTTCCGTAGGAAATTGCTTTTACCTGTTCACCCTCAGTAGCCTTAAAATCAATTGCCGAATGAGTACGCCAATCCCCCATTGTTGCGCTATAAGTTGGCTTATCGGGAGAATAATCCTTTAAAATATCTGTTCCCAAGGGAAGAGTATAATAATCCTTATATGGCACAGCATATTTACTGCTTTGTGTTGTTTCTTCTTTGGTTTCTTCTTTGGTTTGTTCTTCGGTCTGTTCCTCTGCTTGCTCTTCCGTATCTTCTCTTATATCGGGAACATCTGTAAGATTTTGTCTTACCTCAAAATCAAGCTCGGTTGTAAGGAAGGCACTGTCCTTGGTTGTTGCTTTTTCTGTTGTGGTTGTAACATAATCGCTTTCAATGGGAGCAAGGTTTCCAAGGGCTTTTTCTGTTGAAATTTTCGCAATAAGAGCGGTACCCAAAGCAAGAAGCAAGGCAAATGCATAGGCATATTTTACCTTTTTCATTGTTTTATCATTTTTTGCGGCTCTGATAGGTTTCGGCTGACCTGACGGTGTATTTTCGGGAATTTCCAATGGGTTTTTGTCATTATCATTTTTATTTCTGTCGCTCATAATATGTCCTCCTGTTTTTTATATTATTTATTGACAGAAACGGTTGATTTATACAGTTACAAAAACAAAAGTCACTGTCCGAAAAACAAACAGTGACATTTTATTACTTATTCAATATTTTTTCCAAATTTGCAAAATCTTCCATTGTAAGCTTTTCAGCTCTTACAGTTCTTTCCAGCCCTGCGTTTTCAAGTGCCTCAGCAACAATATTTTTGTTTATTCCAAGACCTGCACTTATAGAATTTTCTGCAGTTTTTCTTCTCTGAGAGAATGCGGCTTTAACGAGTTTAAAGAAAAACTCCTCATTTTCAACCTTTACAGGTGGTTCTTTTCTTACTGTTAACTGAATAACCTCGCTGTTAACTTTAGGTGGGGGTAAAAATGAATCTCTTGGAACAAAAAAGAGCTTTTCACTTTCTGCATAATAAGAAACTGCAACTGTTACTGCTCCACCATCACGGGAGCCCACATCTGCACAAAGTCTGTCCGCCGCTTCCTTTTGTACCATAACAGTTATGTTATTAATGGGCAACTTACTTTCTAAAAGAAGCATAATTATGGGTGAGGTAATGTAATACGGAAGGTTTGCTACAACGCAAATTTTCATTCCCTTGCATTTTTCCTCAATAATTTTGGGTAAATCCGCTTTCATAACATCTTCATTAATGATTTCAACATTATTAAAATCTGAAAGTGTTTCTGCTAAAACGGGCAAAAGACGATTATCAACCTCAAAGCTTAAAACCTTACCTGCTCTTTTTGCAAGCTCTGCAGTTAAAACGCCCACACCGGGACCAATTTCTATAGCGCAAGTGTTCTCATCAAGACCTGCCGCCTCTGCCATAGCAGGACAAACCTCAGGGTCAACAAGGAAATTCTGACCTAACCCCTTATTAAAGGTAACGCCGTGCTTTCCCATTACGGATTTAATAACATTTATATCTGAAAGATTTCTCATTTTCGCCTCCGAAACTCTTGAAAAAGAGTATCAACTAAGATAATATAATTATACAATTTGAATTTTCATTGTCAATGAAAAAATGCAGGTGATTAAATGAACACGATAAAAGATGCAAAATTTATTAAGGAAAACGCTGATTTCGGTACAATTGTTCCCGTTTTCAAAAAGGTTGTCTGGCTTGATAAAAAAATCAACAAGGCAACGCTTTTCTGCTCTGCTCTCGGTTATTACGAAGCATTTCTCAATAGTCAGAGAGTTGGCAAATTCATTTTTGCTCCCGGTTGGACTACCTACGGCAAACGCCTTCAGTATCAGGAATATGATGTAACCTCAATGATGGAAGAATGCAACGTTCTTGAAATTGCAGTGGGTAACGGTATGCGTTTTCACGGCAATCCTCACGAAAACTATGAGAGCATTACTTGCAAAGAAACTGCTCTTATTGCGGCTCTTAAAATTGAATATCAGGACGGAACCGAAGATTTTATCCCCACAGATTCTTCATGGGAATGTCAGAAAAGCAATATTCTCGATTCCCATGTTTATAACGGAGAAATTGTTGATTTTACTTTTGATACAGATGAAGCCTTCCCTGTTAAAGAATTAGATGATGTTAATAAAGAAATTCTTATTCCCACCGAGGGTGAGGAAACCCGTGAAATGACTCGTCTTAATGCAATTGAGCTTATAACCACCCCTAAGGGTGAAACAGTTATTGACTTCGGTCAGAATCTTACAGGCTATGTTGAATGGGTTGTACCACAGAGAAAAGGTGCAGAATTTACCCTTTACCATGCAGAAATTCTTGACAAAGACGGTAATTTCTATACCACTAACCTTCGTGGCGCAAAAGCAGAGGTTCACGTAACATCCGACGGCAATGAAAGAGTATATAAACCTCATTTTTCATTCCAGGGCTTCAGATACATAAAGCTTGAAGGCTTCAACGAGGATGAAATTGACCTTGACAATTTCAAAGCAGTTGTTGTTTTTTCAGATATGAAGAGAACAGGCTTTTTTGCTTGCGGACACGACCTTGTTCAACAGCTTTACGAGAATATTGTATGGGGTCAGAGAGGTAATTTCCTTGATGTTCCCACAGACTGTCCTCAACGTGACGAAAGACTCGGATGGACAGGTGATGCTCAGGTTTTCGCAAGAACTGCCTCAACCACATACAGAACAGATAAATTCTTTAAAAAATGGCTTCACGACCTTGCTTGTGACCAAAGAGCAAACGGTGCAATTACTGACGTTTGCCCTGACCTTATGAGATGGGAATCTCACGGTTCTTCTGCCTGGGCAGATGCAAGTGTAGTTGTTCCTTACTGGGTATACAGAACCTTTGGTGATACTCAGGTAATCAGAGACCAGTTTGAGTCTATGAAAAAATGGATTCTCTTTATGGAATCAAACGGCTCAGAAAGAGGTCTTTTTGACAAGCATCCCCACCATTTCGGTGACTGGCTTTCTCTTGATGCTGGTAATGAAGCAACAGGCGGTCTTACAGATAAAAACCTTATCGGTACTGCTTATCTTGCATATTCAAACTCACTTTTCATTGAAATGGGTAAGGTTATAGGTGAGGATATGAGCTATTTTGAAGAGCTTTATAAGCTTACAGTTAAAAAATACAGAGAAGTATATCTCAACACGGGTAAAACCGAGCACGAAACTCAGACTGCAAATGTTCTTGCTCTTTACTTTGACCTTACAGATAAGCCTGAAAGAGAAGCTGAAAAGCTTGTTAAAGATATTGAAAGTTGCGGACATCTTAAAACAGGCTTCGTTGGTACACCCTATCTTCTTCATACTTTGACAAAAATAGGCAGAACCGACCTTGCATATAAGCTCCTTTTCAGAAAGGAATTCCCCTCCTGGCTCTTCCCCGTAACAAGAGGTGCAACAACAATGTGGGAGCGTTGGGACGGCATGAAAGAGGATGGCTCCTTTGCAACTCCTGAAATGAACTCCTTTAACCACTATGCTTACGGCTCTGTTGGTGATTGGCTCTACACAACCGTTGCAGGTATCGACAGCGATTTCAACGAGCCTGCTTACAAGCATATTATTTTCCGTCCGCTTCCCTCAAAGGAATTAGGCTACGCAAAATCAAGAATTCTCACAGAAAATGGCGAAATCATTTCCTCCTGGGAATACACAGGAAATGGTGATGAATGCAAATTCAGTTTCACAATTCCTAATGGTTCACACGCAACGCTTTACCTTGATAACGAAGAATACGAATTCGAAAGCGGAACATATAATACTGTGTTTGAGTATAAGGGGTATTAAAAGATATGACCCTATTGTGAAAAAATTTTTCACAATAGGGTCATTTTTAATTAACATACTTTTCTGCTTGAAGATTGAACATTTCGGCATATTTGCCGTTCAGGTTTATAAGCTCGTCGTGACTTCCGCTTTCGATTATTTTTCCTTTTTCCATCATAAAAATTCTGTCCGCGTGGCGCGTTGTTGAAAGTCTGTGAGAAATAAAAATAACTGTTTTGTCAGTAGCCTCGGTCATCATAGCATGGTTAAGCTCGTATTCAGAAACCGGGTCAAGATTTGCAGAGGGTTCATCAAGAATGACGTAAGGGCAATCTTTATAAAACGCTCTTGCAATTGCAATTTTTTGTTGCTCACCGCCAGAAAGCATCAAGCCATCCTCATCAAATTCTCTTAAAAGAATTGTTTCAAGACCGTTTGGAAGCTCCTTATCAAAGCCTACTGCTTTGAGAGCTTTCCATACTCTTTCTTCGTCATAAGTCTTTGAAAGAGCTACATTTTCTCCAACGGAAGCAGAGAAAATCTGAAAATCCTGAAAAACCGCAGCGAAACGGTCGCGATGAGATGAAACGGTTTCCTCACGAATATCTCTTCCAGCGATTTTTATACTACCGTCTTTAACATCATAAAGGCGTAAAAGAAGATTGGTGAGTGTTGTTTTACCTGCACCATTATAGCCAACAAGAGCAACCTTTTCGTAAGGCTTTATTTCAAAAGAAATTCCGTCCAGTGAATTTTTATCATTACCTTCGTAAGAGAATGTAATATTTTCAACTGAAATTGTTTCGGGTTTTCCACATTCGGCAATATGTGTGCCGTCTTTGATATCATTTTCAACCCTTAAGAACTTGCGATATTTATCAATAATTTTTGAATGTTCGGTAAAGTTTCTTACACAACCAACTGTAAGATAAAGTATTCCTGAACCGATTTGAACCGCACCATTGAATGTCGCAACAAAATCGCCTGCAGACATTTCCTTTGCAACAATAGTTTTATAACCGATATAAAGTGTTAAAACAAGCATAAAGCCGATAACATTTATTGATGTTCCTTGCAAGAAGAAAAGCGCATTAGTTTTTCTTGCATATTTCTTCTGAATACCAACAACTTCGTCTGATGCTGTGCTGAACCTCTTTTTTAAAAGAGGATATATTCCGCTTGTTCTTATTTCTCCTGCATAGTCCTGCAAATAGAAAATACGTGCAAAATAATCTCCTACCCTGTGAGCCTCAGTTATTTTCTCTCTTCGTTCTATCATAAGGTCTCCCGTGTATTTTCCAACAGGTATGAAAATTACTGTGGAAACCACAACAATAAGAAGTGCTATAGGGTCAATTGTAAACACAAGTGTACCGATAAGAAAGAACGATATAACCTCTTCAATTACACCCTTAATCATGGGAATAAGATATCGGATACTGTTTGAAGAGTTTTCCACTGCAAGAATAAAATCCGCATAATATTCGGGATTATCATATTTTGAAAGGTCTATCGATGCCGCCTTTTTATAGAGCATTGATTGTAAACCTATATCAAGTTTTTCTCGTTCTCTGTGAGCGAATAGTTCAAAAAATAACGCATTGAAAAAATCTCCGCCTACAAGCAAAGCAATTATAAGAACAAGACCAAATATAATTTTTTGTGGATTTCCCCCTGTGCTTACTTCATCAATAACAAATTTAAGACCTATTACAGAAACAAGTCTTCCGGGCAAGGTACAAAGAATATGGAAAAATATCTCTCCGATAACAAGGCCCGGGCAAAGCTTAAGCATTACTCCTGTCATATACAGAAGATTTGAAAATACGCCTTTTTCGGCTTTCTGATTTTTCATACTGTTGTCACACTCCCCTCTTGCTCTCTATAGCTTGATGCCTGGAGTGTAAACATTTCAGCATATTTGCCATTTTTCGCCATAAGCTCGTTATGAGTTCCGCTTTCTTTTACGCTTCCGTCTACGAAAACATATATCTTATCAGAAAGCACTGCACTTGAAAGTCTATGGGAAATATAAATAACAGTTTTTCCTTTTGTTGCAGAAATAAGGTTTTCATACATATTATATTCTGCTATGGGGTCAAGTGCGGATGAGGGTTCATCAAGAATTGCCAGATCAAAATCTTTTGCAAACATTCTTGCCGTTGCGATTTTTTGTTGCTCGCCACCCGAAAGACCTATACCTGTCTCATCGAACTCTCTTGTAATAACCGTTTTTTCCTTTTGTGGCAAACGATTTACGAAAGTATCTGCCCCGCTGTTTTTAAGAGAAGCAGAAACCTTTTGCTGTTCATCATCATTTTCAATCTCTTTACAAAGAATATTCTCTGCAACGGAAACAGCAAAGACTTTATAATCCTGAAAAACAGTTCCGAATCTTTTGCGAAGAGCTTCAATATCATAATCGTGCAAATCTCTGCCATTATAGAGAATTTCACCCTCATCGGGGTCATAAAATCTTAAAAGAAGCTTTACAAAGGTTGTTTTACCTGCACCATTTTC